>NZ_CP133548.1:1242500-1842500 GCF_031198435.1 Pleionea litopenaei
AGTGCCCACACAGATTACTTCATCTAAGTTTTTAAAGAACATGTTGACCGGAACTTGCCGCTTCAACTTAACGTTGCTTTCTCAACGTTGGGGCGCGAATTATACGCCACCAGAACATCCTGTCAACACTTATTTTTAAGTTTGTTTCACTTCCTGTGAAACCGCTTGAAAACTGCCTTAAACTCTTTTGTTTAAAGGCCTTGTTGCCTCAAGCGAGACGCGCATTATAAGGATAAATTTAAGCTTGGCAAGCATTAAAATAAAAAAAATTAAACTTTTTTTACATCGCCTATTTTATGCTTAATTCTTGGCCAATTCAGGGCGATTTTGCTTAATTTTCCACCAAACCCGAGGCATTAATAGAGCAGCAAGTAGGAAACCATATAAAAGTGGCTCATTGAGATCGGCTTTGACCTGCCAGAAATAATGTACCCAACCTAATATTGCAATGCCGTAAACCAATTGATGAAGTCTTTTCCAGTGACGTTTCAGTTTTCGTTGCGCCCAAAGGTTTGATGTTGCAATTAAAGGGAGGGTCATTACAAAGGCAACTATTCCCAGAGTCAGGTAGGGCCTTTTTATCAGTTCAGAGCCGATCATCTCCCATTGCCATCCCAAGAACAGCCATATATAAGTGATCACATGTAAGAAGAGGTAAAACGCAAAGTAAAGCCCAAGCATACGACGGTAGTTAATTAGCTTGTGCCATCGAAACCATCTCCTTAACGGCGTGATGGATAATGACCCCAGCAGAAAATAAAAACTCCACATGCCTAAACCATGCAATAGTGTCTCTTGCGGATCAGCTCCAAGGGTCTGCCGGAATGCGCTTACTATATAATAGGCTAAAGGAAGCCACGCACAGAAATGGGCGATAACTTTAATGACTCGACTCATCTTTAATACCAGCGAGACAGATCCAATCCGCGATATAACTCAGCCACATGCTCGCCGTAACCATTGAACATTTCAGTTTCAATGCGTTTGGTACCAAAAAACGACTCATCAATAATACGACGCTCTTGCGCTTGGCTCCAACGGGGATGATTAACTTTAGGGTTAACGTTGGCGTAGAAGCCATACTCGGACGGAGCTGACTGTTGCCAAGTATTTACAGGCATCTTTTCTACTAGCTTTATCTTTACAATTGATTTGATGCTTTTGAACCCATACTTCCAAGGCACAACAAGACGCAATGGTGCTCCATTTTGATTAGGTAATGATTTATCAAACACGCCCGTTGCCAGAATCGTAAGGGGATGCATGGCCTCATCGATTCGTAATCCTTCGACATACGGCCAATCAAGACTAAAAAATCCCAGTGCTCCTCGCCTTTGCCCAGGCATTCTTTCTGGATCATAGAGCGTTTCAAACTGTACAAACTTCGCTTTAGATGTTGGTCTAGCGAGTGACAAAAGCTCTCTGAGCTCAAAGCCTCTCCATGGAATAACCATCGACCATGCTTCGACGCAACGTAAACGATAGATTCTCTCTCGTTGTTGAGTCTTCTTTAATACATCTTCGAACCCCAAAGTAATGGGTTTCTCAACCTCACCTTCAATCGCCACCTGCCAAGGTAACGGTTGAAAATCTTTAGCGAGCTTTGCAGGCCCCTCTTTACTCAAAGAAAACTCATAGAAGTTGTTATAGTGAGTCACCGAATATTCAGAAGTGAGTTTTTCTACAGTGGAGAATGGATCAGTCTCAGCCCTAACTAATGAAGGAGCAACCGCACTGAGTGCTAACCCTTTAAGAAATTGTCGACGATTTTGGTACAGACCTTCAGAAATAACGTCATTCTCAGGATGGTCATAGTTTGGTCGCGATTTTGAGTTCTTAATAAGCATGTGTCATCCAGCGGTTGTGAGCAGGGAGCCATTCATCTTACAGTTTAGACGCACATTCCCTGTGACTGTTACACACTTATACGAAAAAGACTGACCGCTAGAGTTTTTATAACGCCTGACTAGTTGACCATGCAGGCAAGTCTAATCGACTCACCTGCATTTCTATAGGCGCCATTGACTGAAAGCGTCAGGACTGAAAATAATCAGGAGGGCTTGGTCTCTTCTTCTTCAACACCATTGGAAGATTCTGCAACGCTCTCTTCAACATCAACTGATTTCACTCGTTTTTGTCGACGAAGCATCAAATTTCGTTTTTGCCACAACGTCATAATTGGCCCACTTAATGCGTATCCACCAAATACCGTGAACAAAACGACCGGGGGTTGATAAGCGATCAGTACAAAGACCAATACAATCACCAAAACGGCAATGAAGGGGACTTTTCCGCGCCAGTTAACTTCTTTGAAACTGTAATATCGCAAGTTACTTACCATTGCCAAGCCAAGTAAGATGGTCACTATTGAAATCCAAAACCCGTAGACTTTACCATCCACCGATAGGTCAACGCCTAGCCAAACCATTCCGGCAAGAATTGCCGCAGCCGATGGAATTGCCAACCCTTGAAAATACTTTTTGTCAGCAATTCCAATTTGTGTGTTGAACCTAGCTAAGCGAAGAGCGCCACCGGCAACAAAAACAAACGCAGCTAACCAGCCGAGTTTGCCCTGATCGGCTAGAGCCCAATTATAAGTGACCAACGCGGGAGCTATTCCAAAAGAAACAATATCGGCCATCGAATCATACTCAGCACCAAAATCCGACTGGGTGCCGGTCATTCTGGCTACGCGTCCATCGAGTCCATCCATGATCATGGCAATAAAAATAGCAATGGCTGCTGGCTCAAACTGCCCTTTCATAGAGGCAACCACCGCATAAAACCCAGCAAACAGTCCTGCAGTGGTCAGTAAGTTTGGTAATAAGTAGATGCCTCGTCCGGGCGTCTTTTTGGGTACTTCATTTTGTGTCATAAAACCGTCTCAATTAGTAGCGCTTTAAACGCTCTCTGCTAATATTGCTAATAGTAAATTGAATCAACCACTTAGTGTACCGCGTATTTGCTCAATGATAAATGCGTCTGCGTGCAAAGCGATGTTGACAGAGACTTAGATTCTGTCAAGATACGCTCGCAAACAACCGCCAAAACGAAAAGACTTGAATCATGCAACTGGCAGACAACGAAAAACTGGTCATTATCGGATTGAATCAGGCAGGGCAAAAATTTCGGCCGTCCGACTGGGCAGAACGGCTGTGCGGCAGTTTATGCACTTTTCGAAACCGTCGAATGTACTACTCTCCCCTACTTAGGCCTGCGGTTATCGATGGTGTAAAGTGTGTCATCGTTGACGCCAAATTAGCCTCCGAGCAATCGGAGATGTTCCAGTATGTACTGGGCTTTGTGCAAGAAAATGCCCTAAAAACTGAGATCCAGGCCAAATAATTACAACTTTTCGTTCCGTAGCTCTTAACTTTTAGCCTCTGAAAGCGCTATATTAATAATATCACTTTGAATTTAAAGGTTTTTGGTAATGATTAAAACATGGTTGCTCACCAGCATTGCTGTATTCGGACTCAGCGTTTTTGCCGCATCGGGTGTTCTCTATAAATGGAAAGATGCTGACGGCAACATTAAATACGGTGACCGACCACCCAAAGGAGTTCCTTACGAGCGTATCAAAGTACGCGACTCAAAAGGCAATGCACCGACGCCAATCACAGAAAAAATGGAAGCGAAAGAACAGGACAACAGTAATGTTCGAGAGCAACTTGATAAAGCACAGCAGCAAATGAACCAAGCGTGCAAAATTGCCAAAGCCAATATGAAGACGTTAGAAACCGCAACGCGCATTAAAATCACCGGAGAAGACGGAGAAGCTCGCCAAATGACCGAGGAAGAGCGAGAAAAGAAGAAAGCTGAGATGCAAGAGAAGATTAAGCAGTTTTGTGAAGAGTCAAATGACGCTAAGAAAAAGTAGCGCGCTAGAGACCGAATTAAAAAGCGAGCCGAGGCTCGCTTTTTTTATGTTTAGTGAAATACGATTTCATCGCCCTCACGTTGAACTTGAATAACATCTCCGGCATGGTATTTACCTTCAAGTATATTATTCGCTAACGGATTTTCTAACCACTGTTGAATCGCTCGCTTCAAAGGTCGAGCACCATACACAGGATCAAAACCACGCTCAGCAATCAGCGTTAAAGCATCTTCATCCACTTCAAGCTGCAAATTGTGCTCCGCTAAGCGAGCCGTTAAGTTTTTCATTTGAATCTTCGCAATGGCTTTCACTGCCGACTCAGGAAGCGAGTGGAAAACAACCGTTTCATCGACTCGGTTAATAAACTCTGGTCGGAAAAACTGACCAATCACTTCCATAATTTTTGTCTTAATGGCGGCATAATCTCCGGTGCCGGAAGCCTCCATAATGACGTCTGAACCTAGGTTAGAGGTCATCACCACCACTGTATTTCTAAAATCTACCGTACGACCTTGCCCATCGGTTAGTCGGCCATCTTCCAACACTTGCAACAGCACGTTGAAAACGTCTGGGTGTGCTTTTTCAACTTCATCGAGCAAAATAACCGAATAGGGTTTGCGTCGAACTGCCTCGGTTAAATAGCCTCCCTGATCATAGCCGACGTATCCTGGAGGAGCGCCGATCAAGCGCGATACTGAATGTTTTTCCATAAACTCAGACATATCGACACGAACCATGGCGTCTTCGCTATCAAACAGAAACTCGGCGAGCGACTTACACAGTTCTGTCTTACCAACCCCCGTTGGTCCAAGAAAGAGAAATGAACCATTTGGTCGGTTTGGATCCGCTAAGCCAGCTCGAGATCGACGAATAGCATTGGCCACCGCAGTGACCGCTTCTTCTTGACCAACGACTCGTTGGTGCAATCCTTCTTCGATCTTGAGCAATTTTTCTCGCTCGCCTTCCAGCATTTTTGACACCGGAATGCCAGTCCACTTCGAAACCACTTCAGCAATTTCGTTGTCCGAGACCTTGTTACGCAGCAACGTCATGTCTTGCATTTCGACTTGAGTGGCCATATCAAGCTGCTTTTCAAGCTCAGGAATTTTACCGTATTGAAGCTCACTCATTCGACCAAGATCACTGGCCCGGCTCGCCGCCTCAAGCTCCAACCGAGCTCGCTCTAATTCTGTTTTGATGTGAGTCGTTCCTTGCAGCGCAGCTTTTTCAGCTGTCCAGATTTCATTGAGCTCTGAAAAATCTCTCTCAAGTTCATCGATTTGCTCTTCTAAGTCCGCCAAGCGCTTGATGGAACTGTCATCTTTTTCTTTCTTGAGAGCTTCGCGTTGAATCTTCAATTGAATCATGCGTCGCTCTAATTTATCCATCTCTTCTGGCTTTGAGTCTATCTCCATACGAATTCGGCTTGCCGCTTCATCAATCAAGTCAATGGCTTTGTCTGGTAACTGTCGATCAGAAATATAACGATGCGACAAGGTCGCGGCACTGACGATCGCTGGATCGGTAATTTCTACTCCATGATGAACTTCGTAACGCTCTTTCAACCCGCGAAGAATCGCAATCGTGTCTTCAACACTGGGCTCGTCAACTTGTACTTTTTGGAAGCGACGCTCTAAGGCAGCATCTTTCTCAATGTATTTTCGATACTCATCGAGCGTCGTAGCGCCCACGCAGTGCAACTCGCCTCTTGCGAGGGCAGGCTTGAGCATATTTCCAGCATCCATTGCACCATCGGCCTTTCCGGCACCAACCATGGTGTGCAACTCATCAATAAATAGAATGATGCGCCCTTCTTGCTTCGCTAAATCATTAAGAACCGCTTTTAAGCGCTCTTCAAATTCACCGCGAAATTTTGCTCCGGCAATTAACGCTCCCATGTCCATCGACAATACGCGTTTATTTTTTAAGCCTTCTGGCACTTCACCATTCACAATACGTTGTGCCAGCCCCTCAACAATGGCCGTTTTTCCGACACCTGGTTCTCCAATTAAGACTGGATTATTCTTCGAGCGTCGTTGTAATACTTGAATGGTTCTTCGTATTTCATCATCACGACCAATCACCGGATCGAGCTTACCTTGCTCAGCGCGCTCGGTTAGGTCGACGGTGTATTTCTCTAACGCTTGGCGTTGCTCTTCGGCATTTGGGTCATCAATCGCTTGTCCGCCACGAACATCATTAATCGCCTGTTCAATGACCTCATGTTGCGCTCCGAGATCTTTTAAAATTTTACCCAGAGCACCTTTATCGGTCAGTGCCGCCAAAACGAATAGCTCAGATGAAATATATTGATCTTTACGTTGTTGAGATAACTTGTCACATTGATTCAGCAAACGCGCTAAATCGTTAGAGATATGAATATCTCCCTCGTGCCCAGACACCTGCGGTAGCTGATCGAGCGCTTCGAGCAATTGCGATCGTAGCTGGTGCACATTGATCGACGCTTTGGTTAACAATGGCCGAACCGTGCCACCTTCTTGGTTTAACAGTGCCACCATCAAATGCAGCGGCTCAATGAACTGGTGGTCACGGCCAACTGCCAACGACTGAGCATCGGCAATGGCCAGTTGAAATTTACTGGTGAGTTTGTCCATTCGCATTGGATTGACCCCGTATAAAATTTAATCTCCTATTAAAATTGGGGCTATTCAAGTAAATTCAATAGATGAATTTGCGATATGACGGGATTAATTTATTCAGAGACTACTTTTCGTCCGAGCAGTAAAGCGCCTATTTCAAGATCGATATCCGACGTTTCAAATTGAGGTGCATCAAATGGTGGAAACGAGGTTAAACGCGCTCGACCGCGCAGCACGACGCCGGTAAAAACACTTCCTTGACCGCGAACGCCTTCGATTCTCGATGGGTATACGGTACACGACAATTTATGAACCAATTTACGCAACCCAGGTTTGATGTGAACTCTTTCTTCTGAGTCTAAATGAATTTTACCATGAGGGAATAACGCAACGACATCACCTTGATTAACACAGCGAATCACCTCTCGAAACGCTTTATCGACCCGGCCTGAGCGGTCTACCGGAATACACTTCGCTAACTTAAATAACCAAGTTAACCCAAAACGTTCGTACTCTTCCTTGGCAATTAAAAACCGTAATGGTCGATGCGATGAAGCGATCAGTAAAAAGGGATCAAGACCTGAAATATGATTCGCAATGACAATGGCCCCCCCATTTTCCGGTAAGTTTATATTGTCCCCATCTAGGCGATGATAACCGCGACAAAAGATTCGAATCCAACCATCGATGGCATTGGTTAGCCAAAATCCCCAGTTAGCTTTATTAGCCATTAATCCGACAGCAACAAATATTCCGAAACTGGCGACAACTGCGATCACCACATACCACTCAACGGCCACGACTTACTCCATCCAAATTAAACTGGCCATTCGACCAGTAGTGCCATCACGCCGATAAGAGAAAAACTCGTTTTCTCGATAGGTGCAATGATTGCTTTTAAACACGTTAACAGTCGCTTGACGTAACTTATCCTCTGCAATACCAACCAGATCTCCCCAGTAGCCTTCGCTGTGTCGAATAAAGAAACGCTCATAGCTTGAATCGATTGAGGTAAAGTAATCAACGACGTCTTGCTGTACTTCAAAACATGGTTGGCTTATCGCAGGTCCTATCCAAGCGGCTGTTGGGGAGGTTGGTTGAACGGTGTCAAGAAACTGTTCGATAATTCCATCGGCCAGTCCGCGCCAACCGGCATGAACAGCGCCCACCCATTGTCGTTTGGAGTCGACCAGTAGAATGGGCAGGCAATCAGCTGTCATCACGGCACAAACACGCTTTGTGTTGCGTGTAAAACAAGCATCCGAAGGAACGCTAATCGCTGTTTGGTTATCGAGACAAACGACCTGAGTTGAGTGCGTTTGATTTAACCACAGCGGTTCTTCAGGCAACTGATATTTACCAACCAAAAGCCGACGGTTTTTTGTCACGCAGTGAGCATCGTCACCCACATGCATGGCAAGGTTGAAACTATCATAAGGCGTTTCACTAGCGCCCCCTAATCGAGTCGTTGTGAACGCATGAACACCTTCGAATGACCAGTTAGCTCGAACCACATGCATACTTACACTCGTCCATTCTCTTGTTCTATGACCGATAACAGATGTTGATAATCTGCGGGCGCTTCAACTTCCCAATGTAGGAATTCTCCGCTGACCGGATGCTCAAGACCGAGCTTTCGCGCGTGCAACGCCTGACGACGAAATCCACGAATGGCTTCTTTCAACTCATCAGAGGAACCGCTGGGTATAAAATTGTGTTTACCATACAAGGCATCGCCTACCAACGGGTATTTCAGGTAGGCCATATGAACGCGAATCTGATGGGTCCGACCGGTCTCTAAATTGACCTTTAAATGGGTGAAGTTATTAAATTTATCTCTTAGACGGTAGTGTGTAATCGCTTCTTTTCCGTTAGGAACCACCGCCATTTGCAAACGGCTCGTCGGATGACGTCCGATTGGTGCTTCTATGGTTCCGCCAGAGACCATTTGCCCATGGCAAATGCATTGATATTCACGCTCGAAGGCTCTTTGCTGCAACTGTTCAACAAGCTTAGTGTGAGCCTCTAAGGTTCGAGCCACCACCAGCAACCCACTGGTGTCTTTATCAAGGCGATGCACGATTCCTGCGCGCGGTAAATGCCTTAGGTTTTCATCGAAAAACAACAGAGCATTAACAAGCGTACCGTCTCGATTGCCTGCGGCCGGGTGCACCACAAGACCGGCAGGTTTATTGATGACCAACAGGTGTGAATCTTGGTATTGAATATCTAAAGGGATGTCTTGCGCTTCCCATTCACCGGCCACCTCAATTTCTGCATCAATACGAATTTGTTCGCCGCCAACCACTTTTTGGCGCCCCTTGGTCATAACTTGACCATCGACGGACACCAAGCCTTTTTTAATCCAGTCTTGTAACTTTGAACGAGAGACATCCTCACAGTGCTCCGCAATAGCTTGATCAAGCCGCTGCCCGATCGCCGTTGAAGCAAGCTGAAACTCTTGGAAATAGTGCTGTTTTGACATATTTTCTGCCTTCGAAGGAACCTTTCGAGCCTTCGCCTCTCTTAACTAGATGCCTTGTGGCAAACAATTACCAACTAAAATCACGGTAACCAGTGGCTAACGTACCCGTCAAGCAACAAATGGCTGCTCGTTACGTTAATAAGCATTGCATCAAATGCATATGCGATTATCGATTTTTAGTGACTCAATTAACACCAACACCGGGTTCGATCCTAAGAGCTATGGTAGAAAGTCATTGGACTTAACCCTAGGCTCCGGTAGAATGAGGCCTATTGGAAACATGAATTCTAACGAACAATTAACGAGTATGAAAAACTTTTACCTGAT
Organism: Pleionea litopenaei; assembly: GCF_031198435.1. Lineage (GTDB taxonomy): Bacteria > Pseudomonadota > Gammaproteobacteria > Enterobacterales > Kangiellaceae > Pleionea > Pleionea litopenaei. The sequence continues at coordinate 1,251,793 of NZ_CP133548.1, forward strand.
TATTTTAATAACTGGCAGCTTACTGATTACTTCTTGTGCCAGCACGTCACCAGATGATGTAAAGGTTCCGCTTGCGGATGACTACTTCACATTATATGAAAAGTCACAAACCGCTCTGCGATCGGGTAACTATCAAACCGCGATTAAACAGCTAGAACAACTCGACAGTCTCTACCCTTTCGGACCTAATTCTCACCAAGCGCAGTTATCTCTGATTTATGCGTACTTCAAAGTTCGAGACACGGCCAGTGCGACCGCGGCAGCAGACAGATTTATCCGCCAAAACCCTAATCATCCAGATGTTGATTACGCCTACTATATGAAAGGTCGCATTAACTTTTCTGCTGAGATAGGTTTTTTCAAAGAATTGCTGTCAGCAGACTTATCTGAGCGCGATGCAACGACCGCGAGAACGGCATTCAATGATTTTGCCGAGCTGGTTAGAAAGTTCCCTAAGAGTAAATACGCTGAAGAAGCCCGTCAGCGCATGATATTTTTACGTAACCGACTTGCACGTTATGAACTGCATGTTGCTAAGTACTACATGGAAAGACAATCTTATATAGCTGCTGCCAACCGTGCTCGCTACGTTGTTGAACATTATCCGAAAACAGACGCTATTCCTGACGCATTGATTGTTATGGTTACTGCTTACGACATTTTACAATTACCTGAGTTATCAAATAAGGCGCGGAATATACTCAAGTTAAACTACCCTGAAAAAGCGAAACAAGTACTTTAGTGATCAGGTAAGTACATAAGCGTTAAGCACAAAAAAGCCCCGATTTCGGGGCTTTTTATTATCATTGTTTACGCTGCCAATCTTTCGGCGGCCTTGCAAATCACAGTGCTTCGTCGTCAACTTCACCCGTTCGAATACGAATCGCTTTTTCTACTTCACTAATAAAAATTTTGCCGTCACCAATTTTGCCAGTCTTAGCAACTTCGAGAATACTTTCGACACATCCATCGACTTGATCATCAGAAACCACCACCTCTACCTTAACTTTAGGAAGAAAGTCGACCATATACTCGGCTCCTCGATAAAGCTCAGTATGCCCTTTTTGACGACCAAACCCTTTAACCTCGGTGACCGTCATTCCGTTCACACCAAGTTCTCCAAGCGCTTCTCTTACATCGTCAAGTTTAAATGGCTTAATTATCGCCTCAATCTTTTTCATGATGTCATTCCAATGGTTAAACTGAGCCAACAGGCGGCTCTTAATTATTAAAAACGCAATTCAAAGTAAACTTACTCTTGAAACATGTCATAAATTGTCGGAATTGGTTGACGTTTATGTTGTGTATTCAGGAAAACCTCAATTAACCGATCATGCGCTTCTTGCTCAATCACCTTGCCTTCTAAAAAGTCATCAATCTGGTCATACGTTAGCCCTAGTGCGTGCTCATCGTGTTTACCAGGATCAAGACATTCAAGATCGGCCGTTGGTGGCTTAACAATTAAGACTTCAGGAGCGCCTAGTTGAGCGGCAACTTGACGAACTTGACGTTTATTTAGCCCGAATAATGGAATTAAGTCACAGGCACCATCGCCCCACTTAGTGAAAAAGCCGGTCAAATTTTCAGCGGAATGATCGGTTCCTAACACCATGCCACCTAAAATGCCTGCAATCTCGTACTGCGCAACCATTCGAGCTCGCGCTTTAACATTCCCTTTTGCATAATCAATTTTTGACTCATCTTTGGGATGCATATGATTATTATCCAAAGCATTAACGACTTGCTCATTTAATGCATCTACACTCGGTTTAATGTTGACCACCAAGGTTTTCGTAGGCTCAATGAACTCAACCGCCATCATTGCTTCATGCTCGTCTTGTTGAGTACCATAGGGTAATCGTACCGCAATAAACTGAAAATTTGCCTTGGGGAAATCGTTATTTAATTCATTAACTGCTCGCTGTGCCAGTTTGCCGAGCGTTGCAGAGTCTATTCCACCGCTAATCCCCAACACTAAGGTCTTACAGCCTGCATTCACTAATTGTTGTTTGATAAACTGAGTTCGCCGTTCAATTTCATACTTAACGTCGATTTTTGGTAATACTTTTAACTCTTCAACAATCTGCTTTTGATTCATGGCTCTCACTCTTTGATGGCCGTTAAACGATAAGCTCAAAAATACACTCTAGAACGTAAAAAACGTCTTCAACAACTACGACCGACTGGTCTTTATTGCTTAGGATCTGCTCAAGCATCGTTCTATCAATATTTGCTGTATTATACTCATTTTAAAGCAGTTTCATAGCGGCTAGCAAAGTTGTCACTGCACCAAAAAGGTACTTTCAATTAGTGAGAATTCAAAGTATCTTGTTTTCATTAACATGAGTGAGCAACCAGTCAATCGACGATAATGAGCAATCAACTAAAAACCGAACATTTAAACACGTCTAAGCGCGCTCTGCAGATTTATACGCTGTATCGAGTCATCGTTGCGATTTCGTTGATTCTTTTGTTCCAATTTCGCGCGACGAGTATCATTACAGAACAGTCCTTACCCGGGCTGTTCCACTGGTCATCGATTGCGTATTTACTGTCTGGCTTTTTATTCTACTTTTTGAATCAAACGCTCAACGACCGCTTTCGAATTTTAGTTGAGCTACAAGTCTTCGTAGATATTATTTTATTAACCCTCTTAATGCATGCAAGCGGTGGTCTAACGACCGGTCTTGGCATTTTAATGGCCGTTTCAGTCACTACCGCTTGTCTACTCGTTGAAAGAACCAGCTCTATAGTTTTTGCCGCTATTGCAACAGCCGCCGTACTCGGAGAGGCGATTTATCTTAACTTGGCCGGCATCTCTAACTTTGACTCAGTCACTCAGGCAGGCCTACTCGGCGCTACATTCTTTGCAACTTCTTTATTCGCTCTGCTCACGGCGCGAAGACTTCGACAAAGCGAATTAGAAGCTGAAACCACCAGCATCGACCTCGCCAATATGGAAGCCATGAACGAAAAAATTATTCAGTTCATGAAAACGGGCGTGATCGTGATTAACCAGCAATTGCGTATTCAATTTATTAACACCGCTGCTTGGCAGTTACTTGATATGCCAGAGCACGTTCAAGGACAATATTTAAAACTGGTTAGTCCTGAGCTCGACAGAATCGTTAAACATTGGAAGCAATCAGGGCATGCTTTTTCGAGTTTCCGACACTCCCCTACCGGCAGTAAAATAGCCATCAAACTAACCGACATTGACGGCGACAAAAATCAAGTGATTATTTTTGCAGAAGACACGACGCCGATGCGTCAGCAAGCGCAAAATTTAAAGTTAGCATCGTTGGGACGTCTAACCGCAAGTATTGCACACGAGATTAGAAATCCCCTTGGTGCCATGAGCCATGCAGCACAACTACTTATTGAGTCTCCCGAATTAACGACGCCCGATCGAAAGTTAGTGGATATGATTCAAAGCAACTCCATCAGAATCAACGCCATTATTGAAAATATCATGCAACTATCGCAGAGAAAAATCTCTGACGCTCAAACATTTAAGCTCAAACCATTTATCGATAGCCTAGTTCAGGAGTTAAACCGTAACTCAAAAGAAACGCTAGAAATTTTTACGGATGTGAATCCTACTGACTTAGAAGTTAACTTTGATGTATCTCAGCTTAGACAAGTTGTCACCAATTTATCTGAAAACGGACTGAGATATTCGAAAGAACATACTGGAAAAGCGCAATTGAGCTTGGTTGCTGGAGTTAATTTTAAAAGCCAACGAGTTTTCTTAGATGTCATTGACCGCGGTGAAGGAATTACCAATGAAGTCGCACAAAACATTTTCGAGCCTTTCTTCACAACCAGCAGTAAAGGCACTGGATTAGGGCTATACGTTTCGAAAGAGTTATGCGAAGCGAATCAATCACAACTAGACTATATTCCAGTACCTTCTGGAGGAAGTTGCTTTCGAATAACCTTTGCAAGAGTTGAGTAAAATGAATAACAACAAAGTCTTAATTATTGACGATGAACCCGATTTATTAAAACTTCTCAGCATCACTCTCAACCGGATGGGTATCGAGTGTGATACAGCACATAATGTTGCCTCAGCAAAAACAAAAATCGACCAAAATGATTATCGCCTCTGCCTAACTGATATGCGGCTTCCCGATGGCAATGGCTTAACACTGGTGGATTACTTTATTGAACGACAGCCAGACTCTCCGATTGCCGTTATTACAGCTCACGGAAATATGGAAACTGCAATTGAAGCCATGAAGCGTGGCGCGTTCGACTTTATTTCGAAACCGGTCGACTTGGCAAATCTTAGGGCGGTCATTAACAGTGCTTTAAATGTCTCAACGGTTCAAAGCCATTCCGACTCGAAGGCTAACCCAGGTTTATCACGATTAATTGGACAAACTCCCGAAGTTGAATCTCTCAAACAAATTATCCTTAAAGTTGCCAAGAGCCAAGCGCCTGTTTATATCAAAGGCGAGTCTGGTACCGGTAAAGAGTTAGTCGCGAATTTAATTCATGAAAATAGCCCAAGAAAGAGTCAACCATTCATTGCGATAAACTGTGGAGCCATACCCAATGAATTAATGGAAAGCGAGTTCTTTGGTCACAAGAAAGGAAGCTTCACAGGTGCTTCCAGTGACAAAGAAGGCTTATTCAAAGCGGCCGATGGTGGTACTTTGTTCTTAGATGAAATCGCTGACTTGCCTATGCCAATGCAGGTTAAATTATTGCGCGCGATTCAAGAAAGAAGCGTTCGACCAGTCGGCTCTGAAGTAGAGATACCCGTCGATGTTCGTTTGCTGTCGGCCTCTCACAAAAATCTAGCAAAGCTAGTTTCTGAGAACTTATTTCGCCAAGACTTGTTTTATCGAATCAATGTTATCGAGGTGCAGGTTCCAGCATTAAGAGATCGCTCTAAAGATATTCCTGAGTTGGTGTCACATTTCATTAAGCAGCTTTCAAATAGAAATGATATAGAGCCACCGAAAATAGATCCTAAAGTACTAGAGACTTTAGAAAGCTACAGCTTCCCGGGAAATATCAGAGAACTAGAAAACATCATTGAGCGAGCGATTACCTTATCGAGCGGTGAAATGATCACCGTTGACGATATCTTTCTACACTCAGCGGCAAAAGCGCAAAGTCACGATACAGTGCAAAGCCAAAGAAAAAGTCAATCATTAGATGAGTATTTAGAAACCATAGAACGCCAAGAACTACTGAGTGCTCTTGAACAAACAAAGGGGAACAAAACCGCTGCCGCAGAGTTGTTGGGAATAAGCTTCAGAGCGATGCGTTATAAGTGCAAGAAACACCTTATCGATGATTGAGCAAATCTTTTTAAATTGACTCGAATACGATACAAAGAACGCTCGCCTAATAGACGCGAGCTGTAGCGCTAACCCTCTTATTCTTTCCAAAACAATAAGTAATTGAACCTTACGCATTCGCTGCTCCCTCGCTTAACACCTAGGCTAGGGGCCGGCGCTCTACTTCGTCCAACGCCTTAAGCTTTTTTTGGTGACACTACTCGTACTCCGATGTTTTATAACCCAAGTCCTGAATTTCCTCTCCAGAACTATTCTCAAATTTCGAGAAATGAATTTTTCCACATTTGGGACAATTACTATTAGGCTCATCAAGTGCGCCGTAAATCGCATATTCCAAGTTGCTCGGATCCGGAAAGGTTGTTCCTACCTCATCACAAATAAGAACGATATATCCACAACTGGGGCACGATGCAAAGCATAGAGCTCCTTGCTCACTGCAGCACTCGCATCTTGGTGTAATCAAGCTAAACGATGCTGATTTTATTCCCACAGTTCACCTCACGCTTTTGCCACAGGCTGACTCTGCGAAGCAGTGATAGTCCAACGCAATTTATTATGCGGTTGTGCGCTAACTTGTTAGATTGCTTCAGATACATTGCTAGGTTTCATTTCTTGGATTTTACTAAGAGCCCACTCGACTTTTTCTGGTGAAGTTGGATGATCCTTGGGGTTACCGTCCCATTTTGGAAATATTGCAAACTTTTTATTGTTGATATTGGCAATAAAATAGTTAACCAAAGCGCTCTGGTTGACAATCTCATAGTCGAAGTTATCAAATTTGCATCGATACTCTCCATTTAAACTACCCAAAACTAGATCGTCGCCTTCTCTGTAGAGCCCGCCAATATTTTCCGCCACAAAGCGAAACTTACCGGCTGTTTCAGGGCTTTCTATATCGCAATATATGACAGGAGAGTCAACTTTTTTGCTGCCAGAGAAAGTTATTAGCTTATGCCCCAAAGTGATATTCAGGTCACCAAACTTCCAGAACATAATGATGCCAATAACGCCTACTAAAATAGCTACTTTCCAATTGAAGAATGCTAATACTAATGCAATCGGAATAAGAATCATGCCTATCATTTGAAGCAGTGCAATCAACATCATTTGTGTTCTGAAATCTTTTTTATAGTATTGGTTGTGCTCTATGCTCATTTATTTCTCCTTGCTTTATTATTTCGCCTAACGTTTCGCTAAGAAGCGCTGTTGTTATCGACGTCCATTTTTGGCGCCTTGTTATATATTTCTTTAGCGATGTTAGTAATCTCCACAACATCGCCTTCTTTAAAATGCACTGAGTCTAATTCATTTTCTAGTGTAAAACTCCGGCAGTTGAACATTTGTTTGTCATCTTTATCAGTCTTTCTCGGAATGCCTATTTCTTTAACTGCTATTCCGTTTAGCAGGTCGCCAGGTTTAAATTCAAACGTTTCACCTTCTGGATGTTCGGCAATCACAACGCTTCGCAGTCCTGTTTGTAATACGCAACGAACCTTAAATTTTATAGAAGACGCTCCAGTCAAAACAAATTCCCTCTCATGAATAATCCCTAATTCAAAAACTCAGGCTGCTGTTTAGCCTTATTTTTTGCAATTTATTGTTATGGCTGTTCTTCATCTGCAGCATTGAATTCCATAGTGTATTTGAGATCACGTTGCACTACCGCTACCCCATCTACATACTTTGGTTTGAACTTCCATTTTAAAAGTGCAGCAATCGCAATTTTATCAAACACACCTTTCGGGTGAGACTCTATTATTTTTGGATTTACAGGTGCTCCTGTTTCATCTACATCCATTATGAATTTAACATAGCCATTATCATGAGCATTGCTCGTTTCAATACTTCTTTCCGTTGAAGCGCAAGATGTTAAACATAGCAATACAATTAGTAAAAGATATTTCATTTTTATAGCCCATAGCACTTGATTGAGCGGCAGAGAACGTACGTGCGAGTGAGCTACCGCGACACCAACCGCTGCTTATTTGCTTGAACTAACACCAAGAATTTTCTCTGAGGTCAAACATTCAATTCTGGTGTTATCCCAATCTAGTTTAAACGTGAATGATAATACTTCACTCTTCGGTTCTTTCCCCGTTCCAACTCTTCTTTTCCATAATGCTCTATGTTCTTGCATATTATCTAGATGAACTTCATCAGGCCAAGAATTTTCTCTGAAACTTCCATTTATACTACATGTTGAAATTAGACGCTCTCTGTTAAATATGAATTCTTTCCAAACCTTAAGATCCTTACTTGCAAATAACTTGTCTCCCTTATGGCGATCACCTGCGATAAGTACATAAAGATTTTCAATTTTTAGTATTTGCTTGTTTGTATTAAATTGACAGCCAGAACATGAGGAGCTTCCAATTTTGTAATATTGACTCTCACCGTCCGGCATTATTTCGTATTCTACATCGTAACCATAAGATTGATGATCCATCCATTCTTCACCATGAGATACTAGTGAGCCGCCGACTTCTTGGGGAATAGTATGCTCGATAGAGCTACCGCTAAATATGAAAATAATAAAACCAACAAACGCCAGATACAAAAGAACCAGAATTACAATTGTACTTATAACGACTTTTAATAATGTACGTAACACTGGCATATTCAATTATTCACATAACGCTTTAAGATGAGGTATGCGTGAAAATCTTTCTTACTTTCGTCGTTAAGTTTTAGTTTTTTTAACTTTTGCATCATACCTTCCACTTCCTCTGCACTAGGCCCAAACTCAATGTCGGAACCCTTCAGTTTATACCTCTCTAAAGGCCACGCAGAGCACATGTTGACCGTCAGTTTATTCGAGTTGTCGATGAAAAGAATGTATCTAACAGCAGTACTCTTGTTTACATCACAAGAGTAACCTATACCAACAGAAACTCTCAGTTCGGATTGCAGAGGCTTTGGCCCTTTAAAGTGTTCTATTAACTCGAACTCAGCAATATTCTCGTCACGACTAAGCATATTGGCGACAAAAACAACTTCGGAGGATTTATACAAATCGTCAATAGTCTCATCACATTGACAAGCGTTAGCCTCTATTATAATGAGTGAAAGTATAGCGAATATGTACTTCATAATTAACTTAACCCTTACAACAGCCGACCAAAACCGAAACTAAGTCTACGTTTTTATGCCGACTGCTTATGATTGTTATAAGTGGTTACCACCATTTCAGCTGTAATTCCTTACGTTTTACAGGAATGTTTGGCCAAATAGTTAATGTGCTGTTATGAGTATAATACCTACCTACGAATTCCTCTGGCTTTAGTTTATCTTCAGCGATACCGACAAGTTTCTCATCGGAAACAAAATAGACTAGTATTTCGTCAGGCTCACCTTCGTACTGCTCAAAGATATTTTTTAATGTGGCATTTGCTTCATTTAAAGCCAAATGCGAAAGATCACTACAAACCACATACATTTCATCTGAAATTTCATATCCTTCAGCAACTTTGTCGCAAGTATTTGCCAATGTAAAGATAGGACAAATTGAAAGAAATAAAGCTAATACTCGACTCATACTCTCCTACTTATAACGTTTGTAACCGTTGCGCGGGCGTTTTCGTGTCGACTGCCTGCATTTGTTAACCCTGAATCTTAATGAAGGCATCATTTAGCTGGTAGTATCTTAATGCCTCCAACATTTGATCAGGATTTGGATTGCTAATTTGTTCGCACAGATTCGTTTTAATCGACTGGATGTATTGAATAGTTAAAAAGTACTTCAAGTCATCAAATGTTTCACTAACGCCATCGTCTTCTATCAAAGCGACTCTAGAATCAAGTCGCATCACTCCATCAGCTACTAATAAAATACGATCCCAAGCAAAGGCATCAACTTTTTCGAAGACCTCTTTCAAATCACCTTTCATAGGTTGACTCAGTTCGGTTAACGCCTATTCAAACGGCGCGGAGTGTTCGGCGTCCGTTTGAAAGACTTGTTAGGCGATTCAAAGTACTAAGGTTCAGGCCCCACACGAGAAATAGCCCCAACGATGTTCGATCGGCAAGCACTCCATGCACAGATCTTCACCTTCGTGCGTTCCGCCATCCCAGATTATTGAGTTGTACTCGGAGTCTAAATCAATCCATAAATCTTCCTTGTTGAATCGGGCTGGATTCTTATCTCGATTGATCATGAGGTTATCGCAACGATCGCACTTCTTCGCTGACATCTTCGCCAATGGTACAAACCGGGTATCGTGATTTATGGCCTTTAAGCCGTATTTGGCTAAAAGCGCCTTCATTTCTTCATCAAGCGCTTCTAGCTTTTCATCGAAGGAACAACTCTCAATTTCTTCCGAGTTGGTTTCGAAGAAACTGTACAAGCGCCGGATCGCAAACTGTTTCATGGCTGATGTTCCTTGTTATTTCTTTCTTCACCTAACATCTTACTATGTCCTCAATGAGTGCCGAGGGACATTATTCAAAACGCCAATTACAACTGAGTTCCTCACTAAATTCAATGAGTTAGTGGATATTATCGCAATTTCCAATTGCGTACTATGTGCACATTGACTGCAAAGTACGCAAAGCTACTAGGTTTTTCTTCAATAAATACTATCAGATAATATTTGGCTTGCTGTCTATGCGGAAAGCAGAATCGATGTTTTACTACCAGTTTAGTTAGTTCTATGCTCAGTCGGCTTGATGACTTATGAGAATGAAAAGTAAATTTAGACAACTACTGATGGCTTTTGTCTGTCAAAAAGGAGTTATTTTCTCTGACTATTTATTAAGCACTCTCTAGGTCAGTTAGCTCACTCAATAAGTTACCATAGGTTCACCACTTAACCGCATGGACGCGAATATGAAGATACGAGCCTTTACTCTGCTAGAGATGCTTTTCGTTGTTTCTATCGTTGCTATTGTAAGTTTATTGATTGCTCCAAACTTTAATAATTTAAGAGCGAAACAGCGCGTAACCGTCGAAGTTAATGCGCTATTGGGAGCTCTCAATTACGCTCGCTTATTATCAATATCGAAAAAACGTCCGGTGACTATTTGTGGAACTTTGGATGGAACCCATTGCAGTAGAAGTTGGAGTCAAGAATACATAGTGTTTCTCGATCAAAATAACGATGCCCAAAGAGACGAGTTTGAGACCATGGTATTCAGTCACCGTCCAAAAAAAGACTTCCTTGATATTACTTGGTCAGCCTTTGGCAGAAAAAACTACATTCGTTATTTACCCACTGGCATCACGGCACATCACAACGGCACATTTAAACTGTGTCACCAAAAGCTCAGCCTTATCCGAGCAATTTCTATTGCTAAAAGCGGTCGAGCTCGTGCATCAAAAGATAGTGATAAAGATGGCATTCACGAGCTAGGAGAAGGAAAGCCGATAGACTGTTGATTGACTAAGGCAGCTGCAAAACTTTCACGTTATTAAATCCACCGAGGTTTAAATGATGCGCTTGCACCTTACTCATTACCCCTTTGTCGCAAAACAGCAGATAGTTATTGGACTGATCAAGGTCAGGAAAACGCTTGGATAACGAATAGAAAGGTATTTTGATAATTTGATTGTTTGTTAAATGCAATGGGTTTTGTTCTTGCTCTTCTGGGTGACGAATATCGATAACCACATCGCTTAATGCTGGGATCTCAACACAAGCAACTTGAGTATCGGTATCAACACCGTCTAAAACTTTTTCAATCGATTGAACCACTCGATTATTAATAGCATTATCAAGGACGGAAAAGTCGAACGATTCTTCCGCTTTTTCAATCGCTGCTGCTTTCACTTTGGTCGACGGACGTTGCGAAATAACACCACAATACTCAGGCATATTGGCGGCAAACTCTTCGGTACCAATTCGTTTTGCTTGGGCAATGATGTCTTGTTTATCCATGGCGACTAGAGGTCGTAACACCATCGCATTGGTTGCTGAGTCAATCAGTTTCAAATTGGTGATGGTTTGGCTCGACACTTGCCCGATGGCCTCGCCGGTTATCAAGGTTTCTATGGCTAGCTCAGAAGCTAAACTTTCTGCGGCACGAAACATCATTCGCTTTAATGCAACGCCCATGACCGCAGGTTCCATCGATTTAAGAATTTCTTCAACAACCGGTTCAAAGGGTACTGAGATAAATTTTACCTTGTGCGACGCTGCGTACTTATTCCAGAGAAAATAAGCGACCTGCTTCACACCTATTTCATGCGCAGAGCCCCCTAAATTGAAAAAGCAGAAGTGGGTTTTAACTCCCCTCTTAATCATCTGAAAGCTCGCGACACCCGAGTCATATCCACCAGAAATTAATGAAACCACCGACTCTTGCTGCCCAATAGGATAACCACCAAGCCCAGCTATTTTTTCTTTTATGAAAAAGGCTTTAGTGCCATCAACTTCTAACCGCAGTTCAATATCAGGAGATCTTAATCGCACACCATTTGACTGTCCCACCGTTAACAGGTGGTGACCAAGCTCGCGTTCAAGTTCAATAGAGGTAAAGGAGTGCTTGCCTTTACGTTTCGCTCGCACACAAAAGGTCTTATCAATAATCTGATCAGAAAATCGCTGAACGCCTTGTGCGACTAAATCGTCGAAAGACTCAAACTCAACTTCATCCACAACCAAAAAAAAGTCGATTCCTGGTATGCAGGCAATTTTCTCTTTGATATTAAATTGGGTATCGGCAGGTAAGTCGTTAGGCAGCTTTATTTCTATATGGTCCCAGCGTCGATAAACCTTGGTCTCAGGAACTTGGGCTTTTAGGAGGTTCTCAAGATTATAGTGGAGTTGCTTGGTAATTAACTTTCGTACTGGTCGACTTTTAATAATGATTTCGTGGAACAGCTTAACCACAATTTTCATAAGTGAGCTCTGGCAATGTGACAAAGCCCACTATTTTACTGAATTATCGATAAAATGAGAATCTGAAAACGCTTATGCGCGAATTAATCCGACAAACTGACCTTCGATGGTCAGCTCTTCCGGAGAGACCTCAATCGGCTGGAATTCTGAGTTTTCGGGATAAAGCACTGCTTTTCCATTCTTTCGACCCAGTCGTTTGACCGTGACTTCGTCGTCTAACCGGGCAACGACAATTTGGCCTAAGTCCGCGGTCTGAGTCTTTCTTACGGCGATAAGATCACCATCTAATATGCCAGCGTCTTTCATACTGTCACCACGAACTCGCAACAAAAAGGTGGGTTTCTTGCGACGTAAAACTTCGGGGATCGTAACGTATCGTTCGACATTCTCTACGGCTTCAATCGGAATACCTGCAGCTACTGAACCAACGAGCGGCAACTCTTCAACTTCACCCGCTAGAATCTGAATTCCACGTGTTTTCTCGCTGTGTAAACGAATAGCTCCTTTTTTAGCGAGCGCTTTCAAATGATCGGCAGCAGCTTTGGTTGAGCTTACGCCGAGCAATTCAGCCAATTCGGCATGGGTTGGCGCGATGCCATTTTCTTCAATAAACTCGCGCAGAACATCCAGTACTTCCTGTTGACGCATGGTTAACTCACGCACGGCAATTCCCCTTCAATGAAATAGTATGTGAATAAATACTACTTATTTAAGTAGATTGCAAGTTTTTACGTGAAAAGATCACTTATCATTCAACGATAAATGCTCAGTATTCGGGTCTACGAGTTCCTTCTCGACTTTCTGTTGAGGAATTTTCTCACCAGCTTCTGCCATCGATAAACTTGAAACATCGACTTCTTTTTGCGCATATTCTCGTTCCGGAGACAGCCTGCCAAGCTCACCGAGCGTCAAATCCGAGGTATCTATTTCCACGGCTTCTTGTTGTCGCTTTTCTCCTAGCGTAGCTCCAACTTCTGCGATATTTAATCCAGAAAGATCAGGCTCAGGGATTGCCTCTGCTTTCTCGATGGCAGGCAGCACTTCACCGGCCGACGCAACACTCCAATCACCATCGTCCGCAGCCTCTGCTTGACTTACTGACGCGGTTTCCACCGGTGTTGCACTTGCAGTGGTATGCTCTGAAGATGTCGAACTAACAGGGCTGGCGTTGTTAGCACTGGCAGTATCAGTGCTCGCAGGGTTGATCGCAGGCTGCTGATTAGTGGTTTTCGCGACTGATTCCACTGTATGACTTTCTTGTTTACGCAGTAAAGCGAGTGCACCGGCTTGTTTCAAAGCCGATTGATACTTCATTGCTTGTGCGTAATCTAACGCTTTTTTTATCGTGACCTCTTGGCCAGAGAACAGTCGCTCGATTTGAGCCGGTTGAGTTTTGAATAAACGAGCTAAGTTCTGCTTAACCTCATCCATGCTTTTAGAGGGAACCGTACGTCCCGCAAAAACAATATCGAACTTTCCTTCAACCATACTTATCTACCGTAATAAAGCTATGCATAACAATGATTTATACTAGCCTGAGAGTTTTCAATCGGGAAGTCAAGGAACTAAAGCAGAAACTTGAGGCCAATACCCTCTTTCGTAATTCGAACGACCTCTGCCTGTAATTTAGGCATAGTTTCAGGGAAACCGACCGCTTGAATCGTCACGACGGTGCCGGGAGCGAGTGATTGAAGCTTTTGCGACTCAACAAAAGCACCAAAGTCACTGAGCTCTCGAGTCTGCGCTTTAACGACGCCCAATGTCTCTGAAGTAACTTCAACATCAGTTTTTATCGGCGTGCGGATTGCATTACGGCGTTCTGGCATATGATAAAATCAATACTTTTCAATCAGTTTAGACCATAATTGAGCTAATCAACCAGCTAATATTGCCGTTGTAATCACAATTGAGCTCAGTTTACAATTTAACAGTAAGCGACTAAGGCAGTAAAAAAATGACAGCTCCCGACGACAACCCTTTTCTAAATGAGTTTCAAGATGTTGTACCACTTGAACAAGACAAAGTTCCTTTGAAGAAACCCGCGCTGTCGTCGTCTACGCTAGCAAATCGACAAGAGGCGGCTGTATCAAAACACTATAAAGACTTTAATTATCTCGTGGACTCTGAAGTGCCCCTCGTAGAGCCAGAGCAAATTTTGGAGTTTCGAATTGATGGCCTACAAACCGGAGTATTCAAAAAGCTTCGACAAGGAAAATACACCATTGAAGGTCATCTAGACCTGCATCGGCATACAGTCGCAGAAGCCCGAAGCGCTCTTTTTCAATTTATCCAGAAGTCATTGAAGCTTGAATGTCGAACACTCTTGGTGACCCATGGCAAAGGTGCTCGCTCAGTACCTCCGGCGAGAATAAAAAGCTATGTCGACTATTGGCTCAAGCAGGTTCCAGAAGTAATGGCCTATCACTCAGCTCAAAAGCACCATGGAGGAACGGGGTCGGTTTACGTACTGCTTCGAAAATCACCAACCCAACGGCAACAGAACAAAGAAAAGTATCAGTAGCTATTGCTTTGGTTGGCCAAGAAGTTGTTGTTTTTCTTGCTCAGTCAGTGACTTTTGGACTTTGAAGTCCATATCTCCTAACCGAATTTCTTTAACATTAGGTACGTTCTCGGGACGTTGATAGCTAACGTGTGGGGTACCGTATTCATCGACCCAGCGGTATACAATTCGCTCAGACTCAGCGGCGGAGAGCGCCATTAACTTTACCGGCTCCTGGCTGAATACTTTAAAACTATCTTTCGCCAAGACGGCAAGAGACTCCGTTTTCACAAAGTTCTTCCCGACGATTTCCCATTGACCAGGGTTTTGACGCTCTAAATAAGCGCCATACAGTACCATGCCAATAACAGCGACCAAAATAATCGAGAAAACTTTCATAACAAAAACCTATTCAAGCGTGTACTAATCACCGAGCGAACGTGTATTAAACACCAAGAAACATTGCTTTACCCAGTAACCGAAAATACTTCGAGCATCTATTTACAAATAATGTTTTCGAAATATTCTTAAAAGTAACTATATCTTTGGGGTCTAAGGATCGCAAGGAATGGATTTTGCTCACCCTCAATAATAGAAGTAAACGACAGGCCTAATCAAACAGCTCCTGCCAAAGTTTGATATCAGAATGCTCTGCATCTAATAATTCAAATCCACAATGATAGGTGGGCTCAGAGTCAATTTGATTGCACCACTTAACCTCGCCAGTCAGTAAGTACTTAAGACTATCTTGGTTAAAGTCGATTAGTAACTCTAGGTAAGCCCCAACATCGATGGGGTAATTCGTAGATACCTTAATTCCTCGACGAGAAATGTCTGCGGTGGTGCATTTCACCACCAAGCCGTTCTCATCATTGACCGATGACGAAAGAACTTCAATGAACACCACTTCTTCTCGAACAACCCGTTGTTCGCCACGTAACTCTAGTTTTTCCATTCGGTCACTCTTTAATCAGGCTTTTCCCAGAACATGGTTAGCGGTCAAACCACGCAGTTTTTCAGCCACTTAGCAAAATCTTCACTGCTATCTTCTACGAAGTGGATACCCGCATGATAGGTCGGTATTTCATCAACTTCAAGACACCATCTAACTTGTCCCATTAGATGATATCGAGTTTGACTAGGTGGGGAGATTAAGTCAATCACTAACACTTGTCCCACTGGGAGCGGCTCAGACGAGGTAAACTTTGCTCCACGACAACTGACATCGGCGACGCGACTCGCATGCAGCCTCTCTCTTCCGTCTAACTCGACCAGTTGATACTTAATATAGAGCTCGTCTTGGGGTGGTAGGCGCTCATCTGAGCGATATTCGGTGAGTGTATTCCGTTCCATGCTATACCTCCTGTAAAGTCACTGCCTAAAGTATAGCTTAATTTTTGCGTCTCAGTAGAAGACCTGATTATCGGTGTTTTAGTTGGACCACCCGACTCACTTGCGGTAACAGACTCAAAAAAGCCGAGAAAGCGCGGTCGGCCGCATGTCGGGCAAAATCGTAGTGGTATAACGTGTCCTTCCAGACTTGCTCAGCGTACAGTTTAGCTCCACTTTGCCCCATATTTGCCATTTCGCTTTGGTGCTGTGGCAAGCGCAACCAACGCTGAATAAGTGCTAAGTTCGCCTCAAGATGAAACTGCAACCCATAAATATTCTCGCCAATTTTAAACCCTTGGTTAAGGCAATGATCGTTCTCGGCAAGTCGAACTGCATTTGCCGGTAAATCGAATGTATAGCCATGCCATTGAAATACCCGCGATAACTCACGTAATCCAGAAAACACAGGGTCTTCTAGGGCCTGCTCGGTTAATTTAATCGGTTGCCAACCAATTTCAGCGCTAGCAGCAGGATAAACCGCCGCACCAAAACTCGAAGCAATTAACTGAGCGCCTAGGCAGATACCCAAAATCGGTATTCCCTTCTCTGCCGCTTGGCGAATATATACTTGCTCTTGAGTAAGATGGGGGTACACCGACTCTTGACCAATATTCATTGGTCCGCCGAGTACCACCAGCGCATCGTAATTATCTAAGTTAACTTGGGCTTTTGGCTCGCGGCCGAAATTGACATAACGAATACGGTGTTTTAGCGCCCGAATTTTAGGATCCAGCAAACCGAGCGGCTCGTAAGGAACATGCTGAAAAACTAATACTCGTGCCATAACACTACCCTTTTCATTGCTTTAGAAAATCGATAATCGGTCGTCATTCGACGTTTAATCAGTCGATTAATTATCAAGTATTCGCTCAAAATTACCTCAAAATAACCTCAAAATATTGTTGGAAACCCTTAACTATCGAAAGCGACTCTCGAACGTCGGTGTCACTATTATGCCAACCTCGTTATAATTCCATTAATACTCTTGTGTAATAACACCCAACCTACGGCTTATAAGTGACGGTTGATTAAGTGTTTCGAGAGTGTCAATCGAAACAAGCTAACCAATATGACCAAAGATAGGGAAATCACCATGTTCAACAAAAGCTCACTAAGTTTTCGACGTCATCCATTTCGAAGCAGCTTGTTGGTAGTAATATTACTCATAATCTTGGCCATTGTATTTAACTCATTGTTGGTTCGACTCTACCTATTGCACTGGTTTGAGGCGCAAGGTGCCAAAGTTAACGTCGACGACATCACTTTGTCACTTTGGAACGCCACGTTTACTCTCGATAATCTAGAAACTTCGCAAAATAATCAGTCGCTTAATGTCGAACGTTTAGAACTCGCATGGCAATGGCAGCCGCTGCTTGAAAACCACTTGATCATTGACCGTGTCGTCGTCGAAGGGTTAACACTGGATATTGATGCTACGGATCAAAGCGCTCTTGTGATAGGCAGCTTAGCAAGCACTCAACCACAAAACTCTCAAGCTGCCGTTACGACCGAAGCTTCAACCAATACTCCTTGGCAAATAACGCTACATGAGCTGGGCATTGACTATGATCAGGTATGCGTCAAGCTACCTGAGTCAGCGCTACAGCAAATGCCGAAAAATTACTTGGGGACTTCAGAAACCGGCGAACTTTGTATTGACCAAACGATGAACTTCAAAGGTTTAGCCAAAGCTACCTTGGCAGATAAGCTTGCTCTCTCGATGCAAGGTAATCTAGCATGGCACGATGTTCAATTTCAGTTAAATCAAAACACTTTTTTCAGCACTGACAAGTTCGCACTCAATGGCTTAACTTATTCCGAACAAACGCTCAAGAGTTCGTCCCTCGAATTTACCAACCTTTTGATTAGCGAGCCACAAAAAGAGAAGGCACTTAACGCTCAACTTGGGCAATTTAAATTGGTCGATCTCCACTTGTTATTTGGTGAGCAAAAAATTGCATTTGAACAGTTGGATGCTACTGACTTTTCCTTTTTAAAAAACAACATTCAAGATTCCAATGCGCTGTTAAACTTTTCCAATTTCGCCATTCAACAATTTCAACACGACCTTAAGAATACTTCGATGGCGTCTTTTTCGCTGCAAGAACTGGCATTTGTGCAGGTCGATGCTGATGGTCAGACAACGTGGCAACAACTCTTATCGTCGACCAAACACATTTCACCACCCAACTATCTTACACAACTAAAAGATTTTAGGGCGACAGGTATAAGCATGAATGACGATGAGCTGTCGAATAAAAGTTACTTGAAATTCGATCAGATCAAACTCTCTGATTTACAGCAGTATCTTAATTTAAACGAACAGGGCAAGACTGCCTATCATACGGCTTTTGAAGGATTGTTTTTTGAAAATTCAGCGTTGGAAAGTTCTGCTACTAAAGAGCCTTCTTCTGAGGAGTCTGTTTCTGAAAGTTCTGTTTCTCAAAGATCTGACTCAAGCGTACAAAAGCGGTCTGCAGACCAATCAAATGAGACACAAGAACCCACAAGCTCAGCAACAAGCTCGCCTCTGATCGTCGAGGTGTCGGAGTTTTTGCTCGACGGGAATTCATACGTCATTTTCAATGATGCACACTATCGCCTTAAACATCCGATAGTCGTTAGCGGCATGGAAAGTCGTCTATCAGATTTCAACACACTCAATCGACCCATCGATATTTATTATCACGCCTCGATAAATGATACCGGTGATACCGAACTCACAGGGCAGATTGCAATCAATGGGTCTCAATTGAGTACTGACTTAAAGCTTCGAGTTTCCGATTTAGATTTAGTGCCCTTCTCTCCTTATTCGGCTCGGTTTGTAGGCTACCGAGTTGAGCGCGGCCAGCTAAACCTAAACTCCAATATCAAGCTTAAAGACCAACTTATGGATAGCGAATTTGACTTTGTGTTAAACAAGCTTGATCTAGAAGATACAGAAGAGCACGAGCATCATGAGCTCAACCAAGATCTTGGCGTTCCACTACCCACAGCGTTGAGTTTATTGAAAAACAGTGATGATAAAATTGAATTAAACATTCCGTTAGAAGGTCCTATCAATGAATTAAATACATCGATAGGCGATGTCATTTCAACCATCTCTATCAAAGCGATAAAAACCGCCGTACTTTATCAATATACGCCGTTTGGGCTGCTGATTCTGGCCGATGGAATAATAGACTTAGGGGCAGGATTGACTTTCGAACCCTTGGTTTTTGAACCTGGCTCGATAACCCTGACAAACTCACATCGAGAACAATTAGCGACACTGGCCAAGTTAACGCAGCAGAAACCAAACATTTCGTTGGTACTCTGTGGCATGGTCGCCCAGGCAGACCTGATGCAACCCGACTCAAAAGAACCGCCTGCACCATTGACGGAGGAACAGAGAGACCGTTTGATAAACTTAGCTAAACAGCGCCAGTCTCTCGTGTTGAGTACCTTAATCGGCGAATTTGAAGTCAACAAAGGCCAATTATTAACTTGTAACCCAAGTGCAAAAAATGCGTTAAAAAATGTGCCAGAAGTGCAGGTTACGCTATAGTAAGAGTCTTAACGATAAACCGCCAAAAGAATGAGCTTCAGGCTGAGTTCAGTTAGGCTTTTACATTGATTCGCCAACAACTGGAGTTCGAGTTATCTTTTGATGCAGGTCAATAATTTAACCATCACTTAACGGTATGCTGCAACGCAAATTAAAGAGGTGAACAATGAAAAAAATATTGGTTGTTGCTGAAAAAGATTCAAAAAACTTGATTGCACTGCATCGCGCTTTAGCGCTTGCAAAAGAAACGAATGTAGAAATTGATTTAGTTGGTTTTGTTCACGCTCCTGGTGTGGATAGTTCAGATATATTATCTGAGCAAGAAAAACAAAAAGTTCGCCAAACCATGATCGATGAAAAAAAGACCTGGCTGAAAGAGAAACTTAAGTCAATAAAGTTGGCCAATACCCAACTGCATTGGGAAGTGTTGTGGGAGAAATCCGTACACTTGTGGGTCATCGATCGTTGCAAACAAAAACCCTACGATTTAGTCATTAAAACGGGGCATCGCAGTGAGACATTGATGTACACCCCGACCGACTGGCATTTAATTCGTCAGTGCAGCGCGCCAGTTATGATCGTTTCCAGTAAGAAATGGCAGAAGAAACAATGCATCATGGCCTCCGTTGACTTAGTCACGGATACACCTTCAAAAATCAAATTAAATAAACAAGTTATCCGTCAAGCGCAAAAGCTATCGGAAATTACAGGGCAAGATGTTGTCTATGTTTATTGTGTTGTTATTCCACGAATACTCAGTGATCTTGAAGTGTTAGATGATAAAAAGATTGTTCAAAAAGCCAAGCAGAAGGCATTGCATCATTTATCCTCTGACTATAAAAAATTCGATATTGATGTCGACCAGGTTCGAATGATTCGAGGATCAGTCGACAAAGCCGTCAATCGAGCGGCTCGTAAAGAAGGGGCTGATATCGTGGTGATGGGGACCATGGGAAGAAAAGGCATTAAAGGCAAATTCATCGGAAACACCGCTGAAGCAGTACTTCATAATTTAGAAACCGACGTGTTAACGGTTAAAATTTAACCAAGACCTCAAATTGAGTGATAATTCTAGGGCAGAGGATTCTCTCTGCCCTACTTGGCTTTAATTTAACCCATCGTTCAGGCATAATGGCTTCTAAACCTACCTATTTAATTATCAATAAAGAAGATTTTTATGACAATTACTAAAGACAAAGTCGTTTCTATGCATTACACGGTAAAAAACACCAGTGGCGACGTGATTGATACCTCTGAAGGACGCGATCCACTCATGTACATGCAAGGTCATCGCAACATTATTCCTGGCCTAGAAAACGCCCTTGAAGGAAAAGCAGCTGGCGATAAAGTTGAAGCGACCATCGAACCAGCACAAGCCTATGGCGAAGTGGTAGAAGAGTTAATTCAAGAAGTTCCACGCAGCGCTTTTGAAGGTGTTGAGACACTAGAAGTAGGAATGAACTTCCAAGCGCAGTCAGAGCAAGGCCCAGTTAACGTCGTGATCACTAAAGTTGAAGACGACAAAGTTACTGTTGACGGAAATCACCCACTTGCAGGTCAAACGTTAGAGTTCAATGTTGAAGTCGTTGAGATTCGCGACGCAACAGAAGAAGAGATCGCTCACGGACACGCCCACGGCGTTGGTGGACATCAGCACTAATTAGCTGAGATGATCGAAGAAAAGGCGAGTCATTTACTCGCCTTTTTTATTACTTATTTTTTATGGCTATTCAATCCGTCACAACCAATGACTGTGCCTTATCATTTGAAACGCCATTAATGCCACGTCTGATTATAAATACGGTTGAATCAATTCAAGTGCTGTCTTATCACATGGCTCTAGTTCTACATCGGTTTCGGCGAGTGGTGTGACGCGATCGCCCCACTTCACAATCGCGGCTCCCCAGGTTAAGCCGGCCCCAAACGCAGGAATCGCCACATTGGCTCCTGGTTTGATTAGTCCTTGTTCAACGGCTTCACACAAAGCAACCGGAATGGTTGCGGCGGAAGTGTTCGCATAGCGCTCGACATTAACCATGACTTTTTCCATGGGCACTTTTAGTCGCTTCGCAACCGCATCAATAATTCTTAAATTCGCTTGATGCGGAACAACCACATCAATATCGGCAATCGGCATATCTGCGCGAGCTAAGGCTTCTTCAGTAGCCAACACCATCCCCCGAGTTGCACGTTTAAAAATCTCCTGCCCTTCAAAATCCCAAGAGATCCTTGAGTAGGTATCTAACGTCCGATCAAATCCTGAGCCAAAATTCGTGATCGCCAAGGTCTCTCGTACTTCTCCGTAACATCCCATTTTACTGGATAAGACGCCTATTGGCTCTTCCGTTGCTTCGATCACAACGGCTCCCGCTCCGTCACCAAATAACACAGAGACACCGCGGTTATGCCAATCCAATGCCCACGACAACTTTTCGCCACCGATAACGACAACCTTCTTCATGACATTGTTGCGAATTAATGACGCTGCATTCGACAAAGCGAATAAAAAGCTACAACAAGCGCTGTTTAGATCCATCGCGGCGGCCGATTCATTCCCCAACTTTTTTTGAACATATGAGGCACAGTTTGGGGCAAGCGTTGTTGGTGTTGTCGTTCCAAAGATGATGCCGTCGATATCATTCGGCTCTAATCCAGCGCAAGCAATGGCTCGTGCCGCAGCAACATAAGCAAGTTCATCAACGTCGACATGAGAAATTCTTCGCTCTCGCATTCCAGTCCGAGAAAAGATCCATTCATCACTGGTATCTAAAAAAGTGGCCAAATCATCATTGGTCATAATGGCAGGTGGCATGCATTTTCCCCACCCGGTAATGGTTGCGTACGGCATAACGACTCTAATTCATATCTATAAAGCAGGCTAGTTTAAAGAACTTTGTTCAATTCACTGCTCCAACCTGCCATAAAATTTAAGGTTCCTGATAATCGCCAACGCAAACTGTGAGCAATTTGGTATAATGTCCCTTTTCCAAAAACCGAAGGATTTTTTGAATGAGCTCTGACTTTCCTGATATGACGCTAGATCAAGACAACTTATTTCGCGAAGAAGTATTCACTGACCAAAAGATTGGTACCATTCGTATCATGACTCCAATAACCATTGATGGTGACCGAGATGAAAGTCGTGAATTGCAATACATTGGGCAAACTCAGGTGATGACTCCAGCGGGTGCTTTACCGCTGACTTTCGAACTCGAAGCTAGCAATCTTAAAGAAGCCATTGCAGCTTTCTCTGAGGGCGCTAAACAAGCTATGGAACGCACTATGGAAGAGCTTCGAGAAATGCGTCGGCAACAAGCATCATCAATCGTTGTACCAGGGCAAGAGTCTATGGGCGGTGGCAAGATTCAAATGCCCTAGTAAGCGGGCGGTACTCTTATAAACTGAATCCTCGAAGGCAAACACCTCATAAACTGAATCTTAGCGGGCTTGTGCTTACTTGGCTTAACTTCGCACCTTTAAAACTTTTTAGAGGTTAAGCCTCGGTTCAGTTTACATCGACTATTCTGGTACTCAGAATCAACAAGGGTATCAGACTATGCGAGCTATCAAGATCATTTCCCTCATTACTTTAACCGCAATGTTAAGCGGCTGTGTGGTTGGCGCTCATCATCGAGTCGGTCACGGCCATCATCGCAGTAGCGTACATTTACACGGACATGTTAGAGGTTCTCAAGCAGCTGGGGCCTTAATCGCAGGTGCAATCATCGGTAGCGTAATCACCGCTGCTGCCCATGCTGATGATCGTGATGAGCGCAGAGAAGCAAAAGCTCCGGCTCCTAATGCCTCAGACTCACCCCGCGGTCCGCATTATTACCGAAGCGCCGATGGACGTTGTTTCTGGGTCGTTCCTCGAGCCGATGGTGCAGAGACTCGAGAGCTTATCGAAGATCGTTTTTGTGAAGAGAACTAAGCTGACGCATGAAATATCAACAGAAAAGCTCAATTTAGTTTGAGCTTTTCTGCTTTACTATTTCACAGTACAAAGTAATAGATAGAGAAAAAGTGACAGCTACAACCAGCCAAAACAAAACAATGCCAAATGGCGTGGGTGTATCTGAGTTGCTTGGCGACATAAAACACCACACCGACGCTGAAGCAAATCCCGCCGGCGAGTAATAGCCATAAACCGGCTCCCGGAACTGACTGATACAGTGGGTAGGCCAATATAACCACTAGCCAGCCCATCAACAGATAAAGCGCGACCGACACTTTTGGCAAGCGGTGACGCACCAACCACTTAAAGATTAATCCGGCAAACGCCAACAACCAAATCACTACCGCACCAGTCACACCTATCCAATTGTCTAAAGAAACCAACATAAAGGGTGTATAGGTGCCAGCGATAAGCAGGTAAATGGCTGAGTGATCAATCAGCTTCAAGCTCTCTTTGGCCCTTTCGTGTCGAATACCATGGTATAAAGTTGACGCCAAAAACATGGCGATTAAGGTCGCTCCATAGATGGCAACGCTGGTTATTGCCATGGCACCGTCAGCGCGTAATATTAGAAATACAAGACCGGCGATAGCCACAAGAAATCCAACACCATGAGAAAGCACGTTCAGTAACTCTTCTCGACGAGAGTATTCTGCTTGACGGCTTGAAACGCTGGTAAGCTCATTATCAAGCTGATTAGTCATAACTTATGACCTCTAAATAAAATAATTTGCAGACCCTTACAGACTAACTTTTTAGCGAACACTTGTACACTGAAAATCTTAATAATCTTGCGGTTTTGTGATGAATACCCTTAGATTCCATTTTACTTAGTCTGATTGATCACAAATCGATGTTCACTGACGCTAACCGACTGCAAATATTTCAGAAAAGTCGTTAAACCCTTTAAATTCTAGGGCATTACTTGACGGGTCGAGCAGAAATAAAGTGCCTTGCTCTCCTGGCTGGCCAGCGAAACGTATATAAGGCTCAATGACAAATTCAACCTTTTCGGCGGTTAAATGGTCGGCTAATTGACGCCATTCAGACATGGTTAGTATCACGCCAAAGTGAGGAACCGGTACAGAATGACCGTCTACAGGGTTGTGCGCCAGTCCTCCCGCCATATCATTCGACACTTGATGCAAGACCAACTGATGGCCGTATAAATTCAGATCAACCCAATGATCGGAACGGCGACCGAGCGACACTGGAAATAATCGCTGATAAAAATCAAGAGATTCCTTTAAATTTAAAACCGGAATAGCCAAGTGAAAAGGACGAACTGACTGAGAATTAGCTGAATCTTGTGACATAGGGAGCCTTGTAAATGTGGAGTTCAAAGAACATACAGTTAAATATTCCGAGGGAGAAACGACACTGCCTTATCAATTCAAATCTTACTCTAACCCGATTAAAGGACTCAATACTTAACAATAACTTGCTCTTTTCAGAGGATGAAAATAAAAAACTGGAGCGAATGTGGAAGACTTTCGGTGACCTTACTTTATTAGAGCTACCCCTTTATTAGAATCATAACTTCTATTGCCACCCATCATTTTATTGCATTTGCAATATATTTGATTCACAATAAAAACCCATTAAACATTGAAAATGACCTCTCTCTTTTAGGAGTCCACTATGCCACTCGTCACTCCCCTAGCGGCCGATCATGATCATGACGTTGCTGAACTCGCTAAGTTTTTTAATGAAACCCTCGGCTTCTGTCCGAACAGTGTGCTCACCATGCAAAGACGGCCCGCCATTGCCCGTGCATTTATTCAATTGAACAAGGCAGTCATGGAAAATCAAGGACGTGTAACCAGTGAGCAAAAGCGGCTAATTGGATACTTAACCTCAGCCAATACGGGCTGTCGTTATTGCGAAGCTCACACTATCTTAGCGGCTCAGAGATATGGCGGAAGCGATGAGCGCTTGCAGAATATCTGGAATTTTCGCGACAGCGACCTGTACAGCGCAGCAGAAAAGGCCGCATTTGAATTTGCCCTGGCCGCTTCCGCCGTCCCTAACGCGGTCGACGAGGCGATTCAAACTTCGCTGCATCAGCATTGGGATGAAGGTGAGATTGTTGAAATTCTTGGCGTAATCGCACTGTTTGGGTATCTTAATCGCTGGAATGACAGCATGGGCACGACGATGGAAGATGGCGCAGTCGCCGCGGGAGAAGCATTATTAAGTCATTCTGGCTGGGAGCGCGGTAAGCATCAATAAGTCATCTCAATTAAAAATAATCTGTTAAGTATCGCCAAAAGTACGGCAGTTTTGCATCCTTGTTAACGTTATATTCAGCAAAATCGCTTACCATAGAGCCCTCATTGGACATCAAAGGAATGTTTAATTATGAAACATACATCAATTATTAAAACGCTTGGACTATCAATTGCTGCCTGTGGTTTGGCTGTTGCTTCCGCTGCTGAGTTACCGATCAATCCTGGTTTATGGGAAACCACGACAACGGGAACCAACCCAATGACCGGCAAGAATGAAACCAAAACCGAAACCGAATGTGTCAAAGAACGCTCGATCAGTACTGCTGAGTTTATGCAAGATGAAAAATCATGCAAAGCCACCAAAGATGAAGTGAGTGGGAACACATTAAGCTTTGCCATTCAATGTACTGTGCAAGGTGTTGCTACCGAGATGTCGGGAAGCATCACTGCGGATGACAATTCCAGTACCGGTAATATGAATATTGCGATGACCATGGGCGGACAAACTCGCAACATGGATATGAAGTGGACGGCTAAACGTCTTGGTAGTTGTGACGAATAGTAGTTGTGACAAGTAATTCTCGATAGCGAAAACTTAAACAACTCAACGTTTCCGTTTTCCAAACTTATCACTTTTCGCGCCCAAAGAGAGATCGGTTCGATCTCTCTTTTTTATGCCAGTAATAATATCAACATCCACCAGCACTCTTCGTTCTAAAAATGCGGTTAAGCCAAACAAAATACGTTAGACTTAATACAACTTTGCCCAATTGGTAAGCAATGTTGAAACTTAATCTTCATCGTCGTATTACTTTAGTCCTCCAGCTTATTTTATTAGTTGAAGTGGTGATTGCTCTCTATACCCAGCAATGGATGACCGCCACCATTACTTGCGGCATTATTCTAGTCACCCTCAGTCCTTTCTTTTTACGCAAAGTTTGGGGCGTCTACATTCCACCAGAGTTTGCGCTATTAACGATCAGTTTTGTGTTTGCTTCTTTATTTTTAGGCGAAGTTCATGATTACTACGCTCGATTTTGGTGGTGGGACATCGCACTGCATTCTTGCTCGGGTGCACTACTGGGCATCATTGGCTTTCTTCTTGTTTACCTATTGAATGAAACCAAAAATATCGGCGTCAATATGAAAGCTGGATTTGTCGCCTTCTTTGCATTTTTGTTCGCCATTGGCGTCGGCGCACTCTGGGAAATTTTCGAGTTCACAATGGATAGCCTTTTCGGAATGACGATGCAAAAACCCATGCTCAATGATCCCTCAGGCCTTACCGATACTATGTGGGATTTAATTGTCGATACCTTAGGGGCATTATTCATCAGCATTTTAGGCTATGGCTATTTAAAAACAGCTCAGAAAAAATCTTTTCTTGAACGTTGGATCCACGCTTTTATTGTTAACAACCCTCGCTTGTTTAAAAACTCATAAATCAATATTCCATAGTGCGATTGTAAAACCGCTTTAATATGAAGTGGAATCCTCGAATTTCTTATCGTTTCGTTCAAGTTAATGTCTAGTGACTAGTGCACGTATCTCTTTTCGATGATTATTTTGTAACTTTGTCCATCAGAGTGTTATTCGCATCACAAAATAACCAGAAAGCGCTGTTGCTTGATTAAATATTGCGCTACATCTTTTTTCCAAAATCTTAATTCGATATAAAAATCAGGTTTATTGAAAAATATAGCATTCATAAATATGTCATCGCGACGTCATGTCTGGCGCCTAATTTAACGAAGCAAAAATTTTTTAATAATAAAATGCAGGACCAAGTTATCCCAATAAAAGATAACCATCGAACCAAGATCCATTACTAACTCCGTTCCTTATTACCAACAAAGGATGATTGACTATGAACGGCTTTACCTTTAAAAAAATATTCATACTAATTCCAGTTTATCTAATCACTTCTCTCTCTACTACATTGACTTACGCGGCACCACCCAGTGGTTACTACGATAACATTAATGTTTCCTCTGGCCAGAGCTTACATGATTCGTTGCACGCCATTATTGACGATCATCAACGGTACCCTTACTCATCTAGTGTTACCGACACTTGGGATATCCTAGAACAAGCGGATCAAGACCCTAGTAACTCGAGTCGTGTGATTGCTATTTACGAGAATGCCTCATACGCCAAGCAAGGTGGTGGCAACTCTTACTACAACCGTGAACACAGCTGGCCCAAGTCTTACGGCTTTCCGGATGATCATCCTGGCAATTATCCCTACACCGACACACACCATTTATTTATTTCAAACATTGATTACAATTCAGCGCGAGCTAACAAGCCTTTTGCAAATTGTGCGAGCAGTTGCGAAGCATGGCCAACGCAGGCGAATAATGGAAGTGGCGGGAGCCCAAGCGAACAAAACTTAACGTCAGGCGATTTCACTCAAGGAAAATGGCAAGCTTGGTCAGGTCGACGCGGAGATGTAGCACGGGCGTTGATGTATATGGCGGTTCGATATGATGGAGGGACTCATGGTCAAACTGGCCATAGTGAACCTGATTTGCGACTGACGGATGACTTATCTTTAATTGCCTCATCATCCACTGGCAGCAACTTAAGCGTGGCCTACATGGGTTTGAAGAGTATATTGCTGCAATGGCATCAACAAGATCCGGTTGACGACCAAGAGCGTCAACGTAACGATGTGATTTATAGTTTTCAAGGCAATCGAAATCCCTTTGTTGATCACCCGGAATTTGCCACCTGTGTTTTCAACAACCAATGTGATCATCTAGGTGGAGGATCTGAACCACCGTCACCAATACAAAGTATCTGGATTAATGAGATTCACTATGACAATTCGGGTAGCGATAGTAACGAAGCGATTGAAGTTGCAGGAACGGCAGGAACCAATTTATCAGGATGGGCATTGGTTGCCTACAACGGTAATGGTGGAAAGCAATACAAGACCATTAATCTAGGTGGAAGCATTCCTAATCAAAGCAATGGCTATGGAACCTTAAGTTTTCTTGCTAGCGGACTGCAAAACGGTAGCCCTGATGGCATTGCACTCGTTAATAACTCAGGACAGGTGATTCAATTTTTAAGTTATGAAGGTAGCTTTGTTGCAACCGACGGACCAGCGAACGGTGAAACGTCAGTGCAATTACCGGTTAGTGAAACCAGCAGTACGCCAACTGGTTACTCATTGCAATTGACTGGAAGTGGTCAGAGTTACCAAGACTTTACTTGGCAATCGCCCTCCTTCGCTTCTTTCGGTAATGTAAATTCACAACAACAATTTACCGGCAGCACGCCACCAACAACCCCTCCATTGGTTTACCAAGATACCAATGTCTACCCGCTTCCTGATCGAGTGATCTTGTACACCGATTTAGACGTTCAGCTCAACCAAGCGAGTGGTCAGGTGACGGTTGCAGTTGATATCGATCACACTTATCGTGGCGATATCAGCTTGCAACTAACCTCACCGGGTGGAGAAATCTTTACGCTCAAAAGTAACAACGGCCAAGATGGCGCGCAAAATATCAACGCCACTTACTCCGTTACTTATAACTCAAGCAGTCAGGGCATTTGGACGTTAAGAGTTATTGACCATTACAATGGTGACAGCGGACAACTTAACCAATGGTCACTTTCATTCTAATCGTGCCGACTTAATTACAAGCAGTACGACTGAACATGACACAGCGACAGTGGCAGCAGCAATGCTGCCATTTTGATTAATCTGAACTTTTCAATTGAACGACTTTAAATTCTTCAACCAGTTGGCTAACTCTCACCAGCGAAAAATCTCTAATCGAAATTTTCAAATTAAATCCTGTTGACTCCACTATTGTAAAGATCATTGAAAAGCAATATATTAGGTGAAGCTTATCCACAACACTCTAAAGTATGGACAGCTTTATCTCTGAGTGTGGTTAGCTTTGACATAAGGAATTGATGATATTTAAATAATTGGTCTCCAAAATATTTCGAATGACCTTTCTAGCAGACGTACTTATAGCAAACTTATAAATAAAAGACATGCACAGGTGATTTTACAATCTCTAGAATTTATTAACGTGTAATAAATCAACTAAACACTCGCCCTCATTATGCGTAGCGACTTTCTTATTTCGCGCGCGGTGAACTGCTTCTGAACATTAACTAACGATTTTTGAGTACTTAAGTCTTGAAGGACCAATGACTTGAGCAACTTAAAATAGGTTTTACATAGCGCCCTCTCATATCAGGCAATGTGTAAAAAACGCCGTTGTTATTTTGCTCCTAAGGTTTAAGGACAGTTTATCAACAGCCAACTAACTAAACGTCAATGCCTACCTTTGAGTTTAGTTTCTATTATTAATAAAGGAGATATACAAATGAAAAACTTAAAAAAATTATTATTTACATCAGCGTCCGCTTTCTTTTTTACCTTGGGCGGCAGTGTAGCCGTTGCAGATACCACTTCTAGTGTATGCACTCGAACTCACTGTACCCACTGCATTAATAACTTTTGTGTTTCTTGCGACTTAAATACAGGCAGTTGCCGACCAGTTGCTCGAAAAGAAGCATCACAATAAAATAAGAAGGGAAGGCAGCTTATGCCTTCCCCACTAAGAAAAGGAATATTTCAATGACGTTCATTATTCGAATCAGTTTAATCATAAGTCTTAGCCTAGTGAATGCCATGACTTTCGCGGCAGAAATAAAAACTTGGCAGGCGCCAATCAGTAAACTCGCGCTGATTGCTCAAGAAATCAGCGATGATCCAATAACGCCTGTTGTACTCACCAATCGAGGCAAAGAACTCTACATTGTTGATACGCCTGAAGGAGCACCTTTACAACTTAAAGCAGACGTTAAAAGCTTAAAGAATCAGAACAGCAGCAGTATAGATTCTGTCTTAGCGTTACTCGGATTGACTAACCAAGCAATGCAAGAAGTCAGTCGTAGCCTTAAAGACAAACAAGTCATTATAGCGATTGAGTACAGAAGCCCGGGTTGTACTGAATGCGACAAAAGACTTGAGCAACTCAAGAACCTAAGTGATGACTTCTATGTCATAGTTTATAATATTAGCGCTCAAGCCAAGTCAACTGAACCAGTGAACCATACGGTTGAGTAACCATAAAGAATCGCTCAAAGGAGTCAGTATAAATGACTAAAACACTTTTGCTTTCTGGAGCATTGATTATTTCGGTTGGTACGAATATTTATTTAAGCCTTAGCGACGAGCATTCTCAAAAAATGTCCACAATGGCTCAAGAAATAGAAATATTGAGTGAGAATAATGCTCGGCTTTCTAATCGCTTAACATCACTGAATGAGCACTATGCCACCCTGGCATCTCAGATTAATCGTTTAACAACCGACGCCGTTCAGACAGTCACAAGCTCTGATGTACAGGTGAAGCCGTCTGATGTTGCATCAGACATTCAAGCAAGCCTAGAAGTAGAGAATGAATCCAGTGAAGAAAGTCACAGCACAACGAACGAAAACAGTGATTTTATGGAGCAGTTTGCGCAGAAAAAAATGGAAGACGCCAATTACGACCCAACCCAGTCTATTGGCGAGCAGTTTGACAATCAGAGTATTGATTTTCAGTGGGCGTCTTCTTATGAGCAAAATCTAAATGAACTATTTCAAACTAATGAAGCTCTCGCGAACATGCCGCTAAAGGGTGTGTCTTGCAAAGAGACAATTTGCAAAGTTGCGATTTATGCCAACGACATAGATTCCTTTAGCGTAGCAAACAATTTAGCTAAGTCTCTGGCCAACCAAAGCTGGCGTGATCCTGATGCGAGTTTTGTGTTTGATAACCAACCCACTGACGGGGTGATTAATATTTTTATTGGTAAAGACGGTAATAGCTTTCAGCTGTAGCTTTTCGTGCCTATGTATGTCGCACTAGAGTGTCTAGACTTAGCGCTGATATCGTTAAGTCTAGGGCCGCCTTAATCAAGTTTTCGACGGCTTTCAATTTACTTCATTTCAACCGTGTAGGCTTCACAAACACCGGCAATTTTATTAACTTCATCGTACCAAATTTTAACCGTTTTATTCTGAGATTGCGCAGACAATATTGTCGATACAAAGTAGTCATTGTTGCTTTTAATCATCACCCAAGGGCAATTCTCGTGGAAAGGCGTATCTAATTTGAGAAGCAACACATTTCGATTTTCAACAGGATGCTGAGTGCTATCGGATGTTGCTCGTAAAACACTCACTTTGCCCTCAGTTGATTCCGACAAAACGTGATTCGATAGCAGAAAAAATGCCATTAAAGTGAACGATTTAAATACCAATTTCATAAATATCCTTAGGTCAAGTAGTAAACAATATTTCAGCAAATATTAGCGTGGTGGAGATTTCACCATTTACGGACTGACGCTCTTAGCGACCGACACTCTTACTTAAGCACGCAATAAGCACAAATAGGCAAAAGTCAGCCTCAATGGAAACGCAGTGGCGCAATTTTATATTAATCGAAGAGGTAAATCATCAGATTGCGCATTAATTCAGTTACGATTCAGATTAGCGGGTTATACTGTAAAAAAATTAAGGAATGACCAATATGCTCGTAAAAACCCTATTTCCAGCGGCCTGTTTGGTCGTTAGTGCGGTTGCATCATTCATTGTGAGCGCAGACGGTAGCGATAATAAGCTCCCCACTCACGAAACATCAAACGAAGCGCCGTTTTTAGCCGTTCAGGAGCTCGGCAAAAAAGACTACCAAGCGGTGATTGACCTCAACCAAATTGCCTGTTTTGCTCGCTCAAATAAGGGCGTTCACGGTCCAAAAGAAATGCATGGCATCACGTTGAAAAAAGACTTCTTTAATTTTATTACTCCACAAGCGAATCAAACCCTACCATTTTACGGTTCTGATCGTCGGTTCTCATTCCGTAATGACGAAGCTCTTGCTCAACCGCTTAACGGTGACTGTCGGATCATTGCTCAGTTGTGGGCAAAAGCACCGACAGGCACATTGACCGTTTCGGCTCAACAAAACGTTTTCCGAGCGACCGAGAAAATAAATCCAAATTATTGTGAACAAGCAGTCTATGTTGAACATAAAATCTCACTCTTCGGTCAACCAATTTCTTGGCAAGCAAAAATCACCGAGACCAATAGATTAATCAGCGAAGGAAAGTGTCCGATTATCGAGCTACCGAAAATTGTACAGGTACCGACTTATTTAACGGCAGCCAGTGATTTTGCACTGAGTTGTCGTCGCGACCTCAATCAGTTAGAGCAATTTAAATTGAGCTTTAAATCTAAACATCTCAGTAAAAGCGAGTTCTGGTCAGGCAACTCATTCGAAAGTTTTGAAGACTGTGAAAACCGATTAAATCAACTCATCGAGAAACACAATCAACAACCCACCAGTGATATAAAAATAGCATCAACCCTGTCTACGGAGACTAACACGAACGTGAAGATGCCTGACTCGATAGTTTTATCATTGCTTCGGTATGATTTTACAACCGAAGTATTGGGTGAAACCTTTAACGGAAGTACTCAGGTATATTTCTAGATATCGTTACCGAGGCGTCGTTAAAAAGCGCCTCATCACAATATCGGTTTGTCGATCGCTTCCGAGAACGAAGGTATGTTTACCGACGGCCTCAAAATCGAATTTTTGGTAGAACTTAATGGCGCGCGGATTTTCTTCCCAGACACCCAACCAAACAAGATCACAGCCTTGCTCAGCTAGGTGATTCAAACATTCTTGCATCAGTGTTTGAGCGATACCCTTTCCATGGAAGTTTTGATCGATATATAATCGATGAATCTCTCCCGGCTGAGTTGCCACAATGCAGGCTGGCGAAGTACTTTCTCTCAGTTGTGCATAACCGATTAATTGGTTTTGACTTTCCACCACCAAAGTAATGCGACTCGGATCAGAAATCTCTTGCCTCTGAATCTTCTCGCCATAGTTAGTACGACAGTGGACGTCCATATCTTCTGGCGTATTGGTACTCGCAAACGTTGCTCGAAAGGTTCTTTCGGCTAAAGTGGCTAATTCAGCCGCATCAGCAAGAGTTGAAGCTCTTATATTCATCGTTATTGCTCCAATAAACTATTATTCTGTCCGCTTTAAAGGTATAACTTTCTTATCCTCAGCATATACTGACCACACTGGCGTAGCAATGCTCAGCATAAGGAGTGTTACATGGCGACCCAACTCAAGGCAAAAGAACACGATATTGGCGGGCTTATCGTCAAAAGGCTCTTACCTCAAAAAGACCAACGCATGGTGGGCCCATTTATTTTCTTTGACCAAATGGGACCCGGCGAATTTCTCGCTGGCCAAGGCATTAATGTCAGGCCACACCCGCATATTGGGTTATCGACGCTGACCTATTTATTCGAAGGCAGTATTTTACACCGTGATTCTCTGGGTAATAACCTTGAAATACATCCCGGTGATGTCAACTGGATGACGGCAGGTAAAGGTATTGTTCACTCTGAGCGAGAAACCTTTGAAGTTCGCGCTAATCCGCACTCAATCAGTGGCCTGCAATGCTGGATCGCTTTACCTGAATCATTAGCCGAGTTAGTGCCCTCTTTCGTGCATGTTAAAAAGCACAACTTACCCACCATTATTCACGAAAATATTATGATGCGGCTGATCGTCGGCGAAGCCTACGGTGTAAGTTCGCCAGTTAAGACCTACACCCCGATGTTTTATCTCGATATTGTTGCCGGTGAAGGCAGCGTAATACAGCAACCCAACGCTTCGCAAGAAACCGCTCTTTTTATTGTGAGTGGCAAGCTTAAAATCGACACTCAGATCTTCGGCCCAGGAGACTTCGTATTACTCAATGAAAAGGACAGCCTAGAGCAAGTCGAATGCGGTCGCTTTATTATGCTTGGAGGTGATCGCTTTGATAAAACACCTTATGTCTTTTGGAACTTCGTTTCATTTAGCAAAGAGCGCATAGAACAAGCGAAAGAAGACTGGAAAAATGGACGCTTCCCTAAGATTCCCGGCGATGATAAAGAGTTTATTGAGCTCGAATAATACTAAGTAATATTGATACTAAGAGATGTTAATGCTAAGAGCATATTGATATTAAGTATAAAGTTGGAATAAAAGCGAGCGTTAATTTTTGCTCGCTTTTTTCATGTCACCTTTGACTAGGACCATTAATATACGCATTAAACAGTAGTTTTAACTTAAGAATATCCAGTAAATAAGTAACAAGTACAAGCTGTATTGAACCACATAATATAAGGGTACATTAAACGCCTTTAACTTCTTTCCAAGCAACCGAACTTTGTATATTCCGCCAAAAAGTTTATTTAACAGGCCTACTTTATCGCCTTTCATATTCTTTGAAGCAGTCGAGGCTAATAGCGTGTAAGACATAAACGTATTGAGCCAATCAATCAAGAAAAAGCTTACTGGTCTCTTCACGTCGAGAAATAGAATGATTCTATTTTGATCGGTGTTATTCTCGGCATGATGAAGATAGGTTTCGTCAAACATGACGGCCTCACCATCTTTCCAAAAATATTTTTCACCATCAACTTTGATATAACAATCTTCTGAATTCGGCGTTGAGAGGCCCAAGTGATAACGAAGTGAACCCGCGTAGGGATCACGATGTCGAACCAAGCAAGCGCCCGGTGGCAGCATCGCAAACATAGCGCCCTTGACGGTTGGAATGGTTGAAAGTAGCTCTACTGTTTTTGGGCATAGCTGCTTAGCAGATTTTAAATCAGAGCCGTACCATTTTATATAAAAGCGCTTCCAGCCGGTCTTAAAAAAGGAGTTAAAGCCTATGTCATCTAAATCATCCGATGCTTTAATTCTCGACTCACTGGTTAATTGTAACGCCTCGTCGCGTATCAGCTCCCAATGATCTTCGAGCACTTTTAGCTGTGCGAAATCTTGAGTATTTAAAAAAGGAGTATTTTTAACCGAAGAAAAAAGATAAAACAGACAGTTTATCGGACCGAGAATATTAGAATGATCTCTCACCTTAAACAGAAGGCTTTCGTGTTTAACTTTACCGCGGTTTTGAATATAGATCCCGCAGATGACAAAAATGACTAAAACGGTAATACCCAAGGTCTTGTCCTAGTGACGTTCGAGCTAAATAATATGAGATATTGCTAATATTACTTGGCTCTCTCCTCATTGTCACTCACTAGTTAGTACAGCTATTAGAATATGGTTAGAATGAGTAAGTCCGCTAAAAAACCGAGTTTATTAACCAATATGAATCATTGATAACCTTCAACGACATTGATAGGGTCACAGGTGAACTTATAAGCTCTAAATGGAACAATATAAGGTCTAAATCGAAAAATTGACATTAAGGAATACATTGCATGAGAGCCTTAACTGCCTACCTAAGAGCAGAACAGCTTGTAATTCACACGTCTTCTTCAACAGAAGCTGGCTTTTGGGTCGCTTGCAACCCTGTTATTGTGACAACTATAGATGAGGCTCCTGAAGTTATTGGCCATATTGCTAAGTATATGCTTCCGTACTCGAGAACGAATATTAGGACTCCGCCCCCAAATGAAATGAATGCAACAAGTGTTTTGAAAGCGGCTGGCGTTAAAACTTGGGCTTCTCTCTCAAAAAATGCGTTATGCGTATCTATAGAAGAAAATGGAGCGCAAATTACATTTGTTCCTGCTAGAAACGTTAGTGCTCGACTAGGTTTCGAAGAGCTCACTGAGAAAGCTTTTTCATTACTCTCACCGAGTGCTCAAGCGTTAGGAAAGGCTTTATTAGACGCCTTTGATCTTGCAGAATAGCCTCACTTTTTAGCTCCGCATACGCTGCAACAATGTTTGAAAGCAAGCAATATTATTAATAATATGAAAATAATGGCTGTCCCAGATTTACAGCACTAAATTCCAGGCAATGTATCTGTTTGCCAAGAGCCTTCAAAACTTCTAGATAAGTGCTCTATTGAAACCAAATTGACGTATTTAATTTGCATCAACTCGACCGCCCATTGACTTGCCTGAGAGATTCGTATGAGAAAGTTTACCTCGATAGTTTTGCTAATTTTATTCAACTGGCTCTTCCACCAAACAGCTCTGGCGCAGAATGAAAAGACCGTTGTCGTGCCTTTGCCATCGGTCGATGATTTTAGTAAAGGTAACGATGGCTGGAGTTTTGGATTGGGTTTCGGCATTGAATATGAATCGGCCTACGAGGGGTCAGATGAGTTCGGCTTCGAAGTCCAGCCCGCTGGTGCTGTCCAATGGCGAAACGGAAATGATACTTTCTACTGGGCAGGTGAAGCCCTCGGCTGGCGGGGTCTTCGCTCTGACACATGGCTATTAGAAGCGGCCATCGCTTTTGACGAAGGTCGAGAAGAAGGTGATTCCGACGACGGTTACCTGAACGGGCTCGGAGATCAAGAAGAAGGTACCGAGATAGTACTGCAAGCCCGTCGAGCTTTGGATGACAACTGGCGCAACTGGCTTATTAGCCGAATTGTTACTGGTGACAATGGCAACCTTGGACTCTTCGGCATTGGGCACCGTTTCGGAGTGCAAAATGACGGAACGGGCTCAGACCTCTCTTTTGTCGTTGTGTTTCATGACAGCGAATACGCAAACAACGGCTTTGGCATTACCGCGGCGCAATCCATTGCCTCAGGATTAGATGAGACACAATTAAGTGGCGGGCTACGCTCTTTTGCCCTCGACTACACTTATCGTTATTACCTCAACAACAATTGGCAAATCTTTGGCGAGGCATTCTACGAACGCTTTAGTAGTGAAATTGAGAATAGCCCTATTGCTCGCAGCAATTTTGAAGCTGAAGTCAGTGTCGGATTTATTTATCTGTTTTAGTTTTATTAACATTCCGCCCTCCACACCGTGTGACGAGCTTGAGTTCCGTGGAATAAACACAAAAAAGCCGACGGTTAAGTCGGCTTTTTAAATATGGTACCAGAGGATGAACTCGATGGTCCGACATCTCGGCCGGCACACCGTGTGACGAATTTGAGTTCCGTGGAATAAACACAAAAAAGCCGACGGTTAAGTCGGCTTTTTAAATATGGTACCAGAGGACGGTATTACATATCCCCTAAATTTCAATATATTAGATTAACTCTGTAGCATTTTTGTATCAATTAAATCTGCTATAGTCCTCACCAGGAATATGTAGAGTAAGCAAAAACTAGGATTGCCCATTCTATTATTTTTATACTAATTGCTATGAGTTGACGAAGAACCATCGCAACACTATAGTGCTAGGAGATGGGGCTATGTACAAAAAGCAAACTAATAATAAGGAGAGTTACATTGAAGAAATTAGTATCTACATTAGCTTTACTATTCACCTTCTCCATTTTGGCAGGATGTGTTGCAACTAATAACACACCTGTAACGACTCGAAATTCTGAATTAACTCAGGGAAATGTCCAGATGAATCTTTCTGTTGGAAAAACAACAAAAGCGGACGTCCTCGAAAAATTTGGAGCTCCAAACATCACGACTAGGGACTCTGCAGGAAGAGAGGTATGGACATATCAAAGAGCTGCTCAAGTTTCTCAGTCAAGTTCGAGTTCAACTGGATGGACTATTATTTTTGTAAATGGTTCCAGTAAAGCAGCCGGTTTTGAATCATCATCAAGAATGATGACTTTGATTATTAAATTCGATGCTGAAGACAAAGTAACCGACTTTCGTAGCAGAACCTCTAACTTTTAAAATGGAATTAATATGA
This sequence comes from Pleionea litopenaei, assembly GCF_031198435.1. GTDB lineage: Bacteria > Pseudomonadota > Gammaproteobacteria > Enterobacterales > Kangiellaceae > Pleionea > Pleionea litopenaei. The sequence goes on from NZ_CP133548.1 coordinate 1,290,257, forward strand.
AAATCATTATAAATATTTGCGTAATTGCTTTAATGGTCAGCTTAACATCAGCTTGTAAAACTACGGGAATGACTTCTTCTCTTACTCCTTTAGAAATTCAGTCACTTCAAACAAGAGAGTATGAATCGACGAAAAAAATAGTTTTCCCTAGTGTGATTTCAGTCTTCCAAGATCTTGGATATACGATAGAAAATGCGGACATTGAAACAGGACTCATTAAATCAATGAGTGCGACTAAAAATAATGGCTTTCTTACTTTTATGACCGGAGCAACCGAAAACACACAAACAGTTGCGAACGCATTTATTGAAGAAATTGGAGGAATTGTCAGAGTTAGATTGACCTTTGTGACTCGCACTCGTAGCTCCTCTGCTTATGGAGCACAAGACCAAAGTGATCATCAAATTTTAGATGCAAAGCCATATCAAAATGCATTCGAAAGAATAGAAAATGCTATGTTCATACGTTCTGCTGATTAAGTAAACTATATTAATTAACATAAAAAAAGGGCTTCAATTGAAGCCCTTTTTTAGGTTAATTAGTTTTGAGACGAAGCAGAGGAAAGCACAATCGCTTCCCTCATAGTGAGATACTATCCACACATTGCTTGCTGCTCGTCATTTGCATCATAAGCCTCTGTTTCATCACCCTGCTCTAAAGCCGCAAACTCTCGCGCCATTTTTTTCAGTTCACATGTCGCGAAACGACGAAGTACCTGCTTCATTAAAGGTTGATAACCGATATCATTCATTTTCGCGATTAGTTTTAAGTCATCTAACAGAGTTTTTTGCATTCTAATCGAGATCATTTGAAGCTCAAGAGCTGCATCTATTTCTTTAGGGTCTGTATTTGAGACTCGTACATGCTCTTCACTTCTACCCAGCTCTCCATTATCCCACTGCTCAACGTTGTTGTAGATGTCTACTTCATTCATCTGGTTTTCTCCTGTTGTGAATAGGTGTCAATCTCCACCTTCACCACACAAATTATTTGTGTATTTTATATGCTTTAAGCAAATTTATTATATATTTCTATTTCTTTAGCGTTAGCTTCGTACGCAGACTTGATATGAATATCTCTGCCTACCGCTACAAAAACAATTTTAAGTTTTCTACCATAATCCGTATCGGCAATAAACCACTGAGAAGGAGGAATAGTTTTGTGCTCCTCTCTAATATCTTCGAGGAACCCTCTCTCTCTATTAGCGAAGCAATCATGAACTTCTTGAATGCTAACTTTATGTTTTGTCGAAAGTTTTCTCTCGACTTTATTACTAACCTTTAAAGCCAAGCATTTCCCTCTTCCTTAATTTTGTATATACATAGTATATACGTTGGGCACTTTAATTAACAACTTGAATTGTATATAAATCTTTCAGTTTCACCATATTTACTAGATATTGTGATGAATGTCATAAAAAAACCCTAAATAAGCGAAAATATGGTTATTTAAAACATTTTTTTATCTTTTTTCATATTAAAGTCGTTTATTTTCAGAGCCTTAGAACAAAATCTCTGCATAAAAATGTCAAAGGACACCTTTAAAGATTATCTATCTTTGATATTTCTATATCGACTTCACCAAAGAAAACTAAAGTAAAATCATAACTAATTCGTAATCGCCCAAAAGCCAAAGCCTCCTGGAGTCGGGTAAATAGCTTCATTAAAACTTGCAAGAGGAACTCTATCGTTAGCAGGAACAGAATTAAGGCTAACATAAATGACCGCGACACTCGCTGACGAGCTAGCTATCGGATTTGATCCAGTAATAGGATTCCCTTGCGACCAGACTCCGTTAATCGAAATCCAAATCTCATCTGCATCAAAGTCGATAGCATAGCCAATCACATCTCCTGTTGTATAAGAAGCTGATGGAAATAGTCCAACACCAGAGCCATTACTTGAAATAAATCCATTTGGACGATGTTGTAAATTACCTGAGGAAGATCCAACACCTTGTACTCTGATCCCCATTCCTAATGTATGCGAAGTGTCCGCTTCAAACAAAACTTCAATGTACCATTTTCCAGTACTTTTCGGGCTCAACGATTCAATAATAATATTGCTGGTCGATAAACCTTGATTGTCAGCCTCTGCTGTTCGATCATCATTTGTGAGGATAAGGTTAGAACCGCCATAAGAAGTTGCACTACATTTATTGGCATTGACTGGCTCAGTTGCAGGCTCTTGCTGAATAATATCACCCAAGATAGTACCCGCAGAGATAACATTCACGATACCTTCGGGATTGTAAACAGCCGCACTGGCTACGCTAACATCTCGATAATCAACCTCATTATCGACACCGTCGAGACTGGTATTGCCAAGCAGGGACTTATCTCCACACTTTGAAGTATTAGTTACAGTCAAAGTCTATCTATTAGACGACTTAAACCAAGTTATTCAAATTTATATATCAAAAAAATTAGTAATATTACTAAACACTTTTTTTGATCTATAAATCAAAAGCAAGCATCATTTACTCGTTTTCTTTTAAAAATATTTCCGCTATCATTCTAAAATATGAACCTAAGACTCTTCGGATGTATTTTAACTTGAAGGTGATATGATTCTTATATCTGTGAAATATGAGAGTCATCGGAGAAGATATTAATATGGATTTTTATCAAAAATTAAACGTCAATAAAATAAGAAGCAACAATGAAACCAAAAAACTTCATAAAACTTTGCTTTTCAATGTATTCTTCTGGGGTGGCCTAGCAATTGCTGCGATGGTTTCAATATTGATACTTTCTAATCAAGACCTAGCCTTTTGCTTCAATTCGGAGTGCTTTTCTTATTTCAAAAACATATTTAGCTTTCCTATTGAGAATCTATCTGCGACATTAATTATTGTCGGATTTTTAGCACTGTTAAATAAAAGCAATCAGACCTCTCATCAAATAGACATTTCGATAAATCAAAACATATTTAGAATTTCATCGACCATAAAGAGGAATTTTATAACACTCTAACAAGCCTAGAAAAAGACTATGATATTGAGTTTACAAACAAGACAATTCTATACAGAAGTATCTTTCCTGATAACAACACTCAAAATGTCGAATTTACGTCACAAGCTACCGAAGGTCATGCTCCAATTTTAAATTATATTGCAGATTTATTTAATACGGTGATTGACGACTATAATAATTATCATAAAAAACTTAAATTAAAACAAGAAATCAATACAGCGGACTTTATTAACTGGCTAGAATGTTTAGCTCTACTTTCAAAAACGCTTTTGATACAACCTAAGATCCCTCGAAAATTAAAACCAGAATTGCATAACATGCTACATCACGATCTTCACAAATATATTCCTCATAACATTTCCCAGTACTTATTTTCACTAGAGAATTCTCTTTGTGATATCATAAGATTCTGTTTTCCCTTGAAATCCGAAGAGTTTGTGATTAGACACCCTATTGCCTCGATTAAACTCGACAATTTATTCCCTGACTTCTAAACCACGGAATAAAGCTAGCCTCTGAAATAATTCCAAATATTAGAGCAAATCTGTTAAAGAAAGCTAGCTACTTCAACTGTTTCCCATTAAGCCACAAAACACTACAAACTACTAAGACACCGACAAGAACTATCAGATGTATTCCATAGCTGTCCATCAATATATCAAAGCTTTTCGTGCTAGGGTAAAGTTTCAAAGCACCTGTTAAAACTTTCATTTCTGGCTGGCACTACTGAACTACCTAACCATAAAAGATGGAATAGTGCTCATCCAATCTTTGTAATATCTCAAGATAACGCTCCTATTCGACAGATAACGAATCATTTAAAAGTTAAGTTATCTATTTTTCTTTCTGAGTACACAAAGTTGAAGTTCCAGCTGTCGAAGTAATATAAGTTACCGCGTTTGAAAAGGTGTTTGTGCCCCAAATGAAGCTATTTCTGAGGGCTGAAATAGAAAATCCGATATTATACGGACTTCAGAAGATTTGGCACCAGAGGATGTGCTCGATGGTCCGACATTTCGGCCGGCACACCGTGTGACGAATTTGAGTTCCGTGGAATAAACACAAAAAAGCCGACGGTTAAGTCGACTTTTTAAATATGGTACCAGAGGATGTGCTCGATGGTCCGACATTTCGGCCGGCACACCGCGTGACGAGTTTGAGTTCCGAGGAATAAGAACAAAAAAGCCGACGGTTAAGTCGGCTTTTTAAATATGGTACCAGAGGATGTGCTCGATGGTCCGACATTTCGGCCGGCACACCGCGTGACGAGTTTGAGTTCCGAGGAATAAGAACAAAAAAGCCGACGGTTAAGTCGGCTTTTTAAATATGGTACCAGAGGACGGACTCGAACCGTCACACCCGCAAAGGCGGGGGATTTTGAATCCCCTGTGTCTACCAATTCCACCACTCTGGCATTTTGCATTTACTACAGCCACTTGGTAGCGCTTGCGCTTGGCTGAAGCTCGCGATTACTCACGAGCGGGCAATTATAATCAATCGACTGACGAATGCAACACTCTTATGGCTGCAAGCGGCAACAATTTCGCAATCGTAGAAAACTTAGCCAGTTTTCTACGACCACCGCGCTTAATCCCCTAGCGATTAGGCGTTAAAGTACTCTCGATACCAGGCTACGAAATTCTCGATGCCCTGCTCCACCGACGTATTCGGCTTAAATCCGACGGCTTTTTCTAGCTCAGAAACGTCGGCACAGGTACTCGGAACATCACCGGGTTGAATCGGCATTAAGTTTTTAACAGCAGGCTTTCCAACCGCTTTTTCAATCGCGTTCACAAAATCCATAAGCTTCACCGGATTGTTGTTACCGATATTAAATACTCGATATTTGCAGAAACTGGTCGCTGGATCTGGATCGTCACCGGTCCACTCGGGGTTGCCCTCGGGCGGATGATCTAATACACGAACAATGCCTTCAACGATGTCGTCGATGTAGGTGAAATCTCGAATCATATCGCCATTGTTGTAAATATCGATACTGGTTCCTTCTAATATGCCTTTGGTAAACAAAAACAAGGCCATATCCGGACGTCCCCAAGGACCGTATACGGTAAAGAATCGTAGCCCGGTTGTTTTCATACCATAAAGGTTGGAGTAGGTATGAGACATTAATTCATTGGCTTTTTTGCTCGCCGCATACAATGAAACAGGATGGTCAACATTGTGATGTTCAGAGAATGGTTGCAGAGTGTTGGCGCCATAGACCGAACTTGAAGACGCATACACTAAATGATTCACGTTATTGTGACGACAGCCCTCTAATATATTGAGGTGCCCAACTATGTTTGCTTCCATGTAAACATGAGGGTTTTCAATTGAGTAACGAACTCCAGCTTGAGCCGCTAAATGGACCACATCATCAAACTTTTCAGCGGCAAATAACTCTGCCATGGGCTCTTTATGCGACACATCCATCTTTTGAAAAGAAAAGCCTTCTCTCGCTTTCAGACGATCCAGCCGCGCTAACTTCAGATTAACATCGTAGTAGTCATTTAAATTATCGATGCCAACAACGGTGTCGCCACGATCCAACAAATAATGACTAACGTGTGAACCGATAAAGCCAGCGGCACCGGTTACTAAAACTTTTCTACTCATAATTCTGTCTCAACTTTCTTGTACCGTATTAAATTCGCGATAAGTGAAACTCTGATTGAGCAAAAGCTTCACGATCTAAAATACCTTTCACATCAAACACATGAGCTCCTGAACTAAGCCTATCAGAAAAGTCTTTTAGTTCCCAACCACAGTACTCTCGGTGAGCAACGGCAACAATCATGAGGTCGATATTTACTAATTCAGCACAATCTGCAAGTTCAACTTGGTATTCATGTAGCGCTTCCGTTTTTGATGCCATTGGATCATGAACGATCGGCTCAACTCCGAACGAGCGTAACTCATCGATGATGTCTATAACTTTCGAGTTTCTTAAATCCGGACAGTTTTCTTTGAAGGTCAAACCTAACACTGCGACCTTAGCTTTAGAGACATCTTTACCGGCCCTTATTAATTTTTTAACCGCATTTTGTACGATCACCTTGCCCATATCATCATTGATCTTACGACCCGCCAAAATTACTTCAGGGTGATGTCCAATTAACTCAGCCTTGTGAGTTAAATAATAGGGATCGACACCGATACAGTGACCACCCACTAGGCCCGGACGAAAAGGTAAGAAATTCCATTTAGTTCCGGCTGCCTCGAGTACATCGAGTGTATCAATATTCATTTTTTGGAAAATCAACGAGAGCTCATTCATCAAAGCAATATTCAAATCACGTTGCGTGTTTTCGATGACTTTAGCCGCTTCAGCAACTTTTATTGAGCTTGCTTTGTAAACACCGGCAGTCACCACGCTCTCATAAACAGCAGCAACAATGTCTAACGTTGCCGCATCTTGCCCGGATACAATTTTAGTGATTTTGGTGAAGGTATGCTCTTTATCACCCGGGTTGATTCGTTCGGGTGAATAACCCACGGTAAAATCAACGCCGCAGCGTAATCCTGACTCGGCTTCTAAAATGGGCACGCAATCTTCTTCGGTAGCGCCCGGATACACCGTCGACTCAAAGACTACAATGTCGCCTTTTTTCAACGCTCGTCCAACGGTTTTCGAGGCCGAAAGCATTGGACGCAAGTCTGGTTTACGCGCTTCATTAATCGGTGTTGGAACGGCTACAATATGAAAATCTGCTTGACGCAAAACATCAACAGAATCGGTAAACACAATCGAAGTTTGTTTCAATTCTGTCGGTTCGACTTCAAGAGTTTTATCGATACCCTCTTGAAGCTCGGCAATTCGTTGGGGGTCAATATCGAAACCAATGACTGGCTGTTGATGGCCGAAGGCTACCGCTACAGGTAATCCAACATAGCCTAACCCGATAACACTCACTTTCCTTTTATGCTGCATTGTCCTTTCTCTTAATATCGAGTAGTCACGACTATCGTGACTATTTGCAAAAGCGCATTGTACCACGACATAGATTCATTTTAAGTATTTTGCTACTCTTCGCACCAGAATTAATTACTGAAAAGTATACTGCTATGAGTCAACACGCTGAGACCTCAACCATAACCGTAAAACCTGCTTCACCGTGGAAGCGACTATTCGCTTGGGTTTACGATTGGCTACCAGCGGCAGGCGTATTTGTACTAACCTTTGCCATCGGCTTAGGGGTCGCCAACCTAGTATTCATCGATATGCCAGCGGCAGAGGTTTCAGATCTGGTTCGAGACCACCCGCTTTGGATTGCCTATCTAATTTTAGGGGTCACCAGCTATTATCTCTACTGCTGGATAAAAGGTGGTCAAACGGTCGGCATGCGTACCTGGCGAATTAAGCTCGTTAAGGCAAACGGAGATAACCTGTCTCTGACTGATTCTCTCATCCGAGCTTTTCTATCCTGCGGAGGCCTGGCTAATTTCTGGTCGCTTATTGATGATGAGTATCGCGGCTGGCACGACATTGCAGTCAACGCTTTTGTGGTTCAATTGCCGAAAACAGCCCCGACGAAAGAGCAGCAAAAGCCTCTCATTTAAAACACTATCAAGGGTTCGGGTATGAATGATAATCAGCTAGCACGTCGCAATAGCCAAAAAGCCAGCCCCGCAAATAGCACCGCCGGAATTAATGCGCCAAACAACGGCGGTAGCTGATAAACCAAACTGATCGGGCCAAAGAAGTTGTTAACAATATGAAACCCGAAACCGACCACAATGCCTGACATAAGTCGTGCGCCCATGCTGACCGAGCGCATCGGCCCGAAAACAAATGAGCTCGCTAATACGATCATCACGATGAGCGCGAAGGGTTGGGTGATTTTTTTCCAATACTCGAGTTGATAACGCCGACTATCAAGAAGGTTATTGTCTAAATAGGCTTGGTATTCTTTTAATCCCTGCAGGTTCAGCATTTCAGGTTCAATTTGCAGCACTTGAATGTGTTGCGGGCTTAGCTCTCCTTGCCAACTCAAGGTTGTTGTTCGCTCAAACTCAACACGTTCGTCGCTCGGTGTCGCTATCGATACATTCTCTAACACCCAACGACCGTCCGAGAAATGGGCTTTATCGGCAGAAATCTGCTGCACTAATTGAGCCTGTTCATTAAAGCGCAAGATAGTAAGTTTGCGTAATTCATCGCTGCGTAAAATACTGCCAATATTAATAAAGTCACTGCCGCTTCGCGCCCATACGCCGCGTTGTGATTGTTGCAACTGATTATCGCTGAGCGCAGCCGCTCGTTTACTCGTTGCTAATTGACTGGTTTGTGGTGCCAACCACTCCCCAGAAACAAAAACAACTATCATCAACAAAACGGTTGCTTTGACAGCACTGCCAACAATTCGTAATGTCTTAATGCCTGCGGCACGCATAACCGTCAGTTCATTTTGTTGCGCCAGTGTTCCTAACGCTGAAAGCCCACCGATCAACACGCCCATGGGAAAAAACTCATAAATTCGCGATGGCACAAGAAGTAGTGCATAGTAAAGCGCATCAACAAACTGATAATGCCCTTCGCCAATTTTTGACGCTTCGTCGAGCAATGTGAACAGAGTTCTTAGCCCAACTAAAACCAACAAAGTAAACAGCACGCTGAGCAACACTTGGCGACCGATGTAGCGGTCAAGAATGGTTAACTTCACGACGACGCCCTCACTTTTGATTTCCCTACTCGGCGATGGCTGTGTCGATAAAGCCACAGAGCATATCCAAAATAAGCCGCATGTATTGGCCACATGCCTACTGCGCCGGGCAACTTTCGGTCTTCAATTAAACCTTTCACCAGCAACAGCAAAACCGTGTAGCTCATGTAGACCAAAAGAGCCGGAAACATCTTGGCGTACTTACCCTGGCGAGGCTCTACTCGCGCAAGCGGTACTGACATCAGAAGCAATAATGTAACACTGATAGGAACACTCAAGCGCCAATGAAGTTCGGCCCAAGTCTCGGCATTGAGGTCCGATAATAAGTCGATGGTTGAAACCGAACGCAATTTAACCTTGCGCTCGCGCGCGAGGGAAGGCGACATAGCCATTTGATAGTCGCCAAAGGCCGTGACTTGCCAGTCAGCCGATGATTCAGAGAAGCGATACATCTCACCGTCACGAAGTGACAAAATGGGCTGCTCAAGTTCCGTATCGATAAAAGCATTTTGCGTCGATAAGATTTGCCAATAAGGTTGCTCATCAGTGGGCAGCTGAGCATATAGCAATTGCGATAGAACGCCCTTATCGGACGCAGACGCGTACAATACAGCACTGCCATCACTGGTCATTTGAAATTTGCCTGGAGTTAACAAAGACAGTTCTGATTGTTTATCCTGTTCGCTCAGAAGCGACTGCTGCTTTTGTGCCGACCACGGCGTAACCACTAGGGTAAATAACGCCGCTATAATAGATAAGCCTATCGCCAAAGGCAGTAATAATTTGACCAACTGCCGGTCACCAACACCGACACTTTTCATCACGGTCAATTCGTGATCGACATAGAGCTGGCCGAAAGCCAACAACACTCCGAGAAACAACGCAAGGGGCAGTAAGAAGCCAAGCAAAGGTGGCATTTGTAAGCCGACCATCCAGAACAACAGGTCAGGCCCAATTTTGCCATCCACCACCTCGCCCAGATAGCGCACCATTTGTTGACTTAAAAAAATCAACATCAAAACCACCAAAATAGCCAGTGCGGAGGAAATAACCTCTTTCTGTAAATAGCGTTTTAGGCGCACAGAGGCCCCCCAAAACTTATACTTTTGATGATTTTTTCGCTCATCTGGTTTAAACTCGTCGTTTTTACAGGTTTCTAATCGAGAATCGCGGCCAATATACCACGAACGCTCGACGATAATCAGTCTCAAACGTAAAAAACCATTAACTCAAGTTTGAGATGAACCAACCCATTAGTCAGGAGTCATTATGGAATTTCACGTTAAAAGCGGGAGTCCGGAGAAACAACGCAGTGCCTGCATTGTCATCGGTGTTTTCGAACCACGAAAACTAAGCCCAGTTGGCGAGCAACTCGATCAAGTCAGTGACGGTTACATCAGTAACATTCTTCGTCGCGGTGATCTCGAAGGCAAACCCGGTCAAGTGCTGTTACTTCATAATGTACCCAATACACTGTGTGATCGTGTGCTGTTAATTGGCTGTGGTAAAGAACGTGATTTTGGCGAGTCACAGTACAAAAAGATCATTACTAAAGCGATTGCCACGCTCAACGATACCGGATCGATGGAGGCCGTGTGCTTCTTAAGCGAATTAAACGTTCGCGGGCGCGATACCCATTGGAAAGTCAAACACGCCGTTGAAACGACTCAAAACGCTCTGTACACCTTCGATCAATTAAAATCTAAGACTGACACTGCGCGTCGTCCGCTACGAAAATTAGTGTTCAATGTCACCACGCGCCGAGACCTAACCATTGGTGAGCAAGCTATTGCAGAAGGCTTGGCGGTCGCAGAAGGGGTAAAATTGGCGAAAGATTTAGCCAATATGCCACCTAATATTTGCCATCCAACGTACCTTGCCGAACAAGCTCAAGCGATTGCTGACGAACACGATAAAGTCACCTGTGAAGTGCTTGAAGAGAGCGACATGCTCGAGTTGGGCATGGGCGCTTTTATGGCGGTTGCTCAAGGTTCAGCAGAACCGGCAAAATTGATTACCCTACACTACCAAGGAGCTAGCGATGACCAAAACCCGATCACTCTGGTTGGCAAAGGGTTAACTTTTGACAGTGGTGGTATTTCAATTAAGCCATCAGAGGCGATGGATGAAATGAAATACGATATGGGCGGAGCTGCCGGTGTCATCGGTGCGTTTCTCGCCGTCGTGAAATTACAGCTGCCGGTTAACGTGGTGATGGCCATTGCCGCCGCAGAGAACATGCCGGGCGGCCACGCGTGTCGACCAGGCGATGTCGTGACCTCCATGAGCGGTCAAACCATTGAGATTTTGAATACCGATGCAGAAGGACGATTGGTCTTGTGTGACACGCTCTCGTACGTTGAAAAGTTTAACCCTGACGTGGTGATCGACGTTGCGACCCTCACTGGCGCGTGCGTCATTGCTTTAGGGGCTCATGCAACGGGCTTGTTAAGCAATCACAACCCTCTCGCCCACGATCTCCTTAACGCTGGTGAAACAGCCGACGATCGCGCATGGCGCTTACCGCTTTGGGATGAATACCAAGAGCAACTGAATACCAATTTCGCCGACATGGCCAACATTGGTGGTCGTCCAGCGGGCACCATAACGGCCGCTTGCTTCTTATCGCGTTTCACTAAGAAGTACCAATGGGCGCATTTAGACATCGCGGGTACGGCGTGGCGAGGCGGCAAAGACAAAGGCGCAACCGGTCGCCCAGTCTCAATGCTTACTCAATACATCATCGACCGAGCCAATGCCCGAGCTAACAAAGAGTAATCACCAAGCTTATGACTCAAGTAGAGTTTTATATTATGGAAGACGAAAGGCCGCGCGCGGCTTTTCGTCACTCCGTAGCGTTAATTCAAAAAGCGTTTCAAAGCAATCGCAAAGTATTTATTCACACCGAATCTAAACGCGATGCCGAGGCGATGGATGAAATTCTTTGGACTCAAGATCCGAGCAGTTTTCTGCCGCACACACTGCACGGCGATGCTCCGGGCATTAACGCACCTATAGAAATCGGCTATGGCGAACTCCCCTCTTTACGTCCAGACATACTGATTAACTTGACCTCTGAAGTTCCCCATTTTCACGGTCAATTTGAACGGTTAATTGAATTTGTCTGCGGCGACGAAGAACGGAAAGAAAAAGCGCGCGAGCGCTTCAAATTCTATCGCGACCGCGGTTACCCTCTTCAGCACTACAAAGTCGAATCGTAACGCCTTCTCTCCGTTCGACAGGCTTGAATAGATTGGCCGGCTTTAAAATCACGGCTTTTTTCGTAAATATGGCGGCAAACACTGGCGAGTAATGGCTTGAGCCCTTAGAATAACCGCCCCAAACCTATAACCTCATTTGAATAAAAGACAGGCATTATGGACAAGGCATATAACCCAGCTGATATCGAACAAAAGTGGTACTCTGAGTGGGAGCAAAAGAATTACTTTGCCCCTTCTGGTACAGGCGATCCCTATTGCATTTTGATCCCACCACCGAACGTTACTGGTAGCTTGCATATGGGCCATGCCTTTCAGCATACCATCATGGATACGCTTACCCGTTACCATCGAATGAAAGGTGATAATACACTTTGGCAAGTAGGTACTGACCATGCGGGTATTGCCACCCAAATGGTGGTTGAGCGAAATTTAGAGCGCGATGGCATTAGTCGACAAGACTTAGGTCGAGAAGCCTTTGTTGAAAAAGTATGGGAATGGAAAGAACATTCAGGCGGAACCATTACCCAGCAAATGCGTCGCCTAGGTAACTCAACCGATTGGTCTCGAGAAGCCTTCACGATGGACGATAACTGTTCGAATGCCGTTCAAGAAGTCTTTATTCAACTGTATCAAGAAGGCATTATTTATCGCGGTAAACGTTTGGTGAATTGGGACCCTAAGTTTCATACCGCGATTTCAGATTTAGAAGTAGAAAACGTCGAAGAAAAAGGCTTTCTGTGGCATTTTCGTTACCCGCTCGCCAATGGCGCGACGACCCATGATGGTAAAGACTATTTAGTGGTTGCGACCACACGCCCTGAAACCATGCTCGGCGACACGGCCGTTGCCGTTCACCCAGACGATGAGCGCTACCAAGATCTGATTGGCAAAACCGTGATGCTGCCCTTGGTTAACCGTGAAATACCTATTGTGGCCGACGACTATGTTGATCGCGAATTTGGTACCGGGTGCGTTAAAATTACACCGGCTCACGACTTTAACGATTACGAAGTCGGCAAGCGTCACAGCACGCCGTTAATTAATATCTTTAGTGCCGACGCTTCAATTTTAGAAGCCGCCGAAGCCTTCGACTTTAAGGGACAAATTCGAACCGACATCAACCTTACATTACCTGAAGGCTACGCCGGACTCGACCGCTTCGATGCACGTAAAAAGGTCGTCGCTGATTTTGAGTCACTCGGGCTACTCGAAGAAATTAAAGACCATACTTTACAAGTTCCACGCGGCGATCGCAGTAATACTGTGGTTGAGCCTTATCTAACCGATCAATGGTACGTTGCTGTTGAGTCACTTGCCAAACCTGCGATTGAAGCCGTTGAAAGTGGCGAGATTAAATTCGTTCCTGAAAACTGGAACAAAACCTACTTCCAATGGATGTATAACATTCAAGACTGGTGTATCAGTCGTCAGCTATGGTGGGGTCACCGAATTCCAGCTTGGTACGATCAAAACGGCAACGTTTATGTTGGTCGTGACGAGGAAGACGTACGAAGTCGTCATCAACTCGATAAGAGCATAGAGTTAACGCAAGACGATGATGTTCTCGATACTTGGTTTTCATCGGCGCTTTGGCCATTTGCAACGCTTGGATGGCCCGAAAATACCGATGAATTAAAAACCTTTGTTCCCTCTTCAGTTTTGGTTACCGGCTTTGACATTATTTTCTTTTGGGTTGCCCGAATGATTATGATGACGAAAAAGTTCATCGGAAAAGTTCCCTTTAAAGAAATCTATATCACCGGACTCATTCGCGATGAACAAGGTCAAAAAATGTCGAAGTCAAAAGGCAACGTACTCGATCCGATTGACCTTATTGATGGCATAGACGTTGATGGTTTAGTCGCAAAACGAACCACTGGATTAATGAACCCCAAAGAAGCTGAAAAAATTGCGAAAAGAACTCGTAAACAGTTCGGTGAAGGAATTGAGGCTTATGGTACCGATGCTTTGCGGTTTACCTTCTGTGCCCTCGCCTCGACCAGTCGTGATATCAATTTTGATTTAGGTCGCGTCGAAGGTTACCGTAATTTCTGCAATAAAATTTGGAACGCTGCCCGCTACGTATTGATGAATACTGAGGGTCAAGATTGCGGAGTCAGCGGAGAACTAGACTTAAGTTTAGCTGATCGCTGGATCTGGTCTCGATTACAAGACACCATTGCTACCTTTGAGTCTCAAATCGCTAAATATCGATTCGATCTCGCGGCGAACGCTGTGTATGAATTTATCTGGGATGAATACTGTTCGTGGTACCTAGAACTATCAAAACCTGTGTTAACGGGTGACGAATACTCAGACGCACAAAAACGAGGCACTCGCCATACATTGATCAATGTACTTGAACAGGTCACCCGCTTAATTCACCCTGTCATGCCGTTTATCAGTGAAGAAATCTGGCAAAAAGTTGCGCCTATGGCAGGTATTGAAGCGGCAACTATTATGACGCAGCCCTTCCCTGTTTACTCAAACGATCGGGTTGACCCATCGGCCAATGATGATATTCATTGGTTAAAACAAGTGGTTGTTGGGGTACGAAACATTCGTGGCGAAATGAACATTTCTCCGGCGAAATCGGTTCCTTTGCTCATTGCCAACGGCAGTGAGCAAGACCAGAGCAGACTGGAACAAAATAAACCGGTTTTGAGCAGCTTGGCAAAACTAGAGTCGATTGTTTGGCTTAACCAAGGCGATGAGAAACCCATGTCTTCTACTTCGCTAGTAGACCAGATGGAACTCTTGATCCCCATGGCTGGTCTAATCGATGTTACTGCCGAACAAACTCGCTTAAGTAAAGAGCTAGACAAGCTTGAGAAAGACATTCAGCGAATCGATGGAAAGCTTTCTAATGCCAGCTTTGTTGATAAAGCACCCGCTGCGGTCGTTGAAAAAGAGCGCGCTAAAAAGCACGAAATAGAGCAGGCTAAAAATAAACTTGAACAGCAACTTGAACAACTAAAAGCCTTATAAAATGCATAGACCCGTGTACGGCGAAAGGTTACTCGGGTCTAATTTACATTGGGCGTTCAACCATGATTAAGCCATTACCGGTCAATGTTTTTTTAACTATGCTCTGCGTATTAATTGCCAGTCAATGGCTCTATGCGCAAGAGCCTGCTCGACCTGAAAAACATTCATCAAACGACTCGCGCAAGGTTGAAGCGCCAAAAAACACAGCCCCAAAAAAAGCAGCTCGAGAAACAGTAGCTCAAGATGCATTAGGTCAAGAGACATTAGATCAAGAAACATTAGTTCAAGAAACAAGCACTCGCATTATTGACTCACATCGGCAAGTACAACGTTGTGTCTTGTTGAAATTAAACCAACAAATAAAAGTGAGTTTTTCTAGCAGCGAACCCTTGGAGTTTTTTGTCGAGCTACGTTCTGTCGATCAACGTTCTGTCGCTCAACAAAACAGTGAAAACTCAACAAGGGTTATCGGCAAGCAACTAACTCACAAAATGAAGGGATTAGTGGTCACCGCAAAAAGCTCGGGCCAATACTGCTTTATATGGCGAAACCCTCAAGATAAAGGCGTAAAAATAACAACGTCCTATCATCGTGATGACAAACTACCGTCTGCTGAAGTTATCCAGCAGTAACACAGAATTTGAAGGAATAAACCATGTCGATTTTTAACTATTTACCTAAAATCGGACATCCATTTTGGAAAGTCAGCGCGATAATCTCTTGTGTGATCTTGCTCTACTTAACGCTCACACCGTCGGTGGGTATCGTTATCAACGTGAGTCATATCGATAAGCTCTATCACTTTATTGCCTTCGCTGGTGTTACCTTTTTATTAATGTCGGCTTTCGTTCAAATTAATCGCTGGATGATTGGCTTTCTTATGCTGGCACTAGGGTTACTGATTGAAATTATTCAGTACCAAATTCCTGGGAGAGATTTCAGTGGGTTAGATTGGCTTGCCGATGCGTTCGGCACTTTTGTCGTTCTAATGATTTTTCAAAAGCGCCGAGTGGAACCTCAAACTTTAAACTGAGCAACAACCTGTTCTAACTCAGTTGCCATATGCTGCAACTGCTCACTTGCTTGATTTAATCGGTCGGCTCTTTCCGATGCCGACTCAGTTCGTTCGTGTATATCGGTCATTCTTTTAACAATAATTGATGCGACACTTTGCTGTTCGTCCGTCGACCGAGCAATTTCCATATTCATAGAATTGATTCGGTTAATGGTTTCAGAAATGGTCGACAAACTTTCGCCAGCTTCTCCGGCACTCGAAACACTTTGTTCAGCTTGTTGAGTGCTTGAAGACATAACACCAACTGCTGATCGCGCCGCCGATTGCAGTTTTTCAATAATCTTATGAATTTCTTCAGTCGACTCTTGAGTACGCGACGCTAAACTTCGAACTTCATCCGCGACCACAGCAAAACCGCGTCCTTGCTCGCCAGCTCGTGCCGCTTCAATGGCGGCGTTTAAAGCGAGAAGATTCGTTTGCTCGGCAATTCCTTTAATAACATCCAACACCATACTGACACTATTGCTGTCGGACTCTAATTGTGAAATAACTTCCGACGCTTCGGTAATATTATGCGCTAAAGAATTAATCGACTGCACGGTACGCTCCACCACTTTGCGCCCTTTATCGGTCTCATCGTTAGCCATTTGTGCTGCTTCAGCTGCGTCTGCTGCGTTATTAGCCACTCGGCTAACGCTCACATTCATATCGTCCACTGCTCGTTTAGTTTGGTCGGCGCTGTCGCGCTGAGTCGCGTTACCCTGTTGAGCTTCTTCAGACAATTGAGTTAACGAATGGACTAACTCGGCAACCGGCGCGGTAGAGCCTACTACTTGCTTAATAACTTCTTGCAACTTTTCGATAAAGCTATTAAACCAAAAGACTAATTCGCCAATCTCATCTTTACTTTCTGTGCGCAAGCGAACCGTTAAATCGCCGTCTTCTTGAGCAATATCTTTAAGCGATGCGATCACTCGGTTCATATTGGTACGAATTGCAGAAGAGATTGGAATAGAAACACCGAATAAAACGACGATGGTAATTCCGCCAACAATAAAACCCACGGTTACCATATTAGCTGCCTGAGAGTTGGCCAGTTCAATCGAGTTTTTAAAGGTTGCATCCAATTGATTTCGAAAACGGGTTAATTGACTATGGGCTTGATCGTAGGTTTTATTAAGTCGTTCGGTTCTATCGCCCAACGTCGAAAAATCGGCAGTGCCACTCATCATCTCTGTTGAAATTTGATAAGCATCTCTAAAATAACTTTGAAATCCATCACTAATCGTACGGATTTCTTGTGAATACAATGAATCAATATTTTGAATATCACGAAAATGTGTCGCAAGATTATCAGCTCGCTGTTTAGCAAGCTGCAAAGTGTCGTCATCGCCCGTAGTCACTGCGGCAGACAAAGTTTCTTTTACTCGTTCAAACTCCACCAAAGCCTTATCGGCCAATTGAAGTGCAGGAAAATGATTGTCTCTTGCCGTTTCAAGAAGTTGTTGGTTATGAAGTGCGGTATTGGTCGAAACCAACATATAGGCAAGAAAGCTAATAGCTCCCAGAGAGGGAATTAACAAAATCTTCTGACGAAGACCAAGTTTACGAAAAAAGTTCATAGACGACCCTAATATTTAAAGCAACGTGCATGTTCAAATCATGCACCAATTATCGCTAAATTTGGGTACTACAGTAATTGAAACATCTTTCAGTCGCTTGAAGCTCTCCGAACCAAGTTTTCCTTGGTTCGGAGCGTGCTACCTTAATTGCAAGCTTTATGATTAAAACTTTGCAATAACCTTAACACTGGCGTCGACTTTAGATGCATCAACATAACCAATAAGACTCGGATTTCCCGCAACAAGCTTTAGCATTTCTTCTGCGCTGCCCGCGTCTTGTGGAGGTGTACCCTTCCCAGTAAATACAAGTTTAGACCAATATGCTTTAAGTTGACTGGCTGACTTACTTAAAACTTTCTGATTAAACTCATCCGTCGTTGCATGACCTTCTGGCATATTCACAGGAACGGCAGACTCTCCATTCGGGAAGCTTTTCATTTTTCCTAAAAACATACGAGTTAAGTCGGTTTCAGTTAAGGTACTATTATTCGAAGGATGAACAATAATCGCGACTTCTGCCTGAGCAACTACCGAAAGCGATAGAGCTACTGTGGCTAGAAAACTTTTTAATAATTTCATTTCGTCACCCTCCCCTTAAAAGACCAAAGACACGCCAGTAGTGATCAAATCGTATGACTCTCCGGTCAAATTGTTGTCAATACGGGAAATGTCGAGCTTAAACGCTGCTGAACGATGAAAATCATATCGCCAGCCTATGGTCATGGTTTCGGAATCTTCGCGAAATGCTTCAGCAACACCTGCGATGGCTGTTGCCAAGGCTCCAGGAATAGCGGCGCCACCGGTAATTTCGTCAACGGTGCGAGGATCCGCATCTTCGAATTCATAGGTAAAATGAAATACCGAAGTATCGGTGTTGAATCCAATGGTCCAATACGCTGAATCAGTTTCTTCAGGAATCAAACTGTCGTCACCAGAGAAACGAGCGTACTCAACTTCGGTAAACCAATTTTCCCCAGAGTAACGCAAACCAATGTTACCGAAGCTTACATCATTCTCAACAGCTAACATCGCATCTAAAAACTGAGGCGCTTGCAGTGCGATTTGTTGAGCAAAGTCATCGGTCGGTAAGCCCAGCGTACAATCACCACAGAAGGTGTAACCTAAACGGAAAGACCAAGTAAAGTCAGTCAATGACCATACAAAGCTGGTATTGTTGCGACCATCGGAATCACGACGATCAAAACCATCGACTTCGCCATCAAAAATATCTTGTGCAGGGTCGACTTCAAAAGCCATCTCTTCATTTAATCGCCCAACAACAAATTGCAAGCTGCTGTCAAAGCTACCAATGGTTGAGTTGTAGGTGTAAGCAATACCTTCTTGGTTATTCAAAGGTAAGTCATAAACCGACGCAGGAGGTGTCATCCAGTGATACGCATAACCAACTTCTAAAAACTCCGAATATTTATAAAACGGAATACGTACACGGCCAAATTGAATCGATGAGTTATCAGATAACTCATAGTTCATGTAAGCCCAGGTAAACTCGGCATCCCAATCGTCACGTCCACGTGCAACCATTTGCACGGTTGCCGATAGGCCATCGCTCAGGTCACTGGTGAACTGAACGCCAAACAGCGAGTCACGATCAAAGGCAAAGTCCTCATCGTATCCACGAACCGTACTATCATCATCCAAAGTCGTACCAGCAACAATGTTGGCAAAACCTTGAACTTGAATATCGGCCCAAAGAGGTGACGAGCACATCAACAAGCTTCCGGCGACTAGCCGAAGTCCTGTTGCTCGAGAAAAGGGGAATTTAGCAGTCATGCTATAGCTCCTATTATTTTGGTGGTTGTTTTCCACATTATCTCATACTATTCCTTTGGATAAGCGTAGAAGAGATAATTTTTTTTGCAAAACAACTGCTTAAATAATTGAGCTAAAGCAATAAATGAATGTTTTTTATCTAATATACAAATAAAAATAACAAGCTTTTAGTCTAACCCGTTATTAAATATCCGCTGAATTGGCATCAAGTTGGCACTGTTGATTCGAGCAGTGAAAGACCGGTTTGGGTGTCACCATACAGATTCCCATAGTGCCTTGTTCTTTTTGAATGCTCTCTTTTAGGGACCGGTACAGTTTTGCTTTTGCTTTTAGCACACCAGCATCCGTTGACAGCTTCGAGTAAACTCGATATTCATCAGGGCCACCACATGGTTTGTGACCTACGGCCAACAGCGCGCAATCATCATTGCTAGCACACGACTGAGTCGAAACAAGCGAACCAATTTCACGCAACAAGGTCGCTGCGTATTCTTGTTTTTGTTCTATGGTTTCTAAGCCAGCGGCGACGGGTTCAGCGCCTTCATTTTGCGCAATTTGTGCGACCGTCTGATCGTCTGCTTTACCTTCAGCAGAACTTTGGCAGCCTGCTAGGCTGGTTAATGCCACAACACCGGTTAATGTCACAACGCTGATTAAGCCAAAATTGTTAAGCCAATTTTTTGACATATTTACTTCTCCGATTAAGATTCCATTTCTGGCGATGCGACCCGCAATACCTCTTCGATGGTGGTCACCCCTTGCGCGACTTTCATTGCTCCACTGATCCTTAATAAGTTCATGCCATCTTTTAAGCCTTGCTCGCGTAATGGCCGAACTTCACATTTCGCATGAATCAATTTTTTTACATTCGCATTAACATTAAGTAATTCATAGATGCCCTGACGACCAAGGTAACCGGTACCACGGCATGCGCGACACCCAACCGGTTGAAACACCTGTTTCGGCGTTGATAGAGGAAAAGGATCAACTAAGTGTTTCCAAGCTTTCTCATTGGTCGGTTGCGCCTCTTTACAGTCAGGACATAACACCCTGACCAAACGCTGAGCCATGACGCCTAATAATGTTGCATTAACCAGAAAAGGCTCAACGCCTAAGTCAATCAAACGTGTGATTGCTGAAGAGGCATCGTTGGTGTGCAGTGTCGAAATAACTAAGTGCCCAGTGAGAGATGCTTGCACAGCCATATCGGCAGTTTCTTTATCACGGATCTCACCAATCATTATTATATCGGGATCTTGGCGAAGCAGCGCTCTCACTCCAGACGCAAAATCAACATCAATATCATGATGAACTTGCATTTGATTTAAATTCGGGTCAATCATCTCGATCGGATCTTCTATGGTACACACATTCACTTCTGGCCGAGCCAATAACTTTAATGTGGTATACAGCGTTGTTGTTTTACCACTTCCGGTGGGGCCGGTCACCAACATGATGCCATTGGGTTGATTGACCATCGACAACCACTTTGACTCAATATTGGCATCGAGACCAAGCGATTCAAAATCACGATTAAGCACGCCAGGATCAAAAATACGTGCCACCAACTTCTCTCCGAACGCTGTTGGCAAAGTTGAAATTCGAAGTTCTACCTCTTGCCCATCCGTCGCTTTGGTTTTAATCCGTCCATCCAGTGGTTTACGCCGTTCTGCGACATCCATTCTTCCCATTATTTTAAAGCGAGCCAGTACAGCGTTGGTAATGCCGGCAGGAAACTCATACACTTTGTGTAAAACACCATCGATGCGAAAGCGAACATTACCTTTCTCACGTCGCGGTTCAATATGAATGTCACTGGCTCTCTGTGCGTAGGCGTATTGCAATAGCCAATCAACAATTTGAATAATGTGTTGATCATTGGCATCAATCTCACCGGCTTTGCCTAATTCAACTAAGGCTTCTAGATTTCCTGTTCCGAGCTCTTGATATTTCTCACTTGCAGCCCCCTTAATGGAGTGAGAGAGCGCGTAAAAATCTTGCTGGAATTTACGAATGGCAACAGGACTGGCAAAGACTCTTCGAACTTCTTTGCGTAAAATATGTTCCAACCCCGATACCCAGGCTTGTACGTCAGGCTCTGAGGTAGCTACCGTTACTTTGTTCGCATCAACGGAATAAGCAATGATATTGTGACGTTGCGCAAAGGCTTTCGACATAACCGCGGTGATAGCGTCAACATCGAGTTTCAATGGATCAAGCTCGACATAGTCCATTCCAACGCGCATCGCATACCATTGAGCTAGCGTTTCATCGTCGAGTATCGCCTTCGGGTTTGAGGCATGTTTAATCTTAAACGGAGCAATCCCTTCGATTGGATGTTTATCACCCAAAGACCGCAATTTCACTCTTAACTTGTCGAAGGTTTCTTTGTTGATCAAACCGTCTTCAAGCATTGCTTCTAAAAACCTAATTGTGATAATGCGTTTGTCTTGCGTCATTCCAGTCCTAACCTTTCCTATGTGGCGCTGTCTCGCATCCTACGAGATAACGCCTGAAATTGCTAATACTTGCCGCTCGATACTAGTGACAGTTCACACTGTCAGGTCTGCTGTGGATTAATCGGGGAGCTTAAATACCTGCTTGGCGTTTAAGGTTGTTTGCTGGGCGATTTGTGCCGGCGTCTCGTTTCGAATAGAGCACAGAGCCTTAAAGTTATCAAAAATATGCACCGGGGTATTGCGAGGTCCTTTACAGGTCGCCGGAGGCATATCAGGAGCATCCGTTTCCATCACAATTTGCTCCAGAGGAAGCGCTTGAACCATCGCTCGTATCTTCACCGCGCGATGAAAGGTAATTGCCCCTCCTACGCCCAGCTTAAACCCATGCTGTTCGTAGCGCTTGGCTTGATTTAAATCACCATTAAACGCGTGAATGACTCCGCCGTGATTAAAGTTGAGAATACGTAGTTGTTTTAATACATCTTCATGCGCTCGACGCGAATGAATAATCACGGGTAACCCTGCATCTTTCGCCATATGTAATTGATGATGGAAAAACTTTTCTTGTAAGGCTTGATCCGCTCGACCATTTTGAAAATCTAACCCGATTTCACCCACCGCGACAAGTGGGCCGACCGATAAGGCTAATTCTAGATCATGCAGATGCTGCTCAGTATGCTCATGTATAAACATAGGGTGTAATCCCAGAGCACTATGAACGCCATCCATCAAAGCCGATAACTGGCGAATGAAGCGCCAGCCTTCTCGTTTGACTCCAGGAATGATAATTCCATCAAGCCCATTGGCTTGAGCGACAGCAACGAGTTTTTTACGATCAACATCGAACTCAGGAAAGTCTAAATGACAGTGAGTATCGATTAAGTGAAGCTTTTTATTAGAATCATTAGTGTTCACGGGTTTCAAAAAACTCCACTTCAGGAAAACGTTCTTTGGTTAAGTTTAAATTGACCATAGTCGGTGCTAAATAGGTTAGGTTATCGCCGCCGTCTAAAGCTAGGTTTTCACCGGCTTTATTTTTTAGTTTTTCAATAATTTTATCATCATCGCAACCGACCCAGCGCGCCGTGGCAACCGCTACGGGCTCGTAGATACATTCTACTTTATATTCCGCTTTTAGCCGATGTGCAACTACATCAAACTGTAGCACACCCACCGCACCCAAGATGAGATCGTTTGAGTTCAATGGTCGAAAGACTTGCGTTGCCCCTTCTTCAGACAATTGAATTAACCCTTTTTGCAACGCTTTATTCTTTAACGGATCTTTCAATCTAACACGCCGGAATAATTCTGGAGCAAAGTTAGGGATCCCGGTGAACTTTAACTCTTCCCCTTGGGTAAAGGTATCACCGATTTGCAAGTTTCCATGATTGTGCAATCCAATAATGTCTCCGGCATAGGCGACCTCTAAATGCTCTCGCTCGCCAGCGATAAAGTTGACAGCATTTGAAATCTGTTGATCACGTTTGAGACGGACATGATGCATTTTCATGCCTTTCACATAATGCCCAGAACATACGCGCAAGAAAGCAATTCGATCTCGATGTTGCGGATCCATATTGGCTTGGATTTTAAAAACAAAGCCAGAAAACTTATCTTCGCTCGCATCGACTTCTCGCGTTTGTGTCGCGCGAGGTAACGGCGCAGGTGCCCACTCGACAAATTTGTCTAGCATTTGTGAAACACCAAAATTACCCAGTGCGGTGCCAAAAAACACAGGCGTTAGACGACCCGCAAGAAACTCTTCCATATTGAACTCATGGCTTGCACCGAGAACCAGCTCAAGTTCTTCTTTTAAATCATCCAGCAGGCCTCCAAGAGCCGCCTCGGCTTCTGGGTTATCGATGCCTTGAATGATTCTTTGCTCTTGAATGGTATGCCCAAGACCTGACTGATATAAATGAATGGTGTCATCAAGAAGATGGTAAACCCCTTTAAACGACTTACCCATTCCAATTGGCCATGTCACTGGGGCACAATGAATTTTGAGAACATCTTCGACCTCATCTAATAGCTCAATCGGATCGCGAATATCACGGTCTAGCTTATTCATAAAGGTCACGATGGGTGTATCACGCAGTCGACACACTTCCATTAACTTGATGGTTCGATCTTCAACCCCTTTGCTGGAATCGATGACCATCAAAGCTGAGTCAACAGCGGTTAAAGTACGATAGGTATCTTCCGAGAAGTCTTCGTGTCCTGGCGTATCTAAAAGATTAACAATACGTCCATTGTAGGGAAACTGCATGACGGAGGTAGTGACGGATATGCCACGCTGCTTTTCTAACTCCATCCAGTCGGAAGTTGCGTGCTTAGACGCCTTACGGCCTTTTACCGTTCCTGCTTCTTGGATCAGTTTTCCGTGCAGCAGTAACTTTTCGGTGATGGTGGTTTTACCAGCATCAGGATGGGAGATGATAGCGAAAGTACGTCTTTTCGCGATTTCTTGTTGAACAGTATTGGCCATAAATTAATCAGTCGACAGGGTTATAAGCTTGCAAACGCAAGATTATACAATAATATTCAGTCGCATCTGAACTCAATATCTGAGAAATAAGGACTTATTATCTGGCCGTCGTCTGACCGCCGGACTAAAGGGAAGCCTTTAAGGGGCTAACTAGGTCCAAGACACCAATAATTGTTTAATTTGACTCGGTGTATAGCCGGTCCAACGTTTGACCGCTCGCCGAAAATTAGTCACGTCGGAATATTGCAAGTACTCTGCCACTTGCTCATTGCTATAGCCAGGTTGCTGCAACCAATGTAAGGCCTGATGTTTACGCACAGTGTCATGCAGTCCTTGAAAGGATAAACCATAGTCGCTCAATTTGCGCTTAACCGTTGCTTTACTCATTCCAAGTAAATCAGCAACTTGTTCTAGGTTGCTGAAGCGCTCATTCCGAATTAGCTGCATGATCAACTGCGGTGTCGTGGGTAATCCATCATCGCACTTTTGATACTCGCTGATCACTCGACGAGCGCGCCATGTATTTCCTTCAGAGAACTTAAAGTTAAGCCATTTCTTTTCAAAAACAACACTAAACGCAGGCTGATTAAACTGCAAGCGAGTTCCGAGCCGCTGCTCATACTCCATCACATTTTTTGGGCGGGCGTGAGAAAAGTTAAACCAAGATTTAACCCAGTGCCCAGTCAAACGCTTGAGTGTATGTGCTAACAAATAGCTTTGAAACTCTGCCATGAACTGAGAATGTGCA
Organism: Pleionea litopenaei; assembly: GCF_031198435.1. GTDB lineage: Bacteria > Pseudomonadota > Gammaproteobacteria > Enterobacterales > Kangiellaceae > Pleionea > Pleionea litopenaei. The sequence continues at coordinate 1,315,226 of NZ_CP133548.1, forward strand.
CTTGGTATATCAAACATTGGAGAGTAATAAACTTCTACTCTTTGTGCTGTAATAAAGCTTTGAGCCAACATCAGAGGTGAATAACGAAAGCAGTGTGCATTTAAAATACGTAATGCTTGCCCCAAACGGTTCGAATTAGACAGTGCAGCCAAGAGATTGGCCTGCTCATACAACAAATGCTCGGCCAAAATAAATGCCGAGTCAGGCTCAGGCCGAAGTTGCGAGATGGTTTTAAACAGGCGCCGTTGTTGCTCAAAACTAATCGCTAATTGACTATTGTGTAAATCAATAGGCTCTAGCCCCGTACCATGTAACAACCGACGTCTAGACAGACTAAATCGCTCACAAAAGGCGACCGAGGCCAATAAAGCTGGCGTTAAAGATTGACTTTTATGCCTCGAATTAAGCAATGCGAAGCTCTCTCTGTGAAGCAGTCTTTAATCGCTCAAATCTTTCCGTGATGTTAAAAAATAATGATTCAACCGTATCCGAATCAGAGCATTGCACAAGAACACAAGACACGGTTTGTTGCTTAACCGTCTGCTGTTGCTGTGACTTAAAGGATAAGTTAGCAATAGCCGCTTCAATTTGTTGAAGTTGTGCCTCTGCGTCTTCAATAGAAATGGATGGTAGGTATATAATAAATCGATCTCCAGCATAACGGCAAACCAAGTCATTCAAACGGCTATTCATTAAAATCAGCTCTGCGATATTCCGTAAAAACCGATCACCATCAATGTAACCATTATGCTGATTGAACGTTCCGAAGTCGTTAAGATCAAGAGCCGCCAAACAAAAGTCACATTGCCTCTGCTCGAGCTGATGTTTAATAAAGTCATGCATATACACGCCTCTATACAAGCCTGTAATAGGATCGATTGCAGAGTACTCTCTAACACCGTATTCGCGCTTACGTAACACTTCATTAATCGACATTTGCTCACGATGCCAGTGATACAGTCCATAAGAAAGTAACAATAGACCGACAGGAGCTGGCAACGATTCAAACCAAGAAAGAAAATTACTCGATGACACGCGAACAAATTCGTCGCATAAATCAAACAAGGAGGATGTCAAGAAAGCGAGCAGACCTAGTACTAGGTAGTTAGTTACAGTGCCGGCTGGTCGAGAAACTAATATTGCAACCAGCCAACTTAGCGTCATCAAAAAAATCCCACCTTCGCCTAACACATCCAACCATTTGATTTCACTCATGGTTTTTAAAGTCCCGGCCTCAATAGCCACTAAAATGGATATGGATATAACGACGATCACGAGTGATTTCAAAAAATAGCGAGAAAATGAAAACATGACTTATCTCGATGGTTGGTTGATGACACCTGCAATGATAAAAAATAGTGACTCATTTGCATCGGGTCATTTTGGCTCGCAGAAATGACAAAAACATGACCGAGTGAGATAAATCATCATAACAATGGTCCTTAATATGGTTAAACCAACGGGTCTTTTCAGCTCATTCCTCTCTTCTGCCGTTCAGTTTCCTCTTAAATTCAATGTTAGATGACGCTCACTGTCATAAAAGCGTCACTCTTTCACTCTACCTTTCAGCCAATACAACATGCTGGTAGCTCATCATACTGGCTAAAAACTTAACGTCTTGGAGCTTTAACCCTATGAAATATGCAACCATTCCATTCGCATTGGCTGCGGTCAGCGGATTTACCGGATCGATTCAAGCCGACACAACAAAGCCTGCTGATGAAGAAGTCAAAGTAGCAGAAGAGGTAGTGGTTTATGGTGAGATTGGATACCGCAACCGATCTAACGAGATCAATCAAACACTTGAGTATGATCAAGAGTACTTTCAACGCTTCGAACCTTTAACTGCTGGCGATGCACTAAAACGGATTCCCAGCGTCACCTTTTTGTCAGATGTCATTGAATCAGATGGTGCGCGTATGCGCGGCTTAAGCCCTGGGTACACCCAGATATTAATCAACGGAGAGCAAGTACCTGGCTCAGGATCCGACCGCTCCTTTTTTCTTGATCGAATACCCGCTGAACTGATTGAGCGTGTTGAAGTCGTGCGCGCCAACAGTGCCAACCGTTCTGGCGATGCTATCGCAGGAACTTTAAATATAGTCTTGCGAGACGGATTTAGTTTAGACGGTGGCTACATAAGAGCAGGCGGTCTCAAATTTAGCGATAATGAAATGAAAGAAAGTATCTCTGCTATTTGGGGCGGTAAAGTGGGAAGCGGCCGCTTGATCGTTGGGTACAACCATCAAGGCCGCTACAATCCTAAACAAAAAACCAGCTTACGCTACGGCGATTCTCCGGAAAATAATCCTAACTATCAAAATGACGACTTCGACAATCGCGAAACACAAAGCGATGTTCGAGATGGAACAGATCGGTCCTTAAACATCAATTACAGTTTGGCTTTCGGAGAAAACTCATCCGTTGAGCTATACGGATTTTTTGTCAACACTGATAGAGAAGAAATTGAACGATCATTCGAATACAATGACCCATCTAGTACTATTGGTTTAGCAGCAAGTGGAGGAAATTTAGAAACCGACAACGCTAATAATGCTGATATTGAGCAAAGAAATTTTAGTGTCGGTACAAAACTGACCACACCCTGGCTAGGCGGTATAGCAAAATTTAAAGCTACCGTTGCAAAGTTTGATGAGTTTGTCTTCGAATGGGAAGATGAAATTGATACGTCTGAAGTCCCTTTTGTTTTTGAAGAAGAACGAACCATCGTCGATTTAGTTGATGATGAACACTCCCTTAGTTGGTCTCAAAGTTACTCGACAACTACTGACCAGAAAATTGAATTTGGCCTTTTTGCCCAAGAAAAAGAGCGCTACTCAAACATTCTTGAATCGGAAGACGAGCGCGAAGTCTCCAATAATTGGGATCCTGAAATTCAATCTCCAAACAATTTGGCCTTGCACAATGCACCTTTTCAATCCGTGCCCAGCGCTCACAGCAACATAGAAGAAACTCGGGCCGATGCGTTTTTCTTAGTGAAGCAAAAGATGCTCTCGTTGTCTTGGGAGGTCGGTGTAAGATACGAATCAACCAAATTTTCAATCGAAGACCTATCTTTAAGTAACGCTCCAACCATTAAACAGGACTACTCTTTTGCCCTTCCATCCGCTCATATTCAATATCAACTCGATGACAATGACCGATTGCATTTCTCTGTAGCCAAAAGTGTCCGTCGTCCTAACTTTGACTACCTAACACCTGCGTTAATTGAAAAAGAGTTTGGCGATAATGACTTGCAAGGGAATCCATTTTTAAAACCTGAAACTTCTGTAGGGCTTGATTTTGGAATTGAACATCGTATTGGACAAACCGGAGTCGTTGGACTCAATGTTTTCTACCGAAAAATAAACGACCTAATAGAATTAACCAATACTGGTATTGAAGGCTCTGAGGGACCAAGTACTTTTGTACTCAAACCTGAAAATCTTGGTGATGGAACGGTTAAAGGCGTTGAACTCGATCTTTCAACGCCACTTTCTATTATCAACCTAGAAAATACCGGTGTGTTTCTAAATTACTCAGTGCTCGATAGCGAAGTTGATGATTTATTTGGAAAGCGAACATTCAATGATCAAGCCAAAAATGTATATAACCTTGGCTTTATTCAAGATCTACCCGATAGCAACACGTCATTTGGATTAACCTATCGAAAACAAGGAAGCGCTTATGGTCGAATTATTGGTGAGGAAGTCACTACTTCTTATGGCGCAGACTTAGAGTTATTTATCGAAAAACGCTGGGATAATTTGACGTTAAGGTTGGTTGGTTCAAATTTATTAGATGCAGAAAAACGAGAAGCATTCAATAAGTTTGACACCATCGACGATCAGTTAACTAGAAACTTTGACGAATTCGAACTTGAACAAGAAAATGCGGGTTCTTTTTATCAGCTAATGCTTCGTTATGCATTCTAAGACAACTTACTAAATTTCAACTTAGGTTCAAATTAATGAAAATCAGAATTTATACCATTATTGTCGTAACTTCATTAGCTTTAATGACTGCGTGTCAGAGCAAGAAAACGGATAAAGGGCCGCTTGTAGCGAACTTAAATCGAGTAGAATTTAATGAGCTTTCCAGTCTTCCATTGAAGGCTACCGATGTATCTATACGACAACATTCCATCATTATCCAAATGAATCCATTATTAACACTTCAAACTATCGATGAAGAAGGTATTGCCTTATATCAAGGGAAGCGACGCTTGGCTCATCTTCCCGGTCGATATGAAGAGATTAAAATTGGACAGAGTTCGGCTAACTCTAACCGACAATTTTTTGTCATTGCTCTGAATCAGGTCACTGGCTACTTAGACCTATTCCTTATCAAAGGTGAACAGCTGTCATTTCTTCGTAGTTATTCAAATTTAGTAAACCCAGAGCAGTTTTGTATTAACGTAAACAAAGATCACTACGTTTCGATCGTCGCCATCGATGATATTGGTATAGCAACTGAAGTAATTGCGTTCGATTTCACTTCTAATCAATCGATCAACAAAGAGTTACGCCGAATGGCGGTTTCTCCACAAGCAGAAGCCTGCGCTATCGACTCTATCAATCAACTGCTGTACGTTGCAGAAGAAGACATAGGAGTATGGAAGTACTCCCTTAACGCCGAGTCTGATGGTAGTAAGACTCCAGTATTAATGAATAAGCCGCTTGGGTCAATTAACGCAAATATAGAAGCGCTTGCGGTTCGCGCCGATAGAAGTTTGCTTATTAGTTTAAGCAATGGAGAAATTTTACTTTCACACCATCAGCATCAAATTTCAGCAAAAGAAGTGTTTGAGCAAAACATCGAAAAGCTATTTATTATAGATGATCAAGGGACCGAAATTATCAGCGCTCACCAAGAACAAAATTCTCACTACTATTCAACATCATTCACTCATAAACAACAGAGTGACTCAATCGAGAGAAATTTGGTAAATCAAACAGAGAACATTCAAACAATCATCAACATAGTCAGTAATAATGAAACCGATGAAGTCGGCAGCTCAGGCGATGCCGCCGATGACCCCGCGATTTGGATTAACCCAAACAACCTCTCTCAAAGTTTGATACTAGGTACGGATAAAAAATCAGGCTTAAATGTTTTCGATTTAAACGGCAAGTCTCGACAAAAACTTAAAGTCGGCCGGCTGAATAATGTTGATGTATTTTCCTCAACAAATAGTCAAAACACACCGCCAAGACTTATCGCAGCCAGCAATCGTTCCAACAACAGTATCTCGTTCTTTACTGTAGATAAAAGAAACCAAGTTATATTTTTAAGTAACATACCCACTACCCTATCTGAAGTCTATGGGCTGTGCGTCGGTCAAAATGACCAGGACGCTTGGGTTTTCATCAATGATAAAGACGGGCGCTATCAGCAATATCGAATCGATACATTTAAAGAAAAGGTGAACGCTCGATTAGTCAATGAGTTTGCATTGCCAAGCCAACCAGAAGGTTGTACTTTCGACCCAGAAACTTCTAGGCTGTATATGGGAGAAGAAAAGGCTGGAATTTGGGTGCTCAACGTTAACTCTAAAAGCCAATCACCAGAGAAGATCATCGAAGCTGGGAATGGTCTAGTACCTGACGTAGAAGGGATGGAGATCTATCGAACGGAAAAAGAAAAACTACTAGTTGTTTCAAGTCAAGGAAACGATAGCTATATGATCTATGACCTGAACCAGCAGCTTAGAACTCGTTTGAACTTTAAGATTATAATGAACATAGGAAAAGGAATCGATGGCGTTTCTGAGACAGACGGACTTACGGTCACATCATCACCATTACCTGGTTACCCTGCCGGAATATTAATTGTTCAAGATGGAAGAAACAGGCTGCCAGAGCAAACTCAAAACTTTAAAATTATAGATTGGCGCTCGATTCAAAAAGCACTCAATTAATCATATTTACGCAGGATGGTGAACCTACTCTATTCAAGATGAGTGCATTAACTTACTCATTAACCATCCTGCTTCTCGTTTCCCTTCCCCCGCCGAGTAATAATCTTTTCGCGTCGCAATGTGTTCAAACCCCATGGACGAATATAACGATTGTGCCACTTGATTCGATTCACGAACTTCTAACCAGAGTGTCGTCCATTGTTGTTGCTCGGCTAATTCGAACCACTTTTGAAGAACTTGCTTACCAAAGCCTCTTCCCTGTGCGCTAGGACGAATGCAAATGTTTAACAAATGACACTCATCTAAAATGGGTTGCAAAATCATATGACCAATCACTTCTTGTGGTTGGTTTAGACAAACAACAAAAAATTGATACTGCTCAGCAAAACTGTCACTGAGCATGGTGGGTGTCCAAGGAATGGGATAAGCCGCTTGCTCGTTCTCTAATATTACCTGTAGATCACTTTTAACGGCTTTACGAAGAAACAGAGTCATCGTGCAATAAGTGACTTAATCGTAATAAATCTTGAACGACTTGTTTTTTCAAAATGGGTGACTGGTATATTTCGTATGGATGATAAGTCACAATAAACGGAATACCCTCTGATGTTTGCCAGTTCTTTAATTGCCACTCACTCATACTGCGAGCTTCACCCGCAATTAGGTTCGCCGTATGTTCTCCGAGCACCAATATTGCTTTTGGTTTAATCTCGGTTAATACCCGCTCGGTTTGTTGAGTATTTTCACTAAGCGCCGTCGTTGCGAGTTGTGCATAGTTGATTCGATTTAACCACTGTGCCGAATAACTCTCGGTCAAAAGATAATGCAAGCCATGCAATAAATTACGAATGGTTTTAGACGGTTGTCCGCGCGACCAAAACGACTCCGAGGGCTGGCCCGGTTGATGTCGGCAAACAACTAGTAACTCCTCTTGAATCCAACGTTTATTCGACGGTAAAACTAAAAATCCGCGCTCCTGCCCTATTGGCTGTGTGCTTACGTTAACCGATGCAGAGGTTTGATTGTGAACCGGTGAAAGTTCTGGGCTCGTTTTCGACGAAAGATTTGTCTCAACTTTTGTCTCGACATTTGCATCTACATCGGTAGTCGCAGCATTCGTCTCAACGCGAGGCTCATTTGATGCGCTCGAACCACTTAGCTCTGACGGAGGTCGAGTTTCATTCGGCTTTGCTTCTGACTCAAGCTTGGGCTTCGCAACCGGTTGGGAATGAGTGTTGACTTGTTGACTGTTATGTTGATTACCTTGTTGATTACCTTGAGCAGCTTCTTTAGCGCTGTCAGCGCCGTCGTCAAAAGACCAATCAGAAGAAGTCGAATCAGATGACGCCTCTCGAGTCACCCAAGAGGTAATTCCCATTGCATTTAAGTAGGCATCAGACATGAGTGGATTCTTTGGCTCGTGGATTAATAGGTTTCGAATAAAAACGTACACCTGCGTGCCATTGGGCTCAATGATGCAGAATGGCTCTTTCAAGGCGTTCGCGACCACAGACTGCTGTAGTTGCCGACTATGTTAACTGAAAAGACCACTATCGCCAAGCAAGGCGATAGTGGCTGACGTTGTTATTGCGAGTTTATGAGGTCTTCGCTGGTGAGGGCGCTTCCGGCTGTCCCTGGCTCAGGGTAAGTTGACTAACCATGTGCAACAAGTGCTGATCAGTCAAAGGTTGACCTTGATCCGCACGACGTTTAAACGCATCAAACGCTTGCTCGACTTGCTCAGCTGAGTCTAGGGCCACACCCAGAGCCTGCATATGGCTGAGAAATGCATTTCTCCCTGAGTGTTTGCCTAAAACGATTTGTTCACCCTGCCAGCCAACATCTTCAGCACGCATAATTTCGTAGGTTTCACGGTGCTTCAAAATACCGTCTTGGTGAATACCTGCTTCGTGTGCAAAAGCATTTTTGCCCACAATCGCTTTGTTCGGTTGCACTGCAAATCCTGTAACTTCAGATACTTTTTGAGACAACGCCACCAAGCCACGAGGATTAATATTGGTATCCAGTGGAAATAGGTCTTGTCGAGTATTCACTGCCATAACAATTTCTTCGAGCGCGGCATTTCCGGCGCGCTCTCCGAGTCCGTTAATGGTGCACTCAACTTGTCTAGCACCGCACTCAATTGCCGCTAATGAGTTGGCCGTCGCCAATCCTAAGTCATTGTGGCAATGTATCGAAAAGATGGCTTGATCGGCATTACTCACTTTTTGAATGATCTCGCCAATAAACTCGCCAAATCGATGTGGAACACAGTACCCGACTGTATCTGGAATATTAATCGTGCGTGCCCCAGCGGCGATCACTTTCTCGATTACGGTTGCTAAAAAATCAGGATCACTACGACCCCCGTCTTCGGCAGAAAATTCAACATCATCGACAAAGCGACGCGCATAACGAACCGATCGCACAGCAACATCGAGCACCTCGTCACGACTCATATTCAATTTATGTTGCATATGAATATCAGACGTCGCAATAAACGTGTGCAAACGTTTGTTGCTCGCAGGCAATAGAGATTGAACTGCAGCGTCAATGTCTTTTTCTCGCGCCCGAGCAAGACTGCACACTTGCGTCTGTTTGATCACTTTAGACACTTCAGTAACCGCCAAGAAATCACCAGGACTCGCAATGGCAAATCCTGCTTCGATAACGTCAACGCCGAGTTGTTCGAGTAAGAGAGCGAGTTCGATCTTTTCTGAAACTGACATGGTTGCCCCAGGACTTTGCTCTCCATCACGCAAAGTCGTATCAAAGATCACTAACTTGTCTCTAACTGACATTGACTTTCCTCGGTTGTTTTATGAATAGACACTTTCATGCTACTCACGAGGTCAGTTAAAACAAATGATAATTAGATATAAGAAGGCAAAAATGATGCTCTTAGAACTCAAGTGAATACCGAATTTAATCAGCACCATTTTGTTGCAGTGAATGGCCACAATATTTGCAGAAGCTGGCATCAAAATCGTGCCCAGTTTGACCGCAAGTTGGGCAAGCTTCATTGGGCTCTTTACCTGTATAGGCACGAACCAATTCAGCAGAATAGATTCCCGTTGGTACAGCGATTATGCCATAGCCCATAATCATAATCGCCGCAGCAATAAACTGTCCGAGCGGAGTAACCGGCGCAATGTCGCCGTATCCAACTGTGGTTAGGGTTACAATGGCCCAATACACAGATTTAGGAATACTGGTAAATCCAGATGAAGCGCCTTCGACCACATATAACGTCGAGCCGAAGACCACCACGAGCGTCAGCACCGTATACAAAAACACTAAAATTTTATGACGACTGTTGCTTAACGCTTTGAGTAAGATGTTAGCCTCTCCGACATACTCAGCTAACTTGAGTATTCGGAACAATCGAAGCACCCGCAGTATTCGAATCACCAACATATATTTGGCGCCGGGAAGGAGAAGCGTTAGGTAGGTTGGAATGATAGATAACAAATCTACCATTCCATAGAAGCTTTTGGCGTACAGCCATGGTTTGCGAACACAGATCAAACGCAACCCATATTCAAGCGTAAACAAAATGGTAAATACCCACTCAACCGTCCAAAGTAATCGTCCATATTCAAGTCGGATGGCTTCAACACTGTCGAGCATAATGGCCAGAACGCTCAATAAAATACTCACGATAAGTACAATATCAAAGGCTTTACCAAGTTTAGTCTCGGCGCCAAAAATAATATCGTTAAGACTCTCTCGCCAAGGAGAAAGCGCTTCACCCTCATTAAACTTAGGGTGATTAACTCGTCGTAGTGAATTCATGAACGTCCTTGCGTTTTACTTACCACACCAATATCAAGTTTCTGACAAGGTATTAGTTTGCAGCTTTTGGTTCAATTAACAATTCAACTCGACGATTCTTCGCTCGACCAGCTTCGGAATCATTCGTTGCAATTGGCATCGACTCGCCGTAGCCACGAACTCTCAAACGATCGCTGCTGATTTGTTGTTGAATAAGATAATTTGCAACACTTTGCGCTCGCTTGATAGACAACTCCATGTTGTAACTGTCAGCACCGCTTGAATCGGTATGGCCATTCACCGCCAGTACTGACTCGTCAAATTCAACCAATACTTTCGCGACCGAATTCAAGGTGGCATAAAAGCCCGATTGAACTTCAGAACGGTTTAAACCAAAAGTAATGTTGTTCGGCATGACTAAGCGAATGTTGTCGCCTTCGCGAACCACTTGAACACCGGTACCAACCAATTGTTCACGTAATTGCTTTTCTTGCTCATCCATATAGGCGCCGACACCCATTCCAATAAGGCCGCAGCCTAATGCGGCATTTCGCGCGCGCTTACTGCTCTTTCTTGAGCCAATCGCGCCACAAACAACGGCAGAAATCGCGCCAATTTTCGTTGCATTGCTGACTTTTTGCTCACCTGTGTAAGCATCGTATGTTTGACAACTGGCTAATAATGTCGCCATAACAGCCGTTGCTGCAGCGGTCTTGAATACTTTCATTTTCGACTCCTTAATGATTTATACAGCTCTACACTATGCTACACTTAGCAACAGATATGATTCAGTGAACAAGTGCTAGTTCCGCACATTATTTATAATTTTCAGTTCGCTTTATTATAATGACAAATACCACTAACCACTAGGATCCTTTTAATTTGACCCAAATATTGCTGGTTGAACCATCGCCCACCCTGAGGTTTGGGTTAAATCGATTGCTACAGCAAGCTGGCTATCATGTCGAAAGTATCGATAAATATGCCTCTCTATTCGACAAGCTCGTTCCCAAAAATGGTCATACAGACTCCCCTCCGGATCTCCTGATCGTTGGATGGCCGACGCGTGATCGTTCAGCGCAGTGTCGACTTATTACTGAGCTTAACAGAGAAAAATTTAAACAGGTACCAGTGGTCATATTTGCCCGAACGATCGACGAAACTAACCTCAATGCTTTGTCAGACCGACCACGCTTAATGATTCAATTGTGGAGCGATTTTCAAAAGAGTCTTTCGCGAATAAAGCAGATGGTTGAGCTATCTGAACAAGCGCTAGAGGCTCGATCAAATCACCAGTTCAAAGCCCTCTTAGTAGACGACTCAAAAAGCGTTAGAACCATTTATGGTCGAAAGCTCAAGCAAATGGGACTCGACGTTACGCTTGCTGAAGACGCTGATGACGCCTGGGAAAAATTACAGCAGCAGCATTTTGATATGGCGATTATCGATTACTTTATGCCCGGTGATAATGGCGCCATGTTATGCCAGAGGATTGCCGACTCCGGACGTTTCCCAGGAATGATAAGAGCCATCTTAACGGGTACCTACAAAGAAGAAATTATATCTGAATGTATAAATGCCGGTGCTCGAGAATGCATGTTTAAGAATGAGTCTATGACGTTATTCCAAGCGAGAGTCACGGCCATGATTAAACAACTGCAGTCGAATGTTAAACTCGATCAACAAAACCGTGATCTCGTTAATATTCTTACGTCGATAGGCGAAGGTATCTATGGAGTCGATCAAAATGGCGTTTTAACATTCATCAATCCCACCGGATTAGAAATTTTACGTTACTCCGCTCCTCGTGAGCTACTCGGAAAGAAGGCCCATGAACTCTTCCATCATTCAGATGAATATGGCCGTTCAATCAATGATGAAACCAATTATTTATATCAAGCTTATCTCCTTCAAGATTCCTTACGAGATTGGGAAACCGTTTTCTGGACGGCCGATCAGACGCCGGTTCATGTCGAGTGTACTATACAGCCACTCAGCCATAATCAGTCCTCCGGTAATGGGAGTGTGGTGGTCTTTAAAAATATTTCTGAAAGAAAGCTGATTGAAGACGAGATCAACTGGCAGTTAAATCATGACCATCTGACTCAGTTACTTAATCGCACCTACTTTGAGCGATTGTTGCAACAAGAAATTCAAACCGTGCAAGTAACGCAAACGCAAAGTGCTCTGCTCTACATTGACCTCGACAACTTCAAACAAATCAATGATCAAGCAGGACACTCCGCAGGTGATCAACTGTTGGTAACCATCAGCGAGAAAATTCGCTCACGCCTGCGTCATCGAGATCTTGCTGCAAGACTGGGTGGAGATGAGTTTGCAGTACTTCTTCACGACATTAAACCGAGTGCTTTAGAATCACTAGCCAATTCATTTCGGGATGTACTGGCACAGACTCATTTTTCTTATCAAGACCAAGAGTTTCCGGTTTCAGGAAGCATCGGCGTTAGTGCGATTACCCAACAATGTCAGGATATCAAGCAACTGATGGCGCAAGCCGATCGTGCGTGCGCCAAAGCCAAACAAGCCGGAAAAAACCAAATTGTCGTCTGCCAAGACCATGAGTTCATTGCAGCTGAAAATACCGCTAAGGGTTGGAAGAATCGCTTAAAGCAAGCACTCAGTGAGCACAAGTTTACCTTACTTTATCAACCTATCTATTCATCATCCGATATTTATAAACATCTTGAGCAACAAACTGACAATCACGTTTGGCAAGGTATCGACGAAATTTCTCCGACAGAATACGAAGTTTTAATTCGATTAGAAGATCATGATGGAGAGCTTTTATCTGCAAATGCTTTTTTGAGCGACGCAGAGCGTTTTGATTTAATAGCCGACATCGATCTTTGGGTGTTAAAGCAAGCGCTATCAAACTTAACCAAAGCACAGCTCGCCAAGCCTGTGAATATAAATTTCTCGGCGCATAGCTTAATCGATGACACGAATGTAAAACAAATAGAGTCGTTGCTTACGGAATACTCAGACGTTGCACGGCTTATTCGAATCGAATTAAAAGAGCATCATATTTTGCATTATCGTGAGGCGTTAGCGCCAGTGATGGAACGATTGGTTGATTTAGGCTGTCAATTTCAAATAGATGACTTTGGAAGAAACTTTAGCCTATTTTCACGACTTCGCGAATTGCCAATCATGGGAATCAAAATCGACGGTTTATTCACGGCCAACATCGCTTGGGATCCGGTCGATAAAAAGTTGCTGCACTCAATGATAGAAGTCGCGCGAACCAGTCAGATAAAAACCACAGTCAAATCCATTGAATCGCTCGATTCGCTTAAACATATTGAACATGGTGGTGTCGATTTAATTCAAGGGTATTTGCTCGGAAAACCCATTGAAATAGAAAGTTAATCGAATAACACTACTCTCATCAATACGAGCACATATCATAAAAAAAGCCGCGCTAAGCGCGGCTTTATCTTAATGCTCTAGAAAGTATCGGTTACTAAGCAGCGGCTTTCGATGAGCTCTTTTTCGTTTGCTTACCAGTGCGAATGTATTCTTTCGAATAATCATCGACTTGAATCGCATCTGAGCGAGCCGCTTCAAACACCATGTATTGGTCAGCTTCTTCTTGCGTTAACAAGCCAGCTGCGACAGCAGTCGCTACCGTTTCTTCAACATTTCGTCCAGAAGTTAACTGACCTTCTTTCATTGCTTTACGAAGTGTTTTCTCAATCGGTGCAACCGCCAACATCTTAATAAAGGCGTCTTCGACTCGACCCGCTGCATCTTCCGCCGATCCAAGGTAAGCATCAACGGTAATTCGATCACGAAGACCATTGTCACTCAGCATTGGCTTAACGATTTGACGATCGAGTTTGTCACTCGGCATTTTAAACTGTTTGCCGTAAGGGAAAACAATCCATTTCAGAGCCGTACCAAGACCTTTCACTGGGATGTTCTCAAAGAAGCCCATGAAAGCTTTCTGAATTTCGAACAAACTTTTCTGAATACACCACTCGACGTAAGGAAGATCTTCTTGAGGTCGACCATTATCTTCATAGTATTTCAGAACCGTTGACGCTAAATACAGTTGCGATAACACGTCACCTAAACGCGCAGATAGACGCTCTAATCGCTTGAGATCGCCGCCAAAAATCATCATCGACAAATCTGAGACCATGGCCAACGCAGAACTCATTCGCGTTAACTGCTGATAGTAGCGTCCTGTTTTATCAGACACCGGTTTAGGCGCGATTCGGCTACCCGTCAAACCTAACGTTAAGGTTCGAATGAAGTTACTCACACCGTAACCTACATGTCGGAAAAATAAACTGTCGAACTCTTCTAAACCAGCGCGCTCGTCGCTGTTTGCCGCCGCTTGCATTTCACGGAAAACAAAAGGATGACAACGGACTGCACCTTGACCAAAGATCATTAAGTTACGCGTTAAAATATTTGCGCCTTCAACGGTAATCGAAATTGGCATCGACATGTAACCGCCGGCCAAGTAATTGCGTTCACCCATAATGACCCCACGGCCACCATGAACATCCATCGCGTCAGTCACCACTGAACGAGCCAACTCAGTCATATGATATTTAGCGATGGCCGATGCTACTGACGGTTTAACGCCCAAATCGACCGCGCCAGCAGTCATATTTCGCATGGCTTCTAATTGATAGGTATTACCCGCAATTCTTGCCATGGCTTCTTCAACGCCCTCAAAGTGAGCAATTGACGTTTTAAATTGTTTACGCAACATAGCGTAAGCACCGGTCATTCGATAGCTTAATTTACCGGTTGCTGTCGCTGACGCCGGTAGCGAAATACCACGACCAGCCGACAAACACTCAACCAGCATCCGCCAACCTTTACCAGCGTAATCTTTCCCGCCAATAATCCAATCGAGTGGAATGAAGACATCTTTACCGCTGGTGACACCATTCATAAAAGCTTGGCCCATTGGGTAATGACGATTGCCAGCAACAACACCTTCGTGATCGGTTGGGATCAACGCACACGTTATGCCTAAGTCTTCTTGCTCACCAAGTAAGCCTTCGGGATCGTAAAGTTTGAAAGCCAATCCAAGCACCGTTGCGATCGGCGCAAGCGTAATGTAGCGCTTGTTCCAATTCAAACGAATGCCGACCACTTCTTCGCCTTTGTATTGACCTTTGCAAATCACACCACTGTCTGGAATCGCACCGGCATCTGAACCTGCTTCAGGTCCTGTTAATGCAAAACAAGGAACCTCTTCGCCTTTGGCTAAACGTGGTAAATAATGATTCTTTTGCTCGTCCGTTCCATAATGCAACAATAACTCAGCAGGGCCTAGTGAGTTCGGAACCATTACCGAAACACCCAGCGCACCGCAGCGAGTTGCTAACTTTTGCACTACTGTTGAGTGGGCTATCGCAGAGAAACCTTTGCCACCGTACTCCTTAGGAATAATCATTCCTAAAAAGCCTTCTTTTTTCATGTAATCCCAAGCCGCTTTAGGCAGGTCTTTGTCTTCGTGAGTGACTTTCCAGTCATCCACTAATGAGCACAACTTCTCAGTTTGCACATCCACAAACTCACGCTCTTCTTTTGACAATTCAGGCTTTGGATAGCTCAACATTTTTTTCCAATCTGGATTGCCTTTGAATAACTCTCCGTCCCACCAAACGTCACCCGCTTCTAAGGCGTCTTTCTCAGTTTGATTCATCGGTGGCAGTACAGACTTGAACATTTTGAAAATCGGCAAAGTTACTTTGTCTTTACGCAAGTCATGTAAGAAGTACAACGCGGCAAACACACCTAAGAAAATCCAAGGCAAAATGGCCACGCTCCAAATTAAACCACAAACTACTAATACTCCGGCGGCGAGTGCTAGACCGGTGCCTGTTCGTAAACGTTTATAGGCACTGACCCAGAGAACAACAACTAACGCCAGTATTTGTCCTAAGGTAATCATGACTTAACTCCAATTAGCTAACATTTTTAAGTGAATGGATGGGTTCAGCGCGAAATCCTGCCGCTAAAAACGGTAATAAGCGCTCAAGTGTTTGTTCTAAACTGACTGACTCACGAAAGTCCGATGCCGCAATGTCACGCAACGCGTCACTTCCGGCCAATGTAAAGATTACGGTTCCCAGCATAAAGTGTAGACGCCAAAACATTTCATTGTTAGTCAAATCCGGTGCTGCTCTATGCAATAACGACGTAAAACGCACCAAATAGGCTGCATAGTGTTCCTGCATAAATCGACGCATATGACCTTGACTCTCTGCATAGGCTCTTCCCAGTAACTTCATGAAGTTTGATGAGCCGTGTTGTCGACGATCGTCTACGGTCATCAGCGGCTTCACGAGCGTATGCAATACTTGCTCAACACTGGGAGCCGCTGCAGAGCGCTCCAACGGCTGCATTTCCGCATCTAAACCTTTTACGAACCCTTGCAAAAATCGGTCAAAAACCGCCTGGATTAACGACTTTTTTGAACCGAAATGATAGTTCACCGAAGCGAGATTCACATCGGCTCGGTGAGTGATCGTACGTAAACTGGTCTCTGCAAAGCCTCGGTCGGCAAACAGAGCCTCAGCCGCGTCTAAAATTCGATTTTTGGTCGATTGCTTGCTGGTCATTAAACAGGGAGTTCCAATAAAATTTCTATTAAAAACAAAAACTTGAGGCCAACAACTTAGTTTTAGCCTTGCGCTGTCCAGAAAAAATCTAAACAAGTGTTTGAAACATACGTTCATTTTAGGTATCTGTCAAGCCATACGGCACCTGCAAATAGCGGCCGATTCAGCTATTTATGCAATTAATTAGACAGAACTTCTGCATTTGAAATATTTGTAAAATTGAGTTTGCACGGCAAACCACTATTGATGATCTATACTTGAGAAAGACTGCATTTCGACAGGGAATTGAACTCGTGGAACAATCAGGAAATCCGCTATTGGATCTATTGAAGCTTAGCACGGCACAATTGCAGCTTGGTTTAAAGGAGTCTGAAGAACCCGTAGAGCGCCTTACTCATAGCTTTACCCAACTTGCCGAACTGATCCAAACGCTGACTCATGAACCGACCGACTCAGCAACCAAAGACCAGTTAATTCAACAGTTGCAATCTCAAATTCAACAAAGCATTACCGCTTTTCAGTTTTACGACCGATTGGTGCAACAGTTGCAACATGTAACCCATCACCTTCAAGAAACGACTGACTTATTAGCCGATAGCCATGAGTCAATGGAATTAAGGTTGAAACAAAAATTACAAGCCATCGGAAATGAATATTCCATGGAAAGTGAGCGTGAGATTTACCGTTTGATTCTAGCGGGTCGATCAGTCGCGACCGCCTTAAGCGAATACCAAGATAAAAAGACATCCAATCACAACGAAATTGAACTCTTTTAAATCCGTTTTTAAGTCCGTTATAGCTCAACCATTTAAACCAACTTAACCAAACGCATGTTCATGACTTGAGCTCGCAGCGCTTCCTTCAAACAGGCCTCTCAAAAAAATCCTTCAGACAATTACCCGTCAACAATTACCCTTCAACAAATATCCTTCCACAGAACTGTCCTTCCAAACAACTGTCTTTCTACACATCCGTCCTTCAAGAATTTCGACCTAAAGACGTTCAACCTCGTCTACCTATCGATACCTCTTTATCAACTGCATCGATTTATTGTAATCATCGATCTTTTTATTCTTGAGCATCTAATTTTTTGATTGAGCCTTGATCCACTCGACTAGCTCTTCAAGCTCGAATGGCCAATTTAACTCTCTTTGATCGTATTGCAGTACAGGAATTGAATGCCCGTATTTTTCAGTTAACTGCTCATCGCTGACAATATCTATCATTTCAAGTTCGACACTATCGTCAAACAAGCTCTGTTGCTTGGCGTAATAAAACATTCCTATCGCCTGCTCACATAAATGGCAGCCATCGGTTGAAAATAGTTTCACTTTCATAGAGACAGACTCTCAAATTTATCGATGTTATTTTTTAGAAATAAGCCAACATTTACCCATACTTTGAAGTACCAAGCAAATTAAGGCGATTTTTATTCAGACTTTTCGCTATTTTGACGAAAAAGCATTCACTTTTTCTGCGGGTATCCGTATAATCGCCGCGCATTTTTTAATCACAGAGGTATACTCAAATGGCAAAAGCCAAGAAAGCTACTAAAGCAACAACTAAGAAAGTTACCAAAACAGCAGCAACTAAAGCTAAAAAGGTTACTACCAAAAAAGCGACTGCTAAAAAAGTTTCACGTAAGCCAGCTGCAAAAAAAGCAACAGTATCGGCATTACAAGTTGCCCAAGTTGCTTTTGACAAAGCTCTAGCAGACTTAAACAAAGCAGCAACTCAAGAGTCAGCGGTTGCGGATAAAGCGCTTGCTAAAGCAGCGAAATCAGCTAAAACTGACGCAACTAAATTAGCAGCAGCTAAAACCAAGTTGAAAGCGGCACAAGCTAAAGCTAAAGCGAAAAAATCAGCTGCAGCGACTAAAGCAGTAGCAACCAACAAAGCGAAAGTAGCTGAGTTGACTGCAACTGCAAAAGCTAGCAAAGCAGCCCTAGCTGATGCGAAAGCAGCCGTTAAAGCAGCTAAAGAGCAAGTTAAAGCCGTTACTGCGAAAGTAAAAGGCATTGCAAAGCTAGACCAAGAGTTAGTTAAAGCTGCCGCTAAAAAGGCGACCAAAAAGTCAGCGAAAAAGCCTGCTAAGAAGAAAGCAACCAAAAAAGCGGCTAAGAAAGTAGAAAAAGTGGAAGTCGTTTCAGAAGCACCTGCGACTGAAAACACAGCTGCCTAAGCTGTCTTGCAACTGAACTACCTTCTGACTCAGTTACCTTACGAGCTAAATTTAACATTAACTCAAAAGTGACTGAGCAAAGATCAAAAAGGCCGCGTAAGCGGCCTTTTTTGTTATGTGCTCTCAACCCTTAGTTTTTCGGCTCGATTAGCCAGCTACGATGTAAAGGCTTACGTACAAAGTCTCTGCTGGTTGTTTCTCGCGTTGTTTCTCGCATAGAGAAGCTTTCATCTGGCTTGAACATCATCTTAAATTTCTTAAAGTTATTGGAGAATAAAAGCTTTCCACTCGGTGAGAGAAGACGACAAGCTTTTTCAAGAAGTACACTATGTTGCTCTTGAATATCGAAGTGTCCGTCTAACCGCTTTGAATTAGAAAAGGTGGGAGGATCAATAAAAATCAAATCAAACGTCATTCCCGCCGTTATCGCTTTATCCAACCATGCCATACAATCATCACGCTCAAATACATGCTTTCGAGTATCCAGTTTATTCAACTCAAAGTTTCGCTCAGCCCATTTCAGGTAAGTATTCGACAAGTCAACATTGGTGGTTGTCGCACCAGCTAGGGCTGCTTGAACACTGGCAGTACCGGTATAGCAAAATAAATTTAACAACTGAGTACCTGGACGAGACCAGGCAGCTAGCATCTGACGGGCTTTGCGATGATCTAAAAATAATCCGGTGTCTAAATAGTCTGACAAATTCACTTCAAACTTTGCCTGATTTTCAGAAACAATATGCACCGCTTGCTGAGTTGATTGACGAGTATATTGTTGTTCTCCCTTCTGACGAGTTCTGGTTTTCACAAAAATTCGCTCGGCAGGAACGTCTAATAACCCAGAAACCACGGTTTCAATGTCTCGTAAACGACGTCGCGCTTTCGATGCATCAACCGTTTTTGGTGGCGCATACTCTTGGATATGCACGGAATTATCGTAGATGTCTATGGCGGCTGCGTATTCGGGTATTTCGGCATCGTATAAACGATAACAACTCACTTGCTGTTGTTTTAGAAAGCTCTTTAATGAAGCTAGGTTTTTCTTGATACGATTGTTCAATGCTTGCGCGTGGGTCGACAAGGTTTCTTGGTAGTTTTCTGCCGTTACCTTCCCTCTTGGTTCAACAAAATTTTCTGGCTGCAATTCGAGCTTTAGAAGCTCACATTGAATCGGTCCATTCATCAGTCGATAAATTTTAGTCGCGCGAATACCCAGCGCGTGACCATGTTCTTTGTCGGTAGACAAAACTAACGCACTGTCACCAACAAACTTAGCTTTTAACCATTGCCCTAACGCTTGATAAATACGACTGACTCGTGCTCGTTGTTCCAATCGTTCGCCATAAGGAGGGTTCGTTACAATAACGCCGCTAAAGTCGCTCTCAGGGCGTTCACTTCGTTCAAAAGAACCACAGCTCCAAGCAATATATTCTGAAACGCCAGCGATGCTCGCGTTGTTTCGCGCGATCTCTAAAACCTGTTGATCTAAGTCATTTCCATACAGCTCGACTTGGGTCGAGTCTTTGGCTTGTTGGTAGCGTTGTTGCGCTAAGGAATGTTCACTTTCCCATAAGTCGGCTTGATGCCGCTTCCAACCAGTGAACCCCCAATAGGTTCGTTGCAGTCCTGGCGCTTTATCTAAAGCCATCATCGCTGCTTCAATGACCAGTGTTCCTGATCCGCACATAGGATCGAAAAACCAAGCGGATTGTTGCAATTTATTTGGCCAGTCGGCGCGATATAGCAAAGCTGCCGCTAAGTTTTCTTTCAACGGCGCTTCGCCAGCTTTTTCTCTGTAGCCACGCTGATGCAAACCCTTGCCCGACAAGTCAATGCATAAACTGGCTCGGTTCTTGTTGACTCGACAATGAATGCGCACATCTGGAGTATCGGTTTCAACCGATGGACGATCGGAATAGGCTTCTCGAAAATAATCGACAATCGCATCTTTAATTTTTAATGCGCCAAATTGTTGGTGCTTAATAAATGACCGGCGACTGACAAAATCAACCGCAAAGGTTTGATCGACTGAAAAGTGGATATCCCAAGGAACATTGACGCATTGCTCGTAAAGCTGATCTTCATTAGCGCAATCGAACTCAGTGATCGGAAAAAGCACTCGATTGGCTAGACGAGACCACAGGCAAATTCGATAAATTTCAGGCCAGTCAGCTTCAACGATAACCTGAGTTAAGCCTTCATTGGCAGAGTCTGCGCCTAAGCTTTTCAGCTCATCGACTAATAAGTATTCAAATCCTGGCGGGCAGGTAACAATAATTTGCGGCATTTTAAAAGAAAGGTTGCAATAAAAAATTCATATGCGTATTATACGCGCCTCGTCACCGAAGTACGACGATTAATTACATTGATGCGGGGTGGAGCAGTCTGGTAGCTCGTCGGGCTCATAACCCGAAGGTCGTTGGTTCAAATCCAGCCCCCGCTACCAATTTCTAAGACGACCTTCTCTATTTTCACCACGAATTTCCCAGTACCCTTCTGGCTTCTGCCGCTAATCTTCGATAAAAGTTTTAATTTTTTTGTGTTATAAAGCAGCACTCGATAAATAGCATCTATCCATGGTTTATTCGACTGATGCTCATCAATAACGCCTAGTTATCGCGCCCGAGGTTTTGAGTTGGAGCCCTAGTATGAAAGCAACAGCAAATCTATCCGGGTAACAATCCTTTCAAATGTGCAACAACGGAACGACCTAGAGCGCTAAGTGCATATCCGCCCTCTAGCATAGAGAGAACTCGACCCGAACAATGCTTCTCTGCTAAATCGCGAATTTTTTGACTGACCCAAAAGTAGTCATCTTCAACCAAACACCACTGCGCCATTTCATCTTCAAGGTGGCCATCGAACCCAGCAGAAACTAAGACTAACTCCGGCTGAAAAGCTTCAAGACTTGGAAACCAATGCTCCCAAATCTTTTCTCGAAATTCCATACCTTTTGCACCTGCTGAGAGTGGCACATTGATGACATTGCTCGATGTATTGTCGAGTGAAGTATAGGGATAAAACGGGTGTTGAAAAATAGAGCAAAACAATACTCGATGATCACCGCTCACAATATTCTCAGTACCGTTTCCATGATGTACATCAAAATCTAAAATGGCCACTCGATTTAACGAATACTTCTCTAAAGCATACTTTGCCGCCAACGCAATATTATTAAAAAAGCAGAAACCCATCGCTCGATCAGCTTCTGCATGATGACCTGGCGGACGAACAGCACAGAAAACTTTTCGCTCTTTATCCGTCATCAATAAATCAATGCCCTGTATGCCAGCACCGGCTGCTATCAATGCCGCTTCTAAAGAGTGTTTATTCATGGAAGTGTCAGGATCGACTTGCGCGTAACCTTGTTTTGGAGACAGGCTAAAAAGACTGTCGATATAGTTACTTTTATGAGCGAGAGACAAAAGTTGTTTATCGATGGGTTCGGCTTCTAAAAATGTTAAGCTGTATTCTAAACCACTTGCGATCAACTGATCGGAGATTGCATCAAGACGAGCGGGACGCTCTGGATGATGTTCTCCCATTTCATGGAGCCGGCACTTATCGGAATTTATAATAATCACAAGTCACTCCCTATAATTCGAGAACTAAATAGATTTCATCGACATCTCCATCTAAACGCTGTTGAAACCCATAATGCTCAAAGACTTTTAACATAGGACGATTATCTGGACGCACATAGGCTTGCATTTTGCTCAGTCGACGCGATTTTGCAATATTGATCATTTCATTGAGCAACGCTTTGGCCATTCCTTTTCCGCGTTGACTTTCTTTTACAACGAAAGCTACCTCACAGCTGTTGTCTTGTCGGTTAAAATAATATCGACCGACACCTTCAATTTGCTCACCGTCGTCGATTCGCTTTATCAAACACAAAGCTAAATCTTTTTGCTGATCAACACTCACTAAATTACATGACTTTTCTCGCGATAACTCGGTGACGGTATGGTTATAGCGCATTAATAATGTTTCTTTATTATGAGAATAAAAAAATTCTTGTAGCTTACGTTCATCCGCTGGATACAACGGCCGTAAATACATCTCCTCTCCATCAAATGTCATTGGCTTAATATCAAGAGCGCCTAGCTCCGGGACATTCGTGGGGGTTTGTTCTTGATACTCGGGTACCCAATAATGCTTGCGCACAGACTCTAACAATTGCTGACGAAATTTGGGATGAGCAATACGGATAAGTTCTAATGCACGCTCTCGAATGCTTTTGCCTCTTAAATAAGCAATGCCATATTCAGTAACGACATAGTGAACATCACCTCGCGAAGTCACCACGCCACTTCCTTCGGTTAATTTGGCTACGATTTTCGAGATCTGCCCATCTCGTGTCGTCGAAGGTAACGCAATGATTGGTATACCGTTTTTGCTTAACGCGGCTCCGCGAATAAAATCAACCTGTCCTCCAATACCTGAATAGAAGCGGTATCCGATGGAGTCGGCAACAACTTGCCCCGTCACGTCCACTTCGATGGCACTGTTAATACTTACCATGTTGTCGTTTCTGGCAATATTGACGGGAGAATTAACATGTTCTGACGGATAGAATTCAATATGCGGGTTTCCGTCAACAAAGTCATACAGTTTACGACTACCAATAACAAAGGTAGTAATCGTCTTTCCACGATGAAACGTTTTCTTTCGGTTGTTAATGACGTTCTTTTTCATCAGCTCAATAACGCCATCAGAAATCATTTCACTGTGCACCCCGAGATCACGATGATTTCCCAAGTATCGCAATACGGCGTCAGGAATTTTTCCAATGCCCAATTGTAAAGTAGAACCATCTTTAACTAACAATGAAACATACTGTCCGATTTGTTCAGTCACTTGATCAAGCTCAACACTTGGAATAGTGGGCAACTCTTGCTCAGCTTCAAAAATAGCGTCGATTTGCTCAAGATGAATAAAGCTGTGACCGTTTGAACGAGGCATCTTTGGGTTTATTTGAGCGATCACCAAACGCGCGCTACGAACGGCAGCAATGTTGATATCGACACTCACTCCTAAAGAGCAGTAACCATATTCGTCTGGAGGGCTCACCATAATAAGAGCCGCATCTAGAGGTAACACGCCTTCATTAAATAACCTAGGAATTTCAGACAAAAAGCATGGCGTATAGTCCGCCCTCCCCTCTGCCACTGCGTCACGAGTCGCGCCGCTTAAGAAAAAAGAGTTAACCTTAAAAAGCTTGCTATTTTCTTGATAAGCCCAGCGGTTCTCAGGTAAACACAATAAATGGCAAACTTCTATATCTCTCAAGGGTCCAGCATTCGCGATCAAATGGTCGATCATAGCACTCGGTGTAGAAGCGTTAGAGCCGATAAAAATTCGTTCGCCCGAGCGAAGTAAGTCTGACCACTGAACTGAACGTTTGGTAACTCGATCTCGTAACATGGCTTCCTCCGTCAATTGATTCCCTATGCTAGTGGCATCGATAGGCATGGTTGTTGATGCTCATCAATAAAGTCGCCAATTATGACATTTCTATCAAAACAATCTGAGAAATACCAACAGACGTATCTGCGTACCACGACATGATCGAAACAATCTTAGACTAGATAGGCAATAATTTCAGGCTAGAAGCAATTAAAGATCGCTAGTTGGGCAGTGAAAGAGACAGGTATCGACTGTTTGGATCAAGACGGTAATCAGCAAAGGGTGGGCAATCGATAAACCCAAATTTTTGATACAACTGATGTGCCGCATGAAAGTAGGACTGAGTTCCCGTTTCAAGTTTCACTTGCTGTAAGCCTTTCGACATTGCTTGTTCAAGCAAAAAAGCCAGCAACGTTGACGCTACTCCAAGACCGCGAAAAGCTTCTGAAGTGCGCATCGATTTGATCTCAGCCAAGACCTTATCATGATACTTAATGGCACCGCAGCCAGCGATTTGATTGCCACTCCAAACACTATAGAATTCAATCTCTGGTGCCTTTAACCCCGACAGATCAAGAGCATGCACACTCTCTTTCGGTGAAGTCTTGTGCATATCAGCCAAATGTTGTTGCAACAGGTTAATCACCTGCGGGTGATCGAGGCCACCCAGCTCAATTTTCATGCGCGATTTTCATGAACGTAGTTGTTTGATGGCTTGAGCAACTTCTTGAATTAGCGCAGGCCCTTGATAAATAAAACAGCTGTATATTTGCACCAAACTGGCGCCCGCTTGAATTTTCGCTACCGCTGATTTCGCATCATGAATACCGCCAACACCAATGGTCGGGATGTTTCCTTGTAATGCTTGATTCAATTTTGCAAGCACTTGGGTACTGCTATCAGCGAGCACGCGACCACTCAGACCACCGGCCTCATCAGCGTGATGAAAACCTTTTACAGTGCTTCTATCGAGTGTTGTGTTGGTTGCAATTACACCATCGATGTTAAACCGCACAAAGCTATCGGCAACTTTCTCAATTTCTTCATCACTCAAATCGGGAGCAATTTTTACCAACACAGGAACCTGCTTTTTGTGCTGTTCAACCAACTGTTTTTGCTTATCTTTAATGCCTTTCAGTAACTCATCTAACAATGAACCAAACTGCATCTCTCTTAATCCAGGTGTGTTGGGCGACGAAATGTTAACGGTAATGTAATCGGCATAAGGAAATACTTTCTCCATACCGATCATATAATCATCGACGGCTTGCTCTTCAGGTGTTGTTTTATTTTTGCCGATGTTGATTCCGACAATGCCTTTGTATTCCGATCCTTTGATATTTTCGACCAACTGGTCAACACCATCATTGTTAAATCCCATACGGTTGATGATGGCTTCCGCTTCTGGCAGACGAAACATACGTGGCTTATCGTTTCCCGCTTGTGGTTTCGGCGTAACCGTACCCACTTCGACAAAGCCAAATCCTAAGGCGCCTAATGCATCTAAATAACGCCCATTCTTATCCAAACCAGCGGCCAAACCGACCCGGTTTGGAAACTGTAAACCCCAGAGTTCAAAGGGGTCAGAAACAAGTTGGTTATTTAAAATGAATCGAAAAGGCGAATCTTGCAGCTTGCCCATCATTGATAAAGATAAGTCGTGGGCTTTTTCGGGATCCATCGAGAAAAGAATAGGACGAATTAACGGATATAGTGCGCGCATGCCAGGCCCTGAGGTTCAAATAGGTTGAATTCGGTGTATTGTCTACGCCGCGATTAAATCACTTTTTAATCGCGGCGGCAACCGACAGACTGTCGCAGCGCTAGAGAATAGCTATTTGGATTTCGCTTTCGCCTTGGTTTTCTTTTCTGAAACAACCCATTTGCCGTTTTCATAGTGAGCAGTCCAGCCAGTCGCTTTGCCTTCCTTTTCACTCATTACGTATTGCTCTTTATTTTTACGGCTATAACGAATGACGGTTTTATTTCCTTCGCTATCTTTCACCGGCGCTTTGGTCAAGTAGTCAAACTTAGGATCCAGTTGATCCTTCACCGAGAGTAATTCTTCAACCAAAGGTGGCCGAGTTTCTCTATTTTTCGGGAACTGACTGGCCGCTAAGAAGATCCCTGATGCTCCATCACGTAGCACATAAGTGTCTTCGACTTTTTGACACTGCAAGTGCGGCATTGGAATAGGATCGGCTTTCGGAGGCGCTGGCTCACCGTTGCGCAGTAATTTACGAGTGTTTTTACACTCTTCATTAGTACATCCAAAGTATTTACCAAAACGTCCGGTTTTAAGCTCCATATCAGAGCCACACTTATCACACTCAATAACCGGGCCATCGTAGCCTTTAATCTTGAATGTACCTTCTTCGATTTCATATCCATCGCAGTTGGGCGAGTTTCCACACACATGCAAACGACGGTTTTCATCGATTAAGAAGGAATCCATTGCCGTTTGGCACTTAGAGCAACGACGCTTCAATCGTAAATTTCTTGATTCCGCTTCATCGTCTTTATCAACCGCTTCGGTTTCTTCGCCAGGAATTAAATTGACGGTATTTTTGCACTGCTCTTCTTTCGGTAACGAGAAGCCTGTACAACCAAGAAACACGCCCGTGGTTGCCATGCGAATCGCGAGTTTATTTTTATTGCACTTCGGACAAACCAGATCCGTTTCGACGGCCTGATTATTTTTCATGCCACCTTCTTCGACCGGTTTCTCGGCTTGCTCTAGTTTATGACTAAAATCTTTGTAAAACTCGTTTAATAACTGCTTCCAATTTTTCTCGCCGCTTGCCACATCATCTAGCTCATGTTCCATGTTTGCGGTGAAAGAATAATCGAGCAGATCATTAAAGTTTTCATTTAATCGGTCAGTTACTATCTCGCCCATCTTCTCAGCGTAGAAGCGTCGGCTTCTCAGACTCACGTAGCCTCGATCTTGTATGGTTGAGATAATCGATGCATAGGTTGAAGGTCGACCTATGCCACGCTTTTCTAATTCTTTTACCAAAGCGGCCTCGCTGTAACGGGGCGTTGGTTTCGTGAAATGCTGTTTCGGTAGTAACTCTTTTAAGTCTAATGCAGAGCCTTTTTTGAGGTCTGGTAAGGTAACGTCGTCGTCATTTTTCTTCATCGGGGGCTGCACTTTCGTCCAACCATCGAATCGCATGACTCGCCCTTTGGCTTTTAACTCGTAATCACCAGCTTGCGCGGTTAACGTAGTTACATCGTATTCTGCGTTAGGCATCTGACAAGCCACAAACTGACGCCAAATCATTTCGTAGAGTTTAACGGCATCGGGCTCCATTCCCATTAAGTCTTTCGCCATTACCTCAACATTCGAAGGACGAATGGCTTCATGAGCCTCTTGCGCCCCTTCTTTGTTCGCGTACTTCACAACATCAGGCGTCAGGTACTTGTCGCCATAAGTGCTTTGAATATGTGAACGACATGCTGCTAAAGCATCATCACTTAAAAAGGTCGAGTCGGTACGCATATAGGTGATGTACCCCGCCTCATACAGGCGCTGTGCCATCATCATGGTCTTTTTCACCGAGTACTTTAATCGAGTACTGGCCGCTTGTTGCAAAGTTGATGTAATGTAAGGCGCACCAGGTTTACTGCGTGATGGTTTGTCTTCTCTGGAAATAATTTCCATATGACTGCCTTTGATGGCCGCCATATCGCTATTAACCTGATCTTCAGCCGTCGGCCGGTATTTCTTACCTTGCTTGCTGCTCACCTGCATTCGCAATTCGTGACCCGATCCTTTCACATCGGCAAACAGTTCCCAATATTCTTCAGGAATAAAAGCGCGAATTTCTCGCTCTCGCTCAACGATAAGTTTAACGGCAACCGATTGAACACGTCCGGCGGAGAGTCCACGAGAGACTTTTTTCCAGAGCAAAGGAGAAACCATAAAGCCCACAACGCGATCAAGAAAACGACGGGCTTGTTGAGCGTTCACATAATTCATATCGACGTGTGAAGGCTTAGAGAATGCCGCTTGAATGGCTTTCTTGGTAATTTCATTGAAAACCACGCGTTGGAACTTGTCGTCTTCGCCACCAATAATTTCTTTTAAATGCCAGGCAATGGCTTCCCCTTCTCTATCCAAATCCGTCGCGAGATAGATGTGGTCTGCTTTCGCGGCCTGAGCTTTCAGTTCCTTAATGACCTTTTCTTTGCCAGGTAAAGTCTCATAATGTGCTTCCCAATCAGCTTCAGGGTTGATGCCCATTCGTTTGAAAAGCTGCTGCTTCGCTTTTTCCGCTTTGTGGCGAGCTTTTTCTTCTGGCGCCATTTTACGAGTAATAGCGGCCTGACGAGCTCGCTCTTTGGCGTCAACAGGCGTTTTCGAGCCACCTCCCGTTGGTAGATCTCGCACGTGCCCGACACTCGACTTAACGATGAAGTCTTGTCCTAAATATTTATTGATCGTTTTTGCTTTTGCGGGTGACTCAACGATTACCAGTGATTTTCCCATGTGAGATCAAATTACTCCAAAACTTTTATAATGAGTTCAAACTCTAGCCACTTCAGTGCCACCGACGTTAACGGAGTCGATTTTAGAGAGAACCTTTATGTCGACTAATCACTCTAGTCGAACTGTGATAAAAGGTGCCTGATGCTGAGCATTTCGACATCAATTGATGTCGCAGTGTAAATTGTTTTACCTCAGGATCAAGCCTCAGTGCCTTTTATTTTTGGTACAAACAAATTCTTAAATCAAATGATTTTTTGTTTTTTTTAATTTTGTGCTCTTAAATTGCTGTCTGAGTCACAATTAATTAACATTTAAAATCATACAGTTAGTGTTCATTTAATAAGGTTATTGGTGGCAATGAAAAAACTTTTCGATTGCCTAACCCGCCAGCCGGAACCACCAACAGCATTCCTGCCAAAGGCGCTCCTAGCCATAGCCACCAGTGCCATTGCGGAGTCATTTTGAACACGTATTCGTATAAAACAAACGCCAAACCTTCACTGGCTATCGCCGCTAAAATGCCGGCCAGTAGCCCTAACAACCAATACTCAACTAAGGTTGTTTTTCGAACAAAGGCTCGATTCGCACCAAGCGTTTTTAACAAGGCTGACTCATACAACTTCTCATCTAACGTGGCGCGAGTGGTTGCAAATAACACGGCAAGACCAGCAAGAACCACGAATATTAAAACCACTTCAACCGCTAGCGAGGCTTTATCTAACACCTTTCGGACTTCCGATAAAATCAGGTCGAGTTCGATGATAGAAACGGTAGGAAACGCTTGCACCAAATCATTTAAAACCAATTTCCTATCTGGCGACAGATAGAAACTCGTAATGTAGGTTGATGGAAATTTTTGCAATGCTTGATCATTAAAGATCACATAAAAATTAGGTTGAAAAGAGTCCCACTCAACCTTGCGAATCGACTCAATGGTTGCGGTTATTTCATCACCCGCGATATTAAATGTCATACTGTCGCCAAGCGTTAAGTTCAACCTTTCTGCCATTTCTTGCTCTATTGATATCACGGGGTTTTCTGCCGGAGCCATCTGCCACTCGCCTGATAACAAGGTATTGGCTTCAGGAAACTCACTTGCCCACGTTAAATTAAGCTCCCTGCGTAACGAATTATGCCCACGCGAATTTTCACCCAAATAATCTTTCGGATCTTGTTCGTTTAATGCAACGACGCGTCCTCGAACCATCGGAAAAACATGTGACGCTTTAATCGACAACTGTTCAAATTGCTCATTTAACGCCGCCACTTCTTCTGGTCGAATATTGACCATAAAGTGATTCGGCGCTTCTTCTGGAAGTTGTGCTTGCCAATCGGCAATGAGCTCATTGCGCATCAGAAAAATCGTCGCAATTAACGTCAAGGTTAACCCAAACGCTGTTATTTGAATCAACGAGGCTCCTTTGTGACGGCGTAAATGCTCAATGCCAAAGCGCATCGAAATCGAACGTTTTTGCGCCAAGCGTTTAGCGAGAGAAAGCAATACAAGCGAGCAGCCCAAACATACAGCGACCAATAAGCATCCTCCAAGTATGACGCTCAAGACCAATGTCCAGTTATTGGCATACCAATACAAAATAACCGCCAGTGTCACAATCGCAATAACCACGGTCATCCAACCGCTCATCGACATGGGCGTAAGGTCGCGGCGTAAAATACGCATTGGCTGTACCGAGCGAATACGGATTAAGGCGGGTAAAGCAAACCCTAGTAAAACGGTTAAGCCGGTAGCTAAGTTGATCAAGAAACTCGCAACGCGAGGCGGAGGAACCTGCTCCGGGAGCAAGTCAGATAATGATTGAATCAATAATTCGTTAATAAAATACCCGGTAATTCCACCCAGCAAACTGCCCAAAAGACCGGCGAGTAACAGCACCAAACAAAAGGTAATGACCACTTGGTTTTTACGGAGGCCCATACAGCGTAACAATGCGCTATGATCGAAATGGCGAGTGGCGTAACGATTGGCGGCAATGGCAATGGCGATTCCACCGAGAATCAACCCTAATATGCCCGACAAATTTAAATAATTCTTTGCTTTCCCCAATGCAGAGCCAATTTGAGGTGCGCCTGATGCCGCGCCAATTAATCGCTCAGAATTATCTAACTGATCTTTCACCCACTGATCAAAGTTTTGTAAACTGTTTTCATCACCGCTGATCGCGAGTCGATAGTTCAAGCGACTGCCTGGCTGCACTATCTTGGTCGCTGGCACATCAGCCAAGTTCATCAGAATCGTCGGTGAAAAATTAAAGAAACTACTGCCGCCAGGTTCTTGAGTGATAACGCCTGCCACCTTAAATTGGCTAACACCAATTTGTAGCGATCCCCCCACTTCAATTTTTAGTAATGCAAGCAATCGAGATGACAACCAGACCTCACCGGATTTCGGGGCACCTTGAGTCGCAGTGCCTTCGGTAAATGGTTTGTCTGCGATCGCTAAATCGCCCGCTAAAGGAAAGGCGTCATCGACCGCTCTAACCGTTGCTAATTCAAACTCGGAGCCAGCGACTGCAACACTTGAAAACCACAATAAATCAGAAACCGTAAGCCCTTGCGATAGCGCATAAGCTTTAATTTCGGGCTTGATCGGTCTAGGACCTGAGACGATTCGGTCAGCCCCTAATACTTGCGCAGCTTCTTTGGTCATGCCTCGATCAATGCGATCAACCAACAAGGTAACCGCAGTGAGGCCACCAATGGCAACCCACAACGCAAATATTAATACTCTTAATTCACCGCTTTTCCAGTCTCGCCAAAACAGCTTCCAAGCTAATGAAGCACTAAGCATTAGCAGCCTCCACCGACGCATCAGCAGACGGTTTAATTTGTCCTGCCTCTAATTCAATTTGGCGACCACATCGTGCAGCAAGTTTGAGATCGTGGGTCACCATAATTAATGTTGTGCCTTTTGAGGCATTCAAGTCGAATAATAGGTCGGCGATGTGTTGACCAGTTTTCGTATCGAGATTACCGGTAGGCTCATCTGCAAATAAAATTTTCGGTTGCGCAGCGAACGCTCGAGCAATAGCAACTCGCTGTTGCTCACCGCCACTCATTTGATTCGGATAATGTTCTAATCGATCGCCAAGACCGACTTGTTCCAACAAGGCTTTTGCTTGATCAATTGCCTTTTTCTCGCCTTTTAACTCCAATGGTAAAGCTACGTTTTCGAGCGCAGTCAAGGTTGTTAGCAAATGAAACGACTGAAATATGAATCCCACATTACGCGCTCTAAACTCGGCTCTTTGATCTTCATCCATCGAAGTTAAGTTATTTCCATCAATTTCCACTGAGCCATCGCTGGGTGAATCTAATCCTGCCATCAAACTGAGTAGCGTTGATTTCCCTGAACCGGAGGCACCGACAATTGCGAGAGACTCACCTGCCACCACCGAGAAGTTAATATTGTTCAAGATTGTCAAACCACCCGTGTGGGTAGAAACTTGTTTTGTTAACTGCGAGACTGTTAGCATAAGATCACTTGTTCATTTTTGTTTGAGGATAAACCATACATGAAACCATGGCGCAGGTTTAGCGGCTTTTTGTTAACGATTATTACGTGTTATACGACCGTTGTTCAATCTCAGAACTTATTAGTCGTCGGAGACAGCTTGAGTGCCTCTTATAACATCCCTCTCGAACAAGGTTGGGTTGAATTAATGAAAAACAAGTTGCAGCAAGAGCAGATCGACATTCGAGTCGTCAACGCAAGTATAAGTGGTGAAACAACTGGAAATGCTTTAAAACGCTTGCCCGACTTACTCGACAGGCATGAGCCAGCCATTGTGGTGATTGAGCTAGGAGGAAATGACGGGTTACGAGGATTTGGGCTTGATAGTATTAAAGCCAACCTGAATCGAATGATTGAACTGTCGAAAGCATCGGGGGCGACGGTCGTTTTGACCGGTATACATATTCCGCCTAATTATGGTCCTGCCTACACACAGGTGTTTTATCAAGCGTATTTAGAACTATCAGAGCGTCACAATACTTTTTTCGTCCCGTTTATTTTACAGGATATTGGCGATAAGCCGGAACTGATGCAAGCCGATGGCGTTCATCCGACGGCCGATGCTCAACCACAAGTCCTCAATAACATGTGGCCAACCATCAAAAGTGCCATCGAGAAAGTACTAGCGACACCGCAAGAAGAAACTCCTGCGGCGCCTGCGATGGTTAATTAACCTGCGACAACCTTTTCGATTCCACGCTCTAATGCGGCTAATCCGGCGTCAATTTCTTGCTCACTGATGAGTAACGAAGGCGCCATACGCAATACGTTAGGACCAGCCATCAATATCAATGCACCTTCCGCTAGGGTCGCGTTCATAAAGTCACGAGCTCGCCCTTGGTAAGCGTCAGACAAAGCGGCTCCCATCAATAAACCGCGACCACGAACTTCCTTAAACACGCCAAACCGCTCATTCATCGCCATTAGTTTTTCACTGATGTATTGATGCTTCTTAGCGACTTGCTCTAAGACTTCAGGCTTATTGATCTCATCAAAAACGGCCGCAGCGACGGCACAGCCTAGTGGGTTTCCGCCATAGGTACTGCCATGAGTACCGACAACAAAACTCTTAGCCACTTTCTCAGTGGTCAACATCGCTCCAATTGGAAAGCCACCACCCAAAGACTTAGCTGAGCTTAAAATATCTGGCGTTACACCGGTATGCATGTAAGCATACAACTCTCCAGTGCGCCCCATACCAGTTTGCACTTCATCAAATACCAACAATGCATTGTGTTGATCACACAACTCACGAACACCTTTTACAAAGCTATCGTCAGGCACGATAATTCCGCCTTCGCCTTGAATGGGCTCCATGACTACCGCACAGGTTTTATCAGAAATTGCCGCTTTTAAAGCATCGAGATTATTAAATTCTACATGCGTGATACCGCCAGGAAGAGGCTCAAAACCTTGCGTATATTTCTCTTGCCCACCGACACTCACAGTAAACAATGTACGGCCATGAAAGCCTTGGTAAAACGCAATAATCTCATGTTTTTCTGGGCCAAAATTATCCGAAGCATAACGACGCGCCAACTTAAAGGCCGCTTCATTCGCTTCACCGCCAGAGTTAGCGAAAAAGACCTTTTCAGCGAAAGTCGTGTCAATTAACTTTTGCGCTAACGATAATGCAGGTTCGTTGGTGAACACATTGCTCATGTGCCACAATTTTTGCGCCTGTTCAGTCAATGCATTTACCATGGCAGGATGGCAGTGTCCCAATGCATTCACGGCAATGCCGCCAGCAAAATCTATGTATTCTTTTCCTTCAGAATCCCAAACGCGGCTCCCTTCACCCTTGACTGGTACCATCTGCATTGGTGAATAGTTTGGAACCATAACTTGATCAAAGGTGTCGCGTGAAACTTGACTCATTTTAATTACCTATTTTTGACTGATTAAACGAACGTTAAAGCCGTATCTTGGCGCTTTTCAAATGAGATTTCCAGCCTTTTATATGAAAAATATTTATTCACTCAAATATGTATATTTATTCAATAAAAATAATAACTTAACGAATTGACCGGTTTGCGTCTATAATGGTCGGCCGTGATGAATTTGCGACCTCAAGAGAGAGTAATTTAAGCACTCACTTGAGAATCAAAACCTCACTTTTTCAACATGATATTGATGCCTTGATGATTAACTTTTTCGTCACTAGAAAGAGTTAAAATGCAAATAAGATCAGGGACCTAAATCGGTATAACAGGAGTCTTGCCTAACATGATGCTATTTCGCCCAGTCACTCAGGACGATGCAGATCAAATCGAAGTATTGGCTAATAAAGCAGGTACCGGCTTGACTACTTTGCCGAAAGATAAAACGAAAATCATCGAAAAGATTGAGCTTTCTCAGGCGTCATTTGCAGCCCACGTCAATGAACCAGGCAACGAATATTACCTTTTTGTACTCGAAGATCTCGAAACTAATGAGGTTGTAGGTACTTCAGCACTGGCAGCAGCGGTTGGGCTTGAACAGCCGTTTTACACTTATAAAGTGGGAACAACCGTCCATGCCAGTCCTCGATTCGGAATCCATAAAACCATTCCTACTTTAATTCTTGGACATGATTACACCGGAACCACTGAAATTTGTACCTTATTTTTATCCCCCGATCATCGCGGAGGCGGTACTGGTAAACTTCTGTCAAAAGGTCGCTTTTTATTCCTTGCTCAGCACCCTACCCGCTTTGCTGATAAAGTAATCGCTGAAATGCGCGGATATTCTGACGAACAAGGGCACTCTCCGTTTTGGGAAAGCTTGGGACGCCATTTCTTTGATATGGATTTTGACCATGCCGATACGTTGAGTGGTGAGCAGTCAAACGAGTTTATCGCAGAACTCATGCCTAAATACCCCATTTACGTTCCAATGCTGTCAAAAGAGGCACAAGCGGTCATCGGTAAAGTTCACCCAGATACCGAGCCAGCACTTGAACTTTTGAAAAAAGAGGGGTTTCGCTATCGTGGCTACGTTGATATTTTTGATGCCGGCCCAACCATTGAAACACGCCCGGAAGGTATTGATACCATTAAAAAAATGTTCAGTGCAAAAATCACTAACATTGGCGAAGTGAGTTCAGAGCAATCCTATTTAATCGCAAACCATAGCGTGGCTAATTATCGCTGTATTTTAGATGCTGCCATAATTGGCAATGGTGAAGTCACTCTGAGTGAAACAGCAGCAGAGCATCTCGGTGTTTCGATGGGTGACCAAGTGTCGCTCTCACCGCTGAGCTAGACAGCCAAACAGCGAGTTATTTGTTTAAGTCAACTTACGAACCCGTAACAAAAAAATATTGTTCAGTCGATTCGACTCAGATCAAAAATATCAAAGCCTCGCATTTGTTGGAAAATCTGCTGATAGTCACTCCAATACTCTTCTGGAGTACCTGCTATCTGAATAACAATAAGGTCTAGCTCTTTTCCCCAAAACAGCGAGTACTGAATACGATAGTATCGGTTATCTCCTAAGTTGGGTGCAGGCTCTTTTGTTTCTAAACAAATCCTGAAAAACATTCCTTGCTCTTCGGCCTTACATTCACTCAAGACCTCAACTTGCGACTTCTTCATCTCGATGAAAGAACGAATAAAGCGCTCACGCGTCATTTCAGTATTCTCTTCGATTCCAAACGTCGCTTGAATTCTTACTCCTGTTTTATACTCGCCATTTTCTGACTCCTCTTTTGAAATTGTCCAAATATAATGAGGACCTCCATGGCTTTCTCGGTAAAACCAAGACTTCGGCTTACGTATCTTACCACCCAAAGGTTTTAGCTCTTGAGTCTCGAACTCTTCAGACATCGCTGTCGTTAAAAAACATGACAGACATAATAGAAATAATATTCTCATATAAATTATCCTAAAAAATCGCTTACATTCATGATTTAATTTGAATCTAACAGTGACTTTAGTGACCAGTTTGACTTAACTCGACTGTCAACCAAAGCTTACGCCATCGCTCACGCTTTTCTGTTGCGCTCAATAATTTTGGCGACGCCGATTGAGCCTTTGCAAGTGTATACTTCTCACGAAAAAGCTCGGCTGAAACAGCGCCTTTAACAAGACTATTTTCATAACAAATAACCGCAACCACTTTCTCACATTTCAAACACTCAAGAAAAGTCGCCTGCTCTGTTCCCTGCTTTAACTTATTCATAGGTGTTTTCGACTGAATTAAAAGATGTCCTTCGGGATCAGAAAGATAATTTAGATCTCGGTCAATACAAAAGTCACAGTCACAAGCACGAAGCGTATAACTTGAAATGTCTTTAGGCAGTGTCAGCGTTAATTCAATGCTGCCACATAAACACGTTGCTGAATAGGTCATGATAAACCTCGCCGTAATAGACTGAGTATCAGCTCATCAACCGTTCCGTAAAGATTCACTAACGAAAACTATTGATCGACCTTTCCTCTCAGTTGTTTGATTTTTCCTTTATGTGTTTTTTGATCCATTCGCTTTGCTTTAGCCGCTCTAGAGGGCTTGGTTTGTCGACGTTCTTTCTGAATTTTAGTAAAGGCTTGAATCCACTCTGTTAGTCTCGAAATAGCAGCCGCATAATTCCGTTCTTGTGTTCGCTCCGATTGAACTTTAATAATAAAAACACCTTCATGAGAAACCCTGTGATCATTCGCGTTGAGTAACCGCTCCTTCAACCATTCGGGCAAGGAAGACGCACGAATGTCAAATCGTAGGTGTATACAGGTAGACGTTTTATTAACTTTTTGACCACCGGCACCACTTGAACGAATGGCATGCCATTCGAATTCATTCGAAGAAATGCGGATGGAGTCAGTAATGTTAAGTTCGGACATAGTTTGCGATCAGTTTTTCTTTTTGCTTCTTAGTTAACGCTTTAATAGCATACTCACGCCGACTGGCCTGACTACGGTCTGAGCAACCTTCTTTATAGACCACTTCTTGTGGCGTTCGCCCTAAAAAATACTTAGCGCCTTGCTTATTCTTATGTTGAGTGAAGCGACGCTCTACATCCGTAGTAATACCCGTATAGAGCGAGCCATCGGTAGCCCGTATTACATAAACATACCAAGATGAATTAACCATGGCTACCTTAAAAAGAGACCATTAATCGAGCGGATCCGTTTTTGCGATCAAGGTTCCAAAACGCCCTTGCGAATTCACGATAGATTGAAATGCTTGAGGGTTCTTACCAGAAATGATTGCAATCGCTCCGACACCTGAGTCGAGCAGCGAAACCGCCTCTTCAACCTTCGGAATCATACCGCCTTGAATAATCCCGTCAGCAATAAGCGTTTTGGCAGACTGTGGCGTAATGCACTTCACTCTTGATTCAGGCTTACTGAGATCTTCAAATACGGCACCGACTTGGGTGGTTAGCAACAACAAATCGGCTTGCAAGGCCTCGGCTATTTTGACCACCGTGGTGTCAGCATTGATGTTAAACACTCGACCATCTTTTGCTACACCTAAGGTTGCAATAACGGGAGTCAAACCCGCATCTAACAATTTGCCCAATAAAGTATGATTGATGCCGGTAACGTCACCGACCTCACCAAAATCGACTGGGCCATCAGCTACACCGGATACGTGCATCGGTGGACGCTTAACCGCTTCAATCATTCGACCCGACGCGCCATGAAAACCAAAAGCATTGACACCTGCTTGCAGCAATGCTGTCGTTAAATCGACATTCACTTCCCCGGCAATCGCTTGTTTGACGACGGCTAAATCTTTATCACTGGTAATGCGTCGTCCGGAAACCTTGTTTGGCTTTAAACCGATTTTTGTTTGCAATCGATTTGTCTGCGGACCACCGCCGTGTAAGACTACAACACGCCAGTTTAAGCTCACTAACTGCTTTATATTTAATGCCAATCCTCGACGTTCGGCATCATCAAGTAAAACATCTCCACCGACTTTCACGACAGCAATTTTATGTTTAACTGACATAGATATTCCTATTGAAAAGTAACAATACTGAGAATATACCTAACTCTGAAAGGCCAGAGTTAGGAAGCTCATTTTTAAGGCCACATTCCCGGAGCATCTAAGCCAAAGTGCATTGGCTTACCAGTCATCAGATTGAAACTTTGTATCGCCTGACCCGCGCCACCTTTGATTAAATTATCAATCGCTGAAGTACAACACAAGGTTTTTACTCCGGTTACTTCATCAATTCGAACGGTAATGCCAATTTCGACACGAGCGGTTCCTGACACCGCCACCACTTCAGGAGATACACCAATTGGCATCACCGTGACCAGCTTGTGATCAGCGTAATAATCTTGATAAATTTTCTGAATGGACTCAGCGTCATGTCCTTCAGGAAGATCCATTTGAGAAACGGCCAAAATCCCTCGTACTAACGGAGCAGAAACAGGAACAAAATCTAAAGCAATTCCTTCTCCTCCTGCAGAGTTTAGGGTTTGAATAATTTCAGAACGATGTTGATGATGCAGTGTTTTGTAGGTTTTTAAATTGTTAACACGAATAGCATGATGTGTTCCCGCTTGAGGCTTAACTCCAGAACCTGAAGAGCCAGTCATCGAAACATTTCGAACATTCACATTCTTTAACAAGCCTGCATTTGCCAGCGGTAATAAACCCATTGCAATTCCTGTTGCAAAACACCCAGGACTTGCAACATGTTGTGCTGATTGAATTTTCTTTTCATTCAGCTCAGGCATTCCATAGACAAAGGTGCCTAAGCGATCAGGGCATGGATGTTCAGGAGCGTAATCTCTCAAATAATCGTCTA
This sequence comes from Pleionea litopenaei, assembly GCF_031198435.1. GTDB lineage: Bacteria > Pseudomonadota > Gammaproteobacteria > Enterobacterales > Kangiellaceae > Pleionea > Pleionea litopenaei. The sequence goes on from NZ_CP133548.1 coordinate 1,353,894, forward strand.
GATTCTCCAATCGAAAATCACCCGAAAGATCAATTATTTTAACATCTTCATCAAACAACTCCATGGCCACTTTTGCAGTGATAATATGAGGCATTGCCAAGAAAACAATATCGGCACCTTTCGCACATTCTTTTGGAGAAATATCTTGAAGAACCAAGTCGTCAAACCCAACCAATGCACGATGAACTTTACTAATTGAGTCACCCACATAGTCTTTACTAGAAATTCTCAAAACCTCAACATCATCACGAACTAACAGATGTCTTAAAATTTCCGCAGAACCGTAACCGGCACCGCCGATTATTGAAACCTTAACTTTACTCATTTTAACTCCTCAACAGAGTAAACTCTGTCTGCTGTATCACTAAAAAATAAACTATCAAATATCCGTCTTTTCTACGATCAAACCTGCTCGTTGCCCAATCGGAATTTTCGCGTTAGGGAACACAATTGCTTCGCCATCTTGCTCTACAATATAGCTGTGCTCACCGTCATTGCTTAACTGAAAACCTCGTTTAAAATCGCTGAAATTCTCTAAGTCGTCAGCTATATTCAAACTGAATTCTTCGCTGTGCTTAACCAGTTCTTGCTTTACTGCAAACAAGTTAAAGTCACTATTATCGAATGGCTTCGAATTGACGGCTTCATCTGAAATCAGTTTTGCTAAATTGTCTTCAATTAAAGCGAAGTCTTCTGGATTATTCTCTCCAAATGGTTTCACTTTACCAAGTTCGACCGTAAAGGCATGCGCATTAAACCTATGACTTGAAAAATAGGAAAAGGTGCCTGATGGTTGATGCCCTAAAAGCACCGTATTAATGCCACTGGCCAAAAAGAATTCCAATTGAGGCTTACTCCAATCACGCCCATCAGGAAACGGATAAACCGCAAACTTACTGTACTTGGAGCCTCTTATCGCGGTGTGCAAATCATAATGACGTCGTTCTGTTGCAGTTCCTGCGACAAAAAAATCACTCACCATATTTTCAAGTTGCGCCGCTCGAATTGCTTCATGATGGTTTTTACCAACATGATGACCATTAAACAACCGGTTCATATTTTCAATATCAAATCGCTGCGATAAATTCATCGCTACAGGGTTACCAATGATCAGTAACACGCGATTCCTAACGACCAGATCTTGAGTTAAAATTTTAGCGACCAGTCTGTCGACAATCTCGATAGGCGCGGTTTCGTTACCATGAACCCCTGACGAAATCACGAGATCACATACTCCGCTAGTATCGAATGGTTCAACAAGTAAAATGCCCGAAGCTAACAGTGAAACTTTGGTATTATCATTCACTTTCCACGAAACCACATCAATAGCTTTATTTTCTAACGTTTTCGTCAGTTCTAAAAAGCCTTGTTGAAGCAGAATATTTTTCCAATCTGGTTGCATAATTATTCTCTAGAGCCTTAACAATCAGTTAATTAGCGAATCGACCTTTATTATACTAATTCTCGTAGCCTTTAAAACACCAACCACCATTTATTATTCTATACTTCGCTACTTTCAACGATAAACAGTTACAAAAACTTCAAGTTATCAAGATAAAACGACTAAAAGCTATATTTACTTTTGTTTTACTACTTTAAATGCTAGTCTCTGTGACCGCAGAGCCTGCAAACAGGCTTTATTTATTCTTTCAACCTGCTTTTCTTACACTATACTCGAATAAATTTTTTCATATTTATTCGCTCGATTTAGCAAGCAAATTTGCCCGCTAACGATGTGAGATTTGCAGTAAACTATAGCTAACCCTATCAATTAAAGACCAGTTTTTGAGGATGAGAATTATGAAAGCGTTTGAAGTGAATTTTGATGGCTTGGTCGGTCCAACTCATAATTACGCCGGCTTGTCAGTCGGCAACGTAGCTTCACTCTCGAACGCGGCTCAAGCATCTAATCCTAAAGAAGGTGCCAAACAAGGCCTTCAAAAAATGAAAGCCCTGCATGACTTGGGCCTCAAGCAAGCACTGCTGCCACCGCTTGAAAGACCCGATGTGAATACACTTCGATTGCTCGGTTTCAGCGGCAGTGATGAACAGGTTTTAACGAAAGCCTATCAACAAGCACGTCAGGTATTTGTTGCTACTTGCTCTGCTTCAAGCATGTGGACCGCAAACGCGTGTACTGTATCACCCAGCGCAGATACGCTTGATAAACGCGTACACTTTACCGCCGCTAATTTGTCCAATAAATTTCATCGATCGATTGAAGCCCCGACTACCTCTCGAATCTTACAAAGTATTTTCAGTAACCAAGATTACTTCGCTCACCATCAGCCTCTTCCACAGGGCGATCACTTTGGTGATGAAGGTGCAGCTAATCACACGCGCTTTTGTACCAGCTACGGAGAACAAGGCGTAGAATTTTTCGTCTTTGGTAAATACGCGTTCGACGCATCTCAACCGGCACCGAAAACTTTCCCTGCACGCCAAACTTACGAAGCATCTCAAGCGATTGCGCGCTTACATCAATTAAGAGATGAAAAAACCGTCTTCGCACAACAAAACCCGGCGGTCATTGATCAAGGCGTTTTCCACAACGACGTTATTGCCGTCGGAAATCAAAACGTCCTGTTTTATCATCAGCAAGCATTTTTAAATACCGACCAGGTAATTTCGCAACTCAAGCAAGCCTTTGGCGAATCTCCTTTTCACTTTGTCGAAGTCCCTACAGCAGAGGTCTCCGTCGAAAGTGCCGTAAAAAGCTACTTATTTAATAGCCAGCTTGTCACCCTCGAAAATGGCGACATGGCAATTATTGCTCCGGGAGAATGCCACGAAAACCCAGAGGTTAAAAACTACTTAGACGCATTGGTTGCATCAGACACTCCGATAAAAGAAGTGAAAATATTTGACGTTAAACAAAGCATGAAAAATGGCGGAGGTCCAGCATGCTTGCGCCAACGAGTGGTTCTTAATGAACAAGAACTGGTGCATTGCAATCAGCATGTATTCATGAGTGACGAACTCTTCGCGCGGCTCAATCAGTGGGTAGATAAACACTATCGAGACAGTTTAACTGAAGCTGATTTATGTGATCCTCAATTACTGGTTGAGTCACGACAAGCACTCGATGAGTTGACTCAAATCTTGCAAATAGGTTCGGTGTACCCCTTTCAAATTGCTTAGCACGGCGATAACCAAGCATGGGCTTGCCACTCCCGCGTGGCGGGCTCTTCTGATAAACTAACACATTCACAACAGTCGAATTCACGGCTGACGCATTAACAACTGACGCATTAACAACTATGGCTTACCGACTATGCAACTAATCACTCCTTTAAATGCGCAAGAATTAGATGATCTCGATCAAGCACTGCGTGATCTGCAGGCGATGGACTTATCAACATTCGACGGATTTTGCACTGCGCTGGTAAGCTCTCCAAACTTATTGGGATCCGAGCAATGGTTGCCGCAGGTGTTCAAAGAACACTCACTCGATGATGCTAAGATTGAGGCCATTGTTCCGTTACTCATTCGCCACTTAAACGGGATTGAATCGATTTTATCGCGAGCACCAGAAAAATTTGATCCTTTATTTTTAGAGCGCGATCTACACGACTCTGTCGATGTGATCGTTGAAAATTGGTGTAGAGGATACACCAAAGGCATTGCTTTGAATGCTGAAGATTGGAATAAAGAGCCTGAGTCACTTCAAGCTTATTTGTATCCCATTTTAATTTTTTCAGGAAAGGCCGGCGAAAAAGTTCGTCAACAAAGTGACCGAACACAAATTTTGCAATGGAAGTCAGAAATCGCACCTGCAGCACGTAACCTATATTCTCACTGGTATCAGCAACGAAATAGCTCGGAGCGCTCTAGACAACTACCTTTTACTCGCTCTGAGCCGAAAACTGGCCGCAATGAGCTGTGTCCCTGTGGCAGTGGTCGCAAGTACAAATTGTGTTGCGGTGCGCATTAGTTCGCTATCAAAACGAATACTTTTAGTAAACACAGGGTGAATTAGCCCTCTTTTACCCGTGCAGCAATCCTGATAGTCTTAACCACCATAACTCAACCAAAGACGTTACTCAGATAAGCGGCTGAATGACTTAAACCTCAGTCGAGTAAACTAACAATAATAAATTCAGGACAGATGATGTTTAAACGATTCCAACAGTTGAGCCTCAGCGCTCAAATATTTACCGGTTTGATCGGTGGTGCTGTGTTTGGTTATCTCATGGTTTTGATTGCCGGGATTTCTCCAGACGTTGCCACCGTGATAGACGGGCGACTTGTACCTACCTTTGACGTATTTAAAACCTTATTCATTAATGCCTTAAAAATGGTTGTTGTCCCGTTAGTATTGGTCTCTTTAATTTGCGGGACATCATCGTTGTCAGATCCCTCTAAGTTACGCTCCATTGGTGGCAAAAGCATCGCACTTTATTTGTTGACCACAGCCATTGCGATAACGCTTGCGCTTACACTCGCCTCAATATTTGATCCAGGTGAAGGAGTTGCTTTCGAAAAGGTGCCATTCGATGAAAAAGGCGCCAGCTCTATTTCAGACGTAATTAGTAACCTCGTCACCTCTAACCCGTTTGATGCTTTGGCCAACGGAAATATGCTGCAAATCATCATCTTTGCCATCATTTTCGGCATTGCTATGTCACGAAGTGGCGAGAGCGGAAAGCGCATTGTTGGATTTTTTAATGATTTAAATGAAGTCATTTTAAAGCTGGTAACGATTGTGATGCACATTGCACCCTACGGTGTATTTTTTATCATGGCGAATGTGGTCTACCAAACTGGCGCTGAGGCCATCATTAAACTGGGTGTCTATTTCGTGCTGGTTATGATCACCTTAATCATTCACGCTAGCTTGACCTACTCAACGTTACTGGTGGTACTTGCTCAACTCAATCCGCTGACATTGTTTATTAAAATGCGTCCCGCATTATTGTTTGCCTTTAGTACCGCCTCTTCCGCGGCAACCTTACCGGTCACGATGGAAGTCGCGCGTAAGCGACTCGGTGTTGGCAAAACAACGTCATCATTTACATTGCCTCTCGGTGCCACCATCAATATGGACGGAACCGCTGTAATGCAAGGCGTTGCGACGGTCTTTATTGCTCAGATTTACGGTGGTGACTTAACACTGGCGCAAATGTTGACGGTTGTATTGATGGCAACGCTGGCATCGATCGGTACCGCTGGTGTACCAAGTGTCGGTCTCGTCATGTTAACCATGGTTCTGGATCAAGTTGGCTTACCTTCTGAAGCCATTGGCATGTTACTCGGCATTGATCGTTTATTAGATATGATGCGCACTGCAGTAAACATTACTGGCGATGCGACCGTCGCTTGTATTGTGAGTAACTCTGAAGGCGACTTAGATCGTTCGGTTTATGAAGATCCTCAGGCGGGCTTTGACTTCGAGGACAATTTACCAAAAGCGTCATAGATTCTGAAATATTTCCGATGCCTCAATCTATTTAATCGCAGTAGATTGAGGCGAATCTGAGTATTCTCGGGCTTGAAATAGCTCCTATCGAAGAGTAGCGCTCTTCTTAATCGACAATCCTATTAATTGACTAGAAACCGGAAATTTTAATTTCTGGCAATACCTCTTTGCTGTTAATTCCTAATACTTTACGATAGAAATACAGCTCGGCTTGTAACGCAGAAATAATGGTTTCTCTCTGACGGAATCCATGTCCTTCACCGGCAAACTCTATGTACGCGTGAGGAATGTCTTTCTCGGCAAGTGCAGCAACCATCGCTTCTGATTGAGAAGGAGGAACCACCTTATCGTCGCTCCCTTGCAAAACCAACAGAGGACAAGAAAGGTGTTGTGCATGATGAATGGGAGAACGCTGTTGATAAAGCTCTCTACTTTCTGGATAAGGGCCAACCAGCGAGTCTAAATAGCGCGCTTCAAATTTATGCGTATCACCGGCTAGCGCTTCAAGATCCGCGACGCCGTAACGCGACATGCCAGCTGCAAAGTCATCAGTAAAGGTCAAAGCACACAAGGTTGTAAGCCCTCCCGCTGATCCTCCACGAATTAATAGTCGATCGCCGTCAACCAACTCATCTTCCACTAAATATCGCGCGGCATAAACACAATCATTGACATCACTGACTCCCCACTGCCCTCTCAATGCATCTCGATAAGCACGGCCAAACCCTGTACTCCCAGTATAATTGACATCAACAACAGCAAACCCACGACTGGTCCAATATTGAATCGCCCAATCTAATGTGGTTGTCGTTGCGCCAGTAGGTCCACCATGAGACATAACAATCAATGGAGGTTTCTCGTCGTTTTCCCCTTGATAATTAGGGTTCATAGGCTCATAAAAGTAAGCATGAGCCGCGGCCCCCGTTGCAGAGGTAAAGGTGACAGGCTTAGCCAATGATATCCAATCGTTAGCAACCGGAAGCGCTCCATCGCTGCTGACCGATTCATATTTACCAGACGCAATGTCGAAACAATAAACCGCGGTTGACTGCACTGGAGAGCCCGCGATGAAATACAGGCATTCATTCCCCGAGGGATCATGCCCAAAGTGTAATTGCCCTGGGTAATCTCGGAAGGGTAATTCAAGCAGGGTGACCTTTCCAGTCTCAACATCGATTTCGGCCAGTTGCTGTTGACCTTCTTCGAAAAAGACTAAATACACTCGCTGATCAGGCGTTAGGCAGTAGGTCGAATAGCCAAAGTTCCACATAGGTAGCGCACAATCATTGTCGGTTGGCATTAAAGCATTTAAAACACCATCCCGAAAGGCATACAAATTCCACCATCCAGAGCGGTCAGAAATAAAATGAAGACAGCCATCCTGACTCCACTGAGGTTGCACAACTGACTCTTCAGAGCCCCCACAGACCTGATGTTGAGCACTCAGTGAACCATCAGTTGAGACATCGGCAACCCAAAGCTCAGTTCCATCCCACGGCATTTGTGGATGAAACCACTGAACCCAAGCAAGTCTCTTTCCATCGGGAGAAATTCGTGGGGCAGCATAAAAATCAGCGCCTTCTGCGATAACCGAGAGCTGTTGATTTGCGAAATTAAATACGACGAGTTCGTTGTACACTTGGCCATCTTGATGGCGCTCTCTGACCGCAAAAAGCAGCGTCTCACAGGGAGAGATTGAAAAATCAGCGTATCGGTTTTCTTGGCCTTCTGCAGCGGTATCTGTTAATGCTTGTAACTCGCCCTCAAAAGAACAGCAGTAGAGCGCTTGGCTCTCTCTTTGCGTTAGGATCAAACCACGCTGACAAACTAAAAAGTCCCCTCCGCCATATTCATGGGCTTTAGAACCAACATTGAATGCACTTGGAGAAACAACGTTTGACTGTGTTCCGTCGAAACACACGATAACGCCTTGCCCTTTCAGTTCTGGGCGTGATTCTAACCAGTATGCTTTGCCATCAAAGACTTGCATATGCCCCAGTCGCGTTCCTTTTTCTGCAACCAGCTCTGCGCTGACTTCAGATAACCAACTGCCAAAAGGTGCTGTTTGCTTATTTTTCATAGATGACTCAGTTTCTGGATAGTTAATATTGAATGAAGTAGGTTCCTTGAAAAAGATCCGTCAACCCTTGTTCGCGAAAGCTAGGCTCTTGATCAATGATAGAAGTATAACGTAATTGTTTAATTTCTCGCGCATTTTGATATAGATGTCGAACCTCTTGCTCGGAAACCGCAAAGGGCGGACCCGACATTTCGTCTTGATGGTAATCAAGAGTGATCAGTAACACTCGAAAATCAGGCGGCATAATTTTTTCTAAGTGTTCAACGTAAGACTCTCGCATTGGTTTAGGAAGCGCAATCAGTGCCGCTCGGTCATAGACCTGCCGAGTCTGTTCAAGAGCCGGACTAGAAAGATGAAAGTAATCGCCTTGAAAAATTTCGTAGTCGCCGCCGCGCCAAGCCATCAGATCATTCGCAGGTTCTTTTTCGGTCGCTAAATCACGTTCTTTGAAAAAACTGACGACCGCCGTTTCCGATAACTCTACCCCGAGTACTTTATGTCCCTGCTCAGCCAGAAACACCATATCGAGAGACTTACCGCATAAGGGAACGAATACGGGTCCTGAATCAAAACACTCGTCTTTATAGCGCTGTAGTAATGGATGCGGCGCACTCAAATGAAAGCCTATTTGTTGTTGCTGCCATTTATTTAACCAAAACTCATGCTCCATTATTTCTCCTACAAACCGCGAATATACCGGTTACTTATAAAATTTTTGCGACTCTCCGCGATACCATAGATTGAGAAGCGCATTGTGCGAGGCCTTCAACAAAGAGATAGGCAAACGCTCAGATAATGGCTTTTTAATCTCATACTTAACTTTAAACACGGTCTTGTCTTTTGCTGCTTTCAAAATAATATCGTCGCTGGTAATGACTTGATCAACCAAACCTAACTCTAATGCTTCGCGTCCGTACCAATGTTCACCCGTAGCTACTCGATCAATGTCCAGTTCTGGTCGGTTTTCGGTAATAAAGGCTTTAAATAATTGATGGGTATTTTCTAGATCTTCTTTAAATTTTTCTCGAGCTTTATCAGTGTTTTCACCAAACATGGTTAAAGTACGTTTAAATTCACCCGCGGTGTGTTGTTCAAAGTCAACTTTATTCTGTTTAAGCAAACGGCTAAAGTTTGGTAGCTGGCCTAGCACACCAATCGAACCAATAATTGCAAATGGTGCTGAGTATATTCGATCAGCAACACACGCCATCATGTAACCACCGCTGGCCGCAACCTCATCAACGGCAACATTCAGTTTTATTCCGCGAGATTTTAACCGCTGTAATTGTGATGCTGCTAAACCATAACTGTGGACCATGCCACCAGGACTCTCTAAACGAACCAAAACCTCATCGCCTTGCTCAGCAACGCCAATGATCGCCGATAACTCTTCTCGTAAGTTTTCGACTGCTGAGGCTTGAACATCCCCGTTAAAATCCACAACAAAAAGACGCTCAGAGGCCACGTCTGTCGATTGAGGCTCTTCCTTTGCTTGTTGTTTATGCGATTGCTTTTGCGCTTTCTGAAACTGTTTAAAAGCCTCTTTATCCATGATTTCTTTGCGCATATCGGTTTCAAGTTCACTTAACTCTTCAGATAAGTTAGTGATTGTTATCGAACCTGGATGCTGCTGAGACTTAGATTTGCTTCCGGCACTAACAATCGCACCAATAATGACGATAATCGCAATTACCAAAGTCACTGCCTTGGCTAAAAACAGACCGTATTCAATTAAAAATTCCAAAAGTGACCTCCAGCTTAACTACCGTCGCTAACTACTTGAATGAATATCTATAACTAATAAAAAAAATGCCCTCGCCCCTAAAGGCGAAGGCATTGTACCTAACTCTCTGGGAGATTAGTCAAGTAATGATGGATCAGTAACCATCACACCATTACCGCCGCTGCCAATAAAGGTAGCGGTTTGTACTCGCATTGCATTCGCGGCTGCAGGTACATCACCCGATAGCACGGTACCGTGCGTACCTTGGTTGAAACGTGACAATAAACGTCGACCGACAACCGTTTCACCAGGATTCGTTGCTTGAACTGGAGTCAAGTCAAGGTAGAAAGCCAACGGATCAGTGCCCGCCAACGGTGATGTTGGAGAGTTGTTTGGTACGACCGTATCACCTTCAACACGCATCAACAGAGTCGGGATATCGTTGGATACCGCAACACCAGTGGTGTTGATTGGATCACCTGAATCAACGACGGTTTGTGCCGCAAATAAAAATTGCGGATAAAGCGCTGCAAATTCAGCAGAGCCTACATCGACACCTGCTCCAGCAGCGACACCGGCGCGAACCACAGGACCAAAGGTTTGTGACGCGTCCAGCAATCCAGCAATACCACCGCCAGGAACCGCTAACACCGATGACTCAATCACTGGTGAAGTCACCAACTGAGGAGCCGCAATATTAGCAACGTCATCAGCGTAAGCGACAAAATTAGACCCTACGATTCCACCCAAAGAAATACCAAAGAAAGAGACTTTGCTTGGGTTGAAGTCAGGCGTTGTATCACCATCGTAGTCCATCGCAGGGATAGCGTTCTTTAACGTTAGCAAGTCCAATACACCTTGACGTAAGTTATCACGCGAAGTAAGCAGGCTTTGCAGATTGATGAAGTGCGCGCCTGAGCTGTCGACCGTGCCATCAGGACCTGGGGCGCTAGTGCCGTTATCGACGAAATCAACTCCGAACGTACGCTCTCGCGTTGTACCTGGTGCATAGTTTTCGAAAATACCAATCAAACCACCCGATGCTAGTTGTAGTCCTTGATGCACGGCGTTGTCTTCTGCAATGCCGTGTAACGGAAGATCCATCGCAATGACGGCAGTACAAGTCGGTGCCGCTGCCATGGTATCGGCCAACGCTAACATTTGGGTACGGTCGCCAGTAATTCCATGTTGGAAAATGGTGACAGGCCAGCCTTCAGCCGGTTTAGTACATGAACCCGCTTGAGAAACAAAAGCTTCATTGGGTACCGACAACATTAAAGGCACAGATTCAACCGAGTTTAATTGAGGAAGAGAGTTAACGTAGGTCACATGACCGCCAGCCAATGGGTTCGCCATCATGCCACCTTGGCCATCAGGAACCATATCGGCACCTTTCCAGAAGCCATTGATGGGCCCAAGTGGATTCTCTTGAGTTTGAGTCTCCAGTAAATAGTTTAAGTTGATTGAACCCTTGTATAAATGCGCAGCTCCCACTTGAGTAAACGGCAATGTGGTTGTCATCAAAGAGCTAAACGAGGTAGCCGGATACTGAGGCGTTGTCGGGAAGCCAGGCGTTTGACCTGATGGGTCAAAATAACGTAATCCAAAGTCAGCGTAGAAAGCCTTTGCTGAGCCCATTACTGCTCCAACAGATTGCGTGGTAAACGCGAAACTCACCACAATTGAGTCTTTGTTCACGCCTGCCGCAGCCGCCAAGTTCTCATAGGTGCGCAATAAGGTTTGCACCGGTGCTAAAGCCGGGTTTGAGGTGTCTACGTCAGAAGATGCAACTTGATACAGGCCATCTTCAAGAACCGCTTCACCGTTAGAGTCGGTGACGCCATTAGTAACGACCACCAAATAGGTGCTACGAGGACTTAATGGTTTGGTCGGAACAATCGCAATGGTCGAGCCTTGCGCAACGGCAGCGTATTCTGACGCAGGAACTTCACCAACCAAGTTGTAAGGCGCAAACGTTGGCGATGGGCCAAATAACGGATTGTTGTAATCGGTGTCGGCAAGTACTTCAAACACTCGTACGGTTGAACCACCAACCACGCTGGCTTGGCTAATGGTTACACTGCTGTCTTCATTGAAGAAGCTTACTGAAATGGGTGCGACTGTTGACCAGCCATCTAATGCAGACACTGCATTCAGAGGATCGCCATAATCATTAGGGTCGGCAACTGGCACATTGAGAGTTAGATCAGTGGTTCCACTGAACAGTAAATCATTCGGTAACGGAACCGAACCGGTCGCAGGGTTATATACCGCAAACGTTCGGATGGTGCCATTATCAGGCTCAACCGTCTTATCGCTACTACACCCCGCCAGCACCAGACTCCCCAGGGCCAACATTCCTAGCGTGAAATTTTTCATTTAACTCTCCCAGTCAGGCACATTGTTTGTTTTAAATACAAATTTATGACATCGTCAAATTTCGGTTAAGAAACAAGCAACTGCGCTATTTTTGTTCTATTTTTGACATAATCAAATTATTATCCGATACCAATGCTAACCACACTTGAAAACCAACGCAAGTGGGCAGACCAGTTTATTTGCAATACTCCCCAACTTCTTGAATAAATTAGAGTTTATTGAAATTTCTTAGCTACATTCTATTTTGCATTGCACAAATTCATCGATTTTCCGATCTTCTTTCCAATTTAATTGGTAGCGGTCAAATCCTTGTCGAAACAATACCAAAAATTTATATCATTCACCTTTTAAAAACCCATTTATTCACTATGCTTAAAGTAAAGGTTGAGGTAATGCATTGACTGGTTGATTATCCAACTAAAATGTTGCGTAAAACGTCGGAAAAATCCCGACCGACAACAGTCAGATTTGCATCCAAAAAACAATCATAAAAAATAAACCAGTGAGTCAGACATTGAAGGAGAAAACGTTTTTAAAGGCGCGTTAACGCGCGTAACAATCAAGTACAGAGGTGTGACATGAGCATTTTTGATAAATATCAGCAACGCTATGAGGACCACCAACAAGAGGAATACTCACTGCAAGAGTACCTCGAGCTGTGTAAAGAAGACCCAATGGCTTACGCATCTTCTGCTGAACGAATGCTCCATGCCATTGGCGAGCCCGAATTGATCGATACTGCGCACGACCCTAGACTCTCCAGAATCTTTTCAAATAAAGTTATTGCTCGCTACCCCGCGTTTAAAGAATTCTTCGGCATGGAAGATGCCATTGAGCAAATTGTTTCTTATTTCAAACACGCTGCGCAGGGTCTCGAAGAACAGAAACAGATTCTTTACTTACTGGGTCCGGTTGGAGGTGGCAAATCGTCACTCGCAGAGAAACTCAAAAAACTGATGGAAGCCTTTCCCATTTACGCGATCAAAGACTCCCCGGTATTCGAATCACCGATGGGTCTGTTTGACCCATTTGAAGATGCTCAGATACTGCAAGAAGAGTACGGCATTTCATCCCGCTATTTAAGCAAGATAATGTCCCCTTGGGCCGTTAAACGATTGAACGAGTTTGGTGGCGACATTTCAAAATTTCGCGTGGTGAAACTTAAGCCTTCGATACTCAACCAAATCGCCATCGCTAAAACTGAACCTGGCGATGAAAATAATCAAGACATTTCAGCGCTCGTGGGTAAGGTTGACATACGAAAGCTTGAAGCCTTTGCTCAGAATGACGCGGATGCCTACAGTTACTCCGGCTCCCTTTGCCGAGCAAACCAAGGCATCATGGAATTTGTCGAAATGTTCAAAGCTCCGATAAAAGTTTTGCATCCACTACTAACAGCAACCCAAGAAGGCAACTACAACAGTACCGAAGGCTTATCAGCTCTTCCTTTTGAAGGAACCATTTTGGCTCACTCTAACGAATCTGAGTGGCAAAGTTTCAAAAACAATAAGAATAATGAGGCGTTTCTTGACCGCGTTTACATTGTTAAAGTGCCCTATTGTTTACGGGTCTCTGAAGAAATGAAAATTTACGACAAGTTACTACTAAATAGTTCATTGTCAGAAGCCCCCTGCGCTCCTAGCACCTTGAAGATGTTGGCACAGTTCAGTGTTCTTTCGCGCTTGAAAGAACCTGAAAACTCAAGCATCTACTCAAAAATGCGTGTCTACGACGGCGAAAGTTTAAAAGACACCGATCCAAAAGCAAAGTCTTATCAAGAGTATCAAGATTACGCGGGTGTCGATGAAGGGATGACCGGATTATCAACTCGCTTCGCCTTTAAAATTTTATCTCGCGTATTTAATTTCGACCAAACAGAAGTCGCCGCAAATCCAGTGCACTTATTGTATGTACTTGAACAACAGATTGCGCGAGAACAATATCCTCAAGAAATACACGATCGCTACTTAGAACACATCAAAGGATTTTTAGTCCCTAATTACATCGAGTTTATCGGCAAAGAGATCCAAACCGCTTACCTAGAGTCTTATTCAGAATATGGGCAAAATATCTTCGACCGCTACGTCACCTATGCTGACTTTTGGATCCAAGATCAAGAATACCGAGATCCAGAAACGGGTGAAAACTTTGATCGAGCATCGCTCAATGAAGAGTTGGAAAAAATTGAAAAACCCGCGGGTATTTCAAACCCGAAAGACTTTCGTAATGAAGTGGTTAATTTTGTACTTAGAGCAAGAGCGAACAATCAAGGCAATAATCCTAACTGGACCAGCTATGAAAAACTTCGCACCGTCATTGAAAAGAAAATGTTTTCAAATACGGAAGATTTACTTCCCGTTATTTCTTTCAGCGCCAAAGCCTCTGAAGAAGATAAGAAAAAACACGAAAACTTTGTTTCTCGGATGGTCGAAAAAGGTTATACCGAAAAACAAGTTCGCCTACTCTGCGAATGGTACTTACGTGTTCGTAAAGCATCTTAAAAAATTAGCAGGGGTATACGATTATGGCACAGCTTATCGATCGGCGACCGAATGCGAAGAACAAAAGTACCGTCAATCGACAGCGCTTCATTAGGCGATATAAACAACAAATAAAGCGCGCGATCACTGACCAAATTGGTCAACGCAGTGTCACCGATATGGAACAAGGAGAAAAAATATCGATACCTGCGAAAGATATTAAAGAACCGACTTTTCGCAGTGGTGACGGCGGAGTAAAACAACGTGTTTATCCAGGAAACAAAGAATTTGTCCCTGGCGATCAAATTAAACGTCCGCCTCCCGGAGGCGCGGGTCAAGGTGGACGACGAGCCAGTGACGATGGTGAGGGACAAGATGATTTTCTCTTTGAAATTTCAAAAGATGAATATCTTGATATATTATTCGATGATCTCGAGTTGCCGAACCTAAAGCGCAACCAGTTAAAAAAGATGACCAAAACGCGTTCCGTTCGAGCTGGATATACTACCGATGGAGTACCAACCAATATTAGTATTGTGCGATCGCTTAAATCTGCAATGGCACGTCGAATTGCACTTTCAGCAAGCCCTAAGAAACGCCTGCAAGAATTACAGGCGGAATACGACCAGCTCGTCGATCAAACGCCTCCTCCCACTCAGCGTTTAAACGAACTTAAAGATGAGATAGCCTTACTCGAAGAAAAAATTAAGAAAATTCCATTCATTGATACGTTTGATCTTCGTTTTAATAATTACGCTAAACGTCCAGATCCGACGTCACAAGCTGTCATGTTTTGCGTTATGGACGTATCAGGATCCATGGACCAAGCAACGAAAGATATGGCCAAGCGCTTTTACATTCTACTCTATCTATTTTTAACTCGGAGCTACAAAGATGTGGATGTTGTATTTATTCGACATCACACTCAAGCCAAAGAGGTCGATGAGCAAGAGTTTTTCTACTCTCAAGAAACTGGAGGAACGATTGTATCGAGTGCTCTGAAGTTAATGGATAAAATAATTAAAGAGCGTTATCCGCTTGATCAATGGAACATCTACGCAGCGCAAGCCTCCGACGGCGATAACTGGAATGATGACTCTCCACTGTGTAAAAAAATTCTTAGCAAAGATCTACTACCCGCCGTACGATATTTTGCGTATGTTGAAATTACTCAAAGAGACCATCAAAGCCTTTGGCATCAATACGAGTCATTACTTGGGCAGTTTGACAATTTCGCCATTCAACACATTACTCAGCAAAGTGATATCTATCCTGTTTTTAGAGAGTTTTTTAGGAAGCAAGCCGCATGAGTAAAAAGAAAGCGCAACCCATATCAACATCTTCAGATTGGACGTTCGAGCTGATTGAAGAGTATTACGCCGCCATTGAAAAAACAGCGGCGAAATATAAGTTAGACACATATCCCAACCAAATTGAACTGATCACCGCTGAACAAATGTTAGATGCCTATGCAAGCGTTGGCATGCCTATCGGTTACAACCACTGGTCTTTTGGTAAGCACTTTATTAGCAATGAGCAACAATATCGACGTGGTCACATGGGGTTGGCCTATGAAATTGTGATCAACTCGAATCCATGCATTGCTTATCTAATGGAAGAAAATACCATGATGATGCAGGCCTTAGTTATGGCTCATGCTTGTTTTGGTCATAACTCCTTTTTCAAAGGGAACTATCTATTCAAAACATGGACCGACGCAGAGGCCATAATTGACTATCTGTTATTCGCAAGAAACTATATATCTGAGTGTGAGAGACGCTATGGGATTGACCAAGTAGAATCGCTACTCGATGCCTGTCATGCTCTCATGAATTATGGGGTCGACCGATACAAACGCCCCTACCCAATATCTATGCGTGAGGAGAAACGTCGTCAGAAAGAACGGGAAGAATTTTTACAGTCACAAGTTAATGATTTATGGCGAACCATTCCTAAAAAAATACCCAAGTCAGAATCTTCAGGAGGCATTCGTTTTCCTAGTGAACCACAAGAGAACATTCTTTATTTCATCGAGAAAAACGCGCCGCTTTTAGAGCCTTGGCAACGTGAAGTTGTGCGTATAGTAAGAAAAATTGGTCAATACTTTTACCCTCAACGTCAAACTCAAGTTATGAATGAAGGCTGGGCTTGCTTCTGGCATTACACATTAATCAACGACCTCTACGATCAGGGATTGGTTACCGATGGCTTTATGATGGAGTTTCTACAAAGTCACACCAATGTCGTCTATCAACCTGGTTTTGACTCGCCCTATTTCTCTGGTATCAATCCCTATGCACTGGGCTACGCAATGATGCAAGATATCAAGAGAATCTGCGAAAACCCTGAGCCAGAAGACAAAGAATGGTTTCCTGATATTGCTGGTTCAGACTGGCAAAAGACCTTAGATTTTGCGATGCGCAACTTCAAAGATGAAAGTTTTATTGCGCAATTTTTATCACCAAAGCTAATGCGCGACTTTAAACTCTTCTCCATTCTAGACGACGATAAAAAAAACACCTTAAATGTTGAATCTATCCATAACGAATCTGGTTATCGAGCGATTCGCGAATTGCTATCTAACCAATACAATTTAAGTATGAATGAGCCGAATATTCAGGTTTACAGCGTCAATATGCGTGGGGATCGAAGTATTACTTTACGTCATACGCAGCACAATCGAGTACCCCTTGCTGACACCAAACACGAGGTGCTCAAGCACTTGCATCAGCTCTGGGGCTTCCCGGTTATTTTAGAAAGTGTTGATAGCGATGGGAAAGTGACCGATTCAGATATCGTGCCCGATGTTGAAAACAAAAAAACCGCTTAAAGTTTCCTTCAGCGGTTTTCAAACTCTTAGTTTCGACTGAACGACTCGCTTAATTGTCGTCTTCTAAATCACTCAGGGCATTTAAACGTTCGCGCATTTCTTGCCAGATTTTTCCTGACTCATGACCATACTGCCAAAGCTTCTCAATTAACAATTCTATGTCGCCCGACTGTATCACTGGCGTCAACTCAGAATAGAAGTTCTTGGCTAATTCTCGTGCACGAATATCACTGAAATAATACTGACCAATACGGTAGTAAATCGGTTTAAAGCCGTTCAACATTAGCGTGTAAACTGGGTTACCTGCCGCCAGCGTCGAGTTGTGATGGAATGACCAATCGAAATCAATATAGGCATCGGCGTTGTCTTCAAGCGTGGCTACGCTCTCGAGCAATTCAATGACTTTTTCAGGATTACTTTTAACCGCTAACCGAAGATAAATCGCACTCATATTGGTTCGCGCGTTTAATAGTTGATCGGCAATGGTTAAAGAGCCTTCGTCATCGAGTCGTACAATGGTGTCTAAAATATTGAGACCAGCGGTTTCCCAAATATTATTCACCTGCGTTGGTTTGCCGTGTTGAATGGTTAACCATCCATCGCGAGCAAGCCGCTGCAAGACTTCTCTCAAAGTCGTGCGAGTAACTCCGATCAAGTCTGACAATTCTCGCTCAGCAGGAAGAATACTCCCAGCGGCAAACTTACCGCGCCATATCGACTCAACGATATATTGTTCCGCAAACGCCGCAGGACTTTTTGCCTTTATTGGCGTGGTCATGTGGTAAGTCACTTTGTTTTGATTATCAGTCATGATGAGGTCTTCTGTCTGTGTTTTTGTTCACTGCAACATTCGCTCCACTGCAATTATTTATCAGTTCTTGCATATCCCTGACAGAGCGGCACTGTTACTTAAAAATTCGTAGCTAATGTCTTTACATTTTTTATTCGTACACGTCAGCGATACTTTCTAACGGCATTGACTCTTTGCACTACTAAAACATTCTACCTAATTGCTCTAATTAATTGCTTTACCTGACTGCTCTACTTAAGGGCACAGCCTTCCAGCAACTATTAACAGCAACTATAAACAGCAATCAACCGACGTTTTGGTAGCACATTTTCATGCTCATCATGCCCATCTAAAAAAGCGTCTTCAAAGAGACGTTTTTCGCTGGTTGGTTACTTTGATCTTGAAACTGGTCTGAGTTCTAACCTGACAGCAAGGATAACGCGAAAGGGGCATGAAGAAAAGCTTCAAAGCGCGGATTCTTTAGACGTTTTTGCACTTTAACGCTTTGCTAGGATTATCGCCTTGGTATTTCCCCTGTGCAAAGTAAAGAAAACAGTCTAAAATCGAATTATCGTCGTAGTTGTATGAATTTTAACGAAAAATTAAAAAGGTTATAAAATAGGACTGAAATAATGGCAAACGCGATTAGAGCGGCATTTTTAGACAATTTTCTCGGAAACGCACCTGACTGGTATAAACTGACCATTGTTACCTTTCTGGTCATCAATCCCATCGTGTTCTTTGGCGCAGGAGAAGCTGGCTCGACCATTGCGGGATGGCTGTTGATAGTTGAGTTCATTTTTACACTGGCCATGGCCCTCAAGTGTTACCCTCTTCAACCCGGTGGCTTGCTAGCCCTTGAGGCCATTTTTATCGGACTCACCAGCCCAGATACCGTGATGCACGAAATAGAGTCAAACCTTCCAGTTATCTTGCTTTTGGTATTTATGGTCGCGGGTATTTTCTTTATGAAAAGCTTGTTGCTGTTTACCTTTACTAAGATTTTACTCGGCGTCAGGTCAAAAGCTTTGCTTTCATTACTGTTCAGTGCCGTTGCAGCCATTCTCTCTGCATTCCTTGATGCTTTAACCGTCACTGCGGTAGTCATTGCGGTTGGTGTCGGCTTTTATGGTATTTACCACAAAGTAGCCTCAGGAAAAAAATTCCATCACGATCATGATCACAGTGACGACAAAGAAGTTAATGATCATCATCGCGACGATCTTGAAAGCTTTCGCGGTTTCTTACGTAGCTTGTTAATGCACGCAGCGGTGGGTACTGCACTCGGAGGTGTATGTACTCTAGTCGGCGAACCACAAAACTTACTCATTGCAGAAAGAGCTAACTGGGGCTTCGGTGAGTTCTTTATGCGCATGGCTCCAATTACCATTCCTGTATTATTTACCGGATTAGCCACGTGCTATTTTCTTGAGAAACTCAAATGGTTCGGGTACGGCGAAGAAATACCTGACAACGTGCGAAGCGTGATGGAAGAGTTTGCCAAAGCTGAAGATGAAAAACGTACCTTGCGAGATAAAGTGGCTCTCGTCATGCAAGGTGTTGTTGCAATTTGGCTGGTCATTGCCCTTATGTTTCACCTTGCAGAAGTCGGCTTGATCGGCCTTTCAGTCATTGTACTTGCGACTTCATTCACCGGCATTATTGACGAGCACAGTATTGGCAAAGCGTTTGAAGAAGCCTTACCCTTCACCGCGTTGCTGACGGTGTTCTTTGCGATTGTAGCCGTAATAGCAGATAACCAACTGTTTGCTCCAATTATCTCTGAAGTCTTGAAAATGGAAGGCACAGGTCAAGTTGCCATGTTTTACGTGGCCAACGGTGTATTGTCGATGGTGAGTGACAATGTATTCGTCGCCACTGTCTATATTAATGAAGTAGCGAAAGCAGCGTTAAATGGAACCATTGATCGCGATACCTTCGATATGTTGGCCGTTGCCATCAACACCGGCACTAACATTCCAAGTGTTGCGACACCTAACGGTCAAGCAGCCTTTTTGTTCTTACTAACGTCAGCGCTAGCGCCACTGATTCGTCTCTCTTACGGACGTATGGTGATCATGGCATTGCCCTACACGATTACCATGAGTACGGTTGGTTTAGCGATGGTGTTGTTCTCACTCCGGCCATCCACCGATGCTATGTATGAAAAACACATCATTAATCACCATGACTTGCAAAGTCTGTGTAAAAGCATGCAAGGGGAATGGAAACAAGATCGTTGCGTGATGCAAACCAAACAAAAGTCATCGGGACATTAATTTACCCCAAAAAAGTTAGACCAATAAAAAAAGCGGCTTTAGCCGCTTTTTTTATATTTTAGAACAATCAATCTCTTAGAACAGTCAAACTCCTAGAACCATCAACCTCTTAGATCAATCAAACTCTAGGACTAAAAACTTAACTCACATTATCCCAAATAACTTTTCCGGCAATGTCACGAATTTTCTCCATTTTTGCAACATGGTCGGCTTGCTCTTGCTCATTGGCGCGAATAACTTTTAACGGCGTGGACCGTTTTAATCGGCGAATACCGGCATTCTGCTTACCCGCATTTAAAAAGTCTTGATGAGAAGATAACGTCAACGAGGTTTGCCCCCCCGTCATCAACAAGTAAACATCCGCTAATATTTCTGAGTCGAGTAGAGCCCCATGCAACGTTCGGTGCGAGTTATCAATACCAAATCGGCGACATAACGCATCGAGGTTATTTTTCTGCCCAGGAAACATTTGTCGCGCGAGCACTAAGGTGTCTAACACGCTGCAATAGTCTTCCATTTTGCCCAACCCACGATCGAGACATTTCAGTTCCCAATCTAAAAAGCCAATGTCAAATGGGGCGTTATGTATGACTAATTCTGCTCCGTCAACAAAGGCTAAAAAATCATCGGTAATTTCGTTAAAGCGAGGTTTGTCGTCAAGAAATTCATTGGTGATACCATGCACATCAATTGCCCCCTGGTCGATCACTCGATCGGGTTTTATGTACTGATGATAATGTCGCCCGGTCAACTTTCGATCAATCAGTTCGACGCACCCAATTTCGATGATCTTGTGACCCTGAGTCGGTTCTAAACCAGTCGTTTCTGTATCCAATACCACTTGACGCATAATGTCTCGCTATTTATTACAACACGCAATTTCGAAGAATGAGAAGCCACTGACTTCCCTTCAAGTTATTATTGATTGCTTAACTCAATCACACCTTTGTTGGCCAATTCATCGGCAATTTCATTTTCACGATGACCGCTATGTCCTTTTACCCAATGCCAGTTGACTTGATGACGTTGTACCAGCTCATCTAATTCACTCCATAAATCAGCATTTTTAACGGGTTTCTTTGCTGCGGTTTTCCAACCCCGCGCTTTCCAATTGTCCATCCATTCAGTAATACCCTTGCGAACATATTGAGAGTCGGTTGTTAACTCGACCTGACAGGGTCGCTTTAGCGCTTTGAGCCCTTCAATTGCTGCAGTCAGTTCCATTCGATTATTGGTGGTTTCTGATTCGCCACCGTACAACTCTTTTTCATGCTTTCCTGAACGCAATAATACGCCCCACCCTCCTGGACCGGGATTTCCTTTACATGCGCCGTCTGTAAACATTTCTATTGTTTGCAAATTATCCACCACGTCATTAATTCTGTACTTTCTTCAATTCTCTTTCGACCAAACGCTGCACACCTGGTTCAGCAAATCGTGCAGGCACTAGTTTTCTATTGGTTCGCCAGCTCGGTCGAATAGGCGTCAAGGTTGAGACCGATTTGCGGGCGATTATAAAATAATGGCTGCAAAAGTGCGACGCAAATGGTTGCCAAATCTGTGGTTCACTTTGCGCAATAAATTCTAAACCGCAATAATCTTCGACTTCGAATCCGATTAATTTTAACCAATCTTTTATTCTCGATAACCCAATGAGACGACGAGACATTACTGGGTTGCCTATCAACTTTGCAGAGAGTTTACGCAAACCAAACCAACTGATCGGGTTAATTCCCGAAATAACTAATTTTCCGTCTGGAATCATCACTCGCTCAACCTCTCTTAAAAGATCGTGAGGTTGCTCAATAAAATCGAGAATATGAGGAAGCAACACCATGTCTAAACTATCTGAAGCAATGGGCAACGCATCGTACTGAACGATGCATGAAGTTTCAGCTCGCCGTTGGTTGGTTAAATAAAACCAATGCTTGATCGGGCTATGAGTAAAATCGAGACCAGCGCCCAGGTCGCCCAGCGTAGCCGCATAATATCCAAAACTCTCTGGCAATAGTTCGTCGAGCAATCGTTGTACCAGCTCTCTTACTTTTGCCTCGCCAGAAAAGAGTGTCGAACTAAATGGTTGCGGCCCCTTGTCCCGTGATGGCTTATCTTGATACATTGACCACCTCACTTGAGATTTTGAGATTTCTGATGGTTACCGTTGATCGTATTCCTAGCTTTACCGATAACTATATATGGGCTTTAACTAATGATCGAGCAAAAACCTGTACATTGGTCGATCCCGGCGATGCAAAGCCTGCCATCGCTTACCTAGAGGAGCGCCAGCTCGACCTAACCAATATTCTCATTACCCATCACCACCATGACCATACGGGAGGCGTCGAGACCCTAAAAAGTCAGTATGGCTGTCTCGTGTACGGCCCGAAAAGTGCCAAAATTTCAGGCATCGATAGCTTTCTGAAACAGGGAGATCGGGTGACGCTGCCATCGCTAGGAGTACAACTTAACGTTTTAGAGGTTCCCGGTCACACACTTGACCACATTGCTTACGTCAACGATGACTGGCTATTTTGTGGCGATACCTTGTTTGCCGGAGGGTGTGGACGGTTATTTGAAGGTACGCCTCTACAGATGTGGCAGTCACTCAAGTCCTTGAAAGCGCTTCCCGCTCAAACCCAAGTTTTTTGCGCTCACGAATACACTCAGGCCAATCTATCTTTTGCTCGTGCGGTTGAGCCAGACAATGAGACGCTGCAGCAGCGTTACAATGAAGTTAAGATTGCTCGAGCAAATGACATACCGACGGTTCCCAGTACCATTGAGTTAGAGTGCCAAACGAATCCATTTTTGCGAGTTGAAGAACAAAATGTTCGACAGGCTGCGGAAACTTTTTCTGGGAAGTCGTTGTCTACTCCAGAGGATGTTTTTGGCTGCATTCGACAGTGGAAAGATAACTTCTAAATAATCACTCGTTTGACAGCTATCTCAGTAAAAAATAACATGTGCACCTCACGCGCCAATCGGCTTTTTGCTAAGCGCCGAAGCATTAACCCAACCAAGGCTTTAACCTTTTGATATGAATCGATTTTTTGTACTCATCACTATGATCGTCGGGCTGACAGCCTGCCAGCACCAAACTTGGTTTCAAACAAGCGAATCGAAAACTAGCCAAAGTACGGCTGACGCGCTTGAAGATTCCCCAGAGGTCTCTTCCACTGAACAAAAGGTTATTGTTGAGGAGCAACTGATCGATGAGATTGATGTCGTCGAAATTAGCGAAGAAAACAGCGCTTCTGAAGTTGCTGAGGCCGACAACTTATGGTGGATGATTCGCCAACAACTGGCCTTAGACATACCAGAAAAGCGCCGTTTGATCAGTCAACGAAATTGGTATGCAAAGCACCCGGCCTACATTGCTCGAGTTTCGGCGCGTGCAAGGCCATACTTACATCACATTTATGAGCAATTAGAACAGCGCAAAATGCCCATGGAACTGGCCTTGCTACCTATAGTAGAAAGTGCCTTCGATCCTTTTGCCTACTCTCACGGCCGAGCCTCAGGCATGTGGCAATTTATTCCCGGAACAGGTAAACGTTTTGGGCTACGTCAAAACTGGTGGTACGATGGCCGCCGCGACGTTTTCTATTCAACCCACGCCGCACTGGATTATTTAGCCTACCTGCACAAACGTTTTGATGGCGACTGGCTGCACGCTATCGCAGCCTATAATTCGGGTGAAGGCAATGTCATTCGCGCGATTAGAAAAAACAAGCGCAAAAACCTTCCAACGGATTTTTGGTCTCTTGATTTACCGAAAGAAACCGAAGCTTACGTACCCAAGCTATTAGCGCTCGCCGATTTGTTAAAGAACTATCAGACCTACGAGTTGACTTGGACACCCGTAGCCAACACGCCCTATTTCGAAAAGGTGACGGTCGATTCGCAAATCGATCTGGTTGTTGCGGCTGAATTAGCGGAACTCGATCTTGAAGATTTTTACACCCTCAACCCAGCCTTTAATCATTGGGCAACCGAGCCGAAACGCGACACCGATTTATTGTTTCCAATTGCCAATGCGCAAATTTTTAAACAAGCTTTAAAAAGCACTCCAAAAGAACAACGTATTGCTTTCAAACGCTACGTTATTCAACCCGGTGATAGCTTGTTGAGTCTATCTAAAAAATTCAACACAACGGTAGAATTACTTCGCTCAACGAATGGTATTCGCGGCAATTTAATTCGCGTCGGAAAGCCTTTGCTAATTCCGACCGCGGCTTACACCGCGGGGCAGTATTCCAAAAGCAGCCAAAATCGCACTGCCGCCAAACAAAATCGGCAACGCGACGGGCAAAAGGTTCACATCGCGGTTCAAAGTGGCGACTCTTTCTGGTCATTGGCGAAAGAATATAAAGTCGGCATGCGTCAACTCGCCGCGTGGAATAATATGGCGCCGACAGATCCACTGCGCATTGGACAAAAGCTGGTCGTTTGGACAGAGCACCCCAAAGGTATCGCCGTTCAATCAGGAATTAAGAACAAAACGCGAAAAATTCGTTACAGCGTTCGCCGCGGAGATTCGATTGCTCGAATTGCGGGTAAATTTAACGTTCGCGTCGCTGATGTGGTTCGATGGAACCAAATCAACCCGAAAAAATATCTGCAGCCCGGGCAACGACTCACGTTATACGTCGATATCACGCAGCAATATTAGCCAGTTGACAACTTTTTAAAAAATATGCGACCGGTTATCACCTTGGATCGGTCGCTGCTCAAGCGTTATCTTCAACAAGCGACCTTGCTCTTCGTCGGTCACGGCCCAAATAACTTGCCCTTGGACCCAAACATCGCGTATTCGATAGTTTAAAGGTGCTAAAAGTGACCGTTCAACCTGTGGCGTTTGATCGGGCAGCAACACCTTAATATCGCGATCAACCAAAGTACCAATCAACAAAGCGCCATCGAGTGCGGGAACAGAATCAGAGCGAAAAATCGCCAGACCTGATGGTGCAATCGATGGTGTCCACACGCGCACCGCGTTTTCCGTGCCTGGATACTCTTGAAATGGTGTGATGTTCGCGCCTGAGTAATCTTTTCCATAGGTCGCAATTGGCCATCCGTAGTTTTTACCACGCTCTAAAGCATTTAACTCATCGCCGCCTCTCGGACCATGCTCATGCAGCCACAATACTTGCCGCTGTGAGTCGTAGGCCAGACCTTGTGGATTACGGTGCCCCAACGTATAAATTTCTGCGCGATGATCGGCTTGACCGACAAATGGATTATTATTTGGAATGTTACCTTCTAACGTGAGACGCACTGTTTTTCCCAGTAAACTGTTTGGTTTCTGCGCTTGCTCACGATAATCAAACCCGTCACCAGTGGTCATAACCAAGGTATTATCAGGTAACATTGCCAAACGTCCACCATAATGCACTGGGGTATCTTTGTAGGGTTGTACTTCAAACAAAACCGTCTGTTGTTTGAGTCCATCAGGCTGCATTTTCGCCTTCATTAAGCGAGTCGTATTACCGCCATCACTTTGGTAGGCATAACTAAAATATATCCAATCGTTTTGTGAAAACTCAGGGTCGATGATCACATCAAGCAAACCACCTTGGCTGGCGTAATAAACATCGGGAAGACCCTCTAAGGGCGCGGATAAGTTACCATTTTGCCAAATACGTAAACGTCCTGGCTTTTCGGTAATCAGCAATCGATCGTCCGGCAGTCCGGTAACAGCCCAAGGGAAATTTAATTGCCGCGAAACTTCTTCAACGGTGACATCGATCATCACTTTGTCTAGCTGTAATGACTGAGTCCATGTCACTGGCTCCTGGGCCAGCGCCGAAACACTCATGACTGCGCAGATTAACAACTTAAAACGTGATAACATTTCTTGGCCTCTGTTGTTGAAGAATCCACTCGAAAGGGATATTTATAGAGACGAATCTTAACCTAATTAGACGCTAAACTTAAACAGACGCTTAACTTGAACGAACGGTCAACTTAAAAAGACGTTAAACTTAGCCTGAGCGGTTAACGATTATTGAAAACGACATTAGCAAAACGATCGGAAGACCTATGAACGAAAGCGCAACTAAGCAAGCTCAATCAAAGAAAATACCATGGCTCTCGATAATAACCGGTGGGATCATTAGCTACGTTTTTGCTAGCATTTTTCATACTCAGCAAGTGCTTAGCGAATTAAGCAAGTTGGGCGTTGAAATAGGTGGCAAAACGTGGCTCGATACTGCGCTCAGCGACTTGTGGGGTATGCTCCCCTCTTACGGATTAGCCATTATGATCGGCTTTCTTATTGCCTTTAGTCTATTGGTAAAAACTGGCTGGTTTAAATCTGTTCCTACACTCGTTCGATTCACTCTTATCGGAATCTTAGTGATATTGTTGATTCACGCCTTAATGTATCCGATACTCAATATAACTCTGATTGCAGGCGCACGCTCAGCCTTCGGTTTTTCATTGCAACTGTTCAGTGGAAGCATCGGCGGATTAAGCATTGCGCTGCACCTGTTAAAGCGGGAGTCTCATTGATGACAGTGCGTTTATTGGGTCTGTTACTGACCACCACTCTGCTTTTTTCGAGCCAGGTTCGCAGCGAATCCGCTGGCTCGCCCTCATGGCTAAGCCAAGTCGATGAGCTCCTAGATTCCCAGCGATTGGGCCTTCCGACCATAATTACTTTGACTGACATTACTGAACAGCAAGCGTTGAATATTAGCTTGAAGCATTCAGCGGCACCTGAAATGCCTCTGTCAGTTGACGACAACACCTTGATTGTATGGCGCTCAAAAGATATACCAACTGCAAAAAGTCAAACCGCTCAATCGCGCAAAGAATGGTTGAATGTTGCTGCTTATCGAGAACAACAGTGGCATCTGCTAATGTCTATTGTTATTCATGATTACTCTGAAAAGTACGGCGGTATTAGTTATTTAGACCAACTGCAGCTGACTCACGATCGCAACAATTTATATCCCATCATTGGAATTACCGTAACCAGTCTACCGGCCGACGGAGACCGCGACTTTCGTCCCGGGCCACCGGTCATGCAACTTTATCGATTTGACGATGATGCATCTGAATACTTACCTATCGATTCATTGCCCTGACTCAGAAACATAGTTCGCAAACAGCTCCCGCTAATGACTCTTTCACCTGAACGGGTTTGCCATGCTAAACTGCGCGCCTCGATCGTTACCAGCCTTGAAAACTATTTTGATTCCTAGCCAATTCACTTTTAACCAAATGAAACAACGAGCCCTGTCTGTTGCAAGTCGCGACTATGGTGGCCGTGGTCGATTGATACAACGCTGTTCAGAGTGCCGCCTCAGCAGCTCTTTGTGCCTCTGCGAGCAAATTCACGCGAAGCCCTCGAGCGTTGACTTTCTGCTTTTATTTCATCGCGATGAAATATTTAAGCCGACCAATACAGGAAAGCTCATCGACGATTGCTTTCCTGACCATACTTTCTGCTTTGAATGGTCTAGAACGGAACCGCAACCAGAACTGTTGCAGCTATTAAATGACCCCAAGCGTCGTTTTTATATTTTGTACCCCTACGATTTGGAGCAACCCAGAGAGCTAGTTAACGCGATTCCTGTTGCAGAAAATGATCAAAAAATTCCGACTTTGGTGATACTCGATGGCACGTGGCGCCAGAGCCGACGCATGTTTAACTCCAGCCGCTGGCTACCTAACTTCCCTATTTTTAAGCTCACACCTGAGCAGGCCTCGACCTACGCTACTCGTGGTGCTGCCTATCAAAATTATCTTTCTACGGCAGAATCCGTCGCTCTGGCGCTGTCAGAGAGCGGGTTAATGGAGTCTGGTACCCACTTACAAAATCTTTACGCCGAGTTTAATCATCGCTATCAACAGATGAAAGAAAATCGACGCTCATAAAGGATTAACGCTTCTCCTTCGGTGATCAAGAAATCATACCTATAAGCATTGCGCATCTAAGTTATGCCTCTCGGTTATATTGACGCTTAGAAAGGCACAAACTGTAACGAAGATTAACATTTTCCCCCTGTGACAACTTGGCGAAAACCGCTACACTGAGCCGGAATCCCGTAGTCTGGGAAAAGAAGACCTAGGAGAATGAAATGAAAACAAATATAACCATAATCGCCAGTCTCGTGGCGACCATTTTAGTGGGATGTGGGGACAAACCAGACACCAATACCCCTGAGCAACAGAGCCAAAGTAAGCCTGCGAATACTGAAACAGCAGCAACTGCAGCTCCGGTTAAGGAAGAAAGCAACCTGCTTCTACAAGAGTGGACAGGCCCTTACCAAGGTGTACCAGCCTTCGATAAAGCCAAGTTGGAAGACCTAAAACCCGCTCTAAAAGAAGGTATGCAACGCCAACTCGCAGAGATCGAAGCTATCGCAAACAACCCTGAAGCCCCTACCTTTGAAAACACCATTGTTGAAATGGAAAAGGCCGGACAAGACCTAAGTCGGGTCTTCACCTACTGGGGCATTTGGAGCTCAAACATGTCTTCGCCGGAATTTCGGGCAATCCAACAAGAGATGGCTCCAGAATTATCGGCATTTTTCTCAAAAATTAGCCAAAACGCCAAATTATTCGCTCGTGTTGAGGCAGTTTATAAAAGCGACGAAGTGAAACAACTGCGTCCCGACCAACAACGACTGGTTGAATTAACTTACAACGGCTTTGCTCGCAACGGAGCAACGTTAAAAGGCGACGCACAAAAACGCTATGCAGACATCAACCAAGAACTAGCCAAACTACACACTCAATTCTCTAACAACGTATTGCACGATGAAGAGTCTTATGTGCTTTATCTCGACGAGAATCAATTATCTGGACTGCCGGATTCTTTTGTCAAAGCCTCAGCAGCGGCAGCCGAGTCTCGTGGTCAGGCTGGAAAGTACGCCATCACCAATACCCGCTCATCCATGGATCCATTTTTAACCTACTCTGATGAACGAGCGCTTCGTGAGAAAGTTTGGAAGACCTATTACAACCGTGGCGACAACGGCGATGAATACGATAACAATGCGTTGATTTCGCAAATCTTGAAACTGCGTCATGAACGTGTTCAGTTGCTCGGATACGAAAACTACGCTCAATGGCGACTCGAAGATCGCATGGCTAAAAACCCAGACAATGCGTTCAAGTTAATGAAAGCCGTGTGGCCTGCAGCAATCGCTCGAGTTAAAGAAGAAGTCGCTGATATGCAAGCCATTGCGGATAAGCAAATGACAGAGCTCAAGCAAGAAAAAATCACCATCGAACCATGGGATTACCGATACTACGCAGAAAAAGTTCGAAAAGATAAATACGACTTAGATTCCGATGAAGTTAAACAATACCTTCAATTGGACAAACTTCGCGAAGCTATGTTTTATGTCGCAGGTCGTCTGTTCAACTTCGAATTTACTCCGGTTAAAGATGGCAGCGTTCCAGTCTTTCATCCTGATGTTAAAGTTTGGGAAGTGACCGATAAAACCTCAGGTGAACATATTGGACTTTGGTATTTAGATCCCTTTGCCCGACAAGGAAAACGCTCAGGCGCTTGGGCAACCAGTTACCGCAGCCACACCACATTCGATGGAAAAGAAAATGTATTATCGTCAAACAACTCAAACTTCATAAAAGGCGCTCCTGGGGAGCCAGTTTTAGTTTCTTGGGATGATGCAGAAACCTTTTTCCACGAGTTTGGACATGCGCTACATTCACTCTCTTCTAAAGTTGTTTACCCAACGCTTAATGGCGGTGTGAGAGACTATACTGAGTTTCAATCACAGCTACTCGAGCGCTGGTTGTTAACCGACGAAGTGATCTCTCAGTTCTTAGTTCATGCTGAAACTGGGAAACCGATGCCTACTGAGTTAGTCGCGAAAATCAAAAACGCCGCTACTTTTAACGAAGGTTTTAAAACAACCGAGTATTTAGCATCAGCTATGATTGATCTTCTGCTGCACACAACCAATCCAGAAAATATTGATCCGGATAAGTTCGAGCGCGAAACCTTAGCGGGCTTAAACATGCCGAAAGAAGTTGTTATGCGTCATCGTACACCACATTTCGGGCATATTTTTTCTGGCGAAGGTTATTCAGCAGGGTATTACGGATATATTTGGGCCGAAGTATTAACCTCTGACGCAGCTGAGGCTTTCGCAGAAGCACCGGGCGGATTCTACGATGAAAAAGTGGCTAAGAAACTTGTCGACCATTTATTCTCTGTTCGCAATGCTGTTGATCCTGCCGATGCATACCGAGCCTTCCGAGGAAGAGATGCAAAAGTAGAAGCACTAATGAGAGACCGCGGATTTCCGGTTACTCAGTAAGCTCAATGAGATTGTTGTTTCATCAACGATTTCAAATAACTTCAAAATAGAAATAATACTAAAGAGCGCAGCTAATGACTGCGCTCACTTTTAATCACAGGGCTATTAAAAATGAAAAAAACATTAATAGTTTTGCTCACCTCTTCTCTACTATTCGCCTGTTCTAAAGAGACCGAGCAAACAACACAACAGAAGACTGCTGCGCCAGAAAAACACAGTGCCGCAGAAACTAAAATAAACTACCCAACCACTCGAAAAGGCGCTGAGGTTAGCAGCTATTTCGATATGAAAGTGGCCGACCCTTATCGTTGGTTAGAGGATGACCGAAGTGAAGAAACCGCT
The DNA here is from genome assembly GCF_031198435.1 of Pleionea litopenaei. Taxonomy (GTDB): domain Bacteria; phylum Pseudomonadota; class Gammaproteobacteria; order Enterobacterales; family Kangiellaceae; genus Pleionea; species Pleionea litopenaei. The sequence continues at coordinate 1,384,517 of NZ_CP133548.1, forward strand.
GAGTGGGTTAAGGCACAAAATAATGTGACCTTTGGTTATCTCGATAAAATTAATTATCGTGAGAAAATCAAAGAAAAGCTGACAAAAATCTGGAACTACGAAAAGGTCAGCTCACCTTTCGTTGAAGGAAAATACACCTACTTCACAAAAAATGATGGATTACAAAATCAAAATGTTGTTTACCGTAAAAATGAACAAGGTGAAACAGAAGTCTTTCTTGACCCGAATAAATTCAGTGAAGATGGCACCACCTCATTAGCCGGACTTAGCTTTTCAGAAGATGGTTCTCTTGCCGCTTATTTGATCTCAGAAGGAGGATCAGATTGGCGAAAAATTATTGTGATTGATGCAGAGACGAAGCAACCGGTTGAAGATACACTGGTTGATGTTAAATTTTCTGGCGTTAGTTGGAAAGGCAACGAAGGCTTTTTCTACTCAAGTTACGATAAGCCTGATGGCAGTGAGCTGTCAGCGAAAACCGATCAGCACAAACTCTACTACCACAAATTAGGCACGCCTCAGAGCCAAGACCAAGTGGTATTTGGCGCAACCGATGAGCAGAAACACCGCTATGTTGGTGGTCAAGTCAGCGAAGACGGTCGCTTCTTATTTATTAGCGCTGCGGTTTCAACCTCGGGCAATAAATTGTTTATGCGCGATCTAAGTTCAGATGATGGCCAACTGGTCGCCATTGTCGATAATACTAATTCCGATACCTATGTACTCGACACAAAAGGCACGCAATTATTTTTAGTCACCAATTTAAATGCACCTAATCGAAAAGTAGTTACTGTCGACGCAAAGGATCCTGCTCCTGCGAATTGGAAAGATCTTATTCCTGAGACAGACAATGTATTGTCGATCAGCACCGGTGCCGGTTATTTATTTGCAGAGTATATGGTCGACGCGATTTCTCAAGTCAAACAATATGACTACACAGGTAAGTTGGTGCGAGAAGTCGCCTTACCGGGTGTTGGCGATGTTAACGGATTTGGCGGCAAACGCGAAGATAAAACGCTTTACTTCACGTTCTCAAATTACAAGACTCCAGCCACTATTTATTCGTTTGATCCTCAGTCAGGCAACGCCGATGTTTATCAAAAACCAAACGTTGCGTTCGATAGCGATCAATACGAATCAAAGCAAGTATTCTATAAGTCTAAAGACGGTACTTCTGTACCTATGATTATCAGCTACAAAAAAGGACTTAACTTAAACGGAAAGAATCCAACCATCTTGTACGGTTACGGCGGATTTAACGTTAGCTTAACGCCAAGATTCAGTGTTACTCGCGCAGTTTGGATGGAAATGGGCGGTATCTATGCGGTCGCTAACCTTCGTGGTGGTGGCGAATACGGTAAGAAATGGCATAAAGCAGGAACCCAACTCAATAAGCAAAATGTGTTCGATGACTTCATTGCGGCGGCTGAGTACTTGATTGATCAAAAGTACACCAGTAAGAACTACTTAGCCATTAGCGGTGGTTCAAACGGTGGGTTGTTAGTGGGTGCCACTATGACTCAACGTCCTGATTTATTCCAGGTTGCATTACCGGCGGTTGGCGTTCTCGACATGCTGCGTTACCACACCTTCACTGCCGGTGCGGGTTGGGCGTATGACTATGGCACAGCAGAAGATAGCAAAGAAATGTTCGAGTATTTGTTAGGCTATTCTCCCGTGCATAACGTAAAAGCAGGTACTCAATATCCAGCGACGATGATCACCACCGGTGACCATGACGATCGCGTGGTTCCAGCACACTCGTTCAAATTTGCTGCTGAACTGCAATCTAAAGATGCAGGAAATCAGCCCATGTTGATTCGTATAGAGACCAATGCGGGACATGGTGCAGGAACACCAACCAGTAAACAAATCGATCTTGCGGCAGACGTCTATGCCTTTACCTTGTACAACATGGGATTTCGAGAACTTCCCTAACTAGGTTATTTCGGTGATAAATCGATAGCGGTGTGATAGCGGTGCAGTAGTGCCGCTATCTACCGGTTCGCATACCACCAAGGAAGTACCTCATCACGGATACCGTGACCTTTCAAACTTTCCCACACCAACACCTTTTCATCTTCGACTAAAAAGCTACCCACCGAACATTTTCGGTCGTCGAAAATTAAATACAAATCCATCGTTGCTAAACAAGAAGTGGGTTGATTAACCTGTAAGAAAACTTCTTTCCGGCGCATGCTGATCGTGTGCTCGCATTCTTCCCCTCCTTCTCCCAGCACTAACTGATCGCCGTCTAGCATGATCATTTGCTGACGCTGAGCCTTTCGGTGGTTAGCGATTAATAACCAGCCGACCAGTGAGACTTCGAAACCGGCAAAGGGAATGACTGGCCAGAACCCAAGAGAAGCCCAAGCCAGCGCAATAGAAAATGAAAGCAAGGCGATCACTGAAATAAAAGCATAGACTTGCCCTTTGGTCGCTGAGCAATTGGGTCGCAAACACAACCCCCATTTATTATGTTCAGAGATTTCTCTGACCATCGATTCCTCTTGTGCACTTTTTAACCAAGTTAATTCAAGTATAGTTTAAGAAAAGCATCTAACCTATACTGAATAAGGCAAACTGCTGGTAGAGAACTTTATGAATACATGGGATGAAACGGCTCAAACTTGTCCATATTACGGCTCAAAGATTTCACTTCTTTTGGATCTTTCTGTGACGGAGCAGTCTTATATCGAAGACTGTGAGGTCTGTTGTCGACCAATTACCATTCACGTGTCAGTTACACCAAACCAAGAAGTATGCCTACAACTTAGCGCAGAAAACGATGTATTTTAGTAATCGATAAAATCTATTTATTTTCGAATTACTTTTAATTTCCCCAATGTTAAAATACCTGAAAGTTTAGCGAGTTCTCAGAGGTTTTATGCTCACGGTCATTTCACCCGCGAAAAGCTTAGATTTTGAATCGAAGCTTCCGACTAAAAAATTTACGCAACCGCAGTTCCTTGATCATAGCCAGGTGCTTATTGATGAATTAAGAAAATTAACTCATCAAGACGTTGCGACTATGATGAAGTTGAGCGACAAATTGGCGGAACTCAACGTTCATCGATTCCAGTCGTTTAGTACGCCCTTTACACCAGAGAACGCCCGCCCTGCTGTGTTTGCCTTTACCGGAGATGTTTATCAGGGTTTAGCTGCGACTGAGCTTAAAGCCAATGACTTCACTTTCGCTCAAAAGCATCTAAGAATTCTATCGGGTCTATACGGCCTGTTGCGTCCATTGGACTTAATTCAACCCTATCGTCTAGAAATGGGCACTCGATTAGGTAATCAGCGTGGCAAGAACTTATACGAATTCTGGGGCACCCTGATCCACGACCAAATTAGCAAAGAGCTAGAAACGCAAAAGCAACCAGCGCTGATCAATTTGGCATCGAATGAATATTTTAAGTCGGTTAAATCGTCGAAGTTGCCTTATGAAGTGATCACACCGCAATTTAAGGATTATAAAAACGGACAGTACAAGATGATCAGTTTCTTTGCGAAGCGTGCGCGCGGTTTAATGTCGCGTTATATCATCGAGAACAAAATCGACAACCCCAATGATTTACGTTCATTTAATATCGATGGCTATCGAATTGATAACAAAAGCAGCACCACAAACGACTTAGTGTTTTTACGGAAGCAAGCTTAACGTAGAATAGTTGATATTTGACTTAATCTAAAAGAACGTTCGATTTAATCTTACAAATTAATATTCAACATTTAGCCAGAAGCTGATGATAACGCCCAGCACACAGGCCGACTGGAGCGAAGCGTAAGGAGGTCCAGGCCGCAGGCCGGCGGTGTTGATGATTGTTATGCATTTTTACTATTACCCCTGCACCACCCAACCATCGGATTTGCCACCGAATGGGACTGACAACTGATCCAAATCTTTCTGGATGGCAACCAATTGATCGTATTCTAACTTCACCACCTTTGTTACATACACAGTCCAAGACGGAGCGAATTCCTCATTTTCTTCAGTGATTTCTTCGTCCACCTCCAGCTCACCTTCATCAAAGTAACCCTCTGCATCATATCCTGCATTACGTGCAGCTTTTTCAATTGATGCCATAGCCTCTTCATTCGGTGCAGCAACCGTAAACTCCACTTCAATCTCATTGCAAAAGTCAAAACCCATTTCATGGAGTTGTTTTAAAACGTTGCCATCGTCATCGTTTGGAAATTGCATGCAAGATTTCTCCGGTTGTTGATGCATAATACCGCCATTTGCAGGATTTTTGAGTTTGCTGTTTTTCAAGCAAGCTCAAAAATGTACGCAAAGATGGCTTTGTTAGTTTTAGAAATCCACATTCAAGCGAACATAGGAAAGCTCACATTGAGCATGCCCCTCTTTAATTCGAAGCTGGATTTTTCTATTTGCCATAAATGCCGCAAGCAAACTCGAGTATATCTCTTTTGCATTACCTGATGATGGATTCAGGGTAAAATATATATCTGATATTGGAGTACAATTAGCCAATTTTTCATCTAACGGAGTTCCAATATAAATCCTACCGTCGGCATTGGTGTAAAGTTCAGATATGGTTGAAACACAACCCCAACTTTTACATTCATCAGCCATTGTAGGTAGCGATGCCATTAATAATGCACATCCAATAATTGCTTTTCTCATACTTAGTGTCTCTTCCTATAACTTCTTTAAAAAATAACAATATATTATAATCATCTGGGCGCAAATAAACCGCTCACTTTTCTTTCCGAGTAGCCTACCCCCCCTCTGCTGCAGCGACTAGAGCAAAACTCACATTTTCCGAGAATGCTGTTTAGATCGCTCAATAGCATAAGATCCCATTATACGCGCCAGTGCTTTTCCAAATCATTCAAGCAGTTAGTATTTTATCCACAGACATAGCTAAGAAAACCTTACTTTTTATCGACTCCTTTGTCGAACCTATACATACTCGTTAGGAGAATAAGTACTGTCTACAAAAGCGTAATAAATTACTTCACCAAAACTCTTAACTTGGCGGCAGCAACGCCGAATCAATCATTGCCCAAATCGGTCAACTCAGTTTTTAAATACCTAAACACTCCGGAGTCTTCTATCACGTGATACAGCAATGCTGATTTAACTGACAGCCCACAACATGCAATAAAGACACTATTTTTAGAACCATGAGCTATTAAAAGCCATTAAGGATCGATCTCTCAAGCCTTTTATGTCTAATCGCTTACTTAAAGATTATTCACGGTCCTCTAATAATCAATTGGTAACTCATGCACAATTTGTATTCATCAAGGACGATGAATCAGCATCACTCTAACTTGAGTGAGCAAACTTAAAAGGACGGTACAATGAAAGCAATTGGCAATGGAATTTGTATATCATTATCTCTTTTACCTCTAATCTCTTCACCCTTTCAATCGACCAAGTCAGGTCCGAATCTTCTCTTAGCGCAAACGTTTAAGCCCGAGAGCGATGTTACTGAGTTTTGGGTCAGTGAGAAGCTAGACGGCGTACGAACCTTGTGGAATGGGAAAGAACTGTTAACTAGAGGTGGTTACAAAGTCCATGCGCCAGATTGGTTCACTAGCCGATTGCCAGAGCAAGCTTTAGATGGCGAACTATGGATAGCTCGCGGCGAGTTCGAAAAGGTTTCTTCAATTATTCGTCGACACGATGCGCCCGATGACCAATGGAGAGACATTAAGTTTATGGTATTTGATTTGCCGCACAGCCTTAAAGACTTTAATGCTCGACTGAAAGAACTGACGTTTATCGTCAAGGAACATCAAAGCGAGCACCTGGTTTTGGTCGAACATTTTCGTGTAAATCATATTGATGCTCTGTATGAAACACTCGCAGACGTAGAGAAAAAAGGCGGAGAAGGATTAATGTTACATCGAGCAGATTCACTATATCAGGCTCGTCGAACCAACGACTTACAGAAACTTAAAAGTTATCAAGATGCCGAAGCTAAAGTGATTGCGCATATTGAAGGAAACGGAAAATACCAAGGAATGATGGGCGCGATACTGGTTGAGAATAAACAAGGTATTCGCTTCAAGCTCGGCTCTGGATTTAGCCTTCAGCAACGACAGACGCCACCAGAAATCGGCAGCCTAGTCACCTACCGTTATCGAGGATATACCAACCATAATACACCAAGGTTTGCGACCTTCTTGCGCAGCTATCAAGCCCATTAACGATCAATTTTTCGAGGTTAACCTTGGTTTGATCAGCGTAATAAGACGATCTATTTTGGCATTCGAAAGTTGTCGATAATCTGGGTAAGGCGTGATGACAACAGAGGTATCGGCGACTTCAAAAAAGTCCCCTTTTTCGCAGAGGTTACCTTCAATTGCCAATAACTGACTGAGTCGTTTGCCCATAACTAGGGTCACTCGGTTCGACTCTGGTAACAAATCGCTGAGAGATAACTCATTGTGATGAAACAGCAGTGCTTCATTACCCCGAGATCGTAACAAACGCTCCTGCCGGTAATCTTGCCAGGTTTCATTTATTTCACCAAAAATGGGCTGCGAAATTTTTGCTAAGCACGCAAAAATTTTTTTCCAATGATTTCCACATGCCTGCTCAATCGCGGCTCGTTGCTGAGTAGAGAGCGGTAGCACCGTCGAAAGGTGTTGGTATTGCGACATCGGCGGTGGATTTTCAATGACAAAACGCAAACGAGCAGATGGGTTACCCAAGCCTAGCAACATTAGTCGGTTTCAAGTAACTCGAGAGACAGTTCCAACGGCTCTTGCTCAAAGCCATCTAAAGCATCATTCCAATTGACTCCCACTAAGTAACCATCGCCTTGCATTCCCGGCAACCACTTATCGATAAACTCGTCCAAATCAATGGCTCGAGGACTGCATTCACTCCACTCTTCAACACACAAGGCTTCTGCAAATGCAATGTTCGAGAAAAACAGCATGACTCCACGCTGAGGATCCGTTTCAGAGTCAACCATAACAAATTCAGACTCATCGTCATCGGTTGTGGTCAACGACCAAATGATTCCGGTATCGACTGCTTCGGAAAGAAATTGAGCGTAATTCAGCTCTGTATCATCAGACAGTTTATTCATTAATTCTCTCTGTAAGAACGACTAGACAACCACTTACTACCCAAGGTTTTTATTCAGTAGGGGCGTCACGCTCTAGCGTATTCTCAACCACTCGCTCTAGCGTATTCTGAACCACTAAAGTCGGCATTCTCAGAATATACACCGTCACGCCTAGCCCAATAGCCAATAACAAACCCTGTAGCCATAGATGCGGCACAATTATAGCGGAAAAAGACAGCGAGACCCAAAGGAAAAGCAGCGTGATGACTTTCGCTCGTTTAGGCATACCACAACCCGAATAATAAGCACTTAAATAATTCCCTAGGGTCGGGTGTTGATGCAGCCAATGATATAAAGTCTCGGAGCTGCGTAAATAACAAGCGCCGGCAAGAATAAGAAAAATAGTCGTGGGCAATAAGGGTAAGAAAATGCCCAGTATCCCTAATACTAAGAAAAGGCTTCCAGAAATCCAGTAGGTCACTCGAACCACCGGACTCTTTGCAATTTTAAATTCTGACTTCGTTGTCATGCTACGCCTTCTCTAGACCCTACCATTAGTGTAGAGGGTCTAATTTAAATATCCAAGCGTTGCGCATTTAACAACAAAACTTATGTTACTTTGTCGCGCGAGTTTCAAATTCAAGTAGCCGCGACTCCGCTGACTCCCATTGAAAATCAATCCCGCTCACTTCGGCCAGCTCCGGGCCCTGATAGCACCATTGCAACAAAGCTTCTAAATTCTCTTTACTGCCTTGAGCAACCAGCTCTACACGACCATCGCTAAGATTTCTTACCCAGCCGACCAGTTCCAGAGATTGCGCTTTTTGCTGAGTGCTGGCTCGATACCACACACCCTGCACTCGCCCTGAAACAACTGCGTGAAGTTGATGAGTCATATTGCACGGGCTCCATTGGTCTAAAAGGACGACTTTTGCTGTGATTCATTCTGATCTGCTCCCAGTTCACTTATGCGCATCCGAGGTAAATTTTTTTCAGTGATTACTTCGAATGAAAACCAATCAATCGGTCACTCCACCGGTGACCTTAAGCAAGCGATATTGTTATTTTTTGAGCTTACTCTATCGATTTAGATTATTCATGGTAACTAAGAAAAAACAGATCCGAGCAGCGAGCGATTATCCCAAATTGTGATGAATCGCTCATTTAATCAAACGAGAAAATTAATACCAGATTGAAAAGAAGAAACGGGTGACCGTCGCATCAAATGCATACAAAGGCTCTTGACCGACAGCGTATTGCCCCGGTTGCGTATCGTGCACCAATACGTCTCTGAAATTATCAAACTCAAATTGAAAATAATCGATATTAAGATTGATCGCGAATTTCTTAAAGAAGCCGCCTTCATGTAGCTCCTTTTCATAGCTGACACCCAAACCGTATGAAATATTCGAGAAGGCACTCATCTCTTTATCTCGCGCGACAAATTCAGTGTTTTGAGCATTGTCGCTAGGATCGATTAAATCGCGATAAAAATCGGCTTCGGTTTGCGTGTATTGGCGAATTTTGGCTTCAAAAATCCATTCATCTTGATAAGGATGAATATAGGCCACTTCGAAATTCTTAGCGTTAATGTCCCAAGTATCATTAAACCCTCTCATCTCAAACTTAAACGCTGCTCGGTAGGGTAAGTAATACATGCTACGAAAGGCAACTGCCGTGCTCGTTCTCGTTTCTGGATAGACTTCGGTTTGATAACGGAAACCAATCCCCGAGTTTGGATCGAGGTAACGAACCACTCGATAGGGATTATTTAAGTAACCCTGATCGGTTACCGTATTAACACCAATACTGGCAATCCAATTTTTAGTAATGACTTGAGTCCAGTCAATTTTAAAATTGTGCCGATCAATAAACTCTTTAAAGTCAGCATCCCCTCGCTTCATCACCGTGTCCCAGCCTTTGGAATAACCAAAAGACAAGGTCGATAAATCACCGAAGAAATCTTGAGAAACGCCAATGAACGCAGTATTTGCTTCGTAATCATTTTCAGAACTATTAGTAAATGATGTACTCAAGGTGGTCTTATTATTTAAATAATCTAAACCGACCGAATACTCTTTACGACGTTCAATGTAAGGACTTGCGTTAGCAAGAACATCGATTGATGCTGCACTGACATTATCAATATAGTAATTTGCTGACGCTGAAAACTTATCGAGAAACGATTTTCTCACTAACAACGATGGACCATCGATAACCATACCGCCACCATCATAGCGATGATACAAAAGATCGCTTCGATCTTCTGGTAATACAGCAGCGCGCAATAAACATGGCATTAGAATGGCAAAGAGTAACCAAGTTTTTAAAAGTAATTTGCTATTCATTTAGTTACATCCACAGCCACCGCCGCCGCCGCCTTCTGCACCACGAGCCCCCTCACGAGCTTGATATACGTGGTGCATGTAATTGGTCGACACTGCGTCGCGGCTCATACTCATAATTGGATCGGCCAGATTATCTCGTTCATAGGGTTTAACCCAGGGCTCGATCGCACATCCACTTAAAAACAACAGCGAAAGAGTTATCGCAAAACGCATCAAATCACTCTCTCATTAATTTTTTCATTAAACGTTTGTATTCTTTCTCGTCGCCAGGTTTGTAACCTCTATGAAGAAAGCGTAAATTTCCCTCACGATCGACCAAAACAGTACTCGGCATAGCATCGACATCGTACATTTTGCTAACACTGTTGGTGTTATCGTACAAAATAGGAAATGAAACTGGAACTTCACTCAAATAGCCCGCGGCTTTCGATGAATCTTCTTCAACATTAACACCGAGTAATACAAAACCGAGTTTTGAATATTTCTTGTAAAATTCGTCTAGCAAAGGCATTTCTTGACGACATGGACCGCACCAGCTCGCCCAAAAGTTGATCATAACGACATTGCCGCGAAGTTCAGATAATTTTACGTTCTCTCCAGTCGAACTTTTTAAGGTAAAGTCCGGTGCTGGCTGGTTCATTTCTTTTGACCAAGCGACTTGGCTCACGAGTAGCGCAACAAGCGCAAAAATCTTTAGAGTAAACTTCATATAACTATCCTCTTAAAAAAATGCAGAAAGCGTAAAACTGAATTCTAAATTGTGCGTAGATTTAACTTCTCCTACCGGATACTCACTATTAAAACGATGATTACGAGTATCAACAGAAAAAGCCAGCCAGTCATTCAGCAAAGCTCTATATCCAGCACCGTAAGTTAAGGTAAATTCTTTGTTGTCTAAGAAAGACGTATTGCCGGCTCCCACGACGAAATAAAACGACGTATTAACAGCAACTTCATCACCCCAAAAAGCTTCACCGGGTAAAATGTTCCATCCTAGGTTTAAATCATAATATTGAAAGTCTTTGTCGTTCGAAATAAGTACATTTCCAGGAAACAATTGTTCCGCACTAGAAAGACCCGCTTTCGCACTCCCAGCATTCACTTGAAGAAAAAAATCTTCATTAATAAAGTAGTTAAATCGAACGCCGTATAACTCTGCCGCACCGAAGTCTTCGATACCCAAGGTTCCAAATACAATACCGACTTCAAAATCTTCATCGTCGATTAATGCCTCATCAACGGCTTGGCGCTCAATTTTTGGCTCAAAAATTTTGCTTGGATCATCAGAGTCTTGCTCTGCAGCACTTAGGTTGAAAGCACTCAGAGAAATCACGATGCCTAAAAAAATACGTTGAATCCAATTGTCCATTCTTCAATTTCTTCATTAGTTGTTTGACTAGTTAATATCGCGTAACTTCGATATTCCACTCGAGCGACAAATCTATCGCTAATGTAGGTTTTTAAACCCGCGGTTGCAAATACAGTTTCATCTTTTCGGTCAACTTCTTGCACCAATGCAGCGCTTGGGAAGACTTTTACAATGCCCGTGCCAACCCCAAGATAAGGAGAGTATTTCCACTCTGGCCAAGGAGAATTGATGACCGCGATGGTCGTTTGCCGAACTTCTGAAAAGTCACCCAAGCCTTGGCCGACCACAAATTCCGTGGCCAAGTTCGGAGTAAATTGCCAAGACCCAGTCACAGCAATTAAGTTTGCACCACCAAAGTCACCTACCTTTACGCCCACTTCAAAGTCACGTTCAGAAAAATCTCGTTGATTATAGGTCGCGAAATTAACCGGAGAGCCGTCATGATTAACGGTTAACAACATAATATCGAGGGGTACCCATCCTACTTTTTGCTTTTTAGTCGCGACATAAAACCAATTGTATTGGCGTTTAATGATCCATAAGGTTTCTTTAGCTTCGACAACGTGGAAAACGGGATAACCAACACCAGGACCCGTGTGAATATTCACAAAGGGTTCTTTGACAACAACGCTCTGAAGTTCGTCGAGATTAATGGTCTCATCAACGCCTGTGCGTTTCTCTGAAGGAGGCGACAACTCAGAGAGTGAGTTGTCTTGTTGATCAGCACTGTCTGCCTGCTGTGCGTTAACCACTCCTAGGGAAACGAACATAATCAACAATACCAACCATGGAGCAGGAATCACTCCTTTTGCAAACCGCATTTCCATCTAATAACCTTCTAATTTTCAGGTGCTAAGAAAGGATTATTAAAATATTGTCCGCCAATATCAAGCCATTCTGCAATTAGCTTTAATTCTGCTTCGGATAATCGACCTTGGTGAGAACCACCATTGAACAATGCAAAGAAGTCAGAACTGGCTCGAGCCCCAGCCGTGTTTAAGATAGGACCAATAGGCACGGTTTCAGTTAATTGATTCGGTTCAGGAACAGGAATTGGAATCGTCAAAGGTATTGGGTTTCCATTGTTATCTAATACCGGATCACCATTGGCGTCGGTTTCAAACAACGGATTACCATTAACATCGGTTTGATAAATCAAGTCGCCATTGGTGTCAGATAACTCGGTCGGTAGACCAGTGATCGGATCGGGCTCGTAGATAAACATACCATCATCATCTAAGAAAAAGACCACCCCACCATCGGCGTCAAGCGTTTGATAAATGAATTGTCCGTTAATCAATATTGGAACTTGTCGATCGACCACAATGCCATCGACAACTTCTACTTCATTATCATTAAAGAATAGCTCTCGATAGCCACGCATATGGTTTGGCTCATCTAACGAAGAAAGACTGGTTAGTTCAAGCTGCGCTGCTGGTGCCTGAACGACATTGTTGACGGTATCGAATAAGCTGTGACAAGTGGTGCAGGTATTGTCAGCGATTTGATTCCCCATGCCGTCGAATACCGGACGTTCGAGATCAAAAATCGGTTGAATATGCTCTTCATAATTGATGGTAATACGACACCCCGCATACCAAGCGACAAGACACGCATCGGCAACCGGCGCTGGTGTTTGTAGATCGGCATAAGACATTAAAATGTCAGGAGCCGGTGTAGCCATCGCAGGGTCAGTCCACACATCGGTAAATTCAATATCTAAATTGGGCTCTGGAACGCCATTGATACGCGTGTAGGCTTCGGCCATCGTTTCACCGTCTTCGGCAAATAAATTCGGGTCACTGTTTGGGAAGGTTGTATTGCCGATTGAGCCTAGATACACCGAGACAGGATCGGCATCACTTCGACCGTGTGAAACTTCACTGTTCGCTGTATGACAACCCGTACAGTTGCGCTCTTCACCGAGTCTCAGCTGAATCCAGTTTTCATGGCGTCCTGAAATACGTTGACCTTGAGCATCCAGAATACTAATGGCAAAAGGTACATTAGCAGGAATCTTCACCTTGACGGAGCCATCGGGTTGAATAGGAACATAACCGAGTATTTCACGCATCAACTGCTGCCGAGAGCGACCGAATGCTGAGTTATCAAAGTCGTAAACGTCTTCATCGGGCATTGCCACGCCTTTCACGACTCTTAGGAAGCGTGCGGGACGTTGATCCGGCGGCGTCATAACGGGATCAGCCATTGCAGTGATACCCATAGGGGTCGTATCAACACCGTCTAAGTCGTATACGGAGCGAATGTGCAAAACGCCGACATTCTCAGTGACCAAATCATTATCGATATCGATGCCGGGAATACCGTCCGGTAAAAAAGTAGGAGAATCGCTGCGAGCTTGCATAACAACGGGTTCAGTGAACCAAAAATCAGGTTCTGCCACCACCACTGGCGACTGGGTATTTTCTTCGCGATTCCATAACCAAATACCATACGCGGGCGTCGCGGCCAATAACTCACCATCGTCATAACGCTGCAAATTTTCATCGGTACAGACATAAATAACCGGCGGCTCATCGGTTACGTTGACTTCTCTCAACATACAAGGCGACCAGCTCATCATTACGCGGCTGCCAGAATCATCCCACAGCGGAGAAACACTGTGGTACAAACCGCTTGGAGACGGAGTGTCGTCGGTATTAACCAGATCGGCAGCAATTGATCGTTGACCCTCACCCGTCGTTCCATCTAACATTTGATCGGCTTCGATAAAGTTTTGATGATCAATGACCACCGGGTCGCCACCATAAAATAAACTTTGTTGTGGTTTACTGAGCACAAGCAATTGACCATCGGGCATGGCTAATGGCTTAGTAAATAGAGCTTCAACGCCGCCATTGCCGGTATTTTGCGAGTGATAGCCATATAAGCGCTGCACGTCGCGTCCATCGGGACGAACTGAGTACAATGACCGAGCATCAGAGCCCCCCATGTTGTCCCAACGCAAAAAGGCAATGCGCCCGTTACTTAACAAGGTCGGGAATAAGTCGTGGCTTTGATTGTAGGTTATCTGGTTTATCTCACTGCCATCGGCTTCCATGACATGCAGGGTATAGGCATGAGTATCTAAATCTTCTTCAAGTCCAGAGAACTGTGGTTTCCCCTCGTCAAGAAGAATCGCCTTTGCTTGGCGTTGTCGGGTCGATGCAAACACAATCCGACCATCGGGTAAAAAGGCCGGCATCACATCATGGCCGTCTTCGGCCACGATGTTAGAAGCGATTACTCGAGTTAATTCGTCGGTTTCAACATCGTAGGTCCAGATGTTCCATTTCGGTTGCTCATCATCATCGGCGTTGGGTATTTCTGGCGCTCTCATCGCAAACACCAGTTTCAAGCCATCAGGAGAAACCGATAAATCTTTCACATCGTACAGAGGAATATCATCGGGAGCATCAGGGTCGATGAACGCTCGCGAGGTAATATCAACCGCAGCTGCGCTGGGTAATGCTCGTGGTTTCAACAATAAGACCGCGCCAGGATTAAATAACTCAGGTTGGAACACGTCGTCCATAATTGGATTGCCGTCTTCATCTCGCGGCACCGGTCGCTTGATAAACGCCATGGCAAAATCCGTCACGGTTGGATCGGGACTTTGCGAACTGTCGGCTATCGGGTCTTCACTGGTACAGGCGGTCAAACCAACACTGACTGAGAGAATTACCGTAATTATTCTAAAACTGAGATAATTTTTCATATTCTTCCTGCCACTTGTCTGCGCAAGTGAAAACACCGTTGTTGCTGCAACCCGCTAATAACGCCACCATCACCGTCAGTAACGACTCACCTATTATTTACATCTGACAGCATATTATGCAGCAGAATCTTTTTAATACTGTGGTCAAATTCACGAAAAACACTTTGTCAAGCGACTACAATCAGCTCAAATAGTGATGATTTATTGTGCAGAGTACTCTGGCGCGAATTTGATCGAGGACCCAAAATGACAACAATGCCACAAAACAACGCTCTAACAGGCCGGCGCTTATGGACCTGTTTAGCTGCGACCGTCCTGTGCCTAGCGACAGCGCAACCCGCGCTGGCTGGTGCTCGAGAGCAAGCCAAGCGAATTCATGACCGACTCGCCGGCACCCACCCTTCTGAGACCGTTCTCGATCAAATGGAGGCTTCAATTAACGCTGGTAACCCCCAAGAAGCGGCGGACCTAGCGATGGAGAATTCTGCATTCTACAACGTCACCCTAAAAAATATGGTCACTCCGTGGACAAATGAAGCCCAAACCGTGTTTGCACCGTTAAATGACTATACCGCAACGGTCATTGGCATCGTTCGCGACGAAGACGACTTCCGTAAGATCTTATTTGATGATGTGCTCTACACCGCAGATAACAGTGTAGGAGCTCCAGCCTACCAAAACAATAATAATGCACATTACGAGTATCTAGAGAACAACAACATCAATTTGAAAGATTTGTTAGTTCGCCGAGCACAATCCAGCGTCAACGGCTTACCACCAGAAGCGACCGCTGGAGTGCTAACCAGCCGTGCTGCTGCGAAAGCTTTCTTTATCGCAGGCACCAACCGAGCAATGTTTCGCTTCACTCTGATTAATCATATGTGTGGCGACTTAGAAGCCTTTAAAGATGAAACTCGCATACCCGACCGTATCCGCCAAGACGTCAGTCGCAGCCCAGGTGGTGATAGTCGTATCTTCTTGAATAGCTGTATCGCGTGTCACTCAGGCATGGATCCTCTCGTTCAAGCGTTTGCCTATTACGACTACGAGTTCAACGCTGAAACTGACCCAGAGGGCGAAAATGGTGAGCTCGTCTACAACACCGCTGGCATGACCGATCCTGACACAGGTACTCGCGTCAAAGCGAAGTACCATATCAACAACAACACATTCAAATACGGCTACGTTACCCAAGACGATCAATGGAGTAACTACTGGCGCAAAGGGCAAAACGCTAATTTAGGCTGGGATCCTGCACTAACGGGTGAAGGTCAAGGCGCAAAATCGATGGGGCAAGAACTGGCCTACTCTGCTCGCTTCGCGCAATGCCAAGTACGCAAAGTCTTCAAAACCGTTTGCCTACGCGAACCAGGTAACGCTGCCGATCGTAGTCAGATTGAAACCATGGTGACCAACTTTGCCAACAGTAACTACAACCTCAAGCAAACATTCGGCGAAAGTGCCGTGTATTGCATGGGCAACTAGGCAGGAATTGAATGATGACGACAATAATGACGAATTCCACTAAGCAACGGTTGAAGAAGCCGACTGTAAAGATGATGGTCGTTCCAGTCCTTTTCTCGGTACTGGCGGCTTGTACTGGCGGTGGTCCAGAAAATGCTCCGGTGAATCAGAATCAAGGCAATAATGGCGGGAATAACTATTCCGGTCCTCCGCCTCAAACGGATGACGTACAACGTTTTCAAACTTATTTCTGGAGTAACGTACTTGATAAATGCGGTGATTGTCATAACGAAGGTGGACAATCCCCGACGTTTGCACGGCAAGACGATGTTAATCTCGCTTACGCAGAAGCAAACACCGTTGCTGATTTAGGCTCTCCCGCAGACTCTCGCTTGGTCGCTAAAGTATTAAGCGGTCACAACTGTTGGCTATCGAGCAATCAAGCATGTGCTGACACCATGACCTCCTACATTACTAACTGGGCTGGAAACAGCGGAAATGCTTCAACAGAGATTGAGCTTTCCGATCCTCCTACTCTTTCTGATCCAGGAGCGACGAAAAACTTCCCTGAAGACCCAACACTGTTCCAAACTTATGTTTATCCTTTGTTGACTCAGTATTGTTCCGATTGTCACAAAGAGTCGGCGACTACGCCAATTTCTCCATTCTTTGCCAGTGACGACATCAATTCAGCTTATGCGGCGGCTCAAAGTCGTATCAACCTAGACACGCCGGCTGACTCACGATTTGTAACGCGATTACGCTCTGAGTTCCATAACTGCTGGGATGTCTGTGAATATGACGACCCTAACTTAGTGTCTGACAGTGATGAAATGGAAGCGGCGATTGCTCAGTTCTCTGATGCAATTCCGGTATCTCAGCTCGATCCTGATACGGTGTCATCGAAAGCGATGACTTTATACAATGGGATTCTTGCAAGCTCTGGTGGTCGACATGAAGTCGATGCCATCGCGACTTGGCAGTTCAAAGCGGGACAAAACAATACTGCTTTTGACACCAGCGGTGTAGAACCTGCTTTAGAACTTACCCTCAACGGTGAGTTTGAGTGGGTCGGCGGTTGGGGTATTAACCTCAAAGGCGGCAGCGCTCGTGCCAGCACAGCGAATAGCAAAAAACTTCATGACTTAATTAAGGCAACCAACGAATACACCATTGAAGGATGGTTTGCACCCGCCAATGTCACTCAAGAAGGCCCTGCTCGCATCGTGTCTTACTCGGGCGGAGAAACCACTCGTAACTTTATGCTTGGACAAACCTTGTATAACTACGATTTCTTAAATCGTAGTACCAACAGCGACGCGAATGGTGAACCAGGCTTATCAACAGCCGATGCTGACGAACGCTTGCAAGCAACGCTGCAACACGTTGCCATCACTTACGATCCGGTCAATGGTCGACGAATCTACGTGAACGGCGAATACACTGGCGATGTTGATGGTGTTGAACCCGGAACGTTAAACGATTGGGATGACACCTACATTCTGGTCTTGGGTTCAGAAACCAACAATGATTTTAAATGGCAAGGTGTTATTAAGTTTTTAAGTATCCACAACCGTGCGTTAACGGCTGAGCAAGTCTCACAAAACTTCAATGCTGGCGTTGGTGAACGCTTTTACTTGCTGTTTAACATTTCGCAAATCATCAATCCAACCGATGAAGCCAATGGAACCAATGAGGCGCGCGCTTATATCGTCTTTGAAGCGGCTCAATGGGACAGCTACAGCTATCTATTCAACGCTCCGTTCTTCATTTCATTAAACCCAGACTTCACCCCTCAAGCGATTCCGCTAAAAGGCATGAGCCTTGGGATTAACGGAAAAGAGTCTCCGGTTGGACAAGCTTACCGAAACCTAGACTTGACGCTAGACGGCGCAAACTATGATCCCGATGCGGGACAAGTCGTCTCGACTCTTGGTACGGTTATTGGTTTAGAACAAGGTCCGTCGGTTGATGAGTTCTTCTTAACGTTCGAACAACTGGGTGACAAAACTAACGTTCGAGTTGATGCAGACCCATCACCCGTTCCAACACCGCCAGACGCATCACCGGTTGCTTCTGAAATCGGTGTTCGAACCTTCGAAGAAGTCTATGCCACGCTTGCGCAAATGACCGGAGTTAGCATGAACCATCCGAAAGTTCAGGCAACTTACTTAAAAGTGAAGCAACAATTGCCAACAAGCGAAGGCATTGAAAGCTTCTTATCTTCGCATCAAATGGGCGTAACGCAATTAAGCATCGAATATTGCTCAGCTCTGATGGATGACACAACGCTTCGAGCTCAGACTTTCCCAGGGTTCAATTTCGGGGGTTCAGTGACTGCAGCGTTTGATGCGACTGGTCGCAGCGCCTTAATTGACCCATTGCTTGTTCGAGTCATGGGCACAGGCTTAGCGTCACAACCTGCTGACAATGATGTCAGTACGGAGCTAAATAATTTAATCGATACACTAACCGCTTGTGGAAACAGCTGTGAAGCAGGTCGTACTGTTAAGGTTGCTAAGTCGGTCTGTGCCGCTGCCTCTGGTAGCGCGGTCATGTTGGTACAATAGAGGTGAAAAAAATGAGTAAACGTAATAATAAAACCCTACATCCAGATGTGCCTCTGTATCATACCGCCCATAAGCGCCCAGTAACACGTCGCGACTTTTTGGCTCAAGGTATGATTGCCGGCAGTGGAACCCTTCTTGGCACTTCACTTCTTGGCGCATTATCGAATCCTCTTTATGCTGAGCTAGCGCCCGATGTTCGTGATTTAAGAGATGTGTATTGCGGTCTTTCAGCTCAAGGCGCTGGTAAAATTCCATTTATCGCATTCGATTTAGCCGGTGGAGCCAACATGGCCGGCTCGAATGTCTTGGTTGGTGGCGCTGGCGGTCAAATGGACTTCTTAACCACCGAAGGCTATAGCAAGTTAGGCTTGCCCGGTGATATGACGCCGAATCTTATCGATCCAACCACGCAAATGAATTACTACAACAACGAGCTTGGTCTCGCCTTTCATAGTGACAGTGCGTTCCTGCGCGGAATCTTCGACAAGTTTTCGGTTGGCAATCGAGCCAACGTTAATGGAGCAGTCATCCCAGCACGTTCAGAAAATGACACTGGCAACAATCCGCATAACCCAATGTATGGATTGTACAAGTATGTCCGAAGCCAAGAACCTGCCTACGGATCGCTGCTTGATTTGATTGGTTCTCGCGCCAGTCAATCTGGTGGTAACTCAATGGCACCCGCGTCAATGATTATTCCAGCGGCTTTGCCAACCAAAGTGGATCGCCCAAGTGATGTAACCGGGTTAGTCGACGTTGGCGACCTACTTAATGTATTAAACCAAGACGAAGCGGTCCGAGTGATGGAGTCCATTCAGCGAATTTCTGCGATGAAAATGGCTCAAGTTGACTCAGGTGTCGCCCGCGAGAGCGATATCGATAAGTCAGTCAACTGTAACTACGTTAAAAGTGCCGATTTAGCGGACCGTTTTGGTAATCCTGCCAGCTTAGATCCCGCCCTTGATGCCGAAATTGTCGGTGCATCGGGTATTTTCTCTCAAGAAGAGTTCGACTCAGACGGCGAATTCCGCAAAACGGCTTCCGTTATGAAAATGGTTATTAATGGCTACGCAGGTGCAGGAACAATCACCATGGGTGGTTATGACTACCACGGTGGTGGACGCCGAACGGGTGAAGTACGAGATTTTCGTGCTGGCCGCTGCATGGGTGCGTGTTTAGAATACGCCGCTCGTATGAATATGCCTTTAATGATGTACGTGTTCAGTGACGGCTCACTCGCCAGTAACGGTATGATTGATGACAGTGAAGATGGTCGCGGTAAAGGTATGTGGACGGGTGACAACTCATCAACAGCAGCGTCATTCTTTTTAGTCTATAACCCTGGTGGCAAACCGCAATTAATTGGGGCTACCCCAGAAGTCCAAGCGAAACATCAGCAACTCGGTTACATGCGTCCAGACGCCTCGGTTGAAACGGCTAGCTCCCCCGCTGCCAATAACGTCAACTTGTTAGCCGAAGCGGTGATTTTGAACTACATGGCATTGCATGGTGAGCAAAATCAATTTGCATCCTTGTTCCCCACTCAAGGGTTAGGGAACTCAACAATGCTTGATGCACTCACTGCTTTTGAGCCAATTGTTCAAGGAAACATCTAAGACAAAGGCGAAACATAAAGCATTTGCAGTCAATCGTTTAGCAATTACAATACGGGTAACCTTAAGTTACCCGTTTTTTTATGCTGCTAATAATACCGACAGAAGTTCCTTTATCTAAAAAACACTTACCTTGGCTGACGGCATCATTGATCATCGTCACAATAGCTTCCTTTTTTGCATTTCAAATGAACGATGAAAAAGAACAGCAAAAGGTCTTTGAATATTACGTACAAAGTGAGCAATTTACTCGCGAGCTTCCCTATTTCGAAAAATACCTTTTAACTAAGTCAGCAAACAAACACTATTACAACGTATCTGAGGTCTATACAAAAGGCCCCAGTCGGCTTTACTTTATGGTGTTTGACCACAACTTTAGACGATATCTAGAACAGTCATTCAAAGAAGACAGCAGCATCGACGTCGTTGAGTGGAGACTAGCCAACCAAGAAATTAAGGCGTTACTCAGCCAAGTCACTTTTTATCATTACGGGATCAAATACGAAGATAACCGACCGGTATCTTTAATCACCCACCTGTTCTTACACGGTGATCTATTTCATCTACTGGGAAACATGCTGGTCTTATTCTTGTTCGGCTTTGGCATTGAGCGATTATTTGGCCGAATTAAGCTGATAATTATTTATTTGCTCACTGGAGCGGCTGGAGCTAGTCTTTTTACTCTACTTGACGGAACGCCCTACACTCCGCTGCTAGGTGCCTCAGGGGCTATCTCAGGCTTAATGGGAGCCTACATTGCTTACTATGGTGCTCGAAAGATTCGCTTTTTTGCTTGGTTCGGCCTCTATTTCAATCACTTTCAATGGTCCGCTCTGATGGTACTCGCCTTCTGGTTGATCAAAGAGCTTGGGTATTACTTATGGGGTAATCAGCCCAATGTTGCTTATCTCGCCCATCTCGGAGGTCTACTGAGCGGCGCTCTGCTCGGATTTTTACTAAAGCCGCGTCTCACTGCCCGTTTAGACGAACAAC
Organism: Pleionea litopenaei; assembly: GCF_031198435.1. Lineage (GTDB taxonomy): Bacteria > Pseudomonadota > Gammaproteobacteria > Enterobacterales > Kangiellaceae > Pleionea > Pleionea litopenaei. The sequence continues at coordinate 1,405,644 of NZ_CP133548.1, forward strand.
ACTCAACCCAAAATCCACCGACCAGCCGCTACGCAGAGGCCTTGGATGCGATTCGACAACTCGATTTCGACCGAGCTCGCAGCGACCTTCTATTCACTTTAAAACATCATCCAGATCATGAAGGCTGTCTAAAAAGCTTATATAACTTAGAAAAAACCAATACTGGCAGTGAAAAGTTTAAACATGCCGTAAACACCCTACTTGCGGTGCATCCTCGCCACGACCAACTTGATGAATTCATTTTAACGGTCGCTCAACAACACCTCGGAAAGCATTTATCGGTATCAGACCTGGGTATTGAACAGTTATTTAACTTACTCACCCGCCAATTAAGAAACGACCAAGTGCAAAGTTCCACACCTCATGTCGCCATGGCTAAAAAGCGATTTGCCGAACATCCCCGCTTACCACAGCTGCTATATGAGTGGAGTTCAGCCCTTGCAAAGCGCGAAAAATACCGTAGTGCAGCTAACGAATTGAATTATTTAGCAAACTACTATGGTGAAACGGAATATGGAAAAAGAGCCGTCAATAGCCTGAATGAATGGCGCAGTAAGAATATCGTTAGTTAGGATATTTCTGGTTGCAACCAAAATATCTCTTTGACAGCGTGTATTCGCGGTATATAATTCACTCAGCTTGAGAGTAAAGCTGTATTTATTGCGATTCCGAACACCTATCGATGGATACCCGTTCTGTTGTTAATAAGTAATAGTTCCACTTCAAAAGCTCCACCACCAGAAATGGTAATGTTTAATCGTTAACAACGAGAATGAAGATATGTCAGATAAAGTAACTGGAACCGTTAAGTGGTTCAACGAGTCAAAAGGTTTCGGATTCATTTCACAAGAATCCGGTCCAGACGTTTTCGCACACTTCAGTGCAATCGTAGGCGATGGTTTCAAAACCTTAGCTGAAGGCCAAAAAGTTGAGTTTTCTATCACTCAAGGCCAAAAAGGACCACAAGCAGAAAACATCGTTGCTCTGTAATCCTTTTTAAGACGAAAAAGGCGAGTTCATACTCGCCTTTTTTTATGCCTAATTTTTTAGTAATTACTCCAACAACAGCCTAAGCACTTCACCCTTTCTTTTGCTCAGCTAAGCCTCAGCTTTGCTCCTGAGCACACTCAGGTTATTTGTACACAAGCGGTCATAATGTTTCTTAAGAAAGGTAACCGTTAGTTCATGATGTTGAAAAAAGGCATTATGCCCTCCCTCTGGGAACCATTCTAACAATGCCCATGGGTAGTGAGTCATCATATCTTCAACCAAAGCTGGCGGAATAACTTCTTCTTTTGCACCGTGCAAAACAAGCATAACGCGAGGCGTACTCGACAATTGCTCGCGGACATCGTATTCCGCAAGGGAGGTTAGGTTTATTCGGTTAGCCAAGGGTTGTGTGTAGCGACGATTGAATATTTCAGTAAAGGAGTCGTCTAGATGACGATTTTCAAAATAATCATACTGACGTTGTCGCTTAAATAAGCCATCACCTGCTTCCATATAGCTATCGAGTGAGGTTTGCATGTACAAAGCATCCGACAGATTATGTTCCTTCACCGCTTCAATAGGGTTCTTATCTAATGAGCCCATTAACAATAAGGAGGCATCGTCAAACTGACGTTCAATGACAGAGGCGAGAATGATCATTCCTCCAATAGAATGACCAACTAATAGGCCCTGTTGTAAATGATACTTTTCAATAATCTGGCTGTTTAGCGCGACAAGATCAGAAAATTTATAATGATCGACGGTTAATTTAGATAAACCATGACCGGGCAACTCCCAAACGACCACTCGGTGCCCTTTGCTCCGAAAAAACTCGATCACTCCAGTACCGCAAGTGCTGTTTTGGGTATTTCCATGCAAGAATAACACTGGCTTTAAATTCGAATTACCTGGGTATTCATGAATATAAAGCTCATTCAGATCAAACGGATGTTCCATCACTCGTTACCTTCGCTCCTAAAATTTTAGAGCGAGTTTATATCATAACTAGGTATAAAGTTGAACGTCCTCTACTGACTGATTCGAATAACTTGGTTACGCTGAAAGTCATCATTGGCAATACTAAAAAGATAATCGGCCAGCACCGATGCACTGTTTTGTAAGAAGCGTTCGAAACGACAGCCGACTGAAAACTGTTGATGCGAAAGCCGTTGAGTGTAAACGGCTCCAACGATTACATCGGCTTTCACAAAAGGTTCGGGTAAGTACACCGCAACGTTCAAATGAATCGTATCAATGATATTCTCGCGTTGTTGGTTAGGAAAAAGGAACACCAAGTTTTCAACCGATGTAATGATCCGCATTCCAGTTGCAGATATATTGCAAACACTTAACCGTAATTGCTCATCGTTCGACAAGCCAACGTCTGCTAAAAGGTTAACGTCATAACGGCTCGCCATACGACGTTCGATCAGTTCCATAGTTTTGAAATCCCGTGTGTCTAATTAAACTATAGATATCAATAGTCGAAATACCAAACAATGTCTCTATTCGAGATATTTATTAATCAACTTTCGTTCAAAAGGATGAACCCGGTCACGATAAGTGACTTAAATATTGTTTCATCGACGTTTTTAGATCGCCATCGGCTAGGTTAATACCCCAAGAAATTAACTTAGCGGCATCGCTACGGCGATTTAGTTTTTCTGCAAATAACTTAGCAAGGTAAAAACTTAAACTGGCCATAGAAGGATAATCAATGTGATGCTCTTTCAGGAATCTAAATAACCGATACGCCTGTTTGACTTCATCTTTGCGATCCATACAGGTAATTAGATAATCAATTACCTTAGGATCACTCGGAAAGTACTCAGGGTTATACTCAAGAACTTTGAAATAACTAATTTTAATTAAATTTTTTGCTTTTTGCTCGACCAGCAGTGGCAGTTGTTTCTCGCATAACTTAACCATTAAGTCATGCTTTCCAACCAAGGCGAACAACTTATAAAGTAACTCATAAATTTGGTTGTTCTTCGGTTCTGCCGACAAAGCTTGTCGCAGCACTTGCTCAGCATCTTCGTAACGGCCTTCTTGAATAAACACTTGTGCTTCTATAATGCCATTTTTCCCCACCACTGACGCTTCGCTTCCACTTGACTTGGTAGCCGATGACTTACCATGAGTTTTCACGTTTTGATTAATCTGGCTACGGTTGACAGAAAAGCCAAGCTCATAGTGATACTGAAAGACGACATAGCCCAACATTTTGTACATCGTAAAGGTAAAATAGAGGAAAAACATATTGGTCATTAAGATGGCTAATTTGCCCGGAAATATTGAAGTCATAAGATCCATCGAAAAGCTGGTGCTCAATGAAAATAGCACAACAAAAATAAAAACGATGGCATAGCTCCAACCGATAGAATAGATAACCTCAATCATTCGAAATGGATTAGCTGCACTGAAGAGACTGCGATCAACGCACAAAATAATATTGACTGCCGGGTAAGCAAAAATAAATAATAAAGTGAGTAAAACACCTAAAATCAAACTCCACATAAGTGCTTTATACACTAAAAAACCTATTAACGCCGTGGCGCATAATAACTTGATGTATGACCAACCATTTCTTGTTGCCAACAGCTTACCGAGATGACTAAATTTTTGCTCCCCGTGCGCAGACAACTCCATAATCGAAAAGCTTATGCGATACACGATGGCAAACCAAACCAAATGCAACAGTAGTGACACCAAACTTAACCCAAAGCTTACAATAAACATTGAGTAAACTAACGACAGTCCAAAAACCAGTAGCATCATTGGAAGGTTCAATGGATACAGAAAAAATTGTCCTAAGTTCAGCCAAAAAGGCGTAACTGATTGGCTAATACCTAAAGGCTCAAGATAAGTACGACACAAAGAGCAGCGAACAAAACTCCCCTGCTCTGTACTTGGAACACAATCTACACAAAAGGCCACATCGCATTTAGAGCAATACCAAGTCGCATTGACACTCGGGTGATACTTACAATCCATGAAATAACGTCTCTAAAAAACCTAGAACAAAACAGAAGGGTTAAATACCTAGCCAAATACCACTCGCATCGCGATAAAGGACACGTATACTTTGGCAACCTCTCTGCTCATTTAAATCTTTGTATTGGCAAGCTGTTCAAGCTGCTCACCACTCACTCTTTGCACCGTCCACTCATCCATACCAACAGCGCCCATTGCACGGTAGAAATCAATGGCCGGTTGGTTCCAGTCAAGTACTGACCACTCAAACCGACCACACCCTTCTTCCACCGCAGTTTTCGCTAGATGAACCAACAGCGCTTTCCCTATTTTGTTGCCTCGGTATTTTGGCAACACAAACAAGTCTTCTAAATAAATTCCGGGTTTTGCCAGGAATGTAGAATAGTTATAAAAGTACAGAGCAAACCCTGCTGCTTCACCATCTAGCTCAGCAATAAAAACATGGGCTCTTGGTTGCTCCGAGAATAACGTGTCTTCAAGAAGCTGCTCGGTCGCTATCACTTCATGGCTCAATTTTTCATAGTCGGCCAATCCTTTAATAAACGATAAAATCAGTGAACAATCATTCTTCAAGGCCGGTCTAATATGTATACTCATTCGACTATCCCTTCTGTTTAAGATCGGCAAGAACCTGTGAATGACGCTCCACCATAGTGATGCTTGGAATCTGTGTTTTACTGAGTAACAGAATCAACACGGTGGATACTATGACACCGGGTATCATTTCATAAGTATCGGCCATCCAACCACCCATGTCTTGCTTAAACGAAATCCAGAGAATGACCGTAATTGCGCCGCCTAGCATACCCGCTAAAGCGCCATTTCTGGTCATTCCTTTCCAAAGCAAAGAGATCACAATAACAGGACCAAAAGCCGCTCCAAAACCAGCCCATGCATTACTGACTAACCCCAGTACTTTGGCGTCTTTATCCATGGCAATCAAAATGGCAATCGCTGCTATCAATAGTACTGCAATTCGGCCAACCCACATCAATTCATTGTCGGTCGCCATGCGTCGGAAAAATACACGGTAAAAATCTTCAGTCACAGCACTGGAGGTCACCAATAATTGAGAGTCAATGGTACTCATGACAGCGGCCAAAATGGCCGCAAGCAAAAAGCCCGCGAACCATTCATTAAATAGAACTTGTGTTGCCAAAATAAAGACTTTTTCGCTGTCTCCAGATAAAAGCGCTGCATGTTCCGAGCCAGCAAAAAAAGCAATCGCAAAATAACCAACGAGCAATGCTCCCAACATGCTAATAACCATCCAACTCATCGCAATACGCCGAGCTCGATGCACATGCTGAATGGATTGGGCTGCCATAAACCTAGCTAAAAGATGAGGTTGACCGTAATACCCTAGCCCCCAAGCCATTAATGAGAAAAAACTGATCGATAATAAAAAGTCAGAGGCCGATTTTCCAGCAAACCAATCGGTCTTAGTCGAGTCGACCGCGATCACACCGGCTTGAATGGACTCGAAACTTCCTAGCTCAACAAACATCACTATTGGCGCGACCACTAAAGCTAACGCCATTAATAAGCCTTGAACAACGTCGGTCCAACTAACCGCAAGAAACCCACCAACAAACGTATAACTAACGATCACTATAGCGCCTATCAATAGAGCAACTTGATAGTCCATCTCAAACGATGCTTCAAACAATTTCGCACCAGCAGTCAAGCCAGACGCCACATAAACGGTAAAGAAAATTAAAATGACCAACGCCGAAATCACACGAAGCAAGTTCGAGTTATCTTCAAATCGATGAGTAAAATACTCTGGCAAGGTAATGGCGTTATTGGCCCTCTCGGTATATACACGAAGTCGTGGAGCAGTAATTTTCCAATTAAAATAGGCTCCAATTACCAGCCCAACGGCAATCCACATTTCACCCAGTCCTCCGGCATAAATAGCACCAGGAACACCAAGGAGTAACCAACCGCTCATATCAGAAGCACTCGCACTCAACCCAGTGACAAGACCGCCGAGCTTTCGACCACCGAGTATATAATCGGATAAATTTCGGGTTTGAAAGTAAGCCCAAACACCTATTCCGAGCATACCCACTAAATAAATAATAAACGTGATTAAAGTTGCTGTTGACACTATCCTACCCCTAATTCTTGTTGCTTTTCGTTTTTGTTATTCAGTATTCAATTCCGTCAGTCTTCAAAATAACTGGCTAAAAACGCCTCAAAACTTCGAGTATCGGTATCTTCAATTCTTTTTTGCTCAGTTAATGAGCGCTGCGCTTCTTCTCTGAACCGTTTAGTGACGTCTTGGTTATTCTGTTGATTTAGAAACGCCGCTTTGTATTGTTGAGATAGTTCCAACGCAAAGGGGAAAAAACCATCTTTACGTTGTTCGATCGTCGCTACGACCTGCCCAGATAAAGTCAATTCGGGGTGAGAAATTTGCTCTCGGAGTTGGCTGATGGTTTTAGAAAAGTCGTCGGTAATATAGGCTCGGTCAAGCAGACCAGCAGCAACCTCAAAGCCTTCGAATAAAGAGTTTGCTAAGTCTTCTAGTCGCTGCTGTTTATTGTTATGCCATAAATAAAGTGCTGGATCACGCCCTCCCTTGACTACTCGGGCAAAGTTCTTTTTCGTCTCAGCTTCCTCACGCTCAGTGATGCATGGCGACGCTTGCATGTTTGAGTGCAATAAGAATACATCCAAAAAGTTTAATTGTTGTTGAGTCACCCCAATTTCACTAAATGGGTTAATATCCAGCGCACGAACTTCAATATATTCAACCCCTCCTTCACGCAACGCTTTCGTTGGACGCTCTCCGGATTTCGCAGTTCTCTTTGGCCGAATATTACTGTAAAACTCGTTTTCTATTTGCAGTACATTGGCATTTAGTTGTTTGTAATGCCCATTTTCTAATACACCAATTGACTGATAATAAGGGTCTTCGGTTCGAATCGCATGTTCTAAATTGGCGATATATTCTTTCAAGCAATTGGTCGACACTTTAAGTTGTGATTGAACATTGTTTTGATAACCCAGGTCACTCATTCGCAACGACGTTGCAAACTTGCCATAGCGAGTTCCCGGTACCAAGGTTTCGAGTCGACTTGGACGACCATTTAGGAAGCTCTCACATAACGCTGGTGAAGCACCAAATAAAAAGGGAATAATCCAACTGTTGCGCTGAAAGTTTCGAATCATTCCCATATACCGCTCTGAACGATAGTCTTGCAATGACAATCTTTTAGCGCCAGCGGCCGATGACTTGCTGGAAGCCTCTTGCAGTGGCGCCCAAAGTTCATCAGCGAATGAAAAATTATAATGAACACCGGCAATCGTTTGCATAAAACGACCGTATCGATGGCCTAACCCCTCGCGATAGATGGTTTTCATTCGGCCACTATTCGATGTGCCAAAATAAGCAAGCGGAATGTCGCTCTCTTTACCCATGACACAGGGCATACTGGTGGCCCAAAGCAGTTCATCACCAATGTTTTGATAAACTTCGCTATGTATTTCTTGTAACCATTGAAGTGGTGCTTCTCGAGTAGATGTCGCAGGAGTAATAAACTCCATTAGCGCCTCTGAGTAATCCGTCGTTATATATTGATGCGTCAAGGTTGAACCCAAAGCGACCGGATGAGGAGCTTGAGAGATGTACCCTCGATCATTAATTCTAAGGCTTTCCTTTTCTATTCCTCGACGAATTCCGTTTAAAAACTGAACAGATTGTTGTTCCCAAAACTCTTGTTCGGCTGGCGATGTGTATTTAATTGGCATGTCGTTTTATCAATTAACTAGCGTGTCGTCACTATGCCACAAAGCAAGCACGGTGACTACTCAGAGCCATAGTAGATAACGGCTGACAAGGCGTTATTGTTGCAGCAAATTGTTACAGGTCATGACGACTCATAAAACAGCGCCAATGCGTCGTCACTGGTCAGAGGTTTATAAAAATAATACCCTTGCCCAAAATGAGCCTTTAGTTGCTGTAACGCCGTTAATTGAGTTACATGCTCGATTCCTTCAGCGACAACTTGCATATTCAGTGACTGGGCGAGAGAGATAATGGCACGAACGATGGATATCGATGCATCGGCTTCATCAAGCGACATAATAAATGAACGATCAATCTTAACAATATCAATTGGCAATTGATGCAGATAACTCAAAGAGGAATAACCGGTTCCGAAGTCGTCGAGAATGACTTTATGGCCCAGCTGTTTCATGCTTCGTAATAAAACGTTGGCTTGCTTCAAATTATCAATTAACGCCCGTTCAGTAATTTCTACATTCAATCGAGATTTAGAAAACTGAAAAGCATTGGTTGTTTCTTGAAAGCGGCTTAAAAAATCATGGGTTGCTAATGAGTTACTCGATACGTTGACATTAAGGTAAACCGAAGAGCTCGACGTTGCTTGCCAACTCTCTAGTATCTTACAGGCTTTCGCTAAAACCAACCGATCAATCTCAACAATTTGCCCTGACTTCTCGGCTACATCGATAAAGTAATCGGGATAGATAATTCCTTTTTTCGGATGAAACCAGCGAATCAGCGTTTCAAACCCAACGACTTTTTCTGAGTTCAAATCTAATACTGGTTGATAGACCAACTTGAACTCATCGTTCTTTATCGCATTTGCTAACTCATTTTCAATGGTGAGCACGTCGACAACACGACTCTTCTCACTGGTACAGCATAAAACGTAACGCCCTTTTCCTTCAGCCTTTGCTTGATACATAGCATTGTCAGCAAGCTTAACCATTTCGCTCGCTTCTTGAATATACTGACTCGCTTGTGCGATTCCGATAGAAACAGAGGTTAATATGGGAATATCATCCAGCAGTATCGGTTGATTCAACTGCTGAATAATTCGTTGCGCGAGTTGCTCAACTAGAATGACATGATCAATGTCTTCAACCAATATGGCGAACTCATCGCCACCTAATCTCGCTAATGTATCTGAACTACGCAAACACGACTGAATTTGTTGGCTTACTTCTTTGATTAAGCGATCGCCCATATGGTGACCATAGGCATCATTGACTAATTTGAAACGATCGAGATCAAGAAACATAATTGCCGTTTGAAAATGTTGATTACGACGATCGCGCTTTAACGCATGTTTCAAACGGTCGAGAAAAAGAGTTCGATTGGCTAGGCCGCTCAGATCATCATGTAATGCTAAATGTTGCAACAAGGCTTCATCGTTTTTGCGTTTTAAAGCAATGCTGATTTGATGAGAGATATACACCAATAAATCGACATCTTTGTCTGTAAACTCAACAATCTCATTCACATTTTGAATGGCTACGGCACCTTTGACCCCGTCATCGGTGGTAAAGGGAATTCCCAGCCAGCTATGGGGTAACTTACCTTTCACCAGCACTTTTTTCTGGTCCCAAAACTTTTGAATATCTTGAGTTTGATAGAGTCCTGGTTCTTGCGACAAGACGACCGAAGCAGTCATGCTTTTAGGAAAGTCTTTTTGCTCTATTCTAAAATCGAAAACACCTCCCATCTCCATATCAAAACAATAAGGAAACTCTAAACAACCTTCTTGTTCGTTGTGCAAACATATGAAGAAAGACTCGGCTCTAACTAAGCGCAATAGAATTCGGTGTAAGCGCGCGTAAAAATCGTCTAGGCTACTCGATAAATAAACCAGTTCAGCTATATCGAACACGGCTTGTTGTAACGTTTTAAACTCTTCGAGCTTTTCTATCGTTTGTTCCAATTTAGAAATTGCTGCAACGTTGGCGTATTTAGTCGAGATGACCGAAGCGATGGCTTCTAATGTATTCTTATGGTGTGGCGTATAAAAATGAGACGATGAATGTTCAGAGTCAATCACACCGATCACTTTTTGCTCATAAATTATGGGTACTGCAAGTTCCGAAAGGCGTGGTGCGTCATCGACAATATAATTCTCTTCGAGCCGAGTGTCGTTAATAAGAATCGGCTGTTTTAAACTCGCACAGGCACCGACAACCCCTTCACCAAATTTCAAAGTAATAGGGTCGAGAACTTGATGTTCTACTGGATTTTTCGGCCCATAAGCGGCAACTTGATTCAGTTGGTTGGTCGACTCGTCAACCAAATAAACAACACAGTCTTCAAACCCGAGCTTGCCAATGATTCGATCCGTCAGCAGCCAGACAACCTCTTCCACCGAGTTGATATGAATGACCGATGTTACAAACTCAATCAATGCTTTTAAATATTCATTAGATTGAGTCAATCCATCAATCGATTGCTCATCTGAAAATAAAGAGGTGCTTTTTAATAACTTACCTACACTGTCATGTTCCATTATTCGGTCTGCGGTAAAAGGGTGGAACACTTGGGTTTGAAACCCACGGCTTAAGGGTAAATCATAGCAGATTATTCGGCAATTGCGATAATCGAAGGTTGGCTGAACCCCTTTATCTAAAAGGGGCTCATCGAGTCAGACGACACGTTAGCGAACTAAAAGGTATAACGCAGGCTCAGGGCAGTTTCCTCAAAGTCACCAATGTCCGAGCGAGACATTCCAAGACTAAGCTCCTCAGCGAGTCGATACCTTAATGACAGTTGATATCCACTGTCATCAACGTCAACTCCATCTCCATTCAGGGTTTTTCGCACACCGAAAGCATCCCATTCAAACTTTTCGCCTAACAGCCCTCTTAGCCCGATGCGTATGGTGTCGCCATCATCCTTATAAGTAAACTTGTCCGTCCCCAAATTATCCGTCTCAATTTCTGTATAGCGATAATCATCATTGGTGTATTGCGCAACGAAATCTAAATTCTCGCTTACTGAGCTTCGAAAACCAAAACCAAAGTGTTTGGTTTTAACTCTCTGCTCATAATCTAAGTTGGCTAAGCTTTGTTTATCATTAACATTGTCGAAACCAAGTAAGAATGAAAAATGATTACCAAATTGATAAGAAAAATCGAGTTTATATCCATCCATGGTTGCGCCATCTTCATAGACTTGGCTCTCGACCGCCGACAGCTCAATGTAATCATAGCTCAAGTCATTCGCATGACTGATTGAAGCGCCATAGGTCAAGGCTAGGGCCGTAACAATTTTCAAATGTTTAAGGGTTGAACTTTTCACCGAATGACTCCTTTGGTTTACTTTAATAATGTTTTGAATGAAGCCTGCACAAAAAACTCAAGATAAGCGCTTCAATTCATAAGGAGTTATTTTATGGGAAAAGAAATGAACCCAAGCTGAACTCTCCGATTGGCATCATCAAAAAAGTACCAACACGGCCATTGAAAAAGTTTCAAAATGTAACAAGCGCAGAGCTCTTCTATCAACTCAACCAAGTCATTACGAGAAGGCTATTTTCTGAAAGAACTCTTTAACTAACTGCAAGGATTCTTGCGGCGAAACATTATAGTCTCTTGCAAAATGCTTACTAATATCAACCAAGCTTCTCTTACCATTTACTTTTTTTGCGAGATCAATATACACCTGATTGGTTTGTATTAAAGACTGTATCTTCGAGTCATTAGGCACTGCTTGAGTTGCATCGATTATCCAGTCAGGCAAATTATCCACGCTCTCTGACAATGTCACATCCTTTACTTTAACCGCTCGCCATGACCAAACCGTTTCTATTCGATAACCTGCATTATAGGGCGATTTAAGGTAAGGCAACGCCTGCTCCGAAATTTCTTCGATTTTAAACCCTGCTTGTTCTGCAATCGACGCAATCTCTTCAATCGAATAGCACAAGCTTTCTCGTTGCTGCTGAAAAACTAGACTACCAAAGTTAACCCAAAGCCCACCAGTAGGAAGATAATGATTGATAGCTTTCAAAAATTTCAAAAGCGGTAATGGTTGAATATCGATTAACCAAGGAGTAACAACGACATCCATACTTGCAGCTCTTAACGCCGGTTTCGCAGCGTCACTGAATAAAAAATGTAGATTACCAGGACAGTCCTTTATCGCTTCAATTTGATGACGAATAGCCGTTGAAGCAATGTTTTTAGGGTGGAATGGAAACTCATCGATAGCCAATCCTTGTCCAAAAAGGATTTCTTTGGCAGCAAAAACTAACAACGGATTAATATCATTGCTCACCAAAAGTTCAGGATCTAATGCTCGTGCTAAATCATAGGAAAGCCGTGCTGAACCAGCGCCCAGTATGGCGACTCGATTATGTTGTTGAGCTGAAAGAGCTTTTGTCACTAACTCGGCGTATTGCTCATTTTCTTCATCACCCCAAACCCAATCACGATAGAGGTTGGCTTCATAACTTAATAAGTTCTGTGTACTTGGCGCTCTATCGCTAAGAGCATCATAAACGGGTTTACTCGCAACTTTCGCACTTAAAATAGGACTGACAAGCGTACTTATGTCTTGAACAAATCGCTGCTTCGCACCCAATAACAACTCGAGCCTTTCGCGAGTGGCGCCCTGACTGTTCTTTAATTCGCGTTCTAGTTGCTGAATTTCTTGCCCTAATACTCGAGAGAAGTGATTTAGCTTGATGCTCCAATCAACCATTGAATGCAATGGATTTTGCAACAACCAGGGTGTTGAGTTGATGATAGGGTAACACTCTTTGGCGTCATTACTGACTAACTGTGTACCATCAAAATGGAGAGCCTCAGCATGCTTCGGGCACTGCAATACCTCTAGAAACGCGGCAGGTATTCCGCTGGCGTCTGAATCGTGATTCATGTTTTGTTCGGCTCTCTACAATTGACGGTTCCGGTATGATAACGAATTAACGATCCAGTGAATAGCGATAAGCTTTACCGGCTTGGTGTAATACGAACTCCTTCGCACTATCAGAGCTCGAAACAAACTCAATTCGAATTCCCGCTCTTTCGAATTTAAAGGTCGTAGGCGATATTGCCGTTAATGGAAATGGTCCTTGACCCGTTGCTTGCGCAAAGAGCTGTTGATCTTGAATGAATACCTTCAGTTTTAAAGGTAAATCGGCTGAGGAATAAGAACCTTCTAATTCAGTCATTTGCTCAAGTGATAGCTCTATACTTTTTTCAGCAAAGTTTGGAAGCTCAAACGGCTTGTCAAACACAATACTGAGTACACCAATCAGAATTCCATTGAAATTGGTATTAACGCCATTAGAAAGCACTGCTATGGTAATATCTTCCTCAGGAAAGAAAGCAGCATTCGACACAAAACCATCAATTCCGCCGTTGTGACCGAATGCAGAGCGCTCACCGAAAGGATACTTCATTAACCCCAACCCATAACCTTGTTCAACCTTCATCATTTGCTGTAAAGAAGCTTCGCTCACAATATCCCCAGAGAGTAAGTGATGCAGTAACTGAGTCAATTCAGGAGCCGTAGAAACAATGGCGCCAGCACCATGGGGTATCGACATATCAGTGTGGGTTGCGGGCTTCCATCCGTCGGCATAATAAAATGAATCCGCTTGATTTTTACTGATATCAATTTTACTGCCGACTGCCGTGCGCGGTAGCTCTAATCGCTTCGATATATTAGCTTGTACGATCTCATGGAGTGTCTTTTTATAGATGTCTTCTAAGATGTAACCGAGTAATACATAATTAGTATTTGAATACTCAAACTTCTCGCCCGGCGCAAAGTTTACCGGGTAGGTATCGATGATTTCTAAAATTTCGGCCTTCGACTTTGGACTTTCCATGTAAGACATATACAAAGGATCATTGGTAAAATTAAATAAACCACTTCGATGACTCAAGAGTTGCTTAACCGTGATCTGCTCGGCATTTTTAACATTCGGGTAAAAAGTACTAAGCTTCGCATCCAAGGCTAACTTTTTCTGCTCTACAGCCTGCATAATTAGCGCAGCTGTGATTGTTTTTGATATCGAGCCAATGCGATATTGTGTATCACTGTTAACTAAAGATTTCGAATCGTTTTTTCGTTGTCCAACTGCGTGACTGTAAACCAACTTCCCTTCTTTTCGTACAGCAACACTCAACATCGCTTTATCATTTTTATATAAAGAGTTGAGGTAGCGATCAAGCTTGTCTTGGTCAACTTCTTTCGCTTCTGCGACGACGACCGAGTTGAGTGAAATAATGGTTACGATTAAAGTAAATAAAACACGCATGATAACTTCCCTTATCGATAAATAATCTACTGCTCGCCTTCTACATAATAAAAGGCCTCTAAGAACAACTCTTCACTTTTTGCTCCCGTCTTATCCTGCTTTAACTCCTTTAGCACACCTGCAAAAGTGAAATAGTTGGATGGTAGAGGGGCGTCAGATTTCGCATGAGCAATAATAAACGTTGTGCCACTTGGCTCGTCATAGAGCTCATAAACATGAAACTTCTCTATAATTGGGATCATCGTAAACGTCATGACTTTTCCAGCCATAATGGGCACCATGATAAACCCGGTTAACTTATCTCTCGCATCGATGACTTTCGGATACCCAGAGATGATCACCGCCTCACCGGCAGAGCCCAGTTGTTGTACCTCACTCGGCTTATAATTCTTAGGACGATTTAACTGATACTGTTGATTGAGCTCAGGAGATAGAGCAGACTGCACTTCATTCACTGCAGACTGCTCAAGATTTGATAGCGCTAGCTCGTAAAACAAAAACATTCGCTGTCGGTCGCCAATGATGCCAGCCACTTTACTAAGCTCTGCGGGATCAACCTTTCCATCACCCGCTTTGGTGAAAATATTATAAAATCGTCCACCATTGTCGAGAGAGCTCAAGGCATCTTGCATGCTGGAATAAGGTATTACTTGTTTCATCACAACCTCCTTCTACCAATACCCAAAACCTATAACGTATTGGCCAATCGAATATTCCCTGCCACTCTACCAATCTTTGTTTGTACCACCTTATTGGCGCGCACAAAGCATCACTCTGGCAAAATAACCGGATAATGGATTATCACAACCTGTCGTACATCATCTCTAAAAAGAACCGCCCCGACATCAACAGCGCCACAACAAGCTGGCATGCTGCACTAAAAGACAATAAAACTAAGCGACAAAAAAATCTAACCCAATTATCCCAGACTAGTCTTCCAAACCAAGTTTCTCTTACACTTGGTGCCATATGTTAGAGCGAATCCTTCAAAATCATGGCTTTACACTCGACAATGTCGCCGGTCAATGGTTAACTAGATGCAACGATACTAATATTCAAATGACTATGAAGAATCTACCTATTATCCTTGTTCTACTTTTCATCGCTGGCTGTCAGTCTGCTTATTATGGCGCGCTTGAAAAAGTAGGCATTCACAAACGTGATGTTTTAGTTAGTCGAGTTGAAAAAGCCAACGATAGCCAACAAGAAGCGAAAGAACAATTTCAAAGCGCGCTAGAGAAGTTTCAAGCAGCGGTACAGTTTGACGGCGGAGAAATTGAAGAGATATACAGTAACTTGCAGTCTGAGTACGATGAGAGCAAAGCACTGGCGGATGAGATTCGGCAGAGAGTTGAAGATATTGAGTCGGTATCGGAGGCTCTATTCAATGAGTGGGAGGAAGAACTTCAGCAATACACCAGTCGTTCATTGCGCCAAAAAAGCGCTTCGCAATTAACCCAAACGAAACAGCAATATCGTAAGTTGATTACCGCTATGAAAAAAGCGGAGTCGAGTATGACTCCTGTTCTGAACGTATTTAAAGATCAAGTGCTCTATTTAAAGCACAACCTGAATGCCAAGGCGATCGCGTCTTTAAAACAAGAGCTGGCCGGCGTTCAAAGTAATGTGTCGCGGTTAATGACTCAAATGAATGCTTCAATTACTGAAGCCGATCGGTTCATAAAATCGATGAATGACAACTGATTATCTAGACCTTCAAAAAAAGCCGGGAATTCCCGGCTTTTTTCGTTTTGCGATATAAATACTAAGTGACTACCCCACCCATTTTCGAGCGTTGCGGAACATACGTACCCAAGGGCCATCTTCACCCCACTCATCAGGGCACCAACTGTTCTGAACACTGCGTTGTACTCGCTCAGGATGTGGCATCATAATCGTCACTCGTCCACTTTCATTGGTCAGTGCTGTGATACCAAAAGGAGAGCCATTCGGGTTGGCTGGATAAACCATGGTTTCATTACCGTGATTATCAACGAATCGAGCAGCAATCAAACCTGACGCGTTCGATGTTTGAGCGGCTTCTGTCGATTTATACTCAGCTCGCCCTTCACCATGAGATACAGCAATCGGTAGATGCGAGCCTTCCATACCAGTAAAAAATATTGATGGGCTTGGCTCAACTTTCACCATTGCAAATCGAGCCTCAAATTGCTCAGATTTGTTACGTACGAAATGTGGCCACTGCTCGGTACCCGGAATCAGCTCTTTTAAGTTTGATAACATCTGGCAACCGTTACAGATGCCTAGCGCAAATGCATCTTCACGCTTAAAGAATTCTGCAAACTGTTCTCTAGCAATAGGATTAAACAAGATTGACTTCGCCCAACCCTCACCAGCACCTAAAACATCACCGTAAGAGAAACCACCACAAGCCACAATGCCTTTAAATTGATCAAGAGTCACTCGTCCTGCTAGCACATCGCTCATATGAACATCTATCGCGGTGAAACCCGCTTTTAAAAACGCCGCTGCCATTTCTAAGTGACTATTAACACCCTGCTCACGCAAAATGGCGACCTTCGGACGTTCAGTCAAACCCGACACAATATCATCGTTTAAGTCGAAGGTGATTTTTGGCGTTAATCCAGGATTGTCTGCTTCGAGCTTACTCTTGTACTCTTGCTCTGCGCACTCCGGATTATCGCGCATCGCCTGCATTTGATACGTGGTCGCAGACCAAATCTTTTTCAATTCAAGCATTGACTGATCAATTAACAGCGCTCCATTGCGGCGTATTTTGACCACGTGCTCTGCCGTGACTTTACCAATGTCATAAGTCATCTCGGCGAGTCCATATTGTTGAAGAATACTCTCAACTTGCTGCTTGTCTTTGCTCAGTACTTGAATCACCGCACCTAACTCTTCATTAAACAAAGCAGCGATATCTTCACCAGGTAAACTCGATAAATCAATTTCAACACCGCAATGTCCTGCAAAGGCCATCTCGACTAATGTCGTAGCAAGACCGCCATCGCTTCGATCATGATAAGCTTTCAGTAGACCAGCTTCGCTCAATTCTTGAATCGCCTCAAAAAATCCTTTGAGTTCTGCCGCAGAATCAACATCGGGAGTGTCTTCGCCCAACTGATTGAAAACTTGCACCAGTGCCGAAGCGCCCAGTCGATTTTTACCTTTGCCCAAATCAAGCAACAGCAGTTCAGATTCACCAAGATCAGTACGCAACTGAGGTGTCACTGTTTTACGAATATCTTGGACTGGAGCAAAAGCAGTGATGATCAATGACATAGGTGCCGTGATCGACTTTTGCTCATCGCCCTCTTGCCATACCGTACGCATAGACATTGAGTCTTTTCCGACAGGAATCGTAATATCCAGCTCAGGGCATAACTCCATGCCAACCGCTTTGACGGCTTCGTATAACCCGGCATCTTCTCCTTCAAATCCTGCAGCACACATCCAATTCGCCGATAGCTTAATGTCGGAGATTTGTTTGATACGTGCTGATGCGATATTCGTGATCGCCTCTGCAACGGCCATGCGAGCCGAAGCAGCAGGGCTCAGTAACGCAGCCGGTGTACGCTCACCCATCGCCATTGCTTCACCAGTGTAAGACTGCAGCGTTGAAGCTGTGACGGCACAGTTCGCAACCGGCACCTGCCAAGGTCCAACCATTTGATCACGGTGCACTAAACCACCAACGGTTCGATCGCCAATGGTAATCAAGAACGTTTTATCAGCCACCGCAGGAAGGGACAGAACCCGTTCTAAACACTCTTGCGCAGTTGCATTAATCGCAATGGCTTTGGTCGTGGTTGATGCCGACTTAACTTCTCGATGCATTTTCGGAGGCTTACCAAATAAAACATCCATTGGCAGATCAATCGGCTTATTATCAAAATGCTCATCGTGCAAAGTCAGATGCAAAGCTTCAGTCGCTTCTCCGACGATTGCGAACGGACAGCGCTCTCTTTCACAGATTGCGGTAAAACGTTCAACGCTCTCTGGCTTAATGGCTAACACATAGCGTTCTTGAGCTTCATTACACCAAATTTCTACCGGACTCATACCCGGCTCATCATTAGGAACTCGGCGCAGCTCAAAACTTCCGCCTTTCTCACCATCGTGAACCAACTCAGGAATTGCATTCGACAATCCACCCGCGCCGACATCATGAATAAACTCGATCGGGTTTTGATCCATTGACCAACAGGTATCGATGACTTCTTGGCAACGACGTTCAATTTCTGGGTTGTCGCGTTGCACTGATGCAAAGTCTAAGTCTTCTTGGCTGGATCCAGAGGCCATTGATGATGCAGCGCCGCCACCCAAACCGATTAACATCGCCGGCCCGCCAAGTACAACCACTTTGTATCCGTCTTTTATCTCATTCTTCTCTACGTGCTGTGCACGAATGTTGCCCATGCCTCCGGCAATCATTATCGGCTTATGGTAACCTCGTACTTCAGTCCCGTAACTGAACTCATGCGCTTGCTCATAAGTTCTAAAGTAACCACAGACGTTGGGGCGGCCAAACTCATTATTAAAAGCCGCACCACCAAGTGGACCTTCAACCATAATGTCTAATGCAGATACGATTCGACTCGGTTTTCCGTAGTCAATTTCCCAAGGCTGTTCAAAGCCCGGAATTTTTAAGTTAGAAACACTGAAACCCGTGAGGCCAACTTTCGGTTTGCCACCAATACCGGTCGCTCCTTCATCACGAATTTCTCCCCCAGAACCGGTCGCTGCCCCTGGATACGGAGAAATGGCTGTCGGGTGGTTGTGAGTTTCAACTTTCATCAAAATATGCACGGGTTCTAAATGGTAAGCGTACTCGTGAGAATCGGCATCAGCCCACAATCGAGGCTGCTCAAACCCTTCGATCACTGCTGCATTATCACGATAAGCCGATAACACACCTTCGTGACCAACCTCGTAGGTGTTCTTTATCATTTTGAAAAGCGACTTATCTTGGTCAATGCCATCGATGGTCCACGAGGCATTAAATATTTTGTGTCGACAGTGCTCTGAATTGGCTTGCGCAAACATCATTAATTCAACGTCGACTGGATTGCGTCCGAGTTCTTTAAAACGCTCAACTAAGTAATCTATTTCATCGTCGGCCAACGCTAAGCCTAACTCACTGTTTGCCTGAACCAATGCTTCCCTTCCGCCATTTAAAATATCGACGCGTGTGAATGGCTTAGGTGACTCGCTTTGAAACAAAACTTGAGCATCTTCGAGTTGGCCAAATACGGCTTCAACCATTCGGTCATGTAAATGTTCTTGTGCGGCCGCTAACTCATCTGCGTTTAGCGCCTCACCGTTGTTACTCAAATAAAAGGCGATGCCCCGCTCAAGTCGGTTAACTTTGCTCAAACCACAGTTTTTCGCAATATCGGTTGCTTTTGAAGACCAAGGAGAAATGGTCCCTGGTCGTGGGACAACCACCACTAAGCCACCAGACGGTTCATGCGCAGGAATGGCTGGCCCATAGGTCAACAAACGGCTTAAAGTATGCTGCTCGGCATCCTCTAGCGCAGTTGCGACATCGGCAAAATGTACATATTCGGCGTAGATTTCGGTAACCGGCAGGCCTTTAGCTTGGCAAGCTCGAATTATCTTATTTAAGCGAAACTCAGAAAATGCGGGGGCTCCACGCAGAATTAACATGCGGCTTTCTCTCTTTAAAGACAAGTTGAATGGTGTATCGACACTTTAAGAAGGCGCAATTTTACTTCAATTCCGGTTATTTGATAAGTTGCGATCGGCTTTTTGCTGATAAAAAAATTCTCCTTTAATTCCAATCATTAAGCTACCGTTCATCGTCAAAAGATTAATTTTCACACAATAAGTTCTTGCGATAATCGTGCTCAGCACCGATAATTTAGTGAACTGGATCACATAAATCTCGTATAAGGATGTTCGAGCATGGTGTGTAGCAATGGTAAGTTAACGACAATTGGTGGTAGTTTGAAACAATTAGCGTCATATTTAGCTACATTTTTGATTTTTGCAGTTTCTCTGGTGTCTTTAAGTGGATGTCAGGAACCTCAAGTCAGTAAATTGCAGCAAATCAAAAATTCGGGTGTCCTGCGCATTGCGACACGCAATAGCCCAACCACCTACTATGTAGAAAAAGATGGAGCTGCTGGTATCGAGTATGAACTGGCGACTGCATTCGCCAAATCCATTGGTGTCGAGCCAGTCTTTGTGGCCGAAGAGAACATCGGCGGTATTTTCACTGCGCTCGAAACGGGTCGTGCAGACATTGCCGCAGCGGGGCTGACCGCGACCGACGACCGCAAAACTAACTTTCTGTTTGGCCCTGCCTACCAAGAAGTCACTGCAAAACTAGTGTTTAAACAGGGAAAAGAGTGGCCACGGCACTTCGGTCAACTTGATGGCCACCTTAAAGTTATTGCAGGGTCGTCACACGCCCGTATGTTACTCGAAGCAAAACCCGAATTTCCGAAACTCAGCTGGCAAGAGACCGAAGAACACTCGCCAGAAGAGTTACTGCAAATGGTGCTAGATGAATCGATTGATTACACCATAACCGACTCTATCGAGTTAAACTTAAACCGTCGCTACAATACTGAACTCGCCATCGGGTTCACCATCGGCCAACCTCAGCACTTAGCATGGGCATTGGCAAAGACCGGAGACTACTCTTTACTGCATGAAGTCGTGAAGTTTTTTGGCGAGCAGCAACAAACGGGCAAAATTGCACAACTTGTTGATCAGTATTACGGTCACGTGAATGACTTTGATTACGTTGGCGCTAAAACCTTTATGAAGGCGGCTCAAACCGAATTACCAGAGTTGAAACCCATGTTTCAAGAAGCCGCTCAAAATGATCTCGACTGGCGCTTACTCGCCGCAATGGGCTACCAAGAATCGCATTGGGATCCCAAGGCTAAATCGCACACCGGTGTTCGAGGCGTAATGATGTTAACGCTCGATACTGCCCGTCAGTTAGGTATTGAAAGCAGAATTGATGCGGAACAAAGCATCCGCGGCGGCGCTGAGTACTTCGACATTATGCGCAATCGAATTCCTGACCGAATTGGTGAGCCTGATCGAACATGGCTCGCGCTGGCTGCCTACAACATTGGCTGGGGTCATCTTGAAGACGCTCGCATTATTACCGAGCGACAAGGCGCCGACCCCGATAAATGGGTCGATGTAAAAGAACGATTGCCTTTATTACGACAAAAGAAATACTACAAACAAACCAAATATGGCTATGCCAGAGGCGACGAGCCTGTGCAGTATGTCACCAACATCCGTCGCTACTACGACGTTCTGGTCTGGTTGGATGAAGAGCGCCCTGGAAACGTCGAACTGCTAGATGCAGGAGAAATGATCGCAGATAATTCACCGGCGAAAAGTGCTCGTCAATCTGAAGGTTCAACGCCAATCATTGCGAGTGAAAAAGTCAACTCAATTGTTGATTAGTCTTCGACAACGACCTAGTATCTAAACCCATTCCACTACCGTAAAAAGGAGCGCACGCTCCTTTTTTATTATTTGGTGCTTAAACATTTAAAAAACTCATAGGAAAACCTCATGGGAAACAGACTCTCGAAGTTAGTGACAAAAACCGGCGACGATGGAACAACAGGCATAGGCTCAAACCAACGAGTCGCGAAAGACTCCCACCGAATAGAAGCCATAGGGACCATCGATGAGCTCAACTCCAGTATCGGAATGGTTATGGCGGCCAGCGAGTTGACCGTTATCAATGAAAAGCTCAACGATATACAGCATGTCTTATTTAATCTTGGCGGCGAACTGGCCATGCCTGATTTTCAGCTAGTGAAAGAAGACAATTTATCGACTATCGAATCATGGGTAGAGGAGCTCAATGACACGCTTCCTCCTTTAAAAGAGTTTATTTTGCCAAAAGGCGATATGGCGACAGCGACCTGTCATCTTGCAAGAACTATATGTCGCCGCGCTGAAAGAAGAATGGTCACTCTTTCTAACAAAGAAACCGTTAACAAAATTGGACAACTGTATTTGAATCGTTTATCTGATTTTCTTTTCGTTTGTTGCCGAATACTTGGTCAAAATGCTTCGGTAAGTGAAGAAATGTGGCGTTCAAATCGCAACCAAAAAAAAGATTAACGTTTCATTGTTCGATTATTTTCAGTGAGGCTTTGCTGAGTTTTGAGCCTTTAAGTTATCTTGGTAGATAATTAGGCTCAAAACAACCAAGCTGGCATTTGTAGTGACTGGGTTAAACGCTTCAATGAGTAATTCAAATTGAAGTAAAGCCACGGCAAAAACTAAGCTTAAAAGCGCTATTATATTCAACGCGATAACAAGATTATTACGATAAAAAGCAAAAAACATCACCGCCCAACAAACTTCCAGAGCGCCTGCGATTTTGATAAACCAGTAGGTTCCCTGCTCAGTCAAGCCCAAACTACTCGACATCTGCCATTCAAGCGGAGCAATTGCAATTAACTTAAGAAACAAACCATGATACAACCAAGCAAATACGATGGTTAATCGCGACCATTGGACTGGTGAAGTTTTAAGTAAACTCAATGCAATCTCCCAAACTGGTTTGAGCAATATTTATAGCTTGAGTAATGGTTACAAATAGTTTTCACCGATACCGAATGCCACGATCTGACTTAATTGCTGCATACTCATTCCACTCTCATCAGCCCAATGATTAAAAACGTCTTGAATTTTCGCCAACGAGTTCTTCGTTGTTAGGCCACCTGAGATCAAATCGCGAGTTCGAAAGTATGCTTCTACATCGCGCGAGAGTAAGAAGGTATCTTTACCGACGGTGCGTAAAAAATAGGGGCCAGTATTCCCTCCTAATCTATCGCCTCGCTGCTTTAGAGCCAACCATAAGTCAGTGATCTTTTCTGAAGGGAATTCATTTAACCACTGACCAAACCCACCGTACTCTCTTCGAATATCTGAAATAAAAAGCGCGTTATTTTGTATGGTTTTAACCTTGCGAAGATTTCGAATAATTCTCTCATCACTCGCTTTACGCTCTACCATTTCAGGCGGCATCATTAAAATCTTATCTATATTAAACTGAAAGAAAACTTCTTCGAAATTCTTCCACTTATTTTCAACGACACGCCAAACAAATCCTGATTGAAAAACTTTCTTTGTCATTTCAGCAAGATAACGTTCATCGGGAATTTTTTTTAACGCATTATTAGTTCTAGGTTTACCCAGCATCGCTAATAACGCTTTTTCTCCACCTTTACGTTCTGCTGCTCGTTGATAAATCGTTTGAAAGGATTCCACTCATTTGCCCTCAATGAAAATTACTCATCTATTGTGCCAGCAATTATCAAATAATCCAGACATAAAAAAGCCCACAAATAGTGGGCTTTTTCGGAGAGGATTGTTACGAGCAGGCTATGGTCTGAATTAGTCTCTATCTAACTTACGCTCTATCTAACTTACGCTCTAAATAGAGCCTCTAGAGACAATCCCTGCTTTTCTAACAAATGACGTAAACGTCGCAATGCTTCGACTTGAATTTGTCTGACACGCTCACGAGTCAAGCCAATTTCGACCCCGACTTCTTCAAGCGTTGACGGCTCATAATTTAACAAACCAAATCGTCGAGCAATAACTTCTCGTTGCTTTTCACCGAGCTCACCTAGCCAGTGTTCAATGTTGTTCTTTAAGTCATCGTCTTGCAATTGCTCAGCAGGCCCGAGATCTCTGTCATCGGCGATAGTATCTAATAACGATTTATCTGAGTCAGCCATAAACGGTGTATCAACCGACGCAATTCGCTCGTTGAGACCGAGTAGTCGTGACACGTCTTCGACTGGCTTATCGAGTTTCTCGGCAATTTCTTCTGCCGTCGGCTCATGATCAAGCGTTTGCGCTAATTCTCGAGAAGCTCTCAAATAAACATTTAATTCTTTAACAACATGAATCGGCAAGCGAATGGTTCTAGTTTGATTCATGATCGCGCGTTCGATGGTTTGACGGATCCACCATGTCGCGTAGGTTGAAAATCTGAAACCGCGCTCGGGGTCAAATTTCTCGACAGCTCGAATTAAACCTAAGTTACCTTCTTCGATCAGATCGAGCAGTGCTAAGCCACGGTTGGTATAACGACGCGCAATCTTGACCACTAAACGTAGATTACTCTCGATCATTTTGGCTCGAGATTTATCACACCCACGTTGAGCTTTGCGTGAATAGAACACTTCTTCTTCAGCCGTTAGAAGGGCGTTCACGCCTATTTCGCCAAGATATAATTGAGTTGCGTCCAACGATTTTTCATGGACTTTATGATATTCGGCATACTCTTCTGATAGAGAATCAGCGACCGAACTGGAAGTTTCAACGTCCTCACTAGAGTCGTCTTGGAATATGACTTCTTGTTGTTTGCTCATAACTCACCTCTCCACTAAAAACTGCGGTTGTCCGCATTGTTTTGCCTAGCGAGAAACGCATCATCCTGAGGGTTCCACGCTCGGAATTCTTTACTTTTTTTATAGTTTTGGTAAGTACTTAATCGGGTCGACTGGCTTACCTCGGTAACGAATTTCAAAATGTAACTTACTTTGATCCGCACCACTGTTACCTATATCGGCAATAACCTGCCCAGCTTTAACAATTTCATTCTCTTTCACATGAATTTTGCTGTTATGGGCATATGCGCTTAGAAAGTCATCATTGTGCTTCACAATAATTAAATTGCCGTAGCCTTTAAGCGCGTTACCGCGGTATACCACTCTACCCTGGGCAGCAGCTCTAACTGCTTCCCCCGGTCTCCCCGAAATATCGACCCCTTTGTTGCCGTATAATCCATCGGAAAAACCATCAATAATTGAGCCCTTCACGGGCCAGTGCCATCGAGCAATTTTGACACCCGAGTAATGAGCATTACCTGAACTCTTAGGAGCTTGTCGAGTACTTTTTGAACTTTTTTTGACCTGTGCAACACTTTCAACTGGTTTATTAGACTTTTGCTGAGAGTGAGCCCTAACCTTTGAAGACTTACTGTTGTTGGAGTCGGCAATTTTCGATTCTTGTATAGGCAAGTTAAGCGCTTGAAAAACCGCTCGTTTTAGTTTGCTTTCATCAAATGAGGCTTGCTCCACAACACTTTGCTGCAGTGCAAAATTTAATTTTTGCCCTGGATAAATTCGATAATCATTATCAATTCGATTTAGGTCGGCTAGTTCGCGATAATCGACACCGTATCGCCAAGCAATAGAAAAGAGCGTATCGCCCTCTTCAACTAAATGAAATTCAGGTAGATTTTCATCCGCTACCTGTTGATTACTAGGAGGATTGTAGTCGTAAGAAAGGTTAACCACTGGTGCTGGTACGTGGTGGCCACACGCAAACAACCCCGCCGTAACCAAAGCATACGTCAGGGGTCGAAACAAACGAACTGCATAACTACGTCGGTTCATCTTTGCCACACTTAATACCAACCCTTTGATTTTAATGAAAAAAACAGGAGAAAGGCCGGGGTTTTTACTGTTGTTTAAACTTAATTAGTTCACTTTTAAATCTCAATAACTTAAAAGTAAATTTAAGTTTAGCTTGTAACTCCATGATTTATAGGTATTTGTATAACAAATATCCGAATACTGCAAGTAAAATAACGCTCCAGCCCAACCAGTCAATGATTGGCTTTAAGCGTCGCTCTATGGTGTCGCCGCCCCAGTACATTAAGCCAGCAACGAGATAGAAACGTGCAGCTCGTCCAATAACAGAGGCAAAAAGAAAGGGAAGCAAGGCCATTCCGATAACGCCAGCACTCACCGTAAAAAGCTTGTAAGGCACGGGAGAAAAGCCAGCAATGAACACCACCATCCATCCATACTCATTCATCCAATGTTTAACGGTATCAAGACGCTCGGCGTAACCCATCGACTCAATGTAGGGAAAGATAACATCAAACAATTCGGCACCTAGCCAATACCCAATCAGGCCACCAACCACAGACGTTAACGTACAAACGGTCGCATAGAACCACGCCTTGTTTCGATTCGCGAGCGCCATAGGTGCCAACATTACATCAACGGGAATCGGGAAAAATACCGATTCAGCGATGCTCATGCCACCCAAATAATAAACCGCATGTTTATGGGCAGCCCATCGCAAGCAACGGTCATACATTGCACTAAAAATTTTCATAGCAGAAATTTCTCTAAGACGTGATTATTCGATGGTTCCAGCTAGCAAAGGAACAAACTTAACCTTCTCTAAGCTCATTTGCTGTAACTCACCATCGACTTTTTGCAATAGAATCAACTCTTGTTCGCCCGTTTGACTTCCAACGGGAATAACTAAGCGGCCGCCTTCGTTCAGCTGCTCTACCAGTGCTCCTGGGATAGATTCTGGTGCGGCGGTTACAATTATGGCATCGTAAGGAGCCTTCTCCGACCAACCTTGAAAGCCGTCTCCATGGCGATAATAAATATTGAACGCGCGCAGGTTTCGTAACCGTTTTTGAGCAATACGCTGCAGGGGACCAATGCGTTCAACGGTATATACCTCTTTGAACATTTGAGCGAGCACAGCGGTTTGGTAACCGGAACCCGTGCCTATCTCTAGAACCCGATCCATCACGCCCGTATCAAGCAATAACTCACTCATTCTTGCAACAATAAATGGTTGAGAAATAGTCTGTCCCATACCAATGGGAAGCGCTGTATCTTCGTAAGCGCGATGGGAAATAGCCTCATCAACAAACAAATGACGCGGTGTATTAGCAATGATATTCAACACCGTTTGGTTTTGAATACCTTCTTCTTTTAGACGGTTCACAAGACGTTCGCGTGTTCTTTGCGAGGTCATTCCGATTCCGGACACTTGAAATGAATTCATAGCTCCGACACCCACTCCCCAACTGGTTCAAATACATCGTAAGCCGTTAAATCGACAGTAATTGGAGTTATCGATACAAAAAAATGCTCAACGGCATAGAAATCAGTCCCTTCCGCTACGTCTTGTGCGCCTGGCGTTGGACCTATCCAGTACACCGTCTGTCCTTTGGGATCTTTTGTTGGAACTATAGTATCAGCTCTATGGCGACTTCCCAAGCGCGTTAAACGATATCCAGCAATTTTTTCCAGAGGGCAATCAGGAACATTAATATTTAAAATTTGCGAGCTACTTAGTTCGGCTGCGCTCAAGCGCTCTAACACCCTAGAAACAACCACCGCGGCAGTGTTGTAATGTTGTTCGCTGGAACCGACGCAAGAAACGGCAATGGCGGGAAAGCCAAGGGAACGTCCCTCCATTGCAGCAGCGACAGTGCCACTATACAGCACATCGTCTCCGAGATTTGCCCCTCGATTGATGCCGGCAATCACTATGTCAGGTTTTTGCGGCATTAAGTGGTAGGTTCCCAAATGAACACAATCCGTCGGCGTCCCCGAAACCGAATAAAAACCATTGGAGCGTTGTTTTACCCTGATGGGTACTTCGAGTGTTAAAGAATTCGACGCTCCGGAGCAATTGCGATCGGGTGCCACAACCGTTACTTGATGTTTCTTCGAAAGTTGCTTGTACAGTTGCTCAAGGCCAGGTGAAAAATACCCATCATCATTACTCAATAAAATATTCATGATGCTATCCTGTTAGCCGGCATTGCGATGCTTCGGGGCCGCATCTTCAACACTGCCCAACTCATGCAGTAACGCCGTTGCATAACTGCCGCTTGACAGTGCAAAACTCAACTCTAAATCGTCATCAGAATTCATCCATTGCCAACTCAAGTTTCCTGGAATGACCCGCAACGAACGAAAGTCTGTTTTTCCCGGAAGAAATTCAAGGCAATCGGCATACTCTTCCCAGGTTTTAAGTAAGTCATCAGACAGCGGAGGTTGCAAAGAAAAGATATCTTTTCCAGGCAGCGGGCCTGCCACATGGACATCACCCGCTAATAATCGACCACTCAAGTCTTCGTCTTCAGCGTCATAAACAAAAAACGATCGAGTTGAGTTTAAGTTGATACGATCTCCGGTCATTGGACGCTGCCAGTGTTCAGATGAGATTCGAGACGCTAAAAATTGATTAAAGAACCAAGAACGAATAGCTGACAAATAGATCGATTGTTGAGACTTTTTAAAGCGTCTTTTTTGTACCAACATTGCCCGTGCTTTTGATAAGTTATTCATTGCGAATCCGAAGCGTTGCTCCCCAAAGTAATTGGGGAACCCTGTTTGAGCAATCTTCTGTAGCCGTTGCTCAATGTCTTCTTTTTCGCCTTTGACCGCTCGCAGTATTAGTGTAAAACGATTTTCTCGAATGCTGCCAATCTTTAACTTTTTATTATGTCGAACGGTTTTTAGAATGGCGAAGTCGTCATGAGTTAACAGCGTTTCAGGTAATGCTTTGCCCGGTAGATAAACACTTAACCACTGACGTGTAACACCGTGTTTATCTTTTAAACCAGCGTGCCCGATATCTCGCTCTCTCACACCCAGCCATTGAGCAATATGTTTGATTACCCACTGCGTATTAGCATTTCGCTTCTCTACCCATAAAAATTCATGCTCACCGTCACCTGACAGTTCAAACGAAAGCTCTTCTTCAACAATAAAATCTTCTGGCGAACTTTTATATTTTGCTGCCGCAATCACCGGACTTTGACTAGGTTTCCATGGAAAAGATATTTCAGAATTAGATTGCATTCGCTTTCTCACTCATTAGCAACACAACAGCATGAACGGCAATGCCCTCTTTGCGTCCAACATACCCCATTTTTTCTGTCGTCGTTGCTTTGATATTAACTTGCTCAAGTTCACTTTGTAGATCGTCACAGACACATTTTCTCATCGACTCTATGTAGTTCGATAATCGCGGTGTCTGAGCAACGATAGTGACATCTAAGTTGCCTAATTTATACTGCTTGTCGACCATCATTTGAGTTACCCGTCGAAGTAACTCTCGACTGTCTATTCCCGAAAATTCAGGTGACTGATCAGAAAAATGAAATCCTATATCACGCAAAGCTAATGCGCCTAAAATCGCATCGCAAATAGCGTGCAACACAACGTCGCCATCAGAATGTGCCAACAAACCAATGTTTGATGGAACCGTCACTCCACCAAGAATTAGCGGTGGTTCGCCACCAAACTTGTGTGCATCAAAGCCATGCCCGATTCGCATCATTTACCGTTACCACTCTCTCTTAGTTGCAGCACTTGCTCTACCAGCTGCAAGTCACTGGGATAAGTTACTTTCAAATTGTCATGCTTAGCCAATACATACTCAAGCGACTCACCGATCAACTCTAGGGCTTGCCCTTCATCGGTTACCACCTGTTGTAGCCCATCAGCGTTTATCAGTGCCTGATACAAAGTTTTAGCCGAGGTGACTTGAGGTGTTAAAGCGCGCACTAAAGTAGCTCTGTCGACCGTTTTAATAACGTGTGAACCGTCAACTTGTTTTATGGTGTCCACCACTGGAGAGGCCAATATGGCAGACACTGAACGATTAAAACTCCGTTCTACAAGGTGTTGCCAATCGTCAAAGTGTAAACATGGCCGAGCCGCGTCATGCACCGCAACCCAGGCAGTATCATCTTGCTGCAGTACATAGGAGACACCGTTCATTACCGAGTCTTTACGTTCTGCACCACCTGAAATAATGGTCAATTTGGAGTATTTCTGACATAAACGATCGAGTAACTCAGAAGGTTCAGCCATTATAACAATCTGCTTAACACGTGGATCTCGATGAAATAACTCGATGGAGTATTCAATGATCAACTTTCCGTTAAGTTCCAAAAAAGGTTTGGGCGTTGCGAGCCCCATTCTCGACGCTCGCCCAGCCGCCGGTATCAACACCCAAAGTGACGGAGATGGGTTTGCAGACATTCGTATTGTTACTTTTTATCAGATACGAAACGGAAAAAAGTTTCGCCGGGCTTAATCATCCCTAAATGAAGGCGAGCGTACTGCTCTATCGCTTGATCGTTGTTGCGTAACGCTTTAACTTGCTTGTAAAGCTCTTCATTACGAACTTTAAGTTGGTCATTGGCCGCTCGCTGATCGGTGACTTGTTGATCTAATTTTCGTAGCTCAGCAATGCCGCCATCCGGCGACCACAGACGCACCTGCAGACCTGCTAAGACTAATAGTAAAAAAATCGCCCACCACTTCATGACCAAATCCTCGATGATGCTTACCACTGGTAAGCATCATCTATTTCAGTGAGTTACTGAAAACATTTAAAAGCAGACTTGCCAGGATAAACTGCTTTATCGCCTAACTTCTCTTCAATTCTAAGTAACTGATTGTATTTTGCAACACGATCACTACGACACAATGAGCCCGTTTTGATTTGGCCAGCCGCCGTAGCAACCGCTAAATCGGCAATCGTCGCATCTTCAGTTTCACCACTACGATGCGAAACTACAGCAGTATAACCTGCATCTTGCGCCATTTTAATGGCGGCGAGCGTTTCACTCAAAGTACCAATTTGATTCACTTTAATCAAAATAGAATTGGCAATGCCTTTGTCGATGCCTTCTTTTAGAATTTTGGTGTTTGTGACAAATAAATCATCACCCACTAACTGCACTCGGTCACCAATTTTTTCGGTCAACAATTTCCAACCATCCCAGTCACCCTCATCCATACCATCTTCAATAGAAATAATTGGATAACGATCGACAAGGTCGGCTAGATAATCAACGAACTCAGCTGAGCTCAAAGTTTTGTTGTCGCCAGCTAAATGATATTGACCGTCTTTATAAAACTCAGAAGAAGCAACATCGAGACCTAACCAAACATCTTTACCCAACTCATAACCGGCATTGCTAACGGCTTCAGAAATCGCCGCTAAAGCTTCTTCATTTGAACCAAGATCGGGAGCAAAACCACCTTCATCACCAACCGCTGTATTCAAGCCTTTCGCTTTTAAAACCGCTCTTAGCGCATGAAAAATTTCAGTCCCGCAACGAAGTGCTTCAGAGAAAGATTCAACGCCTGCAGGTAAAATCATAAACTCTTGAATGTCGACATTGTTGTCAGCATGAGCGCCACCGTTAATGATATTCATCATCGGTACTGGCATCGCAAACTTGCCAGTATTAATCAATTCAAACAATGGCTTTCCTGCGTCAACCGCCGCCGCTTTGGCTGCCGCTAGCGACACAGCTAAGATTGCATTGGCACCAAGCTTTGCTTTGTTTTCTGTACCGTCTAAAGACAGCATAATGTCATCAATGGCTTTCAAATCAGACACGTCTTTTCCGATCAATGCCGAGCGAATATCATCATTTATGTTGGCCACAGCTTTGAGAACGCCTTTCCCTAAATAGCGAGACTTATCTCCATCTCGCAATTCTAAAGCTTCACGAGATCCGGTTGACGCACCCGAAGGCGAACATGCCGATCCCATGGCACCCGACTCTAAAATAACATCTGCTTCAACGGTTGGGTTACCACGTGAATCTAAAACTTCCCGTGCTTTGATATCAGCAATCTTCGACATAACTATTCCTGTTTCTTGGTTCTCAATAAAATTAAGGCTTCGCCATTAAATCATGCTCAATAAATGGAGCTGACTTAACGCAGTTATCTATATTCTTTAACATTTCTAACATCTCACCGATACGCTTCATCGGAAACGAGTTAGGGCCGTCACTTTTGGCTTCTTCTGGGTTCGGGTGAGTTTCCATAAATACCCCCGACACGCCAGCTGCAATAGCCGCTCGAGCCAACACTGGGACGTATTCACGTTGTCCGCCACTGCTTGCGCCTAATCCACCTGGTTGCTGAACCGAATGAGTCGCATCAAAGACTACTGGACATCCAGTTTCACGCATAATCGCTAAACCACGCATGTCGGAAACCAGTGTGTTATACCCGAAGCTTGCACCTCGCTCACACACCATAATTTTGTCATTCCCAGTCGCCTTGGCTTTGTTCACCACATTGCTCATATCCCAGGGCGCTTGGAATTGTCCTTTCTTTATGTTTACCGGAATTCCCGCTTCACATACACGTTGAATGAAGTTAGTTTGTCGCACTAAAAATGCCGGTGTTTGCATCACATCAACCACCGATGCCACTTCATTAATTGGCGTATCTTCATGAACGTCGGTCAGAACGGGCACGCCTAATTGATCTTTAACCGCTTGTAGAATTCTTAACCCCTCTTCTAATCCGGGGCCACGAAAGCTGGTGTGCGATGAACGGTTCGCTTTATCAAAGCTCGATTTGTAGATAAATGGAATCGATAATTGATCGGTGACTTCTTTTAAAAACCCTGCGGTCTCGAGTGCGAGTTGTTCACTCTCAATCACGCATGGACCCGCAATAAGAAAAAAAGGTTTATCGATGCCAACTTCAAATCCGCAAATATTCATAAGGCCTCCAACGGCTATTCGCCCTGTGCAGCGCGCGCAGCTTCAACAAAAGCAGTAAACAAAGGATGTCCATCACGCGGTGTTGATGTAAATTCGGGATGGAACTGACACGCGACATACCAAGGATGGTTTGGTAACTCGAGCGTCTCAACTAAATGCTGAGCCGCCGAATAACCTGAAATTTTTAGTCCTGCCGCTTCGAGCTGGGCAATGTAATTATCATTCACTTCATAACGATGACGATGACGCTCGTTGATGACATCACTACCGTAAATTTGGTGTATTTTACTGTCTGCTACAAGATTCGAAGGCTGAGCTCCTAAACGCATGGTTCCACCTAAATCGCTTTGCGAATCACGCGTTTCAACCGAACCATCTTGGTTAATCCACTCAGTAATCAATCCAACCACCGGATGAGGACTTTGTGGCTTAAACTCTGTACTATGAGCGCCTTCTAAACCACAGACGTTTCTTGCGTACTCAATGATCGCTACTTGCAACCCAAGACAAATACCCAAATAAGGCACATTGTTTTCTCTCGCATAACGAGCCGATAGAATCTTTCCTTCAACACCACGCTCACCAAATCCGCCGGGAATTAAAATCGCATCGGCATGCTCTAAAATTTTCGCGCCTTTCTTTTCAACATCTTCGGCATCGATGTATTCGATATTCACGGTCAAGCGTGTTTTAAGGCCTGCGTGGATCAAAGATTCAGTTAAGGACTTATAGGCATCGGTAAGATCCATATACTTACCCACCATGGCAATGGTCACTTCCCCTTTTGGGTTAGCTTGAGCATACAACACTTGCTCCCATTCTTCTAAATTCGCTTCATTACACTCTAATTTGAAACGCTCACAAATTAAATCATCAAGCCCTTGCTGTTGGAGTAGTGAAGGAATTCGATAAATACTATCCACGTCACGCATCGAGATGACTGCGTTTTCCTTTACGTTCGTAAACAAGGCAATTTTTGCTCGTTCACCTGCCGGTATAGGTTGTTCTGAACGACAGACTAATACATCGGGTTGAATACCAATTGAACGTAATTCTTTTACCGAATGTTGGGTCGGCTTTGTTTTTAACTCACCCGCCGTTTTGATAAAAGGAAGCAGAGTTAAGTGCATAAATAAGGCTCGCTCGCGACCTAGTTCATAGCCTAACTGTCGAATCGCCTCAAGAAATGGTAGAGACTCTATGTCACCAACCGTACCGCCAATTTCAACCATGGCTACGTCGGCATCACCAGCCCCTTGAATCACTTTGTGTTTAATTTCGTCGGTAATGTGAGGAATAACTTGAACCGTGCCGCCTAAATAATCGCCTCGTCGCTCTTTGCGCAAAACGTCGGCGTACACTCGACCGGTCGTGAAATTGTTTCTTTGGCTCATTCGAGTCCGTACAAACCGCTCGTAATGCCCCAAATCAAGATCGGTTTCGGCGCCATCTTCCGTTACATAGACTTCGCCATGTTGAAACGGGCTCATCGTTCCTGGATCGACATTAATATAGGGATCGAGTTTTAGCAGAGTCACTTTTAGACCTCGCGACTCTAACAGCGATGCTAATGATGCTGATGCAATACCTTTACCCAAAGACGACACTACACCGCCCGTCACAAAAATAAACTTTGTCGCCATTGACTCACCCATTTAAAACGTTATCAATATTCCAGTGCTTTCGCTTCACTGAATATCAGTCTTTCTAGTTCAATCACCCAATAGATAAAACCTACTAAAAACAGTAAGTTATAGACTCTCTACGGCTTGTAATTGAAATTAATAGTGCGGATGCGAGAAGTCGCATCAGGACGGGACGTTAGTATATCAAAGAATGCCACCCGCAATCGAGAAAATTCACTGCTTTTTTCACACAAGGGGTCTGGCAGCACATACGCATTTACTCTGCTTCAGACTTCTCTTGACTCTCTCGCTCTAGAATGAGTTGCCGCTGCTCGTCAATCCAGTGATCGACGGCTTGCTCAAGTAATGGAATGGAAAGGTTGCCTTGAGTCAAAATCACGCCATGAAAATCAGCCAGGTTGAAGTGGCCTTTAAGCGCTATTTCAGCCCTTTGTCGCAACTGTCTTAGCGCAGCTTCTGCCGCAGCGCGCTGCGCTAAGAGTCCAGGGGAGACAAGCGTAGAATGGACCAACTGAGAAATGTCTTGTTCGCTAAGAGGTAGCGTTTGACGCAACAAGCGTTCGACCGACTCTGAGCTCCATCCTCGCTGGTGTTGTGCAATGATCGCGACTAATTGCGCAGATGCCATAAGTTGATTGAGCACCACACCCACTTCAGAATATGAATCAAATGCTTGTAGCTCATCGACCAACGTTAAGGCATAAAGAGACCATCCTAACTCGATCGCTGCCTTGGGTAAAAGCGCCCGGTAAGACAAATCGGGAGCGAACTCCTGTGCTAATGAATATTGAAAATGCCGTCCGGGCGATCCTTCAACCACCACCAAAGGTTTCAGTAGAGCATGATTGGCCGTTGCCGGTGAAATCCAATTCAACTGTAAGGTTGCGGCGCGGACAGGTTGCATTTGCGCAGCGCTATACCGAAACACAGGGGCGCCTACCCGTGCTTGAAAAGTGAGTTTTAGAGTACTGCGCGGAAAATGATTAAATAGTTTAGGTAGCTGCTTGTGAATGGATTTTAGCCAGTTAACCAATTCAATTTGAGTCGACTGAACATCACTCACAGGTCGCCACTGATTACTCAAAATTGATTGGTAAAAGTCTTGGTCACTTCTAGCGTCAGAGTGAGCCTTACGCAGTTCACTGAACGAACGGCTCAATCGGTCGATATCGGTTAACGCTTGGCTCATCAAAGCATCCATGGTTTGATCTTTCAACATGGCCTCTTGGAGGTGTTTTTCAAAGAGCGAGTCATCGACTTGTCGATACCAAGAGTGCTCTTCCAATAAGGGCAAGTAATCGTTTTCGATAAACGCAATGTAAGAACTTAATGCAGGTAACACTTGCGAGTCTATGACTTTGGAGTACTGCAGTATTAAATATTGCTTTTGATTGGCAAGAAACTGCCTCGGCATCTTTGTTATGGGCGCATAAAGGAGGCTATTTTCATAACTAGGCACTAAGTGTTGTTTCAATATCCGCAGTTCATTTTCTACCACGGTTCTCGATGGCAGTAGTTTTGATTCGACTCCGATCAGTAATCTTTGTTGTGACCGTTCAACAACGGCAGGAAACGCCTTTAACCTATCAAGCCAGAGCTCGTAATCTTCAACCGAATTAAACCGCCACTCACTGTTGCCGCTACCTAAGATAAACAGTTGATCAAGTTCAGACAAATTGGGTCCTAGTTCTAGCATAGGTTGTGGTATGCTAAATTCAGCTTTGAGACGAAGTAAATCACTCTCTAAAATCTGTAATAGTTTGTCATTTCCTAACTTCTTTTCTGTAACTTGATTAAGTCGTTTTAGCAAAGCGTCGATTTTCGGAAGCGTCTGTTCATTGGTTTCAAAGTTTAACGGCAATTGCAATGGCTTAATACCGAGTTGAGACGCTTTAATAGGAAACTTATTGCTGAGTATGTCCTTTAATTCCAAGTCAATGGCGCGAATTTCTTGGGCAATTGGAGCCTCGCCTTTTGCCATAACAGAAGGGCCAGCAATAAAAGTAAAGACTAAAACAACAATGTATAAATAACTTACAACTTGTTCATTTAATTTCATAAACTCTACCCAAGCCCGATTTGTCTTAGCTATTCCGGAATCACTCGATGGTTTCCAAGCGACTAAAATTAATAATTGCCATGGCTTATGATTCTTTTTGTTTCGCCAATTGCCAAAAGTGCTCTAACTCCTCAAGCGAAAACTGAGAAACCTCTTTGTGATGTTTTGCAGCTTCTGCTTCCACTTGGCGGTACCGCAACTCGAATTTCTTATTGGCTTTTGATAACGCTTGTTCCGCGTCAATTTTGATATGTCTAGATAAATTAATCATTGCGAACATCAGGTCGCCAAACTCTTCCTCTACCGCGTCAAGCGGTGCAGCATTTCCCCGCCCCTTCGCCTCAGCAATGGCTTCTTGTAACTCGCGCGTCTCTTCTGCTATTTTATCCCAAACGCCGTCTTGATTCGGCCAGTCAAATCCTTGTTTCGCCGCTCGTTTCTGTAATTTCTGAGCTCTTTTAATACTGGGCAAGCTTTTCGGTATATCATCTAAAACACTCGCGGCTTCATTTTTCTTTTGCCGCTCTCGATGCTTCTGTGCTTCCCAAGCTTTATGCAGCTCTTCGTCATTACTAAATTGTTGATCTGCGAACACATGTGGGTGACGAACAGTTAGCTTATGGCAGATTTCGTCAACAATATCTTGAAACTCAAAACGCTGCTCTTCTTTTGCAAGTTGAGCGTAAAACACAACCTGAAACAGTAGATCGCCAAGCTCCCCTCGCAAGTCATCAAAGTCTTCTCGCTCAATAGCATCGGCTACTTCGTAAGCTTCTTCAATGGTAAAGGGAATGATACTTTCATAACTCTGTTTCAAATCCCATGGGCAACCGCCCTCAGGATCCCTTAAGCGCCGCATGATCTCCAATAAAGGTTCAATATCAACTTTGCTGTTGTCAGACTTATTCACGTTCTTATTGTCCTTTTAATGTTTACGCTTTACTTCAGTAACATTCGAAACTTGGCTTAATTGAGCCAGTACTTTCGAGAGCTTATCGGTATTTTCAACATTCACTCTTAATACGATATTGACGGCTTGCGACTTTTTATCTGTGCTGGTGTTCATGCTTTCGATACTTACCTTTGCATTAGCAAATACCGTTGTAATATCTTTCAGTAGTCCTTTTCGATCAAATGCAATTAATTGAATATCGGCCGAGTAGGTCTCTTTCTCTGCGGTCCCCCAACTGACGGTAATTAATCGCTCCGGTGTTGACTCACTGGCTTTAAGAATGTAATTGCAATCTTGTCGATGAACAACAACACCTCTTCCTTGCGTTATGTACCCGCGAATAGCATCGCCAGGCACAGGTCGACAGCATCCAGCGATGCGCGTTAGCAAACTCCCAACACCTTCGATTTGAATGCCGTCGATAGACGACTTGCGTTTACTGGTTGGCGCCTTGAATACCGACTTCTGCTTTTGAATGGTTTCGCCTAACTGAGAACGTATACTGTTAATGACTTGCGTCATTCCAATATCACCGGCTCCAATAGCGGCGTATAAATCTTCTTCAGAATGAAAGTTAAATTTTTGCGCCAACGCAACTAAATCGGTCTTTTCGAATCCATGACGCTGCAAGTCTTTATCGAGTATCGTTCTTCCTGCCGCTGCATTTTTGTCTTTGTCTTGATGCCGAAACCATTGATGAATTTTAGATCGCGCTCGAGACGAACGAATGTAACCATTATGAGGGTTTAACCAATCTCGACTCGGGTGGCCATTTTTAGTTGTTAAAACTTCAACCTGTTGCCCAGTTTTTAACTTATAGGTTAGCGGAACTATTTTTCCACTGATCTTAGCACCACGACAATTGTGCCCAACATCGGTATGCACATGATAAGCAAAGTCAACCGGCGTTGCTCCCATGGGTAAATCAATGACTTTTCCTTGCGGAGTAAACACATAGATTCTGTCTTCAATAACCGTATTTCGAAAGTCATCGATCATTTCGCTGGCATCAGCGACTTCTTCTTGCCACTCTAACAATTGTCGCAGCCATGAAATTTTAGCTTCAAATCCTGCTTGCTGAGCTTTTGCCCCTTCTTTGTAACGCCAATGGGCTGCCACGCCAAGTTCAGACTCTTGATGCATATCTTTGGTTCTGATTTGCACTTCTAAATTCTTACCTTCAGGGCCTATCACAGCGGTATGAAGTGAGCGATAACCATTTTCTTTCGGCGTTGCTATGTAATCGTCGAACTCTTTCGGAATATGTTTCCAAAGCCCATGAACAATGCCTAGTGCGGCATAGCATTGTGGAATTTCATCCACCAATATGCGCACCGCTCTGACGTCATATATTTCTTCAAACCCGACATTTTTACGCTTCATCTTTCGCCAAATAGAATAAATATGCTTGGCTCTTCCCATCACTTCAGCGCTTTTAATTCCGAGCTTCTCAAGTTCAGATTGAATGGCAGACAACACTCGATTGACGTATTTTTCACGATCGACTCTTCGTTCATCTAATTGCTTTGCGATAGATTTATAGTGCGTCGGCTCGATATAACGAAATGCCAAGTCTTCCATTTCCCACTTGAGCTGCCCGACGCCTAAGCGGTTTGCCAAAGGCGCATAAATATCATTTATCTCTAACGCGATTTGCAAGCGTTCTTCTTTGTCGGCATCTTTCGCCGCTCTAAGCACGGTTAATCGTTCCGCTAATTTAACCAGCACTAAACGAACATCATCAACCATTGCCAACAACATTTTACGAAAATTGTCCGTTTGCTGATTGTCTGGATTAGCAACTCGACTTTTGCTTTGAAGCGCTTGAATGGCGTCCATTCCTAAAGCGCCTTTGCAAAGCTTGGTAATTTCACTCGACAATTTCTCAGTTAACTTCTCGTCACTGACTAATTGATGTTGGTACAAAGGGTAAATAATGGCGGTAGCCAAAGTCACTGAGTCGACATGGAGATGAATTAGAATATCGGCGATGGCTAATCCTTGCTCGAATAAACTCTTTTTGTCTGGATGTTGATGAAGCACCTCTTTCGCTAACAAAAAACTGTCAGCAATAACTTTTTGCTGGCGGTCGGAATATTCCAAAGGAATACTCGCTAGCCATTGCTGCGGATCGGCGTCGACATCGACATCTACAAAGTGAGTATCAGCAACTTTAACCATAAGTTATTAAACTCTTCTTATTTAAACGCGCTCAAAAACTGCCATAGATTCAACATGAGCAGTGTGTGGAAACATATCCATAACACCGGCTTTAACTAAACGATAGCCGTGCTCTTTCATCACACCTGCATCTCGAGCAAGGGTCGCAGGGTTACATGACACATAAACAATGCGTTTTGCTCCAAATTTTGGCAAATAATTCACAACATCTAAAGCGCCACTGCGCGGTGGATCGATCAGTATTTTATCAAAGCCTTCTTTTGCCCAAGGCTTATCGCTAAAATCTTGTTGAAGATCGGCTTGATAGAACTCAACGCTTTCTAAATTATTTAATTTAGCGTTTTCGTAACCACGTTTAACCATGGTATCTACCCCTTCAACGCCAATGACTTGTTGAGCTTTGGTTGCCAGCGGAATAGTAAAGTTTCCGAGGCCACAAAATAAATCCAGTACTCGCTCATTCGGTTGCGGATCTAGCAACTCAATGGCCTTAGTGACCATCTGACGATTAATGGACGTATTGACTTGGGTAAAGTCCAGCGGATGAAACGCCAGCTTGACCTTAAAATCAGGTAGTTCGTAGTATAGACGTTCTAATTGATCATCGGGCCAAACCTTATGAACTGTGGTTGGGCCTTTTGGTTGAAAATACAATTGAATCTCGTGCTCCATTGCAAACTCGATCCACTTTTGACGATCGCTTTCGGTCATGGCTTCCATGTGGCGAACAACAAACGCAAGTTGCTCATCGCCCGCAGCCAACTCAATTTGCGGCGTAGACTGTTTGGCATCCATGGAACCAATCATCGCCCGTAAAGACATGATTAATTGGCTGACTTTTGGAATGAGTACTTCACAGGCTTCAATTTCAGCCAGAAAACTGCTGCGCTTTTCTCGAAAGCCGACCAAACACGATTCCTTTTTACTCACGTAGCGTACGCCCAGCCGCGCTTTGCTGCGGTAACCCAAAGTATCTTGCTGCATTGGTTCGAGCCACTCTTCTGGTTCAATTTTTCCAAAGTGAGCAAAATGCTCGGCCAAAATACCTTGCTTAAACTTAATTTGAGAATCTGTCGCCATGTGTTGCAAACTGCATCCGCCACACAGTTCAAAAAACTCACACGGAGGCTCGACTCGATCGGGCGAAGGAGAAACTATTTCAATCGCATAACCTTCATCAAACTTTCCGCGAACAGAGGCGTATTTCATTACGACCTCTTCACCCGGTAACGCACTATCAACAAAGATCGTCTTCCCTTGGTGATGTGCGATACCACGCCCTTCATGCGACATAGACTCTATAGTTACGGTGATGGACTCTTGGGGTATCGGTTTTCTTTTACGACGTCTCGCCATTTCTTTCTACTCTTAACTGCTTACTTAAATTACCTAGTTAATAAAGCTCTAAGCTTTTTAACTGCGAAAATTACGACTGCCAATGGGTTAAAAACTCTTGGAAGTGCTTTTGTTCTGAAGCTTGAAGCACACCTCGCAATAGATCGGCTTCTTTTTTAAAGGTCAGATCATCAATATGACCACGCATTAACTCAAACTTTAAATAGACCAAATAGGTATTTAAGACATCGGTTTCGCAATAATCTCTAATCCCTTTAATATCGCCAGCAAGGTAGTTTTCCCAAACTTTGCTGCCACTCATGCCCATTTTTCCAGGAAATCCGAGCATGGTCGCGATATGGTCAAGTGGTGCATTGGCACGACCCGTATACATTGCCAGTAAGTCCATCACATCGGTATGTCGAGCATGATAGCGGCTGATGTAATTATTCCACTTAAACCCAGAGTCAAGACCGCCGGTATCCCAATATTGAGCGGCAGAAATACCATGTTTCAAAGCCCGATAATGCAATACTGGTAGGTCAAAACCACCTCCATTCCAAGAAACCAGTGTCGGAGAATACTTGTCGACGCCATCAAAGAAACGTTTCACCAGCTCTTCTTCAGAGGAATCTTCGTCCCCTAGAGACCAGACCTTAACCCGGTCTTGAAAACGAAAAACGGCAGATATAGCGACCGTTTTATGCAGATAATGAGGTAAAAAATCAGACCCTGATTTTTGACGATTGAGTAAAAACATCGCTTCAGCAACATCGTGATCACTCAACCCTTCTAAATCGTACAGTTTGCGGCCAGTTTCAACGTCTGGCACCGTCTCGATATCGAAGACAAAAACATTCATATAGAGGCCTATGATTGACTATTGATAATATTTCTTATTTTCAATAGCTTAGTTTATTATGTGACTGAGGCAGGCATTGTACCCGTATGTTATGCTAGCCTCCACTACTAGGATGCAGGAACGCAAACAGCGATAAACACAGGAACCAGTTTTGAAACACGTTATCCACCGACTATCAATGCTCTTTTGCTTATTCATCAGTGCGACCCTTTGGTCAGCCACCAATGAACAAGAAGCGGGACAAGAGACACTTGTCGTGCCTCGTGTGGTCTTTGTACTCGATAACCGTGCAGGCAACTACCTCCCTATTTTAAAGGGGTTTCGCGAGTACTCACGAAAACAGGTCGGAAGACTGATTCGCATTGACCTCATTAACAGTGAAAATTTAAGCCAAGCTGAACTCATTCAGCAATTGTCTGGCGACTACGACCTTGCGGTCACTATTGGTATCAGTGCGACTAAGTCGGTCATCAATAACAAAGCCGATATCCCCATCTTTGCATTAAAAATTAACCAAGCTGAACTACGGGCTTTGCACCGTAATGGCGCTAAGAACCAACGACTGATAACCGGCATTTTTCGCGATCAGCCTTTTGAGCGCTATGCGAAGC
Source organism: Pleionea litopenaei (assembly GCF_031198435.1). Classification (GTDB taxonomy): domain Bacteria; phylum Pseudomonadota; class Gammaproteobacteria; order Enterobacterales; family Kangiellaceae; genus Pleionea; species Pleionea litopenaei. The sequence goes on from NZ_CP133548.1 coordinate 1,447,660, forward strand.
TTATTCAAAGTGCCTTACCTCAGTACAAACGGGTGGGCGTTTTATTGAGTCAAAACAGCAAAACGCTCAAACCCGATTTTGACGCCGTCATGAGACAGTATCGATTTGAACCGGTAGTGACCATCGTTCGTCGCAATGATTTACCACAGCGGGTATTAGAGCGTTTGGCCAATCGTTCCGATATTATCGTGGCGATTTTTGACGATGATATTTATTCGCCTGATAACGTGAAAAGTCACCTATTAACGGCGTTTCGACACCAAATTCCGATGATTGGCGTGACCCGCGGTTACACAGATATTGGGGCCGCTGCATCGCTGTACTCAGATGACTATGAGCTCGGTAATCAAACGGCTCGACAAGTCATCAAAATATTAGACTTAAACAGTGCCGAACTGGCTCCGGTGTATCCGGACTCGTTTAAATTGAGAGTCAACTATAATGTGTTGAGATCCTTTGGAATATCAGCTCTGGATGAGGCACAAATTGTGCGTCAAATACAACAAACTAAGATAACGACAGAATAATATTGATGTTTAATTGGGGAATACGAACTCGAGTTTTACTTCTGGCCCTAATACCCACAGGCTTGATCGCCTTGGTTATGGGGGTTTACTTTATTGGTGCTCGCGTCAACGACTTAAAGAGCACCCAACTCGACCGCGGACTGACCGTTGCTAGAAATCTGGCCTACGCCAGCGAATATGGCGTAAGCATTGCGAACTACCCCATTGTTAAACGCCTCATCGACTTAGCTCAAGATGGCGATGAAGACATTACCGCCATTATGGTTTTTGACCAATACAACCGCCCTTTCGCCTCTGCTGGAACACGTCAACAGAAAGAGTTGCTTCAGGCAAGTAACAACCGAATGCCATCTAGCGAAAGCTATTCGAATGTCGACTCTGGCGTGATCATTCGCACGCCAATTTTCAGTACGCCATCGGTGGTCGAAGATCGTATCGAAAACCGCACGGCCGAAGAACCGATCATTGGTTATGTGGCCGTTCATATGACTAAAGACTTTTCGTCACTGCGGCAATACGAAACCATTATTGCATCCATCATCATTCTTCTGACAGGGCTTGCGGTCGGCGGCTTTCTTGCACAAAGAATGGCTCGAGCAGTTACCTCACCCGTTATTCAATTAGCACACGCAGTAAACCGAATTAAAGAAGGGAAGCTTAATACCCGAGTTGATGGGCAGGCAACGGGAGAGCTAAAAACCTTGATGGGCGGTGTGAATGACATGGCGACATCACTGTACGAAGCACGAGAAGAAATGCAACAAGCCATCGAACAGGCAACGTCTGACCTTAGTCAAACACTCGAAACACTCGAAGTACAAAATGTTGAGCTTGATATTGCTCGTAAGCAAGCACTCGAGGCCAGTCGCGTTAAGTCAGAGTTTCTTGCCAACATGAGTCATGAGATTAGAACGCCAATGAACGGAGTTATTGGTTTCGCGAATCTTCTATTAAGAACCGATCTTGACGATAAACAACGCGAGTTTTTGATTACCATTCATAAGTCAGCCAATAACCTTCTTTCTATTATCGACGATATTTTAGACTTCTCTAAAATTGAAGCGGGTAAAATGGAACTTGATGAAGCCACGGTAGATATTCGAGAGTGCGTCGATGACGTACTGAACCTTATTGCTCCGCTGGCACAAGAAAAAGACCTCGAAATTGCCGCTCTTATTTATTCCGATGTACCGGATACCATTCTTGGCGATCAGGTTCGATTGAAACAAGTTCTAACCAATCTGGTGAATAACGCCGTTAAGTTTACTGAGCAAGGCTCGATTATTGTTCGGGTAATGTTAGAGGAAGAAACCGATCAACAAGTAAACTTAAAGTTTACTGTGAGTGATACCGGTATTGGTATGTCGAAGGAGCAACAGAATGTTCTGTTTCAAGCTTTTAGCCAAGCCGATACGACGACAACTCGACGTTTTGGTGGAACCGGCCTCGGATTGGTTATCTCGAAAAAACTGGTTGAGAAAATGGGCGGTGAAATCGGTTTGAGCAGTGCGCCGAATGAAGGTTCAAATTTCTGGTTTAACATTCGAGTGAACCGAGATTTCGATGCCTTGATTGAACAAGATAATACGGTGAACTTTCTCGAAGAAAAGCGCATCTTGTTTTATCAGCCGCTTGAGTTCACCCGCCTCTCAATCGGACATATGCTCGAGAAATGGCGTATGCGCGTTCGAGCGACCGATGATCTTGACGAACTGACGCGGCAAGTCGAACACGCTGCAAACACTAGTAAAACGGTCAATTATATTTTAATCGATTGTGATCAATATGATCAGTGTAAAACACAAATACAATACATTTTTAATGCCGCAAAAGAACAGTTAAATTGCGCTATTTTGGCCATCATCGCTAACCCTGACAATCAAATAAGCCAGCGTCTGATCAGTTTGGGAGCCCACGATGTGATCAGTCGACCGATTGCGTATAAACAATTGAATCACGCGCTGCTTGAATTAATGAATGAAGAGCAACGAACGGTACTCAATGAGCCTGATCCAAAAGCTGCCTCGCCTTTTGAATCATTAAGCATTCTAGCGGTTGATGCTTGCTCAAAAACTCATTTTGACTTGGTCTTTATGGATATTCAAATGCCAGAAATGGACGGTGTTGAAGCGACCCGTCGCATTCGAAAATCGAAGCTGAACCAACGAACCCCCATCGTTGCATTAACAGCACACGCTATGATGGGTGAGCGAGAGAAGTTGTTATCGGAAGGAATGAACGACTACCTCACCAAACCGATTGGTTTGGATCAAATTGAAGAAACACTATACAAGTGGACGCATGGAAAACAAGTCACTCGAAGCGCGCCTGCTGCCACTCGCTCAAATAAAACTAACACAAGCACTCAAACCATCGATTGGTCATTATGCGTAAAAATGGCAGGTGGAAAAAAAGATTTAGCACAAGATATGTTAAACATGCTTATTGAGCATCTCCCCGACGCGCGCGAGCAAATTGAATCTGCTTTTAACCAACAGGCTCACGATGAACTCAAATCAGCCGTGCATAAGTTTCATGGCGCCACCTGCTACGTTGGCGTGCCAAGACTAAAGCAATTATCCAATGATTATGAAACGGAATTAAAATCGAGTGACTCGATCAGTAAGAAAGCTCAGCAACTGCATCAACAGCTACTCAATGAGATGAACGCCGTCGCAACGCTGTTTGAAAATGAGTACAGCTAACTTAAAACGTTTTTAAAATATTAACGCTTGATTTACTTGTGGTAGCTCATACCCGCACTGAACGATTGAATTTAAGACTTTGACCTAATTGTACACTTTACGTTTCAGCTTTCGGACAAAAGCGGACATTCGGTAAGGATAAAACCGTTTAACGCCTAAATCAGTTTGCACCTTGAGGCATTAACGGCACCTAATTCTTAGGCAAATTAGTAACCATTATCTCTTTTACTTTAGAGAAATCTGCCTTGTTCGCTTCTATTAACAAGTCTACAAACTCAATTGAATTTTTCCCATAGACACTACTATCTCGTTTGATAGGAAGGTATGGGTTAGCCCCTGATTTGAGCAACAAAGATACGAGTTCTGGTTCATTACTGAGTACTGCAGATTGAAGAGCCGTATATCCTTCTGAAGAATATGCATCTATTGGCTCTCCTTTTTTAATTAGAAACTTTATTAGCTCGAATGCTCTCTCTTCTGCTTCTCGACTAACAATACCAATAAACCTTGATGCAACTTCTACCTTTGGCTCTCCACAACGACTAAACTCAATGGACATATCAGAACAACTTTCATATGGATACTCCCGAGTTTTGAGAATATACAATGCCATGCTCGGACTAATCCAAGAAAAATCTTTTGAAAACGGATTGTAAGAAAGATCCTCACTTGATAGTGAAGTTAGTATTGTTAAACCATAAAAATCTCTAGCCCATTTCGTCGTATTATTTATAGACACGATTAGCATAATCACAAAAACAGAAGAGAGTAATAAATACAATACTTTTTTGATATTCATTTATTGACCGGGTACCTAGTTAGAGCGCACTTAGTGCGGTCCGCAAGATTCAGCGACTTATTAAGCGCAGAGGTTGAATGGTTTTATTATAAGTTCTCATTACTTGGCATTACAGACATATATCTAATTCTGATGTTATATAAGTTACTCGTAATCCAAACTCAAAATCTCGATTAATTCATTCCAAATTAACCAGTCAAACCTAACCTTGATATTCCATATAAACATCGGCTCGATCATATTTCGAAGGACCGGTTGGATTGGGCTTGTGAACAAACCCAAGTGATTCGTAGAGTTTTATCGCTGGAACCAGTTTGCTGTTTGACTCTAGGAATAATGTTTCATAATCAGACTGCTTGAACGCTTCTAAAACATAATGCAGTAATTGCCGACCAAGCCCACTGCTTCGATATCGCTTATCGACCGCCATTTTAGACAATTCAACGCGCCTGTCATCCGCCTTGATTAGCGCGCAAGTCGCAATATTTTCGCCATTTCTCTTACCCATGAATATTCGCCCGCCGGGTTCAATAATCGTTTGCTGGGGGTTGCCCAATACCTTTTTATCCAGCTCTTCGATATAGAAGTATTCTTCTAACCACTGATAATTTAAGTCTCTAAAATCATCACTATCGCTAGGGGTAAATTCGTGCACAGAAAAATCGTGTAGACGTTTGAGTGAGACGACTCTCCCCGCGGCGGCAGCAAATGACTCATTGTGTAAAAAGCTCTCTAGCGCAGTCAATTGTTGAATAAAAGCTTTAAAGTCCGGCCCAAGCGCACTCTCAAGCGTCTTTCGAATCGCTTTTAAACAGGGCTCCATTTGGTCAAGGTAGGTATAACCTTGAGGCGTAAGACTCATCAATCGTCGTCGGTCGTCTTTTGGATCAGGCAAATCAAACACCCATCCATTAGCAATGAGCTTTTTACTAAGCTGCACCACCGCCGGATGGGTTTGCCCTAGCTTCTGCGCCAGTTGAGTCACCGATATCTGACCATTGTCTCGTATCAACATTAAACAGGGGAGCTGACGAGCCGCAATATCGAGCTGCTGAGACTGGTAAAGTTTATCAACCTCTCTGGTAAGCTCATCACTGAGTTTTCGGAAGGTACTCCCTAAGGTTAAAAGCCCATAGTCACTTAGCGACTTATCCATTGCAATAGCCAACTCCTCACTTCAACTTTTCGTTACTAGTTACGTATCTCTACACATTTTATAGACATATAGAGATTTGTTGTCAATGCAGAAGGCATTTTTATGATTAATAAGAGCCTGGATTGAAAGGAGACAGAACCCACAAGCTAGCACTAGCTTGCGGGTTTGCAGAACGATAAGTCGATGCAACTTAAAGAGTTACACAATAAAACTCATCTTTATTTTGAGTCATTCCTAATTTTAAGTGCCCCCTAGGTTCTGAACAGCACAGATTCTCGATTAAAGAAACGAACACAGAAGTAGAGAAGCCCGCCAGCGACAATGGTGGTCGAAATAAAGATAATGCCCATCATGCCGTAATCAATGGTGCCTTTTACAATCTCTTTAATGGCAAGGGATACATTCGTTAATGGTACCCAAGCCCAAGTAGAATCGAGTTGAACACCCGGCAATATCGAGAACACCACCGGCACTATGGCAAACATCATGATCGGAGACATGTAGTTTTGTGCCTCTTTGTAGTTCTTTGCGTAAATAGAGGCACAAAGTAACAAGGATGCAAAGATCGCTGCAACGGGAATAAGCATTACAAAGGCGGATAATAGATCAACCACACTAATAATTTGAGTCAGCTTACTCAAGCCTTCAATCGCTAAAAATGGCCCTCCAATTAATAGCCACAAAGCCAAACTCACTATCATTAAAAACACCGTTAAAAAGCCGGTACTAAAAATAACAAAGAACTTAGCCAAAACCACTTTCGTTCGAGAGACAGGGGTTAATAACAGAGTTTCTAAGGTTCCCCGCTCTTTTTCACCAACCCCTAAATCAAGTGCTGGGTACATGGCTCCGGTTAGAATCAATATAATAAGAATATACGGCAATAACCAACCTAGCTTTTCACCAATATCCTCGCGTTTATCGGCGGTATTGATTCGTTTAATATCAATCGGTTTAGTTAAACCTTTTAACGATTCTTCATCAAAATTAAATCGTGCAAGTAACTTCTCTTGATGCTTTTCATTAAAGCTATCAAACGCAGGTTTAACTCGCTGATAGACCTTATTAGTGACCGACGCACTATTAAAATATAAGTCAGTTGTAATTTGCTTTCCTTCACCCAAAACCTTTGCACTATCAGGCTTAATTACAACCGCAAACTTATATTTTTTATCCTGAATTTGTTGCTTAATCTCCTCTATTGAGAGCTGCTCAACGTTTTCAGGTTCTAAACGCTTAAAGTTCTTTTGCTCTTGCAGCAAGTTAACTAATTCAGGTAACTCAGCAGCATTTTGGACAATATAACTAAGTTCTTCATTCTTCGCCTTTGTTTCTAATTTATGGATCATATACACGAAGCCGCCCATCATGACTGGCATAATCAGCGTAGGAAGCAATATGGTAAAGATTAAAGTTCGTTTGTCTCGAACCAGCTCTAGAAATTCTTTCTTATAAATTTCCCACATAATTATTGCCCCTTCTCTACTTTCGAATGGCCACCCGACGACGCATCACCACCCACCAAGGTTAAAAAGGATGAATAGAGATCATCACTTCCTCCGAGCGCTCTAAACTCATCCGTCGTGCCGACAAAACAGGTTTGTCCCTTATCAATCAAAGTCACCTGATCACACACCGACTCTACTTCGTGTAAGTGATGCGTAGAGAAAATAACCGAAACATCGGAGCCGCGATACGAATCAATAAAATCAACAATGGTTTTCGCACTGATAACATCTAAACCTGTGGTTGGCTCATCAAGTACCAATACTTTTGGGGAATGAATCACCGTGCGAGCAATGTTTGCTCGTTGCGCCATGCCCGTGGAAAGATCTTCAGCACGCTTATTTTCAAAAGAGTGAATATCGAGTAATGAAAATACCCGATCAATCTCTTCTTCTAATTTAGCTTTCTCAATGCCATGCAGACGCCCAAAATAACGCACGTTCTCGCGCACAGTAAGACGTCGGTATAAGCTGGTTTTGCCCGATAGAAAGCCTATTTGACGACGCATCACCAATGGTTCATCAACAACATCGGTATTATCAATAATAATACTGCCCGAACTCGGTGACAGTGCGGTCGATAACATCCGTAACGTCGTGGTCTTACCGGCACCATTAGGACCAAGCAATCCGAGAACTTTGCCCGGTTCACAGCGAAAGTGGACATTTCGCACTGCATGAAAATGAAAGTCGTCTTCTCTAGGATCAACTGACGACTGTACCCGTTTTTTCTTCTCTTTTAAGGCGACCTTGTCATACCGAAAGGATTTAGCCAGATCTTTCACTTCAATCATATGTATTTCTCCGGAGATGGAATAAAGGCTAAAGTCCAGCGTTATCTTAAATACTTACAGAATTTTCATAAACTCTGTAATAAACCAGAAACTTACGATACTAAGCTGCTATTGCCGCGTTCGACTGCTACTCTCGAACCATAATTTCAAAAGACTCAATGCGCTGCGATTAGCTAAAGGACAATAAAGGGGGACTATGTATGAGTGAACAATCAGGACTTTTAAAAACAACCTTAAATTTAATCACCTCACCAAGCGAGGCCTTTGCCGACTTACGAGTCCATGGCAGAGCTTGGTTTCCGTTAATATTGATTATTCTTTCTGCAGTAGTGTCATGGGTTTACTACTATCAAGTGGTCGATTTCAGTTGGTCGATTGAGCAAACCATATCGACTCAAGATATGAGTAAGTTGCAAAAAGAAGAAGCATTAAAGATGTATGAGTCCATGGGTGCAAATACGATGTTAGGCATAACGGTGGGCAGTACTATCGTAATGGTTCCAATTATTTTTGCTATTTACAGCCTGTATCTACTGATCGTATCTAATATTCGCAACGATGACCTTAGATTTGGACAGTGTTTCACGCTTTCTTGTTGGTCTTCTTTAGTCGCGGTTTTTTCATCACTCGTGTCTATCTTACAAATTTTGTTCTCGAGTACAAATCAAATTCCTCAGTCGGCATTAAAGGGCCTTAATATCAATGATTTGATCCTAAGCCTCGAACCAGGAAACGCCTGGTACACCTTTGCCACCAGCTTCGATCTTACCTCAATTTGGGGTTCAATATTGATGGCCATTGGCTACAAAGCTTTTACCAAATGTGGCACAGGTACTGCCTATGTGATTGGTTTCTTACCATTTGGTTTAATTTATGGAATCTGGGCACTCGTTATTGTTGTATAGGCTTATGAAGAAAATACTCATATTAATTATTATCGCAGTACTTTTGGTCGCTATTCCGTTAGTCAAAAGTCTCAAACAAACGACCGTTAAACAGATTGAAGTGACGACGGCAACGGAGCGAGTCATTCACACCTCGGTGCTCGCTTCTGGTCGCCTAGCTCATGAAGATCAAGTTAGGTTGACCACCGAAGTTATTGGCAAAGTGAAAGAGGTTCGGGTAATTGAGGGCGATTACGTCAAAAAAGGTCAACTGTTATTAGTGCTCGATGATGAAACCTATGCCGCAACCGTGCGCCAACGAGAAGCTGTTGTTCGAATGCAGAAGATTGCGATTGAAAAGCAGCTCGTTCAACTCGATAACCTCGAGCGACAATGGGAACGTAAGCGAAAACTGCACCAACAAAAGCTGATCGACGACGACGCCTATGAGGCATTTACCAGTCAATTAGAGCTTGCTCGAATCGATGTAAAGTCAGCTAAAGAGTCTTTGTTGCAAGCCGAGGCACAGCTTAATCAGGCCCAAGATCAATTACAAAAAACCCGTGTTCTCGCCCCAATTAACGGACGTGTCACTTCACTCGATATTAAAGAAGGCGAAACAGCGATTGCTAGCTCAACCAATATAGCGGGTTCTTCATTGATGACCATCGCTAACCCAGAAAGCACCATTACCGAGGTGTTTGTTGATGAGGCAGATGTAGCGAACATTCGAGTTGGCCAAAGCGCCAGTATCGTCGCGATCGCTTATCCGGATGATCCAATTAAAGGCGAAGTAAAATCTATCGCAACGTCAGCAAAAACCGTCGCGGGTCGACAAGGATTGAGTTTCTTAGTTAAGCTTTCAATTCTCGATGATGCCGGTATTGCCTTAAAGCCAGGCATGAGCTGCCGGGCCGAAATTTATACAAACTCATCGGATCCGGTCACCGCGGTGCCTCTACAAGCAGTCATCGTGAACGAGAAGCGCTCTGAAAATCTTGTAAAGCGCTATGTGTTCACCTACGACAATGGTGTCGCGAAAAAGCATGAGATTAAGACCGGCGCTTCTGACGATAATTACATAGAGGTCATCGAAGGCATTCCTGAACTCGCTGAAATCATTAAAGGGCCCGATAGAACCCTTCGGCATTTAAATGATGGTGATGAAGTCGTTATCAAGGAACCCTAACATGGCGTTGATCGAGTTATCCGGCATTCAAAAGCATTACGCCATGGGCGACCAGGTTGTGAAGGCTCTTGATGACGTCAGTCTGATTATCGAGTCGAATGAGTTCATTGGCTTTATCGGAGCTTCTGGCTCAGGTAAATCAACAATGATGAATATTCTTGGTTGTCTTGATAGTCCTACTGCTGGTGAATATTTTCTCAACGGCACTAACGTTGCGCAATTGCCTGAGTCAAAGCTGGCTGAAATTCGTAATCGCGAAATTGGGTTTATCTTTCAGAGCTTCAACTTGCTGCCTCGAGCATCCGCACTGCATAACGTTATGCAACCTCTCATCTATCGAGGCTTTTCACTTTCAGCACGAAAAGAAAAGGCACAGCAAGCTTTGGCTAAAGTGAACTTAAGCGAGCGCGCTCACCATTTACCCAATGAGTTATCCGGCGGACAACGGCAACGCGTCGCTATTGCTCGCGCGCTGGTTACCGAGCCGTCTATATTACTTGCTGACGAGCCGACAGGTAACTTAGATTCACAAACAACCGTCGATATCATGAAACTGTTTGACCAGCTGCACAGCGAAGGTCAAACCATCATTATGGTCACCCACGAGCCCGATATTGCGGCACACTGTCAAAGAACGATTACCATGAAAGATGGAAAAGTAATTAAGGATCACCATGCATAGCCTTATTGAAAGCTTTCGTTCAGCGCTCCTTTCAATCAAAGCTCATGGCTTTCGATCCTTCTTAACGACGTTAGGCATCATTATCGGCGTCGCGAGTGTCATTGCCGTAGTATCGGTGGTACAGGGTCTCAGCTACTCCATTAACTCGGAATTCCAAAACCTAGGTTCAAACACATTAACGGTTCGTGCGTACACTCCATTAAAAGAAGCCCTTAAAGGAAAGATAGCGAAAATTTCATTACAAGATTTCGAAGACATCAAAGCACGAGTCAGTGAAGTTGATGCCATTACACCCATTGTCACAGGGTTTGGAAAAATTCGAGAAGTTAAATTTGGCTCCCAAGTCGAAATTAGTAATGTCATTGGCACCAACTTAAACTATCGAAATGTAAATTCGTTGTATATCGAACAGGGTCGATTTCTGTCTTACAGCGATGATCGAAAAAGACGTCGCGTCGCCGTGATAGGCCAATCTCTCATTAAGGCGCTTAGTCTTCCTCAAAACCCTCTTGGTGAATACATTCAAGTGGGGAGTGAATGGTTTAAAGTTGTTGGTGTGACTGAATCAAAGGGTGAGATTTTTGGTATTGATCAAGATAATATTTTGTTTATCCCCTTCAGTACGATACAAAGCTTAATTGGTCGCCAATCTTCCTTTCAAATGGACATTCAATTATCGCTAACCAATACCGATACCTTGGAAACTAGTCGAAAAAAGATCAGTCAAATTTTAAGGCAAAATCATAAGCTCGAAGCATCCGAAGCTGACGATTTTAAGATTCAAACCGCAGAACAACTTCGAAGTTCTTTCACCAGTATTATCGACTCGATAACGGTTGTGTTAGGCGGAATTGTCAGTATATCGTTGCTAGTCGGCGGCATCGGTATTATGAACATCATGTTGGTATCGGTTACCGAGAGAACGCGAGAAATTGGGATTTGTAAGGCCATTGGTGCCAAGCGTCACCATATATTATTACAATTCTTAATTGAATCAGTGGTGTTATCGCTACTCGGTGGTGTACTGGGAATTATTATTGGCTATGGCCTTGGTATGTTAGCATCAGCCGTCATACCCAACTTTCCTGCAGCGAATGTTCCTTTTTGGGCGATAGCGGTAGCTTTTGGCTTTTCAGCCGGAATTGGCGTGTTGTTTGGTATTTTACCGGCGGCTAAAGCCGCTAACCTAAAACCAATCGATGCATTACGATATGAATAACAAAATTTCGTCAACCATATCATCCAATAGATATGCGGTAGGATAAAAAACGCGCTTTCAAATACGTGTAGTTTCAAAAGATAGCTGACTAAGAAGAGTAAACACTAAGCAATGACAGCGGACATTATCAAAGGCTAGCGTTGATGCCAGTCTCAGGTTTCTGTTCTCAATCTATAACTCAATCTTACAAACATAATCTTGAACCTAAAGAACTAAACTCACAGAATACCGTTAATTCAAAAGCCACCGTCGCGATACTCATCGTCCAGCATTTTGGGCTCAGGAATATAGATCCTGGCTCCCTCCTATAGGTTCAGAATTAAAAAACTCGGTATTCAGACATTAGGTTTAAAAGTACACACATGACAAGTCACGCTGTCTCTTTAAGCCAACTCAAAACCGACTTTTCTTTGCCATATTTTTTGATATATTTTTGGCCATACCCTTTGCTATGTTCTTTGCTAAATTCTTTACCAAACCCAATACTCAAAACGAATAAGTAACGCCATTGATCAGCTAGTTTTGCAAGTGTGTGCTTATCAAAGAAATACTAGGTGGCTAAAAAATAAAGAGAGCTCTAAGAAAAAATCAAAACGAGAACTTATAACGGAGTAATGAAACGAATAGTAAAAGAACGAAGGTAGAAAAAAGGCCGCATGGTGCGGCCTTTTTAAAGTTCAAATAATTATCGCTTATTGTGCGGCTAACTCTTCAAGCGTTTGTTTACGACGCTCAACATAGCTGGCCCATTGTGTTGCTTTCTTGCCAACTGATTTGTATTTGGCTGCATCTTGAAGTGCTTCAATCGCAGCATCAAACTTATTGGCATAATAAAGAGCAATACCTTTGTCATAAACAACTTTACCAGTGTCTTCTAACTTACCTTTCGACAGAGCACGGTCATAAGCACGAATAGCGCCTTCCCATTCGTCAAGAAGTGAGTACAAGCGACCTTGTTTTGCTAAATGCTCACCAGTATCAACGAACTTATTCGCTTCTTCAAATGCTTGAATAGCCAATTTCAACTCGTTTGCTGCATGGTAGTTTTGCCCAACATTTTTCCAGTTGCTCTCGTTTGACTCTACCAAGCCTTTACTTAAACCTTCTTTTAAGATTTCAGCAGCTTTAAACGGCGCACTGGCCATCGCAAACAATGAAGACAATTGCATATAGTCATCTTTTGTATCGAACATCTTTTGACGATGCATCAACGACATAATGGCCAAAGACATATCGTACTGTTCAGATGCGGCATACAAAGATGCAAGCATACGCCAGTTTTTCGCTTCTTCAGGCCATACTTCTACCATTGCTCGAGCAATTTTGATCGTGCCTGGGCGGTCATTCAGCTCATTGTGAGCACTCAACAACAAAGTGAACACGCTGCTGCGATGCTCATCCGACTCCATTACCGCCATATATGCAGGACAAATAGACTTAGAAAGCTGACCTTTCTGCATATAAATACCGGCAAGCAAGGTGTAACCCATTGCGCTCGGCTTGGTTTCATATTTAAACCAATCCATGACTAACTCTAACGCTCGGTCATAGTTCTCGTCAGCGTAATGGAAATTGGCTAAGTTTAACCGTGCCGACTGCTCACGATTAATTTGCATTGATTTCTCATTCAAAGCAATTTCGAAATAACGCTTCGCTTGAGCCGTTTGATCCATATTGATATACAGATTACCCAAGTTCATCGCTAGTAAAGCTTTCACATAAGAATTCGACTGATTGCGCTCGTAAAGCCCTTTCAACTCTTCTAACGCTTCGGTGTAGTTTTCTGCACCCATTAATTCCATGGCTTTGTTCAAACGCTTGTGAACACCTTCAGGAACCGATTTAAACGGACGCTTTTCTGGTTCTTTGGTTGCCGCTAAAGATTTACACGAACTAGTGTAACGAGTCTTCAAGTCGACAGCCTTTTTCGGTGGCTTTGGTGGCGCTGCGGGTGTTTCTGCCGCCACTGCAATTTGTGCCATCGAACCAACAACTGCCAAACTACCCAATAGATGCATTATTTTTTTCATAGCTACCTCTACTGCCCTATTGCGCTAACTTGAATTCGAGTGTGTAAAACATGTTCGGTTGGTCAACCGCTTTGCCATCCACAACTCTTGGTTTGAAGCGCCATTTATAGATTGCTCGGCGAGCTTCTCGGTCAAATACACGGCGTGGATTTGAGTCTACGATTTCCACGTCTTTCGCGTACCCGTCCGCTTTCACCGTAAATTTAAAGCGAACAAAGCCAGTAATCCCTTCCATTGCTGCTTTTCGAGGATATTGCGGCTCAATGATCACCAATGGAATCGCTTCTCCATCTTGTGACATCATTTGCTGCATATTCCCAATAAACATTCCCCCTGCACCGACATTAACATCGAGCTTTGACAATTGAATGTTCATTGTTTGCATGTTCGGATTGGTCACCTTCGACACCTTTTGAGTTTCTGGTGGCGGTGGCTCTTTCGGTGGTGGTGGCTTCTTCGGAGCACGACGTTCTTTACGCTTTACGTCACGCTCGACTTCTAAAGCGCCATAATCAACAGCGGCATAGTTCTTACTTTTGAACTCGCCAGAATCGCGCTTAACCAATACCGACATTAATATAAATAGTCCAAATGTAATACCTAAGCCAAGAACTAGCCCCATCAGTACTCTTTGCATAATTATTGCCTCGTTGCTGCGACAGACACGTTCTGAACACCAGCGCCTTTAACGGCATCTAGTACTTTCATCACAACCCCAGCTTTGGAGTCTTTATCTGCCTGAATAACTATCGAACCCTCTGGTGCCTCAGCCTTAAGCCTTTGTACTTCAACCTTCAGCTTTTCAACTTCCGACTTTTTATTATCTATATAGACATCGCCCGCTTTGGTGATCGCGATAAATATATTCGCATCACTGCGAGGAGTGGCAGTTAAACCGGCAGGATTGGTTACATCGATACCCGCCTCTTTAACAAAAGACGCCGTCACGATAAAGAAAATCAACATAATGAACACGATGTCGAGCATCGGCGTCATATCGATTTCAGATTCTTCTTCTTGTCTCTTTGCAATTTTCTTTGGCATAACTAAACCTTAATGCTGTGGCATACGATCAGCGAGCTGCTCAGCTTTAATTCGCGCGGTGTATTCTAAACGAGTCGAAATAAACAGCCCTGACAGAGCCGCAACCATTCCTGACATAGTCGGAATTGTCGCTTGAGTAATACCACCAGCCATATCGCGAGGATCACCCGTTCCGAATAACGACATCAGTTCGAATACTGTAATCATTCCAGTTACCGTTCCAAGAAGACCAATCATTGGGCAAATTGCCACAAGGGTCTTAATGAAACCAACGCCTGTATTCAACTTCTCAGACATTTGAGAAATCCAAGCTTCCCGGATCTTTCTTGCTTGCCATGAACTGGTATCCGCTCGATTTTCCCACTCAGCGATCATTAATCGCGCTTCTTTCGGAAAAACAAAGGTGTAGTACCAAATTCGTTCGAATATCATGGTCCACATTAGGAAGAGAACGAGTGCTACTACATAGAGCACTCCTCCTCCTGCATCAAGAAAGTCTTTTATAAGGTTAATTAACCCCATAATTACTTACCTTCAACGTGTTGCGCAATTAACCCAGACGATTGTTCTTCTAACATGTGTACCAACGTTTTCGATTTCGCAGATACAAATGCATGTAACAAGATTAGAGGAATCGCCGCAACAATACCAAGAACCGTTGTAATCAATGCTGACGAAATACCACCCGCCATAACACTGGTGTCACCTGCTCCATAAAGCGTAATACCTTGGAAGGTTTCAATCATACCGGTAACCGTTCCGAGTAGACCCATCAATGGAGAGACAGCGGCGAAAATCTTAATAATTGCAATACGAGTTTCTAATCGTGGAAGCTCTTTAAGAACGGCTTCGTCTAATTTCAACTCTAAGTTCTCAAAACTATCATCTTTGTTCGCAAGGTACACTGACATAACTCGACCCAACGGGTTATTGCCTGGTGTTGAGCTTTTTGCTTGCTTGCGCATTTTCGCGCCAGTCGCACTCAATACACCTAAACGCTCAAGTGCAATGATGAATCCGATAATAAGAACCACAACAATGGCCCAGCCTACAATGCCAGCATGTGCTTCGAAACGCTCTAACCAATCTTCACGGTCTTTTTCACGTTCAACGATGTTGCCGTGAGAAGGATCGATTGGGAACAACGCAAACTTGCCGCCACTTGACGCATAGCTTGAAACTACACCCATAACACCGCTTGGTTCTTTCGGTTGCTTCGGTAATGCTTCAACGTTTTTTGAACCAAGGTTATAAACCACAAACTCATCGTCTACGATAAGGTTAAACGTACCGATTCGAGTGATGGGTTTAACCACTGAGCGACCTGATTGATCCAACATTTCACCATCAAAGGTAACGATCTTGCCTTGCTCGTTCATTTCTGTTTGCAACGCAACCCACAATGAACGTAACTCAGGAATCGTAGGAATCTCTTTACGAGCAGCCAATTCAAGCAACGTCTGTTGGCGACCTGGATATTGTGCGCTCACGATAGAGGTATCGATCGTCGCAGCCGCATCAGCAGAAACCTGACGTACAACACCGATGGCTTCACCAAGGTTACCCAACTTGATACGTAAACGTTCAGTGAACTCACCCAATTGAACTTCGTTGGTATCGTAAGTCTTTTTAAGTTCTTCGCTACGTGCTTCTTCGCGAGCTAACTCAGCTTTCGCTTCGTTTAAAAGACGTTGTTGTTGATTTCGATCATTCTTAAAGCGCTGAATACGTTGAGCATTTTCTCTCGACTCAGTACGCTCTGCCGCTTTAATGGTTTTCAATAACTCGTCAAGCGAGTCTACTTGTTTGACTTCTGCAGCCTGTGCCATACCCACGGTTGCGGTGAATAATGAAGTCAGAATTAATTTATGCATTTTCATTATTATTTCTCCGGAGTCGCTACAGGTACAACAATCAGCTTCTTAGCTTTCATATTTATATCTTTGATCGCTCGGCGAACAGCTGAGGCTTGACCGCCATCTAACCACGCCCAATCTTTGGCTTCTTTGTCCCAAATCGCAGCTTGTACATTGTCCCCACGAGTTGCGAACATAAGAGCGGTACGACCAAATTGTAAGAAGTCTACTTCACGCTCGGTTCCACCGATGTCCATTGGACCGGCATAAACAAGCGTTTCTTTACCGTAACGAATTTCATCAACGTATGCGCCGAGAATCATTCGATACTTTTCTGAAGTAGATACGTCAGCACGAAGCATAATTTGACGTAGCTTGTCGACGTCTTCAAGACGTTGTTCTTTTCGGAATGGAACATCTAACTCAACAAAGTTACCTAGTCGCTCAATCATTTCATCCATCAATGGCATAAGACCACGCTCAGTCTCATCGATGGTGTTCATTTGATTTTGCAATGACTCCATCTCTTCTTCTTGAGATGCGATCGATTTTTCAAGACGTAGGTTGTAAGCCTTGAACTGCTCAATTTGGGTCAACGTCGCTTTGTATTCGGCGTTCAAATCAAGCGTTGTTTCGGCAAGCCGGTCAATCTGCTTTTGAGCCGATGCCGCTGACTTATCGATCTTAACTTCAACTTTAACTGATGGATCTAACGTTCCACCTATGGATGCCCCTGAGAAGCAGCCCATTACAGCTGCTAGAGAGACTGCGAAAATTCGAGATATTTTTTTATTTAGCATGTGACTTCCTGAGTTTGCTATGAAAGTTATGCTGGATATTACAGCTTGTTTAATACTCCAAACTGCCCCAATTTGCCCAGCTGTCGACCAATCTCTTCTTTAAAACACCGAAATGGCCAAAACTTAGGCGATTTTCTTTGTTCTAAAAAGAAAACAGCAAAGCCCGCAAAAATACGAGATTCGCGAATCGCATCGAATATAAACACTTATACCGTCATAGTCAATGAGATCGCAGAATAATAAACAATTGAATATCCGCAAAAAATGGTGCTTTTTTGCTCAACGAAGAAGGGAAATAAAAAGGGTTAAAAATGCAATAGTTGGTGGTACGACCAGTACCACCTATTGCTTAATATTAGACAGCTCTTGTTCCAAAATAAATCGCGGCGATGTTACCTCGGCTTCCATCTTTTCTAATCGCTGTTTTAATGAATGTAGTTTATTTTCAATCACTTGAATATCGTGTTTCGGTTTTGAACTTTTGACTTTATCCGACACAGCTCCCTTAATATCGGATACGCAGCGGGCAACTTTTTGCTCTGTCGAGCCGGGTTTGATTGGTCCATCGGCATCGAGCAGTAAGTACGCAATTAAATAAGCAATAATTATGGGTCCACCTGCCGTGAACAAAAAGGCCAACACCACAGCCAATCGCACCACCCATGGTTCGACCTCCAATGAGCGAGCAACACCAGCACACACGCCTGCTATTTTGCTCCGATGACGATCTCGACGCAACGGTGTTTTAAATATATCAGCGCCCATGATTCGTTCTCCAACCGGGAGCTTTGTCATCTAAAATCGACTCTAAATTTTTCACTCGTTCGGTCAACTGTTCGGCAAGCAAGTGAAGTTGTTCAACTTTTTCAGGCTCTGACGTTGACGTTGATTTATTGGTAACTTTTGACTCGCTCGATTTCGTGTTTTTTTCTCCTCGATAATGCAGTTTTAACCAATAAGGAACAACGACGACCAAAAATATCGCTCCTAAGATAAACATCACTTCGTCGGACATTTAATTAACCTCCCAATTGACTTGCTTACTCAGCGTTCTTTGGTTGCTTCAGTTTTTCTTTCAAAGACTTCAACTCGCTCTCAACTTTATCTTGAGCTTCCAATTCCTCAATTTGGCTTTTCAAGTTGGGTTTGCTGCTTACTTGATTGGCCTCCACTTCGGCTTCCATCTGATCCAGTTTTCTCTCAATGCTCTGATACTTCTCTACCACATTACCTGCGTCAGCTTGATACAGCTTGCGGCTGATTTTCACTCGCGATTGTTGGGCATTAAATCGAGTTTGTAACGCTTGTTGACGAGTTCTAGCATCAATCAATTTTTCCTGTAATTGATTGATCTCTTGAGTGAGCTTGCCAATCGTTTCATCGAGGTGGAGAATTTGACTCTCGAGCTCAGCACGTTGCGCTTCGAGTTTATGCTTTTCGGCCAATGCCGCTTTTGCCAAATCTTCACGCTCTTTTTGCAAAGCCAATTCGGCTTTGCTGCGCCAGTCATCCACTTCTTGATTGAGCCACTCTAAACGGCGCAATAACTCTTTTTTATCTGCCAGTGTTTTTGCCGATGAAGTACGAACTTCCACTAACGTATCTTCCATTTCTTGAATGATCATGCGAATCAACTTTTCAGGATTCTCGGCTTTTTCTAGAAGCGCATTCATGTTCGAATTAATAATGTCGGCAAAACGCGAAAAAATACTCACGACTCAATACTCCACTGCTCTTTTTTGAGTGTTTCTGGAACGGGCTCTAAAACCACTCGAATTGGGTTAAAAATATATTCAACTGCCGCAGGCGTCATTTCTGTCTGTTCATCATTGAACGATAATGCAAACAACAAAGAACCTAAAATGGCCAAGCCTAATACGACCGAATTGCGTACCTGTTGCATGGTCACTTTTGTCATAACGTTAGCGCCAAGCCTCCGGTAACGGCTATTGCTGCTCTGATAATTTATACGACTCGACTTCATTGTCTTACCTCCGTTCTAATCAACAACACGATCCTCTCAACCCACTTCAACCATTCGACGGCAATGTTGAGCGATCGCGTTAGTTACCTGTTTGTATGCTTACAAATACCATGCCATCCATTCAAAATCAGGTAACATATTGTTTAATCGGGCTTTTTCGTACAGAAGACTAGTAATCGAATGCAGCTTGAGGTTAAACTTACCAAAATGTCGTGAAATTCACTAATTCTCAAAGCGATGACAGGAATGCCCTTAAGAGAACCGGATAATTTAATTGGCGAATCGAGTTGTTTTTTAGAGTGCTTAGAAAAAGTTTCTCGAGCCGCTGCGCTGAACCGCCCTGTTCTCGTCGTGGGTGAGCGCGGAACTGGTAAAGAGTTAATAGCGTCACGCCTTCATTACCTATCGTCGCGCTGGGAACAGCCTTTTATCAAGCTCAATTGCGCCGCCATTAACGAGAACCTTTTAGAGTCGGAACTCTTTGGCCACGAAGCAGGCTCATTTACTGGTGCAAAAGGAAAACACTCAGGTCGATTTGAACTTGCCGACCGAGGAACCCTGTTTCTTGATGAATTAGCAACCTCTTCACCCTTGGTGCAAGAAAAGTTGTTACGGGTGATTGAGTACGGTGAGTTTGAAAGAGTCGGGGGCAACCGTACCTTGACCGTCGATGTTCGCTTAGTTGCGGCGACCAACGAAGACTTACCGACGCTGGCCGAGCAAGGTAAATTTCGACACGATCTTTTGGATCGACTGGCCTTCGATGTAATTACGCTCCCGCCGTTGCGAGAACGCAAAGAAGATCTACTTTTATTGGCTCATCATTTCGCAGTAAAAATGTCCGTTGAACTCGGAGAGTCTGTTTTCAAGGGGTTTAGTGAGTATGCAGAAAACCAGTTAATAGACTATCATTGGCCAGGTAATGTTCGAGAACTCAAGAATGTGATTGAGCGGAGTATTTATTTGAACGCCACTGACTCTCCTATTGAGGCACTAAATTTGGATCCCTTCGAATCTCCATTTCGCCCAGGGCAATCAAAAAAACCAGTCAGCTCGAACACGCCTAATAAAGCACCCGCCGGAATTGAGTTTCCGTTAGACTTAAAACAATATTCCCAAGATACTGAAATTAACGTCATCAAACAGGCTCTTGAACACGCCCAATTTAATCAGAAAAAGACGGCTGAGCTTTTAAACCTAACTTATCATCAGCTGCGTGGCTATCTTAAAAAATATAGCCTCATTGATGGCTAGCAAAAGCGATGAATCCTTTAATCAAAAAGTTTACATTGACGCTCACTTTGCTCGTGACTAGTAGTTTACTGCTCGTGAGCTGCGAACAAAGTGACATTGAAAAAGAAGCATACTCAAACACCTTAATCTACTGTTCAGAGGGTAGCCCAGATAGTTTCGATCCACACACCGTAACCATAGGAACAGCATTTGATGCTTCGGCGCGACAAGTCTACAACCGACTGGTCGAATTTAAACCTGGAACCGTTGAGATTCAACCATCGTTGGCAGAACGCTGGAAGATTGACACAACCGGAACCCTGTATACTTTTTACCTTCGAAAGAAGGTAGCTTTTCATAGTAATGAAGCCTTTACACCCAGCCGATTTATGACAGCGGACGATGTATTGTTTTCTTTCGAGCGCCAGAAAAATCCAAACCATCCGTACCATAGAGTCGGTAACAGAGACTTTGCCTACTTTAACTTTCAAGGCTTAAACCGTTTAATTCAGACCATCAACGTCATTGATCAACACACCATTCAATTTCAACTCTCGCGACCATACAGCCCATTCTTGTCAGTAATGGCAATGGAGTTTACATCGATAATGTCGGCGGAGTATGGGCAAAAGCTAATTGAGCTAGGTCGCAAAGGCGATATTATCCAAAAGCCAATCGGTACCGGCCCTTTTCGGTTTATTCGATATCAAGCTGACGCTTATATACGTTACAAACGACATGAGCAATATTGGAAAGGTGCTGAATCTCTCGAAAACTTGGTATTCGCTATTACGCCCGACCCATCACTTCGCTTTGCCAGAATGACCGCGGGAGAATGTGATGTTATGAGCAACCCACTGCCCATACAAATAAAAACGTTAACCCAACAATCAAACATCAATGTATTAAGTCAAAGAGGCTTAAATATCGCATACTGGGCATTTAATACACGCAAACCACCACTGGATAACCTGGATGTTCGAAGAGCGCTAAATCATGCGATTAATCGCGAAGCCATTTTAAAAGCGGTTTACTTCGGGCTCGCGGAAAAAGCGAGAAACCCTATTCCACCGAATATGTGGTCACATCTTGATGATATTCCAGAATATGAATATAACCCGCAATTGGCGCGTAACTTACTGTACAAAGCAGGCTATCCAAATGGCTTCGAAATTGATATTTGGACCTTCCCAGAACAAAGAGCTTACAACCCGAACAGTGTAAAAACAGCAGAGTTAATACAGCAAGACCTTAAAGACATCGGTGTTAGGGCAAAAATAATTACCTATGAAGTAGGAACATTTTTGCAAAAAGTTAAACTTGGCGAGCATCAAACAGCGCTTCAAGGTTGGATTGCTGACAATGGTGATCCGGATAACTTTATGAGTTCACTACTCAGCTGTGAAGCGACAATTCCAGGCCAAAACTCGGCATTTTGGTGCCATGAAGAGTTCGACGCCATCATAAAAGATGCTCAAGCAATATCCAACTTAAAACAGCGCACGTTACTCTATCAGCGAGCACAAAAGTTATTCAAGAGTCAGGCGCCGTGGTTAACCATCGCGCATACTCGCCAAAATATTATCGTCAACAAACGAGTGAAAAACCTAAACCTTTCGCTTTCAGGCGGGATATTTTTCAGTGGTGTTCATTTAGATACTGAGGAGTCAAAGTAATGATCGTTATTTTGCTCCGACAACTGGTGATTTTGGGCTTGAGCTTTATCGGCATCACCACTGTATTTTTCTTGTTGACGCAATTTTTACCAGGGGATCCTGTCGTCGTTAATTATGGCAACCTAACGCCAGGATCAGAAGAGTACGAAAAAGCATTTATCGCGTTAGGTCTCGATCAGTCGCTACTGCACCAATACATAATTTACTTATCCAATATCATTCAAGGAGACTTTGGTCACTCAATAGTAACCAACCGTCCAGTGTTTGATGAGTTCCTCACTTTTTTCCCAGCGACTTTTGAGCTTGCAATTTTTGCTTCACTGATCGCCATTGTTATTGGTGTAACGCTTGGCGTGCTCGCTGCGGTTAAGAAAAGTACTTGGATTGATAACTTAGTCATGAGCACTTCTCTTATCGGATATTCCATGCCAATTTTCTGGTGGGGAATGTTACTTATTTTATTTTTTTCACTTGGCCTAGGGTGGACCCCTGTCGCCGGAAGAATAAGTTATGTCTACGATGTCGAGCCCATGACTGGACTCATGTTGGTTGACTCGCTCATTGCTTATCCAAAATATCAAATGTCAGCGTTTGGCGATGCTCTTAAGCACTTAATATTACCTTCCATTGTTTTAGCAACGGTGCCATTGGCAGCCATCGCTAGAATGACACGCTCGTCTATGATTGAAGTCTTGAATGCTGATTACATTCTAACGGCAAAAGCCAAAGGTGTTAGTGATCAGAAAATTATTTGGGTACATGGCTTAAGAAATGCCTTGATCTCACTCGTGACGGTTATCGGTTTGCAAAGCAGCGTATTGTTAACTGGTGCGATATTAACGGAAACTATATTTGCTTGGCCTGGTGTTGGTAAGTGGATGGTAGAAGCAATTTATCGTCGGGACTTTCCCACCATTCAAGGAGGCGTGATTTTAATTGCGTTTTTTGTGGTCTTTATCAATGCCGCCGTCGATGTCGCTTACAATGCAATTAACCCAAGACTGAGGCGGCGCAAATGATGGAAGTAAAAATTTATAAAGATGCTCCCGTTCCAGGTCGTTTATCACAATTTTGGCGCAAATTTCGTAAACATAAAGGCGCCTTGGTTGGGCTTATTGTACTGACCTTGATTGTTTTAATGGCAATCTTTAGTCCATTGATTGCTCCCTTTGATCCAACCGAGCAATTTTCTGACTATTTACGCTATCCACCGGCTTGGACTGCTGATGGTGTAAATCGTCACCTATTAGGTACGGATGATCTCGGTAGAGATTTATTTTCTCGCATTGTTTATGGCTCTCGGTTGTCACTGGGGCTCTCGGCATTAGTCGTGGTTATTGCAGCAGCAGTTGGGATCGCCTTAGGCGCTATCGCGGGCCTGACAAGAGGCGGTATTGAGTACAGTATTTTACGAGTAATGGATATTATTCTTGCGATTCCATCATTGCTGTTAGCGATCGTTATCGTCGCGATTATTGGTCCGGGTTTACCCAACGCTATCTACGCTGTCGCTATTGTTCTTATTCCTCATTTTGTCAGGATCGTTCGAGCGTCAATCCGAGAAGAGATGGCAAAAGACTATGTTTTGGCAGCAAAACTGGATGGCGCCAACTCCATTCGTCTGTTCACTCACTCGATATTACCGAACATTTTGCCACCACTGGTGGTTCAAGTTACCTTAGCGTTTTCGACGGCCCTTATTGATATTGCCGCGCTGGGGTTTCTTGGTATGGGAGCACAGCCACCCAACCCAGAGTGGGGAACTATTTTGTCGCAGTCACGCGCGTTTATTCAGCTTGCTCCTTGGACAGTGACCATTCCAGGATTGGCCATTTTAATTACCGTATTAAGTATTAATTTACTTGGCGATGGCTTGCGTGACGCTCTGAACCCGAAGGAACACCCCTAATGAGTTTGTTGCACATTGAAAACTTAAGCGTTGAGTTTCCTACCCACAAAGGGTATGTGCGTGTGCTTGATAAAGTGTCTCTTCGCATGGAATCAGCAGAGGTATTAGGGGTTGTCGGAGAGTCGGGATCAGGCAAAAGCATGATGGCTCTCGCGGTGATGGGCTTACTGTCACCGAATGCACGACTGACCGCTGACTATATGGCTTTGAACAATCAAGATTTAATGAAATTATCCGGTGAAGCTCGGCGTCATTACGTTGCACAAAATGCCAGTATCATTTTTCAGGAACCTCAATCGAGTTTAAATCCTTGTTTTACTATCGGTTCACAATTGAGAGAAACGATTAAAATTCATGGCACCAGACAAAGAAAGCGGCAACAAGAACAGGCAATAGAATTACTCCATGCCGTTGGCATCAATGATCCAGAAACTCGTCTAAGACAGTATCCTCATCAGTTATCAGGGGGAATGAATCAGCGTGTGATGATAGCAATGGCAGTGGCTGCTCGCCCACAACTACTCATTGCAGATGAGCCGACCACCGCTCTCGATGTGACCATTCAAGCTCAAATTATCGAATTGCTGCTAGAATTGAATCGGCGACACGGCATGGGTCTTATGCTTATTACGCATGATTTTGCCTTGCTGTCTGAATCAACTCAACGCGTATGCGTCATGTACAGTGGTCAAATTATGGAGAACGCCGACACGCAAAATATACTACAAAGTCCTCGACACCCATACAGTCGAGCACTGCTTGAAAGTATTCCACACATAGGCGAGCGTCATCATAAAGGACAACGTTTATACTCATTAAAAGGGATCATTCCAGCGATCGATCACCTTCCAGTGGGTTGTCGGCTAGGTCCGCGATGTCCTCGCGCTTCTAAAGAATGTGTTAAGTCGCCACGACTTGAAATGATTGAAAGTCACGGGCTCGTTCGCTGCCACTTTCCATTGGCCAAAGATAGTTTGTCACAGGGAGAGTAGTTGATGAAAGCACCGGTATTATCCGTAGAAAATTTAACTAAAAATTACCGTCTCTCTGATTGGCGAACACCAAATAAAGTATTGCGGGCAATCGACAACATTACCTTTCAACTTTATCAAGGCCAAACGTTAGCCATTGTGGGTGAGTCGGGCTCAGGAAAATCATCGCTTGCTCGTCAACTGGTTGGAATCGAAGCCCCTAGCGAAGGCAGAATCTTAATTAATAATCAAGACATTTCAACCTTACACAGTCAAGAGCGTAAGCGCACACTGCAAAAAGTACGTATGGTTTTTCAGAATCCTCAAAGTTCTCTTAACCCACACTCACGTGTTGGCTCAACGCTCGAAGAGCCATTAAAAATTAATACCAACTTAGAGAGTAAGCAACGCAAAGACCTAGTGATCGAAGTGTTAAAAAAAGTCGGTCTCAGACCGGAACATACCTCGCGCTTTCCTCATATGTTCTCAGGTGGTCAGCAGCAACGTATTGCCATCGCAAGAGCGCTGATACTTGATCCTGAAGTCATTGTTGCGGATGAGCCATTGAGTGCGCTCGATGTGTCGGTACAAGCGCAAATATTAAACCTGTTAATGAAACTGCAAGAAGAGCTAGAGCTCTCTTACGTATTTATTTCTCACGACCTAGGCGTCGTTGAGCATATCAGTGATCAGGTTATGGTGATGTATCGCGGTCAAATGATGGAGTATGGAGAAGTTGACCAAATCTTTGACTCGCCAATGCATCCATACACTCGCAAACTGCTATCGAGTACACCGACTTATCGGCATACCGTTTCATTTCTCAAAAAGACCCATAGTCGAGACTTTAAGTTGAAGGCAAATTCAGCAGATGGTTGTTCGTTTGCGGCTCGTTGTCCTTATGCAAAAGAAGAATGCATAGAATCAAAACCAAAAACCCGCAATATTGCGGGTCAATTGGTCACTTGTCATTGGCCTCTCTCATAAAAGCTCAGCTTTACTTATCGAGAGGCATGGCTTTGTAAAATGTCGAATCGAAAAATTTATATCCAATTTACCTGAGGATCAACATCCGCTTCGTAATCAACTTGTTCAAATCCAAAACCAAATAACTTCAAAAAGTCTAGGTGGTAACCTTTATAGTCACCTAACTCAGCAAAGTTTTCAGTATTCACTAAGTCCCAACGTTGCTTTATTTTTCCTTGAATATCATCATTGGTTTCGACTGTATCCATGCGTAAACGTCGAGCTTCATCAAGCGGTGGGTTTTCAGCAAAGAGTAAGTTATCGAACAAGCCATAAATTTGCTCAATTACGCCTTCATGACATCCCTCTTCTTTCATCACTTTAAACATTAATGAAATGTACAAGGGCATCACAGGAATGGCAGAGCTTGCTTGAGTGACCACGGCTTTAAGAGAAGACACATAAGCAGCTAAGTTTAAGTCTTGATACTTAGCATTTAACGCAGCCGCGGCTCTATCCAAGTCTTCTTTTGCTTTTCCGATCGTTGCATGTCCATAAATTGGCCATGTAAGCTCTTTTCCGATATAAGTATACGCGGTGGTTTTGCAGTTATCGGCCAAGACGCCAGATTCTGCGAGTGCCGCCATCCAAAGTTCCCAATCTTCGCCGCCCATCACCTTAACGGTATTATCAATATCGTCCTGTGTGGCTGGCTCCAAAGTGACTTCGTGAACCAGTTCTTTACTCGTATCAAACGTTTTAGTGGTGTACTGTTTACCGATTGGCTTCAGCTGAGAATTATAAGTATTGCCTGATACAGGATCGGTACGACGCGGTGATGCCAACGAATAAATAACTAAATCAATTTTTCCTAAATCATTTTTTATTAAATCGATCACCTGCTCTTTCATTTCATTTGAAAAAGCATCACCATTTAAAGTCTTGCAATAAAGGCCAGCATCTTTAGCCGCTTTATGGAAGGCCGCGGTATTATACCAACCTGCGGTGGCGGTTTTCTTTTCGCTTGGCTCTTTCTCGAAGCAAACACCCAATGTATTTGCTTGTGCTCCAAATGCGGCGGTAATCCGTGAAGCCAATCCATAACCTGTTGAGCAACCAATAACCAAAACATTTTTGGGACAATCAACTTGGCCTTGCCCTTTAACATATTCTATCTGCTCATTTACCGAAGCTTCGCATCCAACCGGATGAGCATTAGTACAAATAAAACCACGAATTTTTGGCTTAATAACCATTCTAAATGCCTCAATCTTAAAAAATTTCCGCGACTATGCTAACTCGGTATGACGAGAATAGAAAGTCTCTTTAAACAGGTCGGCTATGTCAGTTAACTAAGAATTTTCTCTATCCAATAATGCAAAAAGCCGGGAATCTCCCGGCTTTTTTAACGAATTATTACTGTTGCTCTATTCGCTCTTGAAACTTCACAATCTCAGCATCGTCTTTCAGCGCCCCCACGAAGGAAGCATAAGAGGTATCAGTGTAGCCTCGCTTGATTCGTGCAATCGCTTGACTTTTTTCTGCTTCAGTAAGTTTAGATGCATCGAAATCTTGGACGTTCACGACTTGAACAAGAATAAAGTCACCGTTCAATGCCTCTTTACTCACTATCGAAGGCTTAACATCAGGTTTTGGTGCTTTAAATGCCAACTGTGTAACTTCAAAGCCTAACTCAGTAGAGTTTCTGCGTATATTTTTGGCTTCTTTCCACTCAAGTTCCAAAGAAGCAAGTAGATCAGCCGCACTAGAAAGGTTCTCCAATTTCTCTTTGATCGCCAATCCAGTTTCTTTGGCTTTTTCCGAAGCCTTTTGTTGTCGAACACTTGCGGTTACTTCGGTTCGAACTTCCTCTAAAGACTGAGTTCTTGAAGCATTATGAGTGTTCGCTCTTAACACCACAAAATGTCCGTCAGCCACTTCAATTAACGACGAGTTACGTTTATTGACTAAGACTTTGTCGCCGTAAGCTTCAGCCACTAACTCAGGGTTAGCAAAAATGCCTTGTCCGCCGGTTGGAGGAAACGCAGTACTCGTTTGAACCTCTACACCAGCCTCGGCGGCCGCTGCAGTTAATGAGTCGTATTTCTCAAAAGCCAATTCTTTCACTTTTTGTTGAACCTTGAAGAAAGCTGCCTCGGCTTTATCTTGCTTGAGCATGGCAATAATTTCATCTCGAACTTCACTAAGCGGACGTACTTCGCCTTGCTCAACATTCAACAACTTAATGATATGGAAACCAAAGCTTGTTTCGACCACCGGAGATACATCACCTACTTGGCTTAGTTGAAACATGGCATTTTCAAAACTTTCTTCCATAACGCCTCGACTGATAACACCCAAGTCGCCACCCTGGTCTGCGGTAAAGTCATCTGACTCTGCTTTGGCTAACTCGGCAAAGTCGGCACCTTGATCGAGTTGCTGCTTCAATGCGTCGACTTTTTCTTTGGCCTCTTCTTTTGATCGTTCTTCAGTCGTAATCAATATGTGCGCAACTTGACGCTGCTCTTCTTTACGATACCGATCTTGATTGCCCTGATAATACTGTTCCACTTCTTCATCAGGTACCGTGATATCCGTCTTGGTGTCGGCTACCTTTAACTCAATATAATCAACGGTTAATGACTCAGGTAACATATATTGCGCCATATTTGCCTGATAGTAACTTTCAACATCCGCTTCGGTAACGTCGACTGAATCTAAAAATTTCTGAGCAGGAATGGTGACACTTTTCACATCGCGCTGCTGCTTCTCAAGTAACAGCTTTCTAACGGCTTCATTTTCAAGAGCAATCTCAGTATCAGTAAACAACTGAGTAAATTGTGTCATTGCAATGTTGTTGGCAACATCTCTCTGAAATTGAGCACGGGATAGACCTTGACTTCTCAAGTAGTCATCAAGACGAGCGGTCGAAAACTTGCCCTCTTCTTGAAACACTGGAACATCTTTGATTTCTGATACAACTTGTTGACCAGATGCAGAAAAGCCGTAGTCGAGAACTTTTTGTTCAACCAGCTTAGAACTAACAAGCGAATCGAGTACATTCAGTCGAAATTGTTGGCGGCGTTCTTCGGTCGAGAACATCATGTTGAATTGCTCTCCATACCGGCTCGCCTGAATATTCACACTTCTATCCCACTCGCTGCGCTTAACTTCTTGCCCGTTAACCTCAGCTACCGCGTCTGCACTGCTGCCGAAACTGCCACCGGTAAAATAGCCGGCAAAAATAAAAGAAATGACAACTATCGCAAGTAATACCTTTATCCACGGCTTTTGAACGCCCGTGCGAATACTTTCCATCATATCGCTGTACCTAAACTTTTTATTTGCTTCTCAAAACGATAAAAAAAACGCGCCTTACTCGGCGCGTTCATTTCTGGCGGAGCGGACGGGACTCGAACCCGCGACCCCCGGCGTGACAGGCCGGTATTCTAACCAGCTGAACTACCGCTCCTTATTCATTTGCTTCAATCTACTGAAGCTATCCCACCCGAAAAGTGGTGGGCGCTACTGGGCTCGAACCAGTGACCCTCGCCTTGTAAGGGCGATGCTCTCCCAACTGAGCTAAGCGCCCATCAAAGGCGCGCTAGTTTACCGCGTCTTTTAATGCTTTACCAGCTTTAAATGCAGGAACCGTTGCCGCTGGAATTTGAATCTTTTCTTTCGTTTGTGGGTTTAAGCCAGTACGTGCAGCGCGTTGTTTTACGCTAAAAGTACCAAAACCAACTAATGCAACCTGATCACCTTTACGTAGTGACTCAGTGATTGCATCTAGAGTTGCATCCAAAGCACGTCCCGCTGCCGCTTTTGAAATATCGGCGCCCGATGCAATTGCATCAATCAATTCAGATTTATTCACTCAACTTCCCCTTGTAATTGTTTTGTGGTCGAACGTTTGCAGTCGTATTTTTAACTTTATACACTGCCAACAAATGTGCGAGCGAACTTTATACCAACTCGGCAAAATCCCTGTCAAGCAACTTTCTGAAAGAAGCCAGTATTTATGCGGCCTAGCGGCTATTTTTTCGTCTCACAGCTGTTTTTTTGCACAATTTGCTAACGACTGCCACTTTTCAGCAAATTATCTCGAATACTGATTTTGTTATCCAAACAATTAAAAAGTCGCTAACAATTCTCTTTAGTGAGTCTTATTCACCTCTGCAGTTTCAACCGAAGCTTTGACGACATTTGCACTTTTCATGGCTTCGTCATCTAACGCTCGTGGTGATGAGACCAAAGCAATTTCAAGTACTTCATCGATCCATTGAACGGGAATAATTTCTAAATCCCCGACGATATTCGCTGGAATCTCTTCTAAGTCTCGACGATTATCTTTTGGGATCACCACTTTGCGGATACCACCTCGATGGGCGGCTAACAACTTCTCTTTTAAGCCACCAATTTTCAGTACTTCGCCACGCAACGTAATTTCACCTGTCATAGCTACATCAGAGTGAACGGCAATACCGGTTAAACTGGAGACCAGTGCCGTGCACATTCCAATGCCAGCACTGGGACCGTCTTTCGGTGTGGCGCCCTCGGGTACATGAACATGAATATCGTGTTTTTCATAAAAATCTTCCACAATACCCAACCGCCGAGCACGACTTCTTACCACCGTCATGGCGGCTTTGATCGACTCTTGCATCACATCGCCTAGCTGACCAGTAAACAGCGTTTTACCTTTACCTGAGGTTGCTACCGCTTCAATCGTTAACAAGTCACCGCCCACTTGGGTCCAAGCCAAGCCAGTTACTTGTCCAATACGCTGCTCTTCTGATGCCTTACCAAAGTCGAACTTTTCTACACCTAAATATTTTTCAAGATTCTTTTCAGTCACCGACAGCTTCTTTGAGCGTGGTTTCAAGGTAACTTGCTTGACGACTTTTCGGCAGACTTTTGCAATTTCGCGCTCCAGTGAGCGAACGCCAGCTTCACGAGTATAATGTTGTACCATTGAGCGCAATGCACCTTTCTGTATGTTCAGCTCATCGTCTTTTAAACCAGCGTGTTCAATTTGCTTAGGAACTAAATACTTCTCAGCAATCGCTAGTTTTTCATCTTCGGTATAACCAGGAATACGAATAACTTCCATGCGGTCTAACAACGGCCCAGGAATATTCATCGAGTTAGCCGTACAAATAAACATAACTTCAGACAAATCATAATCGACTTCTAGATAATGATCGTTGAAATTGGCATTTTGCTCAGGATCCAGCACCTCCAATAGAGCCGATGATGGGTCACCGCGCATATCTGAGGCCATTTTATCAATTTCATCGAGTAAGAAGAGCGGGTTTTTCACCCCTACTTTGCTCATTTTTTGGATAATTTTTCCTGGCATAGAGCCGATATAAGTTCGACGATGGCCGCGAATTTCAGCTTCATCTCTAACGCCCCCGAGTGACACTCGAACATATTCACGGCCAGTGGCTTCTGCGATTGAACGACCCAGTGAGGTTTTACCAACACCCGGAGGGCCAACCAAACAAAGCACTGGACCACGAATTTTATCGACCCGTTGCTGTACTGCTAGATACTCTAAAATTCGTTCTTTGACTTCTTTAAGCCCATAATGGTCATCATCTAAAACCTCTTCCGCACCGGCTAAATCCTTTTTGATTTCGCCGCGTGTATCCCAAGGAATACTGATCATCCACTCAATGTAACCTCGAACAACCGTTGCTTCCGCCGACATAGGAGACATCATTTTTAACTTTCGGAGTTCGCTTTGCGCTTTTTCTAACGCCTCTTTGGGCATGTTAGCTTGTTCGATTTTCTCTTCGAGCTCCGATAGCTCTTTAGAAGAGTCATCACCATCGCCAAGCTCTTTTTGAATGGCTTTCATTTGCTCATTCAAATAATACTCTCGTTGACTGCGCTCCATTTGCTTTTTAACACGACCACGGATTCGCTTTTCGACATTAAGAACGTCAATTTCACCTTCCATCATCGCCATTAAGTGCTCTAAGCGCTCTTTGGTGTCATCTATTTCAAGTACACGTTGCTTCTCTTCTACTTTCAGACTCAAATGTGATGCGATGGTATCTGCTAGTCGGGAAACATCATCAATACCAGACAATGCAGACAGAATCTCTGGCGGCACCTTCTTATTCAACTTTATGTAATTTTCAAAAACGTCGGTCGCTGAACGAGACAGAGCTTCAGCATCGGCATCTTCAGGTAATCGCTCTTCTAATGGCTCGATATTGGCCATCAAAACTTGCTCGTCTTCGCTCAGCTCTAATGCTTTCGCTCGGTAAACGCCCTCGACTAATACCTTTACGTTGCCATCAGGAAGTTTTAGCATCTGCAAAATTTTGGCGACACACCCGAGGGTATAGATGTCTGACTCGGTCGGGTTATCCGTTGTTGCATCTTTTTGAGCCAAAAGTAGGACATGTTTAGACTCGGCTTCATTGGCCAGCTCTAAGGCTTGTATCGACTTTGCTCGACCGACAAACAGCGGAATTACCATGTGCGGAAATACCACAACATCTCGCAATGGGAGAACGGGTAACTGATTTGACGATAATTCTGTATTCGACATAACTGCTGTCTCGATAAAATTGGTTTAACTCTCATTATGGGGGTTAACAACTATTATTCAATTCCCTGCCAAAAATATTCCTCGACAGAATTTAGCCCCACGCAATAAAACTCATAGGCTTAAACGAAAAAAGGCCCGAAACGGGCCTTCTAAGGATGCGAAGATAATATTAGTTATCCGCAGATGCCGCTTTGCTCTTGGCGTCGTTTTCAAAAATCAACAGCGGCTCAGACTCACCATCAACCACCGCTTGGTCAATAGCAACTTTCGATACACCTTCCATCGAAGGAAGCTTATACATCGTATCTAGCAAGACTTTTTCCATAATCGAGCGCAATCCACGAGCACCAGTTTTTCGCTCCATACCTTTCCGGGCAACCGCTCGTAAAGCATCTTCTCTGAACTCTAAAACCACATCTTCCATTTCAAAGAGCTTTGAATACTGCTTGGTCAATGCATTTTTAGGCTCTTTCAGAATTCGAATCAATGCGTCTTCATCGAGCTCTTCAAGGGTCGCAACTATGGGTAAGCGCCCTACAAACTCTGGAATTAAGCCATATTTCACTAAATCGTCTGGCTCGCAGTCTCGCAATACTTCGCCGACATTTTTTGAATCATCTTTGGCTCGAACTTCAGCACCAAAGCCAATGCCACTTTTCTCTGACCGATCTCGGATAACTTTGTCGAGACCGGCGAAAGCACCGCCACAAATAAACAGGATATTCCGAGTGTCTACTTGAAGAAACTCTTGCTGAGGATGCTTGCGGCCACCTTGCGGAGGAACGGAAGCCACCGTGCCTTCAATGAGCTTCAAAAGTGCTTGCTGTACACCTTCTCCAGATACATCACGGGTAATTGAAGGGTTGTCAGCTTTGCGCGAAATTTTATCAATTTCATCA
Source organism: Pleionea litopenaei (assembly GCF_031198435.1). GTDB lineage: Bacteria > Pseudomonadota > Gammaproteobacteria > Enterobacterales > Kangiellaceae > Pleionea > Pleionea litopenaei. The sequence continues at coordinate 1,481,056 of NZ_CP133548.1, forward strand.
ATGTAAACAATACCTTGTTGCGCTTTGTCGACATCGTAGTCGCAACGCTGCAGCAGCTTCTGGATAATATTTTCAACATCTTCACCAACGTACCCAGCCTCAGTCAGTGTCGTCGCGTCGGCAATGGTAAATGGTACGTTCAAAAGCCTTGCGAGTGTTTCGGCGAGTAAGGTTTTACCGCTACCAGTTGGACCGACGAGCAAAATATTACTTTTGCCTAATTCAACACCTTCAGACTTACTAGAGACATTTGAGTTGAGACGCTTGTAATGGTTGTAAACTGCAACCGCTAACACTTTCTTAGCCTGGGTTTGGCCAATGACGTACTCATTTAAGATTTCGTTGATCTCTTCTGGAGTCGGTAATTTAATACCTTCAGCTTCCTGAACGATGTCTTCGACTTCTTCACGAATAATATCGTTACAGAGCTCAACACACTCATCACATATGAAAACCGAAGGTCCCGCAATCAGCTTGCGGACTTCGTGTTGGCTTTTACCACAGAAGGAACAGTACAACAGCTTACCGCTGTCATCCTTTCCGCCAGAGCCTTTGTTATCAGTCATGAACTGTCCTCGAATTCGGTTAATCTGCAGACTTCAGCCGTATTAAGCCGATTTACTACTATGTTAGCCGTTTTTACCTAAATTGTCGCAATCACAGTTAAAAACCACTGTAATTATCGCAAGTTATAATATTTCGCTATATCACCTAGAACGACTATTTCTCGTTTCGGTTGCTTAATACTTTGTCCACCAAACCATATTCAGCTGCAGCCGCGGCGCTCATAAAGTTATCTCGGTCAGTATCACGCTCAATATCAGCCAAATCTCGTCCCGTATGGAACGCGAGAATTTCATTCAGCGTAGCACGCATTTTCAAGATTTCTTTGGCATGTATCTCAATATCAGAAGCCTGACCTTGAAAACCACCCAATGGTTGATGAATCATAATTCGCGAGTTAGGTAGCGCATAGCGTTTCTCTTTCGCTCCGCCAGCCAGCAAAAAAGCGCCCATACTGCATGCCTGCCCAATACACAAGGTGCTTACGTCGGGCTTAATAAATTGCATAGTGTCATAAATCGACATACCAGCAGTGACCGAGCCACCGGGTGAATTGATGTATAAAAAGATGTCTTTCTCAGGATTTTCAGACTCAAGAAACAACATTTGAGCCACTACGAGATTGGCCATATGATCTTCGACCGGTCCCACTAAAAATATTACTCGCTCCTTTAACAGACGTGAGTAAATATCGTATGAGCGTTCCCCTTTTGCGGTTTGCTCAACTACCATTGGTACCAATGCAGCAGCAGTCTCAATACGATTCTCGTCCAGCATGCTCTCTCCTAATCTTCGTCGCGTATGCTTTTGATATAAATAAGGCCTGTTTTAGCATAATCAAGCTAACAAACAAAAAAGCCCAGTTACCTCAACTATAGCAGCATTGGTCCCGGGCTTAAAAGATTTTATAAGGATTTGAATTAGTTAGCGTAATCTATCTGAGATTTACGGTTAACTTTTAGCCTTTTTGGTTCATCACCTCTTTAAAAGTGGTCGATTTATCTTCAACTTTCGCTTCGGCTAATACAGCATCAACCACTTTTTGTTCCAAAACAATTTGCTCAATTTGCGATAAACGTGAAGGATCTTCTTTGTACCAGCTGATCACTTCTTCAGGCTGCTCATAGACGCCAGCAAGCTCTTCTAACTGAGCATTGATGTCATCTTCTTCGGCCTTCAACTCTTTCGCTTTAATGTAGCTACCGATGATTAAGCCAAGTTTCACTCGACGAGTCGCTTGATCTTCAAACATTGAGCCAGGTAAGTTTGCTGCCATTTGCTCATTACCACCGTATTGCTGAATCATTTGCTTTTTCATCGCATCAATTTCAGCGTCGATTGCGGCTTTAGGAACATCGACTTCATGCTTTTCAATTAAAGCATCCATCACTTGCTCTTTTGTTTTCGCGTTTAGAGCGTTTTTCAATTCACGCTTCATGTTCGCTTTAACATCTTCTTTCATCTTGTTGATGTTGCCATCTTCAACCCCAAGGGCCTCTGCCAACTCACCAACTTTCGGTAATTCTTTTTTGTTGACTTGATGTACGGTCGTTTTGAAAACCGCTTCTTTTCCAGCCAATTGCTCAGCTTGATAATCTTCTGGGAAAGTCACTTTAATTTCGACTTCGTCACCGGCTTTCGAATCAACCAACTGATCTTCAAAACCAGGGATCATAGTCGCCGAGCCTAGCTCTAGCTTATGATTGTCTGCTTTGCCGCCATCAAACTCTTCACCATCGATGCTACCAACAAAATCAATCACGACTTGGTCGCCTTCTTTGGCTTTACGCTTCACTTCAACCCAGTTTGCACGCTGTTCACGTAAAGTGTCGAGCATTTCATTCAGGTCGTCATCTTCAACATCAGCGGTCAAACGCTCAATCGAAGCATCAGCAAGCGATTGAATCTCAACGTCAGGGTACACTTCGAAGGTTGCTACGAACTCAACATCTTTACCTTCTTCGTTAGTGGTCGGCTCAACTCGAGGAGCTCCAGCTGGAGTAATCTTTTCTTGAATGATCGCTTGATAGAAATATTGCTGCATCAATTCGCCAATCACTTCGTGACGCACGCTCTCGCCATAGCGTTTTTTAACGACTTTAAAAGGAACTTTTCCGGGGCGGAAACCGTTCAGTTTTACATTTCTCGCCAACTGCTGAAGACGTTTTTGCGACTCTGCATCAATACTGTCAGCAGGGATGCTCACGGTCATCTTCCGCTCTAAGCCTGAAGTGGTTTCAACTGAAACTTGCATTGCAATACTCCAAAGAATCTAAAATTAGAAATAGCAAAAGGCCGCCTTTTCGGCAGCCGCAGCGCAAAACAAGTCATCTAGCTCGCTTTCCGCAATCAAAATTCTGTTTACAAAATAATTTGCACTACTATCTGTACAACTATTGATTTGCACAACTGTGGCTTGCACAACTTAGGGAGGGCATTGCTAGGAAGGCTATTGCAAAAAAAACTGGTGCGAAAGGAGAGACTCGAACTCTCACGCCTCGCGGCACTGGAACCTAAATCCAGCGTGTCTACCAATTCCACCACTTTCGCAGTTTTCTTTGCTTGTCCCAAGCATGACGCGGTTGTTGGTCCTTACGATACACCACCCTGCATGCAATCGTCGGACCTGCTTTTCTAAATTACCGACGTAATACTGGGGTGGATGATGGGACTTGAACCCACGACAACCGGAATCACAATCCGGGGCTCTACCAACTGAGCTACACCCACCATAAAACTTCTTTCTATCTTAAATGCTTTAAGGTTCCGGCTCCTGACCAGCTCTACCTCAATATGGCACGCCCGGCAGGATTCGAACCTGCTACCCACGGCTTAGAAGGCCGTTGCTCTATCCAAATGAGCTACGGGCGCTTAATTGCGACTAAGGCCATGAACACAAGCACTTAATTATAATCTGGTCGGGGAAGAGGGATTCGAACCCCCGACATCCTGCACCCAAAGCAGGCGCGCTACCAGACTGCGCTATTCCCCGATTTCACTCATTTCGGGCATTGCCCGTCAGAGAGCGCGCATAATACTGATTTCATACGAGGCCGTCAATAACCAAAAACATTTTATTCAGTGATTTTTTAGGCTTTCAACTATTGGCGATTCCTGAGAAAATAGCTCTTTAGACGATTCGGTTATTTAGTGGGCAAAAAGACAATATGACAGCGCGATTAATAGACGGTAAATCCATAGCCAATAAGTTGCAAGAGCAATTAGCTGAACGGGTTCAGCAACGGCTGGCTGAGGGAAAACAGCCTCCCGGACTCGCAGTTATTCTGGTTGGAGACGATGCGGCGTCGTCTATTTACGTGAATAAAAAGGTCGAAGCCTGCAAGCGCATTGGCTTTGCATCACGTAAAATTGCTTTGCCCGAAACGACCTCTGAAGCTGAGTTATTAGACACCATCGACCAACTTAATGCCGACGATAGCATCCATGGCGTATTGTTGCAGCTACCAATCCCAGAGCACATTGATTCAAACAAAATGCTCGAACATATTTCTCCAGCAAAAGACGTAGATGGTTTTCATGCCTTTAATTTAGGTCGTCTGGTGCAACGCAACCCCCTACTACGTTCATGTACGCCAAAGGGTATTGTTACCTTACTCGAAGCGCTTGAGGGTGTTGACATTCGGGGTATGGACGCCTGCATTGTTGGCGCTTCGAATATCGTAGGCCGCCCAATGGCTCTAGAGTTACTCATCAAGGGGTGTACCGTGACGGTGACTCATCGCTTCACTAAAGATCTCGCAGCCCATGTTGGTCGCGCAGACCTCGTCGTCGTTGCCGTTGGACGGCCAGGAATCGTCAAGGGAGAGTGGATTAAACCTGGCGCGATAGTGATCGATGTTGGTATCAATCGTCTCGACGATGGAACCATCGTAGGCGATGTTGAATTTGAAGAAGCAGCGAAACGCGCAGGATGGATAACGCCTGTTCCTGGCGGAGTTGGGCCTATGACGGTCGCTACGCTGATGGAAAATACTTTACTCGCAGCAGAACTGCGCGATTAATTAATCGACCACTTTATCCTTCGGCGATAGCAAAGGCTATCGCCTGCTTTTCTTCGTCAGAAATACTTATATGAATGGTCTTAATTGATAAAGAGTCCATTAACACCAAAGCTTCGCCTGAAACATCAACGTATGGCTTACCGTTCTCATCATTTAGCACACTGAAGTCATCAAAACGAACACCTTTAGCGAGACCCGTTCCCAAGGCTTTCATGATTGCTTCTTTCGCAGCAAATCTTTTTGCTAAATAGTGGACTGGTTGATGAGTAAAGCTTTTCGACTCTAGCTCTTGTGCACTCAAAATACGCTGAGCAAAGCGCTCTCCGAACTGCTTGAACGACTTTTCCACTCGTTTGATTTCGACAATATCAGTGCCTATTCCTACAATCCCCATCAACGAGCCTCAACCATCAAACGCTTCATTTCTGCAACCGCTTTATCTAAACCAGAAAATACCGCTCGCCCAATAATCGCGTGGCCAATATTTAGCTCAACCACCTCTGGAATAGCCGCAATTCGTTGCACATTGTGATAGTGCAAACCATGCCCAGCATTAACTTGTAAACCAAGTTGATGCGCATGAGTTGCCGCTTGTTTTATGCGTCGCAGTTCGGCGTCTGCAAAAGCTGCATTTTCGGCTTCAGCATAACCGCCTGTATGAAGCTCGATAATGGTTGCACCACTTCTTTTCGCGGCATCGATTTGTTTCAAGTCGGCATCGATGAACAGAGACACCTGTATTCCTTTTTCAGAAAGTCGATGACACGCCTGAGTGACTCGCTGCTCATTCTCAATAACGTTTAATCCACCCTCGGTAGTCAGCTCTTCCCTCTTCTCAGGAACAAAACACGCATAGGTTGGTAGAAGCTGTTCAGCAATAGCCAGCATCTCATCGGTTACAGCCATTTCAAAGTTCATATGGGTCTGTAAGGTGTCTTTCAACAGAAAAACGTCACGATCGGTAATATGTCGGCGATCTTCTCTTAAGTGCACCGTAATGCTATCCGCGCCAGATTGCTCAGCGATACTCGCTGCATACACAGGCTCCGGGTAGTTGGTTCCTCGCGCATTACGAATCGTCGCGATGTGATCGATGTTAACACCCAATAAAATTGGCGAATTCATTGCTATCCTCTTAAATGAGTCGACTCATTAATTCTTAATCGTTCAGTTATTTTAAGACTTTTTCCATTGCTGTAAAAGTTTTCGACTTTGCAGTGGCTTGGTTCCTAAGTGAGGTGTTAGCAGTTGATTATTGATCTCACGCCAAGCATTCATTGACTCGGAACTTAATTGGTTTTCTTTAGTGACAGATAATAGTAGTTTACCACTATAACTGCGATCATTTGACGAAGTACTCAAGCGTTGAAATCCTTCGAAATTAACCAAGCAATACTGCTCGTTCTCTAATAGAGAATGTCCTTCAATATCCGATGCCCAATCGATTGGGGTTCCTAATTCCATCAACAGTAAATCTTCCAATCGTCGCAGTGCAATCATGGCTAAATATTTGTCTGACAAACTGCCAAACGCATCATCAATTTGATAAAAAATGCTTTGATTGACCTGCTCAGGATGCATTAACCGCATGGTCAATTCGCTGATGTAGCACCCCATGGCAAATTTCTCTCCGGCCAAGTCAGCTGCAGACCGGATGACTTCTAGGCGATTCAGTGATTTCATACTGCTTTTACCCGAGTATGCCACCTCGAGCTTACTCGACATTTGCAGAACCGCTCGTTTATTTGACTTGCCAGATGAACGACTTCCTTTTGCCAGCAAAGTTAGCCGGCCTGAATTCAGCGAAAAGGTTTCAACGACTAAGCTCGTTTCACTGTAGGGACGAGTATGTAAAACAATGACCTCATCAACATTCGCAGATGCCATCGATTATTGCTCATCGTATCCTAGTGATCGAAGTGCACGTTCATCATCTGCCCAACCGTCCTTCACTTTTACCCATGTTTGAAGGAATACTTTACAGTCAAATAATCGCTCCATATCTTGACGTGCGTCTCTTCCAATGACTTTTAAACGCTCTCCTTTGTTCCCGATTACAATCGCTTTTTGTCCCTTTCTTTCGACTAATATTAATCCATGAATGTGCGCGGTGCCTTTTTCATCGTATTCAAACTTTTCGATTTCAACCGTTACAGAATAAGGAATTTCATTACCCGAATGTCGCATAATCTTTTCGCGTAGGATCTCAGCCGCCATAAAACGTTGACTACGATCGGTCACATAGTCTTCTGGAAAGAAAAAGTCACCTTGTGGCATCAATCCAAAAATTTTTTCTTTTAGCAACTCTACATTATCACCTTTCTCAGCTGAGCCTGGTATCACCTCGACAAAATCATGTTTACTCGCAATAAGTTGCAAATGAGGCAGTAAAATTTCTTTATTTTTTACGTTATCAATTTTATTGACGAATAAAATCGTTGGTAGATTGGATTGCTTAATGTACTTCAATGCTAACTCGTCATCGTCGTTCCAAAGGGTTCCATCAACAACGAACAAATTAACATCGACTTCTTTAATCGAAGAGCTAGCCGCTCGATTCATTAACCGATTGATCGCTCTTGCTTCGTCAACATGCAGTCCAGGCGTATCAACATACACAACTTGAGTGTCATTGTCGGTTTCAATACCTAAAATCCGATGGCGGGTAGTTTGCGGTTTCTTAGAGGTAATGCTGATCTTCTGTTTCAACAGTCTATTTAAAAGTGTTGACTTACCGACGTTAGGACGGCCAACGATAGCCACGTAGCCGCTACGACTTGTTTTCTTGGTATCAGACACCTAAGATCTCCAGCATTTTTTTTGCCGCGGACTGCTCTGCTTTTCTACGGCTGCTGCCATTCGCTTCAGTCATCTGCTTATCTTTACTTTCGGGTTGCTGCAATGAACAGCGAACCCAGTATATTTTATTGTGATCCTGACCGTCGGTTTTAAAAACCTGGTAATCAGGCAACTCTTTTTTTCGACTCTGCAACCACTCTTGAAGGCGGGTTTTCGGATCTTTTTCTGCCATTGAAAGCGACAATGATTGATAGCGAGAATGATACAAGTGATGTATCACCTGCTCACTTGATGCGAGGCCGCCATCTAAATAAATCGCGCCTAAAATAGCTTCAAAGGCATCGGACAATATTGACGCGCGGCGAAAGCCACCACTTTTTAATTCTCCGCTTCCCAATTTCAATAGCTCGCCTAATTGAAGCTCATTTGCCAATTCAGCCAAGCTTTTTTCCTTGACCAGCTTTGCTCGCAAACGCGTCATTTGTCCTTCATTAGCCTCGGGAAACAAATGATACAGTTTCGCAGCAATCACAAACCCAAGAATACTGTCACCAAGAAACTCAAGGCGCTCATTATGAGCGCCTTGTGCAGAACGGTGAGTTAACGCTTGAGTTAGCAATTTTTTCTCTTTAAATTGATAACTCAAACGTTTTTGCAAATCAGCAAGTAAATAGTCTAACGACATAAGTTTTTTTAAATCTCTGCTCTATTCCTAAACTCAACAACCAACGACAAATTTCCAGCTAAAGGTACTTTAACATCATAATCTAAAGAGACTTCCGTTTTTCCAGAACGAAGTGGTTTAAACTTCAAGTCCTTTGACGATACTCGATTTACTTGATCAACGGCAAACTGAGCATCGACCTTACTTTTCACTTCTTGTCGAGTCATTGAAGCACCATTTGACTGTAATTGTGAAAAGGCCTTTTTAACGCTCATCCCTTCGAAATATATAGGTGTCAACTGCAAGCCCACATAGACCACGACAATTGCCACACCAACATAAAACATCATTTGCCACATGCTGGCACCGCGTTGTTTTTGATACATAGTTTGCTCCCCCAACTTGATTGACTATTCTTATTCTAGCTCAATTTACTACTGAATCGTTTTAACTCGGTCAAAATTTACTCCGGTCGGAACCCAGTGGAAAAAACCATTTTGGTCAAACCCAAACTCAAGGTGTAACCACACATAATCGGCTTTACCCACCATCCGCTCTTCGGGAATAAATCCCCAGAAGCGGGCATCGCTACTGCCAGTTCGATTATCGCCCATAGCAAAATAACTATTTTCTGGAACGACGACGCCATTCTTCCAGTCTTCGATATACGCGTTATTTTGTGCAAAAAAGTGCCGCTTATGTATGTCAAGGACTTCAGGATTTTGTTGTTTAATCAACTCAAATTGTCGATGCAACTCCGGATAATACCTATCTTGATTATCAGTCGGATCAATTAGAATTTCATGCTCCACACCCGCTATGGTTTCACTGTACACATCGCTAAATTGAAACCCTTTCGCTTGTTTCAAACGATGTTTAATCTCATTGCGTTGATTACACGCCAAGCCCGCCTCTTTTGCAGACACTCTTGCGGGTTCCGTCGAACAGTTTGGTTCGATAAAAAGCTGATGATTCGGGAGATAATAAACTTTGTCGCCTGGTAACGCGATCAGGCGTTTAATAAAGTCTTTATCTGGCTGATGAGGTGCTCGAAAAACAATAACATCGCCGCGTTTCGGCGTTGAGCCTTGTGTAAGCTTGGTTTTAGTAACGGGTAAACGCAATCCATACTCGAATTTATTAACTAGAATAAAATCGTGAACCCAAAGCGTTGACTGCATTGAACCAGAAGGAATTTTGAACGGCTCATACACAAATGAACGCAGAGCAACAATTAAGAAAAGTAACGGAAAGAACGACCAGCCATAGTCAACCCACCACGGCATTTTTCGAGTGTCTTCAAGCTCATCTTCTTCAGGGTTTGAATTTCTTTGGTACAGCTCAGTTACATCCGCTTTCTTACGCTTCTCCATATACAACTTTTCAACCAACGTTAGGGCTAAGCTAACCGCTAAAGCAACCACTAAAATGAGTTCAAAGTTGGGCAACATAAGCCAAACGACTCCGGCAGCACTAGCGACCACGAAGAAAAAGTCACTGGTATTCACCCATTCGGGTTTCGCTAAAATCGTCTTCTTTTTGCTATAACTTAAATTGCGAGTTTTCGCTAAGGCTTGTTCGAGTTTTTGTTGTCGTTGCTTCAACCAAAACAGTCGGTCCAATAAGCTGATCAAACCGCTTGCGACTAACGTTACAATTAATATTAACTTAAAATCCATAAGTCTTTTTATTCCTATTCTTTACCGACTTGCAGAACCGCTAAAAAGGCATCTTGCGGGATTTCAACACGCCCCACCTGCTTCATACGCTTTTTACCTTCTTTCTGCTTTTGTAATAGCTTTTTCTTACGACTTACATCGCCACCATAACACTTGGCAGTTACATTCTTGCGAAGCGCTTTTACCGTTGCGCGAGCAATAATTTGATTGCCAAGAGCGGCCTGGATTGCCACTTCAAACATTTGTCTTGGAATCAATTCTTTCATTTTTTCCACGAGATCACGGCCTCGATAATGTGCTTGCTCTTTGTGCACTATCATTGCTAAAGCATCGACTTTATCGCCATTTATCATAATATCAAGTCGCGCTAATGATGCAGGTTGGAAACGAATAAAGTTGTAATCTAATGACGCATAACCACGACTCACTGACTTTATACGATCAAAGAAATCCAAAACTACTTCATTCATCGGTAACTCATAGGTTAAAGAAACCTGATTACCCGCGTACTGCATGTTTTTTTGCACACCACGCTTTTCAACGCACAGAGTAATTACATTTCCTAGATACTCTTGTGGCACTAAAATATTCGCTTCTACGATTGGTTCGCGCATTTCTGAAATTTCGCCCGGCTCAGGTAATTTTGATGGATTATCAACATAAATTACCTCGCCATTATTCTTGACGATTTCAAAAACAACCGTTGGCGCTGTCGTAATTAAATCGAGGTCATATTCTCGCTCTAATCGCTCCTGAATGATTTCCATATGCAGCATGCCTAAGAAGCCACACCGAAATCCAAACCCTAAAGCGGTTGAGTTCTCTGGTTCGAAAAACAAGGATGCATCGTTCAGACTTAACTTACTTAATGCATCGCGAAAGTTTTCATAATCATCTGAAGATACCGGAAATAGTCCTGCATATACCTGTGGCTTCACCTTCTTAAAACCCGGTAGCCGTTCGGTGGATGGATCTTTTGCGGTGGTTAAGGTGTCACCGACGGGCGCACCATGTATATCCTTTATACCAGCAATGACAAACCCAACTTCCCCAGCTCGCAGCTGTCCCGTATCGTGTCTTTTTGGAGTAAAAATGCCCACATGATCCACTAGATGAGCTTTACCTGTCGACATAACCAGCATCTTTTCGCCCGCTTTCAAGGTTCCTTGAACAACCCTGACAAGCGAAACAACGCCCAGATAATTATCGAACCAAGAGTCAACAATAAGCGCTTTTAGTGGCGCTTTATCATCTCCGGTAGCGGGAGGCACTTTCGCTACGATGGTTTCAAGCACATCTTCGATGCCTACGCCCGTTTTGGCCGAACAACGAACCGCATCGGTTGCTTCTATTCCAACGATGTCTTCAATTTCTTGAGCGACGCGATCGGGATCGGCAGCCGGTAGGTCAATTTTATTCAGAATTGGAATAACTTCTAAGTCTTGCTCAATAGCGGTATAGCAATTCGCAACGGTCTGCGCTTCAACCCCTTGCCCCGCATCGACAACCAATAAAGCCCCTTCGCAAGCGGCCAAAGAGCGAGATACTTCGTATGAAAAGTCTACGTGTCCGGGCGTATCAATAAAGTTAAGCTGATAAGTATGACCGTCTTTCGCTGTGTAGTTGAGCGTTACCGATTGTGCCTTAATGGTGATTCCGCGCTCTCTTTCTAATTCCATAGAATCGAGGACTTGTTCAGCCATCTCACGATCGGTTAAGCCACCGCAATGCTGTATCAATCGATCGGATAACGTCGATTTACCATGATCGATATGAGCAATGATTGAGAAATTTCGAATATATTGTGTGTACGACATAGCTAATTTGCAGCCTAATACCTATCCAGCCTAACGTCCAATTATTTGGACTTAGTATCTATTAAACGCGCGATCTTACAGTATTTTTGCTGCAAAGGCAGTAGCGGCACATCGAATGTGCCGCAAATTCGACAAATCAATCCGTGTCACCAAGTTTTAACACAAGAAAGCGTGCTCCAGCACCTGGACGGGCGACTAATATTGCGACTGAACCGACGTCTGGAAGTTGGGCCAAAGCACTTTGATAATCGTCTAAGCTATTGATTGTCTGTTGGTTTAGCATCTGAAGAATATCACCTTGACGAATTCCGGCTTCTTGAGCAGGCCCACTCATGACTCTGCGCACGAGAACACCATAGTTGACGTTGGCTTCGGCTTTCATTTGCTCACTCAGCTCCACAACTTCAAGGCCAATTCCTCCCGTCGCAGAATTAGGTTGAGTGGATGCAATGTCATTTGAGCTACGCTCGCCCACGGTTACCTCGAGTTCAATTAATTTACCGTCCCTCAATACGCCCATCTCAACGTCGGTACCCGGGCGGACTCGTCCAATCACGAACGGTAATTCAGATGCAGAAATAATCTCGGTATCATTTACTCGAACCACAATATCACCGACTTTAAGACCACCAGCGGCAGCAGGTGATTCTGGAGCAACCGCATTGATCAATGCCCCTTTTACTTCTTCAACGCCAAAAGCCTTAGCTTTTTCGTAATCGACTTCTTCGTACCCTACTCCTAGAAAACCTCTTTTTACCTTTCCGTTTTTACGCAACTGTTCACTTACATCCATCGCTAGGTCCATCGGAATGGCAAAGGCCAGCCCCATATTTCCACCCGTCATGCTGAAAATTTGAGAGTTAATGCCAACGACCTCTCCTTTATGATTGAACAAAGGTCCTCCAGAATTTCCTCGATTCACAGCCGCGTCCGTTTGAATAAACGGCACATACTGCTCGCTACCTAAACTGCGACCTTTGGCACTCACAATTCCTGCTGTTACTGTATGCTCTAAGCCGAACGGTGCACCATAAGCCAGCACCCAAGAGCCGACTTTGAGGCGCTCAACATCCCCTATTTTCACTGCCTTTAGATGTTTAGCATCGATCTGCAACAGAGCGATATCGGTCCCTTCGTCTTCACCAAGGAGTTTGGCGGGATAAACCTTCTTGTTCACTAATTGCACGAAGATTTTCTCAACACCATGAATCACATGACGATTCGTCAAAATATAACCGTCTTTATCAATAACAAAGCCTGACCCAGAGGGCCCTCGAGCGGTTCTTCCACGGCTCTCGACTTCAGTACTGATCACCACGACTGAGTCTTTCACTTCTTCAACGACTCTCGAAAAATCTGGCGCTTGTGCCTGAGCAAATCCAAAAATAAATAATACAAGTGCATAACTTAAAGGCTTTACAAGTTTCACTTTGCAGTCTCCTGTTGTCTTGTAAACTCGTTAATTAACGCTGAATTTAAATATTCTTGGTCGATATGACCGACGGTTTTTAAGAAAGTGTCATTCAATTTGTAACTTGATATTTGGTTCCGCGATCGCCAGTAGTTGAATACTCATACTTGCGGTCGCTTTTAGTCTATGCGCAACCCATCGAGCCAAAAACCAGCCTAGAGTTAAGCCAACCACGGAGCAAAGGATCACTAGAGGTTCAGACCATTGAAAACTGGTCGTCATTGTCGCCGTTATTATTAGGGTCAGAATAGGAACCATATAGGTCAAAATAGATGCTACCAGTAATCCGCTTTGAGGCACGCCAATCACCACTCGATCGCCCAGCTTTGCGCCGAGGGAATTGGGTAACCGGAGCGTCATAGATTCACGCTCTAATAACTGGCTCAGCAGGCCGGTTCCGCATGCCTGCTTGGTTTGGCAACTGCCGCAACCAGAAGTGGCCTCTGGCGTTAACCATACATCTTTGCCGCTTACCATGGTTACTTGCGCAAATTCTTTTTGAAACCTTGCCATTACAATGATCTTTCGTTCAATGGAATTAGATACCCGTCAACAGGTTATCGCTAGGCGTTCCGCCTAGATTAATTGACAAAAATGGGGGCGTTTTTAAAGAAAGCAACCCTATCAAGGTTGCTTATTGAGTTCTTCTTGAGCTTTTTGTTCAGCTTCTCGATTACGCTTCTCGAGTTCCATCATGACTTGACGAAACTGTTGTGGTGTCATTCGAAACGTTTTCACTTGTTCTCCGCTGACCAAACGAACGTAAGGTAAGGCGTTATTCTGACTAGTACTGGTAGGTTGATTGGCAAATTGATTGAACAAGGTATTTATACGCTCTAATTGCGCTAACTCATCATCCGTTACATGATATTCAGCCAACATGGTATCGGAGTTATTCGCCACTTGCTCAGGTTGAATAGAGCTTTCTATCGAAGTCGGGATCCATTGCGCGCCAAAAACGACCGCTAGAGTAACCGACGCAGCGATTGCCCACCCAGCAAAGACAGAGCGCTTAGACGATTTTCGTGGTGCCAAAACCGTTGGTTCATTCGCAATTGCCTGAGCGACTCGATCGGAAAACCCAGACTGCCAATGCGCACTGGTTTCGCCTCGAATGGCTGCTCGAATAGCTAGATAAGACTCAAAAGACTGTTTCGCATCGGTCGAGCGAACACATTCTTTCATGGTCTCTTCAGCAGCACCTTCGTGGAGTTCGTCATCAACCCACTGTGACAATGCCTGTTTAACATCTTCATGCTTCATATTTCACCAACCCCAGCTGTACAATGTATATTCATTGCTTAACCACGTTTAAAGCGCTCGCTCATCATCTCGTTAAACGTTGCGCTCGTCAAACTTCACTTGTAATCAACGACACCTACTAAGCTCTGACTACAATAACTCTCGAATGTTCCTGTCAATTGTCTCGCGAGCTCGAAATATTCTCGAACGCACGGTTCCTACAGGACACTCCAACACGTCAGCAATCTCTTCGTAACTCATTCCTTCCATTTCTCGCAAAGTAATTGCCGCGCGCAATTCTTCAGGCAACCCTTCAATTGACTCAAACACCCTTTGTTTTAACTCGTCTCGCAGGGCAAGTCGCTCTGGGCTTCCTAAATCTCTTAGAGCGTCTCCATTGGCGTATTGTTCTGCATCGCTGGCATCAATATCTGAATCGGGAGGTCTCCGACCCGACGCGACCAAGTGGTTTTTGGCCGTATTAATAGCGATGCGATACATCCAAGTATAAAACGCACTTTCTCCACGAAAGTTTGGTAACGCTCGATACGCTTTGATAAATGCTTCTTGTGCGACGTCTGCAATATCGGCAGGGTCCCTAATTAACCGTGAGATTAAGCTGAATACTTTGTGCTGATATTTCTTTACCAGCAGGTCGAACGCGTGTTTGTCACCTTGTTGTACTCGTTCAACTAACGCTTGATCGTGCCCGGCACTCATATTACCTCCTCCTGAGTGTCAGGTAGTTTATTTTCATTGACAACATATGACCCCAAGTTAAAACATTAGTTCGTGTTATTTGCAGAAATTTTTTATAATTATGACAATCTCCTGACAAAAACGCTAAAGATTAAACACTTTTAAAACCTTCAGCGAGTAACTGCCTGATTAAATGAGTGTTTTTAAACAACTTTTCAGAGAATCGGGTAAAGGACCTAAGTGATGGCGCAACATTCCTATGACGTACTAATCATCGGCAGCGGTGCAGCAGGGCTCTCTGCCGCACTTCATCTTGGCCAACTGGGTTCAGTTGCAATTTTATCAAAAGCTGAATTAAGTGAAGGCTCGACCTTTTATGCACAAGGTGGCATCGCAGCCGTACTTGACTCAAAAGACAGTATTGAGTCACACGTCGAAGACACATTAAATGCTGGAGCAGGCCTATGTCATACAGATACGGTCAAGTTCACGGTAGAAAATTCAAGAGCAGCCATTGAGTGGCTAATTGAGCAAGGCGTTGCTTTTAGCAAAAACGAGTCTCAGCAAGGCGATTATGAATATCACCTAACCCGTGAAGGCGGACACAGTCATCGACGCATCATTCACAGTGCCGATGCAACCGGCCGAGCGGTCTCGACCACATTAACCAGTGCCGTCAAAAGGCTCAAAAATGTTGCTCTATTTGAGGGCTATAATGCGGTCGACTTGATCACAAGTGACAAACTAGGAGCTGAGCAAAAACGTTGTGTCGGTGCCTACGCACTGAATCTAGCAACCCAACAGGTTGAAGTGTTTTCTGCCCGTTTTGTCATTTTAGCGACTGGCGGAGCGAGTAAAGTCTACCTTTACACCAGTAACCCCGACGTGGCGTCCGGTGACGGTATCGCAATGGCGTGGCGGGCTGGCTGCAGCGTCGCAAATTTAGAGTTCAACCAATTTCATCCGACTTGCTTATACCATTCCGCGGCACCGTCTTTTCTAATTTCTGAAGCGCTAAGAGGAGAAGGAGCGCTACTAAAACGCCCTGATGGGACTCGCTTTATGGATGACTACGATCCTCGAGCAGAGCTTGCTCCGAGGGACATCGTCGCCAGAGCTATCGACCATCAAATGAAAAAGCTTGGAGCTGAATGCTTGTATTTAGACATCTCTCATAAGCCAGCGGACTTTATTCAAGGACACTTCCCGAACATTTACGAAAAGTGCTTATCGTTGAATATCGACATTACTCAAGAGCCAATCCCGATTGTGCCAGCAGCCCACTACACCTGTGGCGGAGTTGACGTTGACTTACGCAGTCGAACTCGCGTGCCAGGACTGTATGCCGTAGGAGAAGTCGCTTGCACGGGTCTGCACGGAGCGAACCGAATGGCCAGTAACTCCCTGCTTGAGTGCCTAGTTTTTGCCAAGTCGGCGGCAGAAGACATTGAGTCACAGTTTGCCGAAAAATATCCAACGGTGACCATTCCAGAGTGGGATGATAGCCGAGTGACAGACTCTGACGAGCAAATTGTGATTACCCACAACTGGCACGAACTAAGACAAGTAATGTGGAACTACGTGGGTATCGTACGCAGTGATAAACGGCTACAAAGAGCAAAGCGTAGAATTCAACTATTGCAACAAGAAATCGAGGAGTACTATGCGAACTTTCGTGTCACCAATGATTTGTTGGAGCTAAGGAACCTAGTTCAAGTGGCGGATCTTATGGTTGAGTGTGCCAGTCGCCGCAAGGAAAGTCGTGGACTGCACTACACCCTAGATTACCCAACAATGGCTGAACATGGCGTCGATATAAAATTAACGCCAAACAACGAACAATAACGCAATCATTCAACGGGATCGGTTAAGCGAGTAGTTCAAAAGTCGACACAATTGCCGAAAGCCAACTTCTCCGACCGTATCTCGCCAAATCACCAAACGGCCAATCTTCTGACTTGCTTTGAAATTGATCAAAACGAAATGAGGAAAAATTTGTGAGGTTTCAAGAAGCGTTACGTCTAGAACCGCCTGTTCGTCTTTCACCACCTGCCACTCACCGTGGTGATAGAGCAAGCACTGATTCGGTAACCTTGCATACAATCGCCAATAAAACACACACCAGCTAGCGACGGCAATCATCGAAATAACAAGCTTTATGGTCATGGTGAAAGGCGTGAACAATACAAAACCGATGAAAACCGCCTGAATGACTGCTGAATCAGCCAGTGCTAATTTACCAATTCCGTTCGAATAAATGGCTTGGCCTTGGTAACTCATTAGGCGGTAATGTTCATTGCTTTACGGATATGATCAACAATCATTTTTAGTTTCTCGTCATCAGGCGGATACTGCCCCATCAGCCAATTATAAATATCTGGATCTGGCTGCTCTAGGAGTTCGACAAATGCCCCCAACAAAGGCGGATCGAGTTGCTCTAAAAACTGATCCGCGAAGGGTTGTAAAATAACGTCCAATTCTAACAGTCCGCGTCGGCACTGGTAGCGAATCTTTCGAGTATCGGTAAGCTGGGTCATTTAGGTATACTGTAGCA
This sequence comes from Pleionea litopenaei, assembly GCF_031198435.1. Taxonomy (GTDB): domain Bacteria; phylum Pseudomonadota; class Gammaproteobacteria; order Enterobacterales; family Kangiellaceae; genus Pleionea; species Pleionea litopenaei. Next base: position 1,498,567 of record NZ_CP133548.1, read on the forward strand.
ACAAAAGTGCTACATAAGTTAATGTAACACCCCATTTGATGCAAGTAAGACGCTGCTTTTCGCACACATTTATGAGGTAAAAAGTGACTAAGATCAACTCATCTGACAATCTATCACAACTGCAAACACCGGCTTTAGAAACATTAGATGGTACACAAACGGTCCTGTTCGACTTGGCAGAGTACGGCATTATTCATATTCATGGCGCTGACGCTACGAAATTTTTACAAGGACAATTGACCAGTAATCTTGAGCAGATGAGCAGTGACCAAATGCAGCTCAGTGCTCAGTGTAATCCTCAGGGTCGCATTCTCTCGTTATTTTGGATTGGCCGCGGAGAAACTGATAGTTATTATCTCGTGCTTCCCACCGAATTGGTCAAAGACACGCTTAACTCATTAAAAAAATACGCCGTGTTTTATCAATGCTCTATCACCGATGGTTCGGAGCAAACGGCTATATTGGGCGTTTCAGGTAACTGCGCCCAAAGCTCACTGCTGTCGGAGAACATCATCAGCGCTGCGGACGACGTGTTTCGTGTCAGTAACGACGAGACAAGAGCATTTATTTTAATCCCGAAAGATGCCCTCCCTTCAAGGCTGCGCGATGCTCAGGTTGTAGCCCCCTATGCCGCCTGGTTAGCGCTCGATATTCTAAAAGGAATTCCGCGACTCTACCAAACTTCCGCGGGGGCTTTTCTACCGCATAATCTTCAACTTCCTGAGTTAGGAGGCGTAAGCTTTGACAAAGGCTGTTACACCGGTCAAGAAGTCGTCGCTCGTATGCACTACAAAGGAAAACTCAAATCGCATATGCGTTTACTCATCGGACAGGGATCATCCATTCCCGAGCCCCTTTCAGCCATCGAAAATGAGCAAGAGAAAAAATTTGGCGAAGTGATTTGCGCGACGCATTACCAAGATCAACAGTTAATACTCGCGTTATGTAAGGATTCTATTGAAAATGAAGGAAAAATTCGGTGTAAATCGGAAAAGACTTCTATACTAACTTTGTCCTAATTAATAATTCGAATTAACAGAGCGCTTATGAGTTTAGAACAAACCTTTTTAGCTGAGCTACTCGATGCTATCAAAAATGATCGCCTAACGTTACCAACATTGCCTGAGGTTGCATTACGAATTCGAGAGGCCGTTGAAGATCCCGATGCAACGTCCTCTGCCATTGCTGACGAGATCGCTAAAGATGCGGCCTTAGCGGCAAGAATCATCAAAGTTGCCAATAGCCCTCTGCTCAGAGGACGAGTCGCCGTTGACAACCTGCAACTCGCCATCACACGAATGGGCATCGCGTTCGTAAGAAACCTAGCCACCGGCCTAGCGATGGAGCAGATGTTCCAAGCAACCAATGACCAGGTCGATGCAAAACTTAGAGAAACGTGGGAGCACTCAATTGAAGTAGCCTCAATTTGTCAGGTACTCGCGAGTCATTTCACCAACTTAAAACCCGATCAAGCCATGTTGGCGGGACTGGTTCATGAAATCGGTACATTACCTATCTTGACCTGTGCCGAAGATACGCCTGAAATTCTTGAACATGCCGGCGTACTCGAAAAGATTATCCAACGCCTGCACCCCAAAATCGGCTACTCAATTCTCAAAACGTGGGATTTCCCCGCAGAACTAGTCTCAGTCCCTTTGGGTTATTTAGACTTCACTCGAAAACACGATGGGCCTGCTGATTATGCCGACTTGGTAACAGTAGCGAACTTACAGAGTTATGCCGGCACCAATCACCCCCTAGCTAATGTTCCATGGGAAGAAGTTCCAGCATTTGAAAAACTGGGCATGTCTCCCGAGGTCGACGTTCACGAAGTCGATGAGCTAGCAGAAGACCTCAATGAAGCTAGAAGCGCATTGACATAAAGCCACCCCGCCAGCTGCAACTTACGCCTACAACTCTCAAAACCTTTGAAATTGTAGGCAGTTGCGACAATTTTTCACTAAAATTAGCATTAACTCGCTGTTTTGATTACATTAGTCAAGTAATCAGGAAATCTCGTTTTTATAATTTGAATACCCATAATTGAGTTTGTAGTGCAGATATCTAACTCTAGAACCTTTCGCTCGCGCATTCACTTGCTGCTCGGCGCTTTACTTTTTGGCCAGTCTCTTTTCGCTGCGCCCGGCGATGTTTTATTTAGCGACGATTTTGAATCCGGACTTGGGCAATGGACTATCAACACCGCTGGCGGTGGTGTCGCCGAGATTAATTCCGCGACCGCCAATTCCGGTAATTTTTCGCTCGCACTGTATGCCAATACCGTGAGTGCAACCAGCGCAACCATTGCGGCCAATGTGCCTGAAGCAGAATTAGCCCTTTGGATACGTCGTGGCAGCGATGCATTTTCAGAAAATCCAGAAACCAATGAAGACTTGATTTTGCAATACCGCGACAACTTGGGAAACTGGAATTTCCTAGAGACTTTTCCGGGTGGCGGAACGGCGGGTGAAATTAGTACTCGTACCTATTCGTTACCGAGCAACGCATTACATGCCAATTTTCAAGTTCGATTAACTTTGCGTCAAGGCAGTGGTGTGCCTTTTGACTACTGGCATATTGACGATGTGGTGGTCACTGAAACGGGTATCACTTCCGGACCCGTTGCCGACTGGCGCTTTGATGAGCTTAGCTGGACGGGTACAGCAGGAGAAGTCGTCGATAGCAGCGGCAATGGTTACAATGGCGTCTCGGTCAATAGTGCACCCACCAGCGGATTTCTATGCAACGCTGCCGACTTGAGTGCGACCGGCATCAATGATTATGTCATGCTCAATGCCGCGGCACTCGATGGTCTTGGCGATTTCACCATTTCGGCCTGGGTCACCAGTTCTCGTACTGGCATTCAAACCGTTCTTTCTGCGGCTCAATCCAGTACCGAGTTGAACGAAGCCGTATTTATGTTCAATAGCAACACTCAGTTTTGGCCCAATTTACGTCAAACCCCGTTCGATACCTCAACCCAATTCAATACCGCGGTCAATATCGCCGATGGCAATTGGCACCATGCTGTATGGGTAAGACAGCGTGTCACCTCTCAATCGTGTCTGTATCTTGATGGCAACCTGCAAGGCTGCACCACTCATCCGAATGGCAGTAACTTTCTCGATGTCATCGCTGGAGGATTATTGATCGGTCAAGAACAAGACACGATCGAAGGAGGATTCGACGCCACACAAGCCTGGGACGGACTAATTGACGAACTCTTGGTTTTTAACAGCGCTTTGAGTGCAGGCAGTGTTTCGACCATCTACAACAACCAACTCGCAGGCAACAACTGGGATGGTTCCGCTCGAGTTTGCCCTACGCCTATTCCAAACCCAATTGCTGAATGGCAAATGGAGCAATCGGGTTGGACAGGTGCTGCCAACGAGGTAATCGACAGCTCCGGTAACAACTTACATCTAACGGCCTTCAACAGCCCATTAAATCTCAACCTTTTCCCGGCGATTAGCGGTGATCCAGGTACGTGTTATTACGGCGACTTTAATGGCACAAATAGCTATTTACAAATCGCTGATAACCCGTTGCTCGATCTCTCCAATGCATTGACCATTACCGCTTGGATATACCCTCGAAGCCTTCCGGCTTCGGGTTTAATGAGCATCTTATCAAAAGACGAAAATTATGAGTTTCATCTGACCCCCGGTGGCGAAATCAACTGGTGGTGGGGAGGTGGAGCACAATCACTCACAACGAGCGGAGCCAATATACTTCCGAACAATTGGTATCATGTTGCAATCACCTTCACCAGTGGCGAGCAGCATATTTACGTTAATGGCACCTCGATGGGTTCGACCAATTGGACGGGCAGTCTTACCTTGAACAATGATCCGCTGCAAATTGGTCAGGATCAAAACCTTGCAGGCCGCTTTTTCAACGGGGCAATTGACGAGGTTAGAATTTACGACGCGGCCTTAACTGAAGCCAACATCAATACCATTATGTCCGAAACCCATCCTTGCTCAGCAGGTGGCATATGCGATGTTGTTTTCAACGATGGTTTAGACACCGTGAGCTACAGTGGCGGGAGTGCCAACTGGAGTGGCAATTGGATCGAAGGCAATGATAATGGCACGCCGGCTTCGGGTAATGTTGCCGTGGTCAATAACGCCATTCGCTTTAGCAATAGTCCTAATGTATCTATCGTACGCGAACTGGATCTCAGCAACGCATTAACCGCGACATTCAACGTTGATGTAAGCACGGCCAACCTTGATGGAAACGATCGCTTTCAATTTATTGTCTCGAACAATGGTGGACTCACTTACACCGTTTTAGAGCAACAACAAAACGATTTCAATGGCAGCAAAAGTTATGATATCTCGGCGTATATGTCGGTAAATACCCGAATTGGCTTTAGAGTTATTCAAGGCTTCAACCAAACGAATGAGTTCGCTGCCTTTGATAATATTGAAGTGGCTATTACCGAGCCCTGTGATAACAACGTTATTCTACTGGCTCATGATGGCAATGCGATTAACTGCTATAGAGAAGCTATTCAAATTACCATTCAAAACACGTCTGGCGTCGTTCAAACTGATTACACGGGCACCATACAACTCAGTACCTCTTCGGCTAATGGCGTTTGGTACACCGTCGACGATACTGGAGCTAGCACCGATCTCGCCACCGGTACTTTAACCAATTCGGGAGCATTAGATGGCAATGCTTCCTACAGTTTCAACACCAGCGACAATGGCACCGTCACATTATATCTGCGCGATACGGTTGCTGAGACAATCAATATTGCCGCAACTGATGGCAGCGCAGTCGATGATGACAGTGAAGGCCTACTTACCTTCCGTCCCTTTGGCTTCGTCTTATCCCCCAACCCGATGACCACTCAAGTTGCTGGTAAACCTTTTACAGCCACCTTGACGGCGGCTGGACAAACTCCCAGCGATGCCAGTTGCGGTGTGATTGAAGAATACACTGGCAGCAAAAATTTGAACTTCTGGAGTGAATTTTCGCAACCCGCAGCGAGCGCAACGGCTATGTCTATCGATGGAATACCGATAGCATTTTCAGAAGCGGCATCAACTGCTCAGGCCGTTCAATTTACCGCAGGTGTCGCAACGATTACGGCTCAATTGAATGATGTAGGTTTAGTCTCCATTTCCGCCAAAGACGATGTGGGTATCGGCGACCCAGTCACCGGTACAACGAGTGAAGTCATAGGTGGTCTAGCACCTTTTGTTGTGCGTCCTTTTACTTACCACCTCGCCATTAGCGGAGAGCCTAATGCGAATAATGATCCTAACGCTCTAGTGTATGCGACGGCGGGCGCCACATTTACCACTGAACTTTACAGCGTGATTTGGCAAGCAGAAGATGACGCCAACGATGATGGCATTCCTGACGCCTTTGATAACTTAGCGAACAACCCAACGACACCTAACATTGGAAATTTACCCAGCAGTGGCGTCGACATAAGTTTTACGCCAACCGCTCAGGTCGTCGCAAACTCCTCAGGTGTGCTCGGTGATGCGTCATTGAGTTTCAATGAGTTTAACGCCACTGGCGTTGCACCAGTACCGCAGTCTTGGAGCGAGGTAGGCATCTTAACCATTTCTGCAGCAACGACAAATTTTCTTTCTGGCGGCGAATCGGTGACAGGCCTGCGAGAGAACATTGGGCGCTTTATACCAAATTCATTTGCCTTGACCTTAGCCAATAACTTCGACCAACAATGCGGTACTTTTAGTTACTCAGGCCTCAATTTGGCGAGTGGAATGACGACCCTTTCGCAAACCGACGATATGACGCTTCAAGCTCAAGCATTAAACCTGAGTGGTGGCCAAACACGAAACTACAACGGCGCCTTTGTTAAGTTAGGCGCGGGCAACATTAGCATCACCGGAGTCGACAATGATAGCGGGAACCCAGCCTTGGGTACCCTCTACAATGGGGTAATATCGACACCTAATTTTGATACCTTTGGCTTCGCAGATGCGATAAGTGTGCCTGCGGTTGGGTTTCAATTCTCAAATTACGCAACGCCATTTAATCTAGCGGTTGGATTGACTGCGACTGACAGTGACGGCGTGGTTGGAAACATTACCAGTTCGGCGGTTGAACAGCGTTTAGGAAGAGCTGTAATTCATACAACCTACGGACCAGAAACCGAATCACTCGAGATGCCGTTGAGTATCGAATACTTTGATGGGAGTAATTGGACGGTCAACCAACAAGACAACTGCTCAACCTATCAATCCTCTGAACTAAGCTTCGTCGTAGGCAGCTACCAAGGCGATCTCGACAGTGGTGAAACACTCGTATTACTCCCAGGAGCAGCAACCTCGGTAAATAATGGTCAAAGCCAAACAGGAACAGGCTTTTGGCTCTCAGCCCCCGGCTTTGGAAACTCGGGTGAGGTCAATTTAACGTTTGATTTAACGGCGCAACCTTGGCTGCAATTTGATTGGGATGCTGATGCCACTCCAGACAACCCTTTTGCCACCGCTGGGTTTGGTCGATATCGTGGCAGTGATCGCGTCATTTACTGGCGCGAACGTTAAGGCGACGTTAGGCCTTTAGCTATTTCATCTCAGCCGTTAGTCGCTTCTTTACGTTTTGGTCGATAACTATTTTTCTAGTTTGCCATTTTTTTGGTACAGTGTGTGTCCTGAAGAAAGTTAACGAACAACAAAACCAAAACTAACCCGGAGATTACTGTGCGAATTTTAACCATCGCTCTGCTCAGCTTTGTTCTTTTGGCGTGTCAGTCAGAGAGTGAGACGAATAAACCTAATGCAACAGAAGAAAAGCAAGCCCCTACATCGACAGCGACCCCTAAAAAAAGTGACGACCACGCAGGTGACGATCATTCAGGTCATGCCCATGCACAAACTGACCAACCAATTTTTAGTGAGCTTGAAGTGCAAGATCAATGCGCTCAACCGACTGTTATTGAATTCTTTGCTTATCAGTGCCCACACTGCTACAAATTAGAAGAACATGCGAAAAAGTGGTTGGCTAATAAAGCGGATGATGTAGTGTTTATTTCCGTACCTACCGATCTTGGCCGTCAAGAGTTTACTCAATTTGTTGCTGCACATTATGTCGCCGAACGTCTTGGTGTTTTAGAACAAATTAAGCCGCTATTATTTGGCGTTATCCATGAAGGAAAACAGATCAACAATATTCTTGAGGCCTTTGTTGAAGCAGGTGCTGACAAAGCAGAAGTCGAAAAAGCCTTTCAAGATGTTGATTACATCAAAAAGCGTTTCGATGAGGGTTTTGAATTAATGAAACGTTATAAAGTTTCTTCTGTACCCTCTGTTCTTGTAAATTATCAATACATGACAGATGTCTCTAAGGCCGGTGGTTATGACAAAGTGTTTAACGTTGTTGATGAAACACTCGCAAAACCGACGAAATGTACCGACTTCTCGAAACCATAAAATCGATGTTGGAATATTAAAAAAGGCGACTGAGAGGTCGCCTTTTTTGTGACTGCATTAAAAATCTAAAAGTTAAAGCTCAATTTACTTAGTTGATTGCCCCATGATCGCGCGGCCTTTATCTGAACGGAGAAAGCCTCTCACGCCAATCAAGTAAAATATACACAAAGCTGATACCAGCAAAAAGCCAATGCCTTTTAATGTTAACAACCAGTCAACCGATAACATCAGTCGCATGCCAATCAGCAACGCCAAAGTATAAGACATTACAATTGAGAAGCCGTACAAGGTTTTCGATTTTACGACCATTTGCAATTGAAAAATGATCATGCCTCCCAACACAAGTACGTCTATCCACCAGTTTGGCGACACCTGCTCATGACTCGGCTGCGTAAAGTAAACCAAGCTTGCCCAACCTAAAATGATGATACTATTAACAACGTAAATAAATCGCATTCTATTTCCTTCTTAATCGAACATTAAGCTTCCGGGCGCATGTGCGGAAATAAAATAACGTCTTTAATTGTCGGTGAGTCTGTAAACAACATTACCAAGCGATCGATGCCAATGCCCTCGCCCGCTGTTGGTGGTAATCCGAACTCTAAAGCTCTCACATAGTCTTCATCAAAGTGCATGGCTTCATCATCACCTGACTCTTTTTCTTCCACTTGTTTTCTAAATCTAGCAGCTTGATCTTCCGCATCATTTAACTCAGAAAAACCATTTGCCAGTTCTCGTCCACCAACAAAGAATTCAAAACGGTCTGTCACAAACGGATTCGCATCGTTTCGACGAGCCAGCGGTGAAACTTCCCAAGGATATTCAGTAATAAATGTTGGTTGGATTAATTTATCTTCAGCCGTTTCTTCAAATATTTCTGTGATGAATTTTCCAGCGCCCCATACATTTCCATCTGGAATCTTAACGCCAACTTGTTTTGCGTAGGCGATAAGTTGTTCCATATTGTCTTCTGGATTTTTAAATACTGCAGCATCAAACTCCGGATTGTATTTCAAAACCGCGTCGACCATTGATATACGCGTAAAAGGCTTACCGAAATCATATTCAACTTCAGAAGTCACGTTACCATCTTCATCTTTCGTGGTGTTTTTAACGATTGCCGTACCAAGAATATCTTGTGCTAACGTACGTAACATGTCTTCGGTAAGATTCATCAAATCATTGTAGTCAGCGTAAGCTTGATAAAACTCAAGCATAGTAAACTCAGGGTTATGTCGTGTTGATAAACCTTCATTTCTAAAGTTTCGATTAATTTCAAACACTCTTTCAAAACCACCCACGACCAATCGCTTCAAATATAATTCTGGAGCGATACGCAAAAACATTTCAATATCCATGGCGTTGTGATGAGTCACAAAAGGCTTTGCAGAAGCCCCACCAGGAATCACCTGTAACATCGGAGTTTCGACTTCCATAAACTCTCGGTTACTAAGGTATCGTCGAATGCCATCAATCACTTTGCTACGAACTAAAAAATTTTCACGTGTTTGTTGATTAGTGATTAAGTCCACATAACGTTGACGATATTTCAACTCTTGATCTTTCAAACCAGCAAACTTATCCGGCAGTGGTCGAAGTGATTTGGTAAGCAGTTGGTAATTATCCATACTGACATAAAGATCACCTTTACCTGAGCGACTCAGATAACCTTTCACACCTAAGATATCGCCGATATCCAGCTCTCCGTACTGTTCTTTAATGGCTTTTTGTACATCTTTACCTGAATAAGCTTGAATTTGCCCCTTCATATCTTGAAGAACATAAAATGGGCCTCGCTTTGCCATGATTCGTCCAGCAACACTAACTTCAATCTGTTTTTCATTGAGCTCTTCTTTGCCAATACCTTCGTACTGCTTTTGCAAATCTGCTGAGTAGTGCTCACGATTAAAGTTGTTTGGATGGCCATTCGCATCACAATTCTTTCGTATATTTTCTAATTTCGTGCGGCGCTCTGCGATTAACTTGTTTTCATCTTGTGTAACTTGTTCAGACATAACCTTCATTGCCTCAATGTTTACAAACCTGCTTTCAGGCTTGCTTCAATAAATGGATCCAATTCACCATCAAGTACAGCTTGAGTATTTCTATTCTCAACACCTGTTCGTAAATCTTTTATTCTGGCATCATCAAGCACATAAGAGCGAATTTGTGAGCCCCAACCTATGTCAGACTTGGTGTCTTCCATTGCTTGCTTCTCTTCGTTTTGCTTCATCACTTCTAGTTCGTGCAACTTAGCTTTTAAAAGCTTAAACGCTTGATCTTTGTTCTTATGTTGCGAGCGGTCATTTTGACACTGCACTACCGTATTGGTGGGAATATGAGTAATTCGAACCGCAGAGTCAGTCTTGTTAACATGCTGTCCACCTGCTCCACTGGCTCGGTAAGTATCAATCCGTAAGTCAGCTGGATTAATATCGATCTCAATATCATCATTCACTTCAGGATAAACAAACGCAGATGCAAACGAGGTATGACGACGATTACCTGAGTCAAAAGGCGATTTGCGGACTAATCTATGGACACCCGTTTCAGTTCGTAACCAACCGTAGGCATACTCACCACTGAATTTAATCGTTCCGCTTTTAATGCCGGCAACATCGCCATCAGACACTTCGATCAATTCGGTTTTAAAGCCTTTTGCTTCGCCCCAACGCAAGTACATTCTCAACAACATATTGGCCCAGTCTTGCGCTTCAGTTCCTCCGGAGCCAGCTTGAATATCGAGATAACAATCACTGTCATCATTCGCTCCCGAAAACATTCGACGAAACTCAAGCTTGCCCAATTGCCCATCCAAATCGGTGAGTTCAGCGGCAACCTCTTCTACACTCGAATCATCTTGCTCTTCGACAGCTAGTTCTAGCAACTCAGAGCAATCATCTAAACCTTGCTGTAGATTATTAAAGGTTTCAACCACGATTTCGAGTGATGCTCGCTCCTTTCCTAGCGCTTGCGCTCTCTCAGGCTCGTTCCAAACGTCAGGATCTTCCAGTTCGCGCTCAACCTCTACTAAACGCTCATGCTTCGTTTCGAAGTCAAAGGTACCCCCTAAGCTCATTATTTCGAGCACTGAGTTCCTTGATTTTCTCTTTTATCGCGTTGACTTCGAGCATATATTGTTCAACCTGTGACTTTGTAACTGGATTAAAAGGCGCTATTGTACAAAAATGGCTAACATTAAGACAGTAGCAAGGCTCTAAAAAGGAGGCAGATTCCTATGAAAATCAGCTATAAAGCGGCCGTTATTGTCGCGACCCTAGTGTTGAGTGCTTGCACCCACTACACGGTCGCTGAAGTAGATGCCCAGTTAGATCAGCTTAAAGGTTTATCACAAGACCAATTGATTGCTATTCTCGGGGTACCCAACAAACAAATCAAAACCGAACAGAAGCGCCACCTTGAATGGCTTCTCACTGAGGTTAACAGCTCTAGTAGTCGAGTTTCGGTGGGTACTGGCAGTGGTGGACGAGGCTGGTTTGGCGCTTTAGGCGTGTCTTTTCCGATATCTTCAGAGCCCGATACCTGTCTCATTCGAGCAACCTTTCCCCTCGACACTGACACTCTCGAAACCATCGATTGGGAAGGAGACCAAAATTACTGTGGCGCGCAATTGCGACAGAAAATTAAAAACTAGGGGGTATTTTCATTAAGCGATGGTTACTGACTGTTACAGAGCTTTCGTTTAGTCATACTCAGTTACTCGTGTTGAATGTTTTTTGAGCAGCGAAAGCTCATACTGAAGGTGTCTTAGAAATTACCGAGACATCCGTCTGCAAGAAGATTCAACAGGAGCTACGCCATGAAACTACCATTACTTTTAGCCGGTGCGGTTTTTACAACCACGGCTGCCTTCGCCGGAACTGACGTTGAGTACTCAACCGCTGAATACTGCGCTCTGAGCGAACAATTGAAAGGCTCAATTTCTCACCAACACTACTTAAATGCTTACGCCAAAAAACTGGGGCAAACACCCGCCAAAGAAACGTGTCAACAAATTCGCAATGCCGAAAACTTTCAATTAGCCGTAACCGAAGATAAATGGAATTACCGCTTTAACAAGCCATATCGAGGGTCTGCCATTCGTTTATCGACAGTGCAAATCGAAAAGCTTCGTCGAGCGAATGTTCAAAGCACCCAAATTTTTGAACTGCTCGGTGCTAATATAAGCCCTAGAACCCTACGTTAGCTACGAGTTCATTTTCCTCAATATCAGACAAAACAATCGACCTGATGGAGGTAACCTAACACCTCCATCATCGTCTTCAACTCTCAATATTTGTTAACGGTGTCAGTTGTTCAATAATCAATTGCAAGTTAACTTGCTCTCTAAACTCATTGGCGTTTAACTTGTAAGCAAGCTCAACTTTGTCGAGTGGTTGATGCAATATTTCTTCTGGAGCAAAAAAATAAATGCCATCGACGGTTACTGCAGAGTTGTGTTTTTGTAAATAAAGTTTCAAGTGTTTTTCGCCAACAATACGCTGGCTCAAGACATCAAATTTGCCATCAAATAATGGTTCAGGGAATCCTTGCCCCCATGGTCCTGCCCGCTCAATTTCAGCATTCACTTCGATACTGAACTGGCGGTCGTCAAGTTCGCCATCCGTTAACAACTCTTCACGAATACTTGAATCTAAAAGCCATCGATCAACTTCTTCAATAAACACTTTGGTAAATTCGGCTAAATGAGGTCTCGCAATTGATAGCCCAGCCGCCATGGCATGACCACCAAACTTTTGTAATAAGTCTGGCCGTCTAGCAGCGACATTTGCTAAAACATCTCTGAGATGAACGCCCTCAACACTTCGTCCTGAACCTTTGAGAAAAAGTTCGTCTTCTGGGGCAAAAGCAATCACCGGTCGATGGAGCTTTTCCTTAATTCGAGACGCCACTAATCCAACAATACCTTGGTGCCAATCTTGATGAAACAAACAATAGCCATTTTGTCGCTGCTGCTGCTCAAGGTTTAAATGAGAGATGGCCTGCTGGGCTTCATCCACCATTTCTTTTTCACGCTCTCTTCGATAGCGGTTTAAATCATCCAGCTCTAGTACCAGCCGCCTTGCGGCCTCTTCATTACCGGTTATCAATGCTTCAATACCAATCGACATATCTTCCAAACGTCCTGCAGCATTCAATCGCGGCCCGACTGCAAACCCAAGATCGCTCGCCGTCACTTGGCGCTGTTTACGCTTCGCGACTTCTAACAGCATTTTTATGGCGGGTCTGCATTCTCCCGCTCGAATTCGAGCAAGCCCTTGTGCGACCAGAATACGATTGTTTTGATCCAACGGAACAACATCGGCTACCGTCCCTAAAGCGACGAGATCAAGCCAATCCCCCAAATTTGGTTCTTGCCCGTCAGCAAAGGCATTGCGCTGCCTTAACTCAGCCCTAAGGGCAATCAGTAAATAAAAGGCGACGCCAACACCGGCCATTGCTTTACTTGGAAAGCCATCCCCAGGTTTATTCGGGTTTAAAATGTGATTTGCATTTGGAAGCTGCTCTGGCGCTAAATGATGATCGGTAATTAAAACGTTAATTCCTAGCTCTCTTGCAAGCGCGACACCGTCAATATTACTGATTCCATTATCAACCGTAATAATCCAATCGGGCTGATGCTTTGCGATTTCTTCAACGATTCCCACCGACAATCCATAGCCAAACTCAAAACGATTCGGAACAATATAATTAAGATTCTTTAAACCAAATTTTGGTAGTGCCAACATCAATAATGCTGTGCTGGTGGCACCATCAGCATCAAAGTCGCCGACAATCATAACTGACTGCTGTTCATCAATAACATCCGCTAACATACGAGCGGCATCTTCAACACCATCAAGTAATCGGTAATCATGCAACGCTGACAAGTTGGTATTCACTTCTTGAGAAGAGCGAATACCACGGCAAGCGTATAAACGCTGTGTTAACTTAGGAAGAGACTTCAAGTCGTCAGGTATTTCGTTTAACACTCGACGTTTGATCGTTTTGTTAAACATTTAGCCATCCCTTTTTGCACATCCACTGTTGAATAGGACGTTGGGTTAAACTTAAGCCTTCACTGATCATTGAAACTCCCCCCGACGCATGTTTAATGTCGTGCTTAATTGTATATATCAGTTCTTCTGACCAGCGTTGCAGATTTACCCAATCTTTTTGGAGCCAGTATTTAATTCCCGACGTCACACAAAACTCTGACTCAGAATTAAAAAGCAGCCACCCAGGGATAGGCTCAGCCCAAAGCCCAATACTTTGCTCGGTGCTGTCATTAATTTGAGTCAGCATCATTTGAGCTTCATTTAAGATTGAGTGCAGCGCTAAAGACTGAGCATCCAAGGTTGCGGTAAGAAACAAGTTGCTATCGATGATATCAACAATACTTGGCCAATTTTCCGGTGATTTAACCTCTGTAGACATAAATAACTGGTTATTAGCGCGATACAGTTTTACTTTATCATCGACAAAGTGATTGGTTAAATGGTCGAGTAAGCGCTTAATTAAATTTTTTTCGGATAATACTTTATCAACTCGAATGCCACCGTGTTCGATGTGACATTGAAAGAGATTACAGGCATACAACGTGTGATGAGAATTAACTTGTAGCTGCTCTCTCCAAAACTGGTCAACTTCGCGCTGCTGGGATAATAACCAGTCACTTTGAGTAACACTCAAAGGCCGCCTTCTAAACCAGGCATCTAGAGTTTTATTAAACTCTGACCCCATGGCTTCAGAAATGCATCGAAGATACGGCACATAATTTAGCTCTGATTTTGACTTGATCTTATGCATGCGAGCCTATTAAATAGTGTTCTAAATCGACGTTTATCAACTAACCTTAGACAACGAATACTTCGCGGTAAAATCCGGTTGTTCGAATAAATAAGGCATAGCAGTATGCACATTCAACAAGAAAAAAATCGCCATGGACTCACCATCGATGCCTATCTGCAAGATGATATCATCATTAATGGCCAGTCTCACAACTTACCTATCGTGATCAGTCGCAATAAATTATTAAACGTCGAATTACCCAGTCGCGCGTTAGAGTTAACAAGTCATCTTGTTGAGCAGCTGATGGAAGAAAAACCAGAGATGATAATTATAGGAAGTGGCGATCATCAAGAGTTTTTGCCAGATCACGTACTCTTTCCGGCACTTAAAAATCGCATTGGTGTTGAATGTATGACCTCGGCCGCTGCCTCTCGAACCTTCACGATTTTAGCCAGTGAAGGCCGAGAAGTGATCGCTGTCATCTATTAATCTTGACAGCTTTTTTAATCTTGACAACTTCTTCGATTCAGTGAAATTGAGTGAGCTTGAAAAGCTCCACTCACCAAAAGCCTAACCTTGAGAATTTAAATAATCAGCCAATTTATCCGGCTCCATAAAGCCACTGATCAATTCTCCACTGCTTAATATAATTGCTGGAGTACCACTTAAACCTAATTGGCGAGTTAAAGAATATTGGTCAGCCACAGGATTTTCACAATCTTTATTATCAAACTTATTGTGTAATTTGGCGTTATCCATGGCCTGTTGACGATCTTCTGCACACCACACTGAGACCAATTTATTGTAAGCAGGAGAACCTACTCCTGCGCGTGGAAAAGCTAAGTAACGAATGGTGATTCCTTGGTCAAGATAGCCTTGCATATTTTGGTGCAACTTACGGCAGTAGACACAATTCACATCGGTGAACACGGTCAAAACATGCTTTTCATGAGGGGCTTTGAAGACCACCATGTTTTTTTCATCCACGTGGCTGATAAGTTCTGCACGCTCTGGTGCTTTTTCCATATCGATTTCACGCAAAGACGCTTCGGTCAAGCTTACTAGCTGGTTGCCACTGACCTCTAATACGGGGCCAGGAAATAAAAAGCGTCCATCTTCAGAAATATAAACTATCTGGCGGCCGGCAATAATCTCATAAAACCCCGACATACGACTCGGCTGTAGGCGATCAATAGGAACCTCTCCGACTTGCTCTTTAAAAATTTGTCTGAGGCGAGCTTCAGTATCGGGCGCAGTAGACGCAGTCGTCTCTCCAGTTGTCGCTAAATTCTTGGCCTCAGGTGACTGGTTAGAGGGTCCTGCTTCAGTCGCTTTCTTGACCTGATTATGAGCATCGCTTACTGAGTTTTGATCTTGAGAGTCAGCGTCATTGCAAGCGATTAAAGACGCAGTACCAAGCGCTAACATACTAATTTTTAATGCATTTAATTTAAACATTCGATATTCACCTAACCCAAAACTGTTGTGACGAGCTCAGTAACTCGTCTCGATTAACTTTATTATACTCGCCTTCCATTGAAGCGGAACCTACCATAATACCAAATTGTGACCAACTCACTACATTTGGCTGACAAACGGCTTAAGGCAATACTTTGTAACACTTGAACGCAGCTAACCACGAGGGTGGTGTTGCTGATGAAGGCTTTTCAGACGTTCTTTCGCCACGTAGGTATAAATTTGAGTGGTGGACAAATCCGAGTGTCCGAGCAGCATTTGCAGAGTTCTAAGATCCGCGCCATGATTGAGCAAGTGAGTCGCAAAGGCATGTCGTAATGTATGCGGAGACAAGTGCTTTCGTATGCCAGCAACCTTGGCATAATGCTTGATACGGTGCCAAAAGGTTTGCCGAGTCATCTGTTGCCCGCGCGTGCTCAGAAACACAGTATTATGACTTTTTTGCCCTAAAAACTCGGGCCGTGCTGTCTGTAAATAGTCTATCAAGCAATCCAGTGCTTGCTCTCCCATTGGCACTAAACGCTCTTTGCTGCCTTTACCCAGAACCCTCACGACTCCCTGACGTAAGCTGATTTGACTTAATTCCAACGAAATCAACTCACTCACCCTTAAACCGCTCGAGTACATTAACTCGATCATCGCCAGATCTCTCTTACCTAACGGCGTGTCACCTTCTGGCGCATCCAGCAAAGCTAATGTTTCAGCTTCCGTCAAGGTATGCGGTAAAGATTTACCAAGCTTTGGAGACGAAACCGTCAAAGTAGGATCGCTATCTAGTAATCCTTGCATAACCCAGTGCCCATAAAAACGGCGAACACTGGATAAGAATCGGGCGGTAGATCGAGCCGATAATTGCTGTTGATACCTCCAAGCAAGGTAGTCTTGCAATATTTCAGCATTCACACGCACCAAGTCTTGTTCTTGTTTCGCAAGCCACTGTGAAAACTTACTCAGATCACTCCGGTAACTGGCTAACGTGTTATCGCTAAGTCCCTGCTCTACCCAAAGAAAATCAATGAAACTGTCTATGAGTTGTGCGTCACTTCTCATAGTGTGCCTTCCAAATTTAATAGCCATCGTTTCGAGTCGATCAAATGTCCGCTGGTGTTACCCGCGAATCCACCGATGCCAGATTTAGACACCACTCGGTGGCAGGGAATCAAGATCGGCAATGGGTTATTCCGACAGGCGCCACCCACCGCTCGCGGATGAGAGTTAAGCTCATCCGCCAGTTGTCCATAAGAACTGGTTTGACCGTAGGGAATTGCCAATAATGCTTGGAGCACTTGCTTTCGATAAGGCGTGGTAGACAGATCGATTGGAATATCAAAGTACTGTCGCTGAGCCTTAAAGTATTCGTCTAACTGTTGCGTGACTAGCTGCTGAAACGCGCTTAAATTGCTGAGTAAGGAGGCGTCTTTAGACCCTTTAATTTGGTTGTCACCAGGCAGCTCAACTCGCAATACCGCGGTGTCGTGATGATGTATCGTTAAACAGCCAATAGGACTTTGAAAAATAAAGGAATTCATAAAACCAATCACTAAAACCGAAAAATTAACGCTATTTCGGCTAACGTATCCGAAAAAAGGTAGGGTTCGTCTCCCCGATCTTGCCCTATAAATACATATCTTCGTGCTTTGAAATCTAGGCGAATGGAACTATCAACACGAATTCGGATACCGGTTTCAGGCACTAAAGCCAACTCCGCCTGGGTAATACAATCAGAAAACTCAGAGTTGGGGCACCAGCGAGACTGACCAATTAACGCGCCAACGCCAACATAAGGCTGCCAAATGGTCCAGTCTGGGTGAAGAGTAAAGCCTGCATGGATCGCATGAGTGCTGGCATTTCGATCGGTGCTCGATGCAACATCGGTTCGTAAATAAGAGTAACCAATAAAGGTGGTTAAATTGGCTCCGTCTGAATTCACTCCATGTATTGAAAACAAAGTGGTGTTTTGCTGCTGTTTTGCCGAGTCGATTGCCCAGCCAAAGCTGTATTGCGTGGCCAAGGCCTGCTCCGTAAAAGCCAACATCAACATCCAAAACACATATCTCATCGGCAAAAATCTCTGCATTTTCAACGAAGTAAGAAATAGAACATGCCATCAGTGTAAAACAGAAAATTGACTTCTGAAACCCACTTAACGATAGAAGCGCGTTGCAAAAACAAAAAAGGCGCCACTCGGCGCCTTTCTCTAAAAAAGTCGTTGAAATTATTTAGTATCCAACTTCTCTTTGATACGTGCTGACTTACCAGAACGCTCACGCAAGTAGTAAAGCTTAGCTTTGTTAACATCACCACGACGCTTAACTTCAATGCTGTCTACTAGCGGGCTGTAAGTTTGGAACGCACGCTCGACACCAACACCAGAAGAAATTTTACGTACGGTGAATGAAGAATTTAGACCACGATTACGCTTAGCAATAACAACACCTTCAAATGCTTGAAGACGCTCACGATCGCCGTCTTTTACTTTTACTTGAACAACAACGGTATCGCCCGCACCAAACACAGGGATCTCTTTGTTGATTTGCTCTTTTTCCAGTTCAGCGATGATCTTACTCATGGCCCACTCCTGATTTCACATGTTAAATTTAAAGTTTAAAACTGTTTCGATTCTTTTTGAAACTCTTGCAACAGCTGCTGTTGCTCAGCATCTAGCGTCTTTTCTGCTAACAGGTCTGGACGCCGTAACCAAGTACGACCTAAAGCCTGTTTTAACCGCCAGCGCCGAATACGTTCATGATCGCCACTTAGCAACACTTCCGGAACCTCTCGATGATCGAGTACTTCTGGTCGCGTGTAATGCGGGCAATCTAATAACCCATCAGCAAATGAATCTTCTGCCGCCGAGTCTTGATGCCCTAGCACACCGGGTACGGTTCGAATCATGGCATCGATCAGTGTCATTGCAGGCAGTTCACCACCGCTCAACACAAAGTCTCCGATTGAAATTTCTTCGTCAACCTGAGATTCAATCACTCGTTCATCGATGCCTTCGTAACGCCCGGCAACCAACACTAAATTCTGTTTGTCTCTAAGTCGCTCGACATCTCGCTGCGTTAAACGCTGCCCTTGCGGCGACATATACACCACGTAGGCCGGAACCTTACGTCGCGCTTCTAAATTCTTTTTCGCTGCTTCAATGGCCTTTTGCAAAGGCTCCACCTTCATCAGCATGCCAGGACCACCACCATAGGGTCGGTCATCAACTGTTCGATGCTTATCCGTCGTGTAATCACGCGGATTAATCACCTCCAGCAGCAGTTGCCTATTGCGAACCGCTCGACCAGTTACGCCATGGTCAGCAATCGCTGAAAACATTTCCGGAAATAAGGAAACACAACACACGTTCAATAACGTGTTGTCTTCAGCACCGTTAAAAGTCGGCATCCCACTCAACGGTTATTAATTGAGCTTCTCGATCAATGTTAATCACAGCATCTTGAGTAAAGGGAATCATTCGCTCTTTGCGCTTTTTTCCTGAGGCTTGCTCAGCGGTTTCGAGAACCACCAATACATCATTCGACCCTGTCTCAATCAAGTGGCTAACCAATCCGAAATCGATGGCCTCTTGATTCACGACTCGCATGCCCACAAGGTCACGCCAGTAAAACTCATCATTCGAGAGTTGTGGCAACTGGTCACTCGTTATCGCGATATCAACGCCAGCCAAAGCTTCAGCTTGGTCTCGATTCGAGTAACCTTTCAACTCCGCAGCAATGGACTTGCCTTGTTGACGACCATAAAGCCGCTCAACGGGCTGCCACTGACCATTTAGCTTCAACAGCCACGGAGAGTAATTCAGTATATTCAGGCGCGGTTTCGTGTAAGAAAATACCTTCACCCCGCCCTTAACGCCAAAAGCCGAAGTAATTTTGCCTATAACGACAATCTCTTCAGCCATAATCGCGCTACTGTGCTCTAGGTCTTATGCTGCTTTACGGGCAGTTTTGATCAAATGAGCTACACGAGTTGTCGCTTGAGCGCCTTTACCTACCCAATGCTCAACGCGCTCTAAGTCAAGACGTAACGTCTCTTCTTGGCCACGTGCAACAGGATTGAAAAAGCCTAAACGCTCAATGAAACGACCATCGCGCTTGCAACGCTTGTCTGCAACTACGACGTGATAAAATGGGCGCTTTTTAGAACCGCCACGTGCTAAACGAATGGTAACCATGCGTTCGAAATCCTCTAATGTTTAGTCCGCATCTCGCGGTATAAGTCTTCGATTGAGGGCGACTTATTCTTGCCCTTAATTTAAAGGACGCGCATTTTAGCGCCAAAAGCCAATTTTGGAAACCTTTTTTAACGTAATTTATGGGTTATTTTTGAACAACCGGCGATTTTTGCTCAAATCTGCGAAAAAACGCCGAATTGTTAGTAACTGCTAACGCATTCCGCCGCCGAATGGAGGGAAGCCGCCGCCAGGAGGCATCATACCTTTCATGCCACGCATCATCTTCATCATGCCGCCTTTGCCTTTCATTTTTTTCATCATCTTTTGCATCTGTTTAAACTGCTTGAGCAATCGATTGACGTCTTGAATCTGGGTGCCTGAACCCGCGGCAATACGTCGCTTACGCGAACCTTTAATTAAGTCTGGGTGACTTCGCTCTTTCGGGGTCATGGAATTAATAATGGCTTCCATTTGAATGGTTGATTTATCGTTCATGATTTGCGCTTTTGCCGCTTCCGGGATTTGCCCCATGCCTGGCAATTTGTCTAACAAGCCCGCCATTCCGCCCATATTTTTCATCTGCTGCAACTGCTCGCGGAAATCTTCAAGGTCGAATCCACTGCCTTTAATAACTTTCTTCGCCAGTTTTTCAGCTTTCTTTTTGTCAACCTTACGCTCAACTTCTTCGATTAAGCTTAAAACATCCCCCATTCCAAGAATACGCGAAGCAACTCGGTCGGGATGAAACGGCTCGAGCGCATCTAACTTTTCGCCGATACCGATAAACTTAATGGGTTTGCCCGTGATATGGCGAATTGACAGTGCCGCACCGCCACGCGCATCACCATCTGCTTTGGTCAAGATTACACCGGTCAAGGCTAACGCATCGTTAAATGCTTTAGCAGTATTGGCGGCATCTTGCCCAGTCATACTGTCGACGACAAAAAGCGTTTCAACAGGATTGATGGCCGCATGTAACGCTTTGATTTCATCCATCATCGCGTCGTCAACCGCTAGTCGACCGGCCGTATCAACGATAACGACATCAACAAAACTCTTTTTCGCGTGCTCAATTGCAGCCTCCGCGATGGCGACCGGTTGTTGCACTGACGTACTCGGGAAAAACTCAGCCCCGACTTGACCAGCCACTGTTTCCAACTGCTTGATAGCCGCTGGACGATAAACGTCGGCACTGACCACGAGCACTGACTTTTTCTCTCGTTCTTTTAAATAACGAGCCAATTTACCGGTACTGGTTGTTTTACCAGCACCTTGCAAACCAGCCATTAATATCACGGCTGGCGGCTGCGCAGCTAAGTCGAGAGCGTCATTTGCCGCCCCCATTGCTTTGACCAATTCGTCATTCACAACTTTTATGAAAGACTGCCCAGGCGATAAACTGGTTGCAACCTCTTGACCAAGAGCACGCTCTTTCACCGCGGCAATGAAGTCTTTGACCACAGGCAAGGCCACATCAGCCTCTAATAGAGCCATTCGGACTTCACGCAATGTCTCTTTGATATTATCTTCGGTGATGCGCCCCTTGCCGCTGATATTCTTTAACGTTCTACTGAGGCGCTCACTTAAGTTATCAAACATTGAAAAATTCTCTTTGTTTATTGATGATTACGGATAAAGGTCGGTATTATAGACACAAATTCATTGTACTCATACCTTTTACAAAGTCGAGTCACCAGAATCAGATAGGACTGAATGGAACAGACACTTACGCCCTCGGTTATCAGTGGTATTTTTGCGATCTGCTTGTACCTTTTTGCAGTCCTAACCTCGCTTATCAGCCTGAAGTCATCCAGTAATCGCCACCTCGGTTTGAACTTGATGACCATCGCGGCGGTGGTAACCCATGGGTTTTATCTCTATCTAACCATTGATACCCAAGAACAACAAAACTTGAATCTTTTCAATATGATGGGGTTAACGAATTGGTTAGCAATGATTATCTTGCTGCTGAATGCTTTCAAACGAGAAGTGACTCTAATGATCGTCGTTATCGGTAGCTTTGCCGCAATGTCAGTCTTGCTCGGCTTAACCTATTCCAAAGAAAACACCATGCAACTGGGCGGTCAATGGGCCAGCCTAGTGCATATTTTTGCCGCCATCATCGCCACTGGATTTTTACTCTTGGCGGCTATTCAGGCAATTTTGGTGATTATTGCCGATCGCCAACTGCGCAGTCATCCCACGCACCTTCCGTCATTTTTCCCCCCTCTACAAAGCTTAGAAAGCTTCTTATTTCAGCTTTTAGTGATGGGATTTGCATTAATGAGCCTCGCGTTAGTGATTGCTCTATTTTATCTCGACACTGCGATTTCTCACCAACCAATCCATAAGTCTGTCTTATCCACATTGGCATGGGTTGTGTTTGCGGTTTTGCTGATTGGTCATCGCTGGCGTGGGTGGCGTGGTCGACAAGCGGCCCACTGGACACTCGGCGGATTCACTCTGCTGTGTATCGGATATTTTGGAAGTAAACTGGTGATTGAGTTGATTCTCAATTAAGCTGGCTTATAATGCGCGCTGTCTTGGGTGGCGCAAAAATAGCGGCATGATGCCTGCTCTTTTTAGCTACCCAGCTTATTAAAATTGTATGAGACTCTAATCTTTGGACGATATTTCGACGAGTAGCTTAACAGCCATACTGTTTGGTCTACTGTTTTTATCAGCATTTTTCTCCAGTTCTGAAACGGGCATGATGTCGATTAACCGCTATCGGTTAAAGCATCTCGTTAAGAGTAATCACCGTGCCGCGCGTTTAGTCAGCAAGCTGTTAAAAAGACCGGATCGCCTAATCGGGGTGATTTTAATTGGCAATAATCTTGTTAATATCATGGCTACCTTGGTGGCCAATGCTATCGCACTCAGACTTTGGGGAGATTATGGCGTCGCCGTTCTCCCAATTCCATTAACGATTATGTTCTTGTTATTCGCTGAAGTAACGCCAAAAACACTGGCAGCGGTTCATCCTGAACGCATTGCTTTTCCGGCTTCATTTATTTTAACGCCGTTACTAAAACTACTCTCTCCTCTCGTGGTCATGGTGAACTTCTTATCCAACGGAATGTTACGAATGTTTGGTGTTCGTGTGGCCGATCATCAAGATGATCATTTGAGTTCTGAGGAATTGCGAACCGTGGTCAATGAAGCTGGCGGTATGATTCCGAAACGTCACCAAAAGATGTTGCTGAGCATTCTCGATCTTGAGCACGCTACCGTTGAAGATATTATGGTCCCTAAAAATGAAATCATCGGTGTCGATCTCGAAGAGCAACTTGACGATATATTGAATCAGTTGCGAAACACACAACATACTCGATTACCGGTCTATCAAGAAAGCATCGATAAAGTGAAAGGTATGTTACATGCTCGACACATTGCTAACTTGATGAGTCGCGACATCGAAGACATTACCAAAGAAACCATTCGTGACTACATGACGCCAGTGTATTTCGTTCCCGAAGGAACACCATTGAACACTCAATTATTAAAGTTCCAACGAAAGAAACAACGCGTGGGTATGGTGGTCGATGAATACGGTGACATTCAAGGTCTAGTGACGATTGAAGACATTCTCGAAGAAATCGTTGGTGAGTTCACGACGGACTTTGCAGCGACGACATCAAAAGATATTCACCCTCAAGACGATGGTAGCTTTTTATTGGATGGTACCGTGACCGTTAGAGATTTGAATCGTGCTTTACGAATCGATCTGCCGACCGATGGACCAAAAACCCTCAGTGGATTAATCATCGAATACTTAGAAACCATCCCTCAACCAGGAACCGGCCTAAAACTTGATGGACATCCTATCGAAGTACTTCAAATTAAAGGCAACCTGGTCAAGAGTGTCAAAATGTGGCGCGACAGTTCACAAGCGAGTCGTACCAAGTAAACGCTTCATCAATTCGACTGATGAAGCACTTGATGATTGTTGTCTGATACCGACACATCGACCGGAATTCCCGCTCTCACGCTCTCGGTAACCACACAAAAGGCTTCGAACTGCTCTAAAATTCGATCGAGATGAGGGATATCAGACGCTGATTGCCCAAGTTCAATCGCAACCGCTAACTTTGCGACGCGCCAACGCCCTTCAACACGAGCTAACTCACCACTGACCTTTGCGGTGACGGCACCAGGATCCCCTTTAAACTTTCGTATCGCAAAACAAAGACTGGCAGCTAAACAATTAGCAACCGACGTCGCTAATAAACGAGTCGGGTTAGGACCGGAACCTTCACCAAGCGGCTCCGGCTCATCGGTTTCTATCTGCCCCATTGCTCCAAAGTCAACTTCAAAGCGATAGTTATCAATTAATTTTAACGCCACTTCAAACGTGGAATGTTCGTTGCTCATGCTTGAGTCCCTCTATTCGATAGTTACCGAAAATAATCCGCCCCTATCCGTTCAGTATAGCGCTAGCGACATTGAAGTTAGCAAGCATTTCTGTCTAAAGGTTGCCGCAGCGCAAAACAACAAGTTTTGCCACAATGAAACGAAAATGTAAATATTACCTCCGCAACCAGCGTGATTGTCGTCGATTTGTCACAATCCCCTGCGTAAACTTGGCCTGATAACAAAAAATTCTAAAGGAAGCAGTATGACTAAATTGACTCGGCGCGACTTTATCCGCGCAACTTCATTGGGAATGGGCACGACGATTGTAGCGAGTGGCTTAACCGGTTGTGTGATTGATGACGATTCTGATCGACACACAGCAGTCGATTTCTTACATGGCGTTGCCAGTGGCGATCCAACCAGTGCTAGCGTCATTGTTTGGACGCGAATTACCGTAGAAGATGATTCGGAAGTCACTGTTGGATGGGAAGTCTATAACGATGAAACCGATCAATTTGTCATCAGTGGTTTCACTCAAGTTAATGCCAGTACCGATCACACATTAAAACTGGACTTAATCAGTCTCTCACCGGGTACACGTTACCGCTACTTCTTTACATCGAATGGGAAACGTTCGCCGATTGGCTACACCAAAACATTGCCTGTCGGCCATATTGAATCCGCTAAATTTGGCGTCGTTTCTTGCTCGAATTATCCAGCGGGTTTATTTCATGTTTACGGCGAAGTTGCTAAGCGCAACGATCTTGATGCGGTACTTCATCTCGGTGATTATATTTATGAATACGGCGACGGTGGCTATGCAACCGAGCGAGCTAACGAAATTGGGCGAGGTTTCAATTCTGATAACAACACCGAACTGTTAGGGGTTGCTGACTATCGTAAGCGTTACGCACAATATCGAACCGATCCCAATCTTCAAAAATGTCACCGAAAGTTCCCGTTCATTGCCGTTTGGGACGATCATGAGGTGGCTAACGATGCGTATAAAGATGGCGCTGAAAATCACAACGACGGCGAAGGCGACTTTGAAACGCGCAAAGTTGAAGCTTTGATGGCCTATTTTGAATGGATGCCTGTGCGAGACAAGTTTGCTCAAGGCGACTTAGCTATTTACCGAACATTCCGCTACGGTGACCTACTTGATCTTCACATGTTAGATACCCGTATTATCGGCCGAGACCAACCCATCGACATTTATGACTTTGTCGATGGCTCTGGCAATATCGATGCGGTTGCCTTCGAAGCAGCCTTATCAGACACATCAAGAACTCTGTTAGGCGGCCAGCAACTCGCATGGTTGCAGTCAGCTATGGCAACCAGCACTGCCAAATGGCAAGTTCTTGGCCAACAAGTATTAATGGGCAAAATGTTTCTGCCTGCCGCCATTGCCACTCAAGCGTTATCCATTGATCAGTTTGTATTGATTGCACGAGTTGCTCAAATTGCCGCGATTTATGAACGTTATCAAGCTAATGATCCAACGTTAACACCCGAAGAGTTGGCCATATTAACCCCAGAAAATTTAGCACTACTGCAAGCAAATCAAGCTCTATTAACACCGGAAAATATCGCCTTGATTCAACTGCCAAGTATTCCATACAACCTCGATGCATGGGATGGGTATGCTTATGAAAGAGAAGTGGTGTTAGGCACTGCGCAAGCGTTTGATAAAAACCTCGTAGTACTTGCTGGCGACACTCATAATGCCTGGGCCAGCGACCTAAAAACCTTCACAGGCGCTCAAGTCGGCGTTGAGTTTGCCACGGCCTCTGTTAGCTCTCCAGGTCTTGAAGTTTACCTACAAATTCCGAATCGAGAGACCGCCATTGAATACGAAGCGGGAATTACTCAACTGGTTGATAACCTCGCCTTCTGTAATGTTTACGATCGTGGATTTTTAACCGTTACTTTTACGCACGATGAAGCAACCGCTGACTGGACATTTATTGATGATGTATTCAGTGAAAGCTATCAAGTGATGTCTTCTCGACAAAAAAGCATGTCGGTATTGCCCGGCGCAGGAAATCGTCAACTGATTGACTAACGATGGTTATTGCCTAAAACTAAAAAAGGGACGACATGTCCCTTTTTTATTGGATTGCTTCTCTGAGTTGAATTATTTCTATGTATTGAATTAGCTCTCTGTATTGAATTAGCTCTCTGTTTAATTGGATGACTATCTATCGCGCAATTGCTCCGGGTCGAATCCCCTGCTCTAAGGTAAACAAATCACCGACCGACCCAACCACGTAATTTTGACGTGAGCCTTTCATTAGGTCTCGTAACTGAACTAACGAATTGATCCCAGTACAGTGAGCTCCATTCATTTGCTGCAACCCAAATAACTTTAGTTGGTTAGCCGTCCACTTTAGCTGTTCATCACTCGCTCTAAGTAGGTGAAACCCTCCTATTGCGGTGGTGATCTTTTTTTCTTTGAATCGACTTTGTATCAATGCCATCGTGTTGATAATCCCCGAATGACCACACCCCGACAATAAAACAATTCCCTTTGTGGTATTAATAAACAGAGACATATCTTCAGCAACAATATCAACAACCTCTCCTTGCTTTGTTTCCAGTTTCGAGTTTGGATTGTAATTTTTTTCGTCGTACTTTCGAGGTACGTTACCGGTTAGCCACACACCGGGGAAAATCTCCTGAACAGAGTCGTAAATTTTAAACTCAACGCCATCTGCTTCGAGTGAATCTTTTAAAACTTGCATAGAATGAGGGCGACCGACACGTTTAGTAAAAATACCTTTACCAACATGAATACGACTGATAGCCGTAGGATTGATCGATTTTAAATGTTCCCTAAGATAAAGTACGCCACCTGTATGATCGCCATGATTATGGCTAAGCACAACGTCTTCAACTTCCGATAAATCGATACCTAACCGTTGGGCATTGTTTAAAACGGTCTCAGGATAACGTCCAGTATCAAAGAGTATTTTCTTTTGCCCGACTTCTACTAGCGCAGAATATCCCCACTCACCGTGTCCACGATCTGCCAGCATTGTAGAAAGCGTTGTTATCTTAAGATCCGAAACTTGACGTTTTGGCGTCTGTTGAGCGGTTAAATTATTGTGGAAACAAACCGCCCAAAACATCAAGACGAAATAGATCGAACAAATGCGGATCGAAATAACGCGGGTCGAGCAAATACTGCTCGAGCAAATACGGAGCTCGCAATTAAAGTCCTTTAACATGATATCCTCTCTTATCCATTAAGGTTCCAAGCTCTTGACTATGGCTTCAACGTCACAGCAATAGGAGCACCTTTTTTATATTCTTCATTTAATGTAACTAGTCCTTGTATCGCATCGCCTTCGATCGCGACAAGCTTGGTTTCAATGATCGCATTACCAATGTCAAACTGCGGGGGAACATCGGTAAACACGCGATGATAATTTGGCGTGTGCCCAATAAACCTAACCATGCCATTTTCTAGCGCTTGTGGGTTACCCTCCCATAAAACAGGGACAACGAGCTCTAGTTGGCGACGTTGTTCTTGTTCTTTCAGTCTTGCTGCAAGTTGATGTAATTTCTGACTGCGCAATTTCTTCGTTGCATTATCTAAATGCCCAGGCAATCTCGCCGCTTTGGTTCCTTCTCTTGGCGAATAAGAGAAAATATGAATATGACCAAACCCAACCTTTTCAATGTAACTCAATGATGCTGCAAACTCTTCGTCTGTTTCACCTGGAAAACCAACAATAATATCCGTCGTCACATTGAATCCGGGAATGTGCTCTCGAGCTTGCGTAACTAAGCGTTCAAACTCTTCGGTTTTGCAGCGACGAGCCATTCGCCGCAACACGCTGTCGGCTCCGCTCTGCAATGGTAAGTGCATATGCGGTAGTACTCTCGGATTCGAAAACAGGGTAAAAAATTGATCGGGTAAATCCCAAGGCTCCACCGATGCAAATCGAATGCGCGGCACAGATGTCTCGGCCAATATGCGCTCGACTAACGAAAATAAGTCGGTCTCTAGGTCACTGCCGTAGCCACCGACATGAACCCCAGCAATGACGATCTCTTGAACACCATCTTGTACATGTTGATTAATCTCTTCGATAATAGATTCCGGTGTTCGACTGCGCTCTTCACCACGAGCGACGGTAACAATACAAAAGGTACATCGATATCGACAGCCGTCTTGAACCTTAATAAACGCTCGCTCTTTATTTCGGGCAAACAAAGCGGGCGCTCCCGGTTCGGTAGCCATCGTTGGCATCGTTGGCATATCTAACACCGCTTGTGTTTTCGCCACAAGCTGATCTTTTTCTTGGTTACTTACCACCAGATCGACACCAAGAATCTCATTCGCTTGTTGCTCTTCAAGCGAAGCATAACACCCTGTAACCACCATTTTGGCACTCGGATTCTTACGATGATGTTTGCGAATTACTTGCCGCGACTTTCGAGCCGCCTCACCAGTCACGGCGCAAGTATTTACGACCATCACAGCAGCATCTTCTGGCTGTTGGGTAATCGAATAACCAATAGACTGATACTCTTGCGCCCAACGCTGTAATTCAGCTTCGTTGAGACGGCAGCCCAATGCCGTTAAAAATATTTTGCTCATACTTGTCCTCAAAAATTCTTACCCATCTTAGTTTTCAAGTGGATGACTGGTCCAAGACTGATAATGTTCTTTCTGTTGATCAGTGGGTTGCTCGACTGGAACTATTTTTAGCGATGTATTCTCATTCACTTCTGTCAGCAAAGTGGCTTCCTTTAGTTCATCTCTGCGAAAGAACTGAATAGTAATATTTTGTCCTATTGGAAGCGCTTCTATGCGTTCTTCAATATTGTCTTTACTGAGCCGCAACTTGTTGATTGCAACAATTCGATCGCCGCTGGTGAGTCCTGATTTCCAAGCTGAAGAATGCTTTTTAACTCGTTCTAAAACTAATTCGTTGTCGTATTTAATGCCTAAATCAACTTTTAAGTCTTCTTTCTTGAGACGTTCTATTTTCAAACCGAAATAATTCAACATGTCATCAAATGGAATGGGCTTCGTTCCCCATACATAGTCATCCCAAAAAGATCCAAAGTCTTTACCCGTGACTTCATTCACTAAGCTTAAGAGGTCTTCATCTGTAAAACCTTTTTCACTGGCATTAAAACGCTGAAAAAGCAATCGATGAACGTCTTCGAAACGTTTCTGATTGTTCGTCGCTTCTCGTATTTTATAATCAAGAAGCCAACTGACTAACGAGCCTTTCGCATAAATATTGACACCATGATTAATAGTAAAGTCATTGGTAGACTCAATCCAACTATACCAGCTTGCTTCTGATACCGATTGAACCTCACGCCCAGGTCGATTTAAAAGCTTTTCGATCGACTTCGCGATCTCTTTATGAAACTCTGCTTGGGTTGAGATCTCTGCTCGTCGCACCAACAATGTATCGTAATAACTCGTCGACCCCTCTGCTACCCAAAGGAGAGGTGTATAGCTTTCTTTCTGATAGTCATAGGGAACGAGAGCAGCTGGCCGGTAAGCTTTAACATTCCAAGTGTGTATTAGCTCGTGGGCAGCGGTACCCATAAAGTCTAGGTAATCAGAGCGAGATCCGAACCGATCTCTTTGACGTTGAATGACTGTCGAA
Organism: Pleionea litopenaei; assembly: GCF_031198435.1. GTDB lineage: Bacteria > Pseudomonadota > Gammaproteobacteria > Enterobacterales > Kangiellaceae > Pleionea > Pleionea litopenaei. Next base: position 1,528,437 of record NZ_CP133548.1, read on the forward strand.
TTAATGTGTTCAGTCGCGCCTCTAGGACCGCTGGTCGCGTGTATCATATAAACGTATCGAGAATACGGAAACTCTTTCCAAATCGCTTCGACTTGTCGGTCAAGCTTGGCTAAGTCACCTTCAATTTTGGCTTCATCGTAGTTTCCTCGTCCCCAAAATAACAATTCATATTCACGGTCTCCGACGGTGAATTCTCGAAAAGAGTGAATACCCGTTTCTATCGGCGAATCAACTAAAACATCGTAATTATCAGCAACAAACGTGTGCTTACCCGCAGATTCCATTCCTGATCGTGAGCGCCATTTGTTAGGCACCATCAAACGAACTTTAATGGGTCGGTCACGCAGTTGAGGGCTATATACAAAGGTTGCGGTCGCATCTAAGAAGGCATGGGTGTCATCAATATGTCGAGTACGACTCCCAATATCATTAGCATACAATAAGTATTGTATGGTGACAGGTTCGCCGTTAGATTCAATTCGCCAGCTGGCTTTATCGATAGCTCGCCATTCAAGTGCTTTTCCATTCGCGTCAAAAGCGGAAAAATTTCGAATGCCTTTGCTTAAGTCGAGAATTTCATAACGCCCGGTTCTCCAGACTGGCAAACTAATATCTAACTGCTTACCCTCATGCTTGGGGAATTTAACTTGAATGTCAGCTAAATGATGTTGTGGCTGTTGGAAATCTACTAAATAATGAACCTGATCTTTAGCGTCTATCAGGTTAGTTACTAACAGAACAACTGCTAGTCCAAAATACTTAATCATTACGACTCCAATTTTTGTATTACTCATGTTTTTAATTACTTAACGATACTATTTTTTAAAACTGCCCATAACAAAATTTGTCAAACGTCTCCATTTCTGTCGGAGGGTCGCGAATCAGACTTCACGTTAGCCAGCTGGTTTTTTACATCGATCCAGCGTGACATAAACTCGGTACTGCGCAGACTATGATGGCGTAACATCGCGTTATAAAATAGCTGACTTCGATGTTCATCCATATCATCTAAGATGTTTTGCACGCGTGTTAGTAATTTTTTCTCAAGCGCCTCACGATCAAAGACTTCTTTCATAATAGGAGCAATTGCTTGTTGCGCTCTCATCCACTTTTGAGAATTCTCATACAACTCTACCGCTTGTTGTACAAACTCATCCTCATTGCTAGCAATCGATCCTGGCCATGCTAACTCAGCATGCATACTTTCTGCACCCACCGGAGTCGTCACACTCGGCGTTCCCATTTGCATAGCGTCTATTAACTTACCTTTAATACCTGCGCCAAACCTCAATGGTGCTAGCAATACTTTTGCTTCTGCAATCACTTGAAAGGCGTCTTGAGCTCGGTCTTTAATTAAAAAACCCGACTTTGAATCATTTAATGCCGTCGCTTTTGGCGGCGTATAAGCACCATAGATATGCAGTTCTGCTTGCGGTATTCTCGCTCGAATGTTTGGCCAAATCTGTTTTAAAAATAATACCGAGTCCCAATTAGGAGCATGTCGAAAATTACCGATGGCAACAAAGTGTTGTCGCTCTTCGAAGGGTTTAAAGTTGGCCTCTGAGAATGGAACCATAAATGGAATAGTAATGAGCTGTTGTTTTGGTACATTAAACTGACGTTGCAGCAGTTCACATTCAAAAGCAGAAATGATTAGTGATAAGTCACTTCGTAAAATAGCAGCGACCTCACGCAAGGTTAGCTCCGACATAAAGTCGCTATTCGCGATCTCTCGCTGCTGTTTAAATGCTCGATGACGAGCATCTCTTAAGAATTGAAGATCTTCGGTATCAAGCACTCTTAATGCGTTAGGACAGCAACGCTCTACGCGCCAACCAAATTGCTCTTCCATCATAAAACGATCAAACAACACCACGGTTGGATTTAACTGAGAACAAAACTCATCAAAGGCATCATCATTTATTGCAATTGACTCCGTTTTTACTCCTATCGTTGATAAATCAAACATAAAATCGCTAGAACGTGCTGGTGACGCGAACACCACCTTAAATCCTGCCGTTTGAAAAGCTTGAATCAACGATAAAATATGCCGTCCTGCAGCCGATGATTCTGGCTCCGGCCAAACGTATCCGATAACCAATAAGCTCGGTTTGAACTTTTTAGCGTCTATTTTTTCGAGATTACTTTGAGACAATTGACTCACTTATCTTGCAACTTCCAAGCTAGCGTTTCGCCTGCATAAAATGGAACGATAGGATCGCCATTGGGCAATGCAATTTCATTAGGAACCTGCCACGGTTGTTTAATCAAGGTAATGGTATCTTTATTACGAGGTAAGCCATAAAAATCGGGCCCATTACAGCTAGCAAATGCCTCAAGATGCTCCAAGCAACCCAGTTGTTCAAAAATTTGAGCATAAAGCTCAATCGCACTCCATGCACTATAACAACCAGCACATCCACACGCGGTTTCCTTCTTATGTTTCGCATGAGGTGCTGAGTCAGTTCCTAGAAAAAATTTCTTCGAGCCAGACGCTACTGCTTTTTGTAAAGCTAACTGATGGGTGTTTCGTTTTAAAACAGGCAAGCAATAGTTATGCGGGCGAATGCCACCGACCAGCAAGTCATTTCGATTCATCAATAAATGCTGAGGCGTTATGGTTGCTGCTACTTTGTCTGTCGCGGTCACTACAAAGTCGACCGCATCCTTTGTTGTGATATGCTCAAAAACCACTTTTAGTTCTGGCATGGCTCGTACAATTGGGTATAAATGTCGATCGATAAATACTTTCTCTCGATCGAAAATATCGATATCGCCGTCAGTCACCTCACCGTGAATCAATAGCAGCATATCAACTTTGGCCATCTCTTCGAAAATGGGGAACAAGGCTTCTACTTGACCCACAGCCGCATCTGAGTTGGTTGTCGCTCCAGCCGGATAGAGTTTCGCGGCTACAACACCCGCAGCCTTTGCCTGTCGAATATCTTCGATGGTGGTTGAGTTGGTAAGATACAACGTCATCAAAGGCTCAAACTCAACGCCTGCCGGAACCGCGGCCATAATTCGCTTTTGATAATCAATGGCCATCGCCGATGTAGTTACTGGGGGGACTAAGTTAGGCATTACAATGGCGCGACGAAAACAACGCGTAGTGGCAGGTACTGTTTCGTGCAAGATATCACCGTCTCGAAAGTGTAGGTGCCAATCGTCAGGTTGAATTATGGTAATCTGTGTTGTGGTGTCAGACATGCAATCTCCGCAGTAGCCAGTTAATACAATCGCTAACCGCGGATTATACCATTATTTACTCAAAAAAATCGCCAACCAGTGATAGCGGTCGCTTGTCTGATACAGGCTCGGATATTGGTGGTGTCTGATGCCAGTGAAACCTCTCTCAACTCACCACCAAAAGCCATTAAAAACAACCCATTAGTCTAGATTCATGCAGTTCGCATAATAACTGGTGGTCGCAGGCCAATCAGAAAAAACACCGATTACCCCGACCTTTTTAGCCAGAGCATCCAGTACTTGATAGGTATCTCCATCATTATTGATGGCCTCAGATATCGACTGGTGATACCAGCCGCCGCCAGCTTTTAGCGGTCCGTCGCGCTCCAATGTCCAAGTGATAATTTTCAAGCCTGCTTGACGAGCATACTTGGCGTAATCAGAAGCCACCAATTGTTGCTCCTCGTCTAAAGTAAGCAAGGCCCACATTGGCGGAGCAATAACACGAACACCTTTCTCACGTAAGCTCATCATGTCGCTCAAGCTAGGAACATAATCTGCTTGTGTATACATGCGGTCATCCAAGTAAACGGCCTGACGAGCAAAACGCGGCTCATGTTCAACCCAATATTCAACATCAGACAGATTAAATGATTGCGGTAACACGCGCTTAGGACTAACTCCTGCCGCTTTGTATTCGTCGATCATTTGTTGGGCATAATCTTGTTGTGAATAGTCACCCTCGAACGGCATACTAACGCTCGGAGCTTTTAGCTCTGGAGTCATTTTTACGCCTAGCTTGTTGAACAGTTGAATACTTTCTGCATGCGTGAGTAAGGTCCCACACTGGGAATAAAGATCCGTGCGCCAGTTTGCAGTGCCTTGCATGTATTGTTCCGCAGTAGTGGCCGTCGGATCGCTAGCATCCATTTTTCCACACAGCGACTTAAACTCAGCCAGCGTGATATCACTAGTACAGCATTGCGCCGTCGCTGGTGTTGAAGTTGCCGCATTGGCGGGAACAAAGGGCTGAGAACATTTCGAGGCTAACTCTGGAATACCTAAGATATTTGTCGTTGTATGCAGATCACATTGTGAATGACGACAAACCAGCTGCTTATCTTTAGTAAATGTCACATCACACTCAATCACCCCAGCGCCCATTTTAGCCGCAGCCATGTAAGACTCTTTTGTGTGCTCAGGAAATTGCATTGGTGCACCTCGATGCCCAATTGAAAAATCGGTTTTCTTGAAAAACAATCGGTTTTCACATCGCTTTAACGCGCTTTTTAAAGCGCCATCATCCATGTCGTCTAGTAAATAGAAAGGTCGTGGTCCAAGCTCATTTTGATAACGAGAAAGACCTCTCGAAGCGTGTTTTTCATCAACCTGGTTCGATAAAGCGGCATCATTCACTTGATACTTAGCCGCATCAACGCCTATGCTTAAAGACATTGCTACGACACATAAACTTGTCGTTAATTTCATACTTGCTCCTGCTTTTGTTTTGAGTATTGTTTTTGTATATGACAGCCATCCTTATTATTTTGAGAGCCATCAATCACAATTAGCATAATGAGATAGTGTGAATCTACGATGAGAATAATATGACCGTCTTGCGAAAATGCGATCACATTAGACATGTAATATAACGAAAGGATGTGGAGACGACACCATGAAAAAACAGCCTGATGTCCATCTAAACCTAAATGTACGAGGCCTATCGCTTTCGGCCACTTTAGCCATCAATGAAATTAGTAATGATCTCATTCGTCGGGGAGAGCAAGTCATAAAGTTAGGTTTAGGGCAAAGTCCCTTCCCTGTTCCGCAAGTCGTTGAAGACGCATTAAAGTCGAACGCGCATCAGAAAGACTACTTGCCTGTCGCCGGATTGCGCAAATTACGCGGTGCTGTCGCTGAATATCATCACCGTCAGGGCATTGCCACAGCTCCCGATCACATTCTTATCGGGCCAGGCTCCAAAGAACTCATGTTTATACTGCAATTGGTTTACTACGGTGACTTGGTAATACCAACACCTAGCTGGGTATCTTATGCCCCTCAAGCAATGATTCTCGGACGACAAATTCGTTGGCTAAAAACAGAAAGCAAACATAACTGGCAAGTGACGCCCGACAGCATTGAGCAACTGTGTTCCGCCGATCCGAATAAACCCCGTCTAATGATCTTAAATTACCCAGCGAATCCACACGGTTACACCTACACTGAGCGAGAACTAAAAGCACTGGCAAAAAAATTAAGAAAATACAAAGTGCTGGTGTTGTCGGATGAAATTTATGGTGAATTAGATTTCGATGGTAGCCATACCTCGATTGCAAAATATTACCCCGAGGGAACCATCATTAGTTCAGGGCTGAGTAAATGGTGTGGCGCTGGAGGATGGCGTCTAGGTACCTTTGCTTTTCCTCCCAACCTCAGCTGGCTAATGGACGCCATGTCGATTGTCGCCAGTGAAACTTACACCTCCACTTCAGCTCCGATTCAATATGCCGCGGTTCGCGCTTTCCAGGGAGGTTTAGAAATAGAGCGCTATTTAGCCAATAGCCGACGAATTCTGTACACCCTCGCCAAAAGTATCGTAACGAAAATGCAAACCGCTGGTTTTGAATTAGCAATGCCTGACGGCGCTTTCTACCTATTCCCGAATTTTGAACCCTTTCGAGGTGTCTTATCGGAGCGCGGAATTTCGACAAGCACCCAGTTATGCGAGAAAATTTTAACCGAAACTGGCGTTGCGATGTTGCCAGGAGAAGCCTTTGGACGTCCGCCAGAAGAACTGACAACACGAATCGCCTTCGTTGATTTTGATGGTGCCAAAGCGCTGATGGCAGCAGAGCAAGTGCCTTTGGATCAAGAGTTAGACGAACAATTCGCAGAACAGTATGGTGGCAATTGTATTTTGGGAGTGACTAAAATTATTGAGTGGCTTGAGGGCGTCGTTGAATGACTCAACGACGCCATCTTAATTAGCGCTTTGGCGTCCAAGCCCAGATCATTTCACATTCAATCGGCTGCTTGCCTTCGCTATCCGTCACGGTTACCGGTACCAGAATTTCACCTTTCTCAGTATCAATGATGTGCTGTATTTGCTCCGGAGTGAGTTCTGCTTTTGCGGTTAAGTCACCACTTGCTCGCTTTACATAATTAATTTTCATTGACTTTATAACCGGTGTTCGATCATCTGGTACGTTCATTCCAACTAACATGCCAGTCGCGGTTTCCGCCAGCAATCCCATAGCAGCAGCGTGAACACCCTTGATATGGTTGCGTACTTTTTTTCGATTCTTTAAAGTCCAAACACTTTCTTCGCGCGTCAAGGTTTGACACTTAACACCAGCCGTGCCGACGAACTTAATTGTTGAACCCAATAAGTAATTCAGCAACCAGCCACGATACAAAGGAGAACGGTTCTGGATTTTCTCCACCAGTGATGCAAAGTAATTCTTTTTCATACAACGTCTCTAAGGTTAGTTTTCTAAACAATATCGGTATATTCGAGTAATTTCTGATGCATTGGTAGGTACAATGCACACTTGATAGGTCGATTATCCAATGCTTTCATTAATGCCGCGTAGCGAGTTAATTGGCCTCGATAGCGTTCCAATTCTGACTCAAAGTAGTCTTCTAAGCGGCCACCTGAGTGCTCGCCACTTTTGAAATCAATAATCCAACGATGATTATTTGAATCAACAAATGTGCGGTCAATAACGAAAGAGCGAAAAGTATCGTTAATTCGCGTCGACAATGGATACTCAGAAGCGGCGTCTTGATGACGTGTCAGCAACCAACGACCGGTTTCATCTTTGAGGGTATTAGTAAGCGCCCTGATTACTTTATCAACACAATTAGACAGATCAGATTGTACTACAAATTGTCGTTGAAAATAGTTTTGATACAGTGATTTTCGATCAAGAATTCGTTGCTCATTCCATTGCTCAACGCCCAATTCAGCGATCAGTTGCAATTCTTGATGAACCAAGTTTCCAATCAGCGCCGCTTGATCACTTGCCCAGTCAAATGAAGGTTCCTCATCTTGTGCAAGCGTTAAGTCAGGCGAGTGAACACTTAATATCGACTCAGGTAAAACAAACTCTTGTTGCAACGAAATACGGCGAATTGCGCGAGTAGACTCATTGGTTAACTTAGCGAAAGAATCGTTTGGCTCATCAACCGTAATATCATTGCTCACTTGACGCTCAATCGCCGGCCAAAGTTGAGCGAGTAGCGAATCTTTCGCTGGTTGAGAGACTTGCCAATGATTCCCTGAATCACTGTCTTGATCGTCTTGCAACTTTACTTTAGTTTGCGCAATCAAATGCAACTTTTTCCGAGCACGGGTTACGCCTACATACAACAACCGACCTGCTTCGAAATCCGCTTTAGAACGATTAATTTCATGCAACAACTTGTAAATTCTATCTTGCTCTTGATTGCCCGTTGGCATCGGAGCGACAAGAAAATTAGCGGGTTGATAGTACTCAGGTAATTCTTGCCAAAGAAGTAACTGCTTATCGTCTGCTCTTGCTTTTCGTTCAAGATGAGGAATGATGACATGATCAAACTCCAAACCTTTCGATTTATGAATTGACATAACAGATACATAAAAACCATCTGCACGAGAATCTGGAGCAGAAAAAAGTTCAGCAATCATCTCGTACAATTTATCAACTCTAACATGACTCTGATCGTTAAGCTTTTTAGCAAGCGTCTCAATGAATGTGTTGCAATCATTGATATCTCTAGCTTTTGAATAAACGTGTAAACCACCTAACGCAGACCATGCCGAGTACACTAATTCGGCCAAAGGTGCACTTGCACGCTGTTTCAATAGAGGATTCAAGCGCTCAAACACTTTTTTCAATCGCGGTTGCTCTTCAATGGCAATGGCATTCCAAAGTGGATCGCTAGTAGGCTCATTATATTGCAGAAAATTGGCTAACGTTTGCCAAGGACCGATAGAGGATGAAAATAACTTAGTCGTCGTTTCAAGGCTCACGCCACACAAAGTTGAACGCAACAGTGCTGCCAAAGCAAGCTTATCACTCGGATTTAATAAAAAACGAGTTATTTGCATTAAGCACTTAATCATTGGTCGCTGTTCTAATCGCTCCATCTCAACGGCTTCAACAGGAATATGTTTTGCTTTTAATTCAGCAATTATCTCTGCCGCGTGTTGTTTCGAGCGCACGAGAATCGCAACACTATCTGAACTCGACTGCTCTTTAATTTCTTCTATGAGCTTAAACATGGTTGCAACCTGAAAATCAGAGTCGCTTTCAACATACCGGTGATGAAAATGCACAGCATCGGCATTATTATCATTTTTGGGATCTGCCAAACTGATCGGAACGGCACCCAACATCGCGTTTTCAGACGTTGGAAAAATCTGAGTAAAGGCTTGATTAACCCAATTAACGATGCCCGCCTCGGAACGAAAGTTCATCGTTAGGTTAAGCGGCTTGAGGTTTAGTCCCGCAATCCCTCGCTGTCTCGACTCAAGAAATAACCCAACATCGGCTTCTCGAAATCGGTAGATTGACTGCATCGGATCGCCAACAACAAATAAAGTTCGTCCGTCATTTTCTTGCCACCCTTGAGTCAATAATCGGATTAACTCATATTGACTATGTGATGTATCTTGAAACTCATCCACTAAAATATGCTGAATACGATAATCCATCTTTAGAGCTAGGTCAGTTGCGCCAATCTCATCTTCTAAAGCATGCAGAGCGGCTAGCGACAACTCCGAAAAATCAACCTTAGCTTGACTTTGAAACTCGACCTTTAAGAAACCAAGAAGCATTTTTAAACACGCTTCTAGCGCTTCTATCATTGTCCATTGTGAGTCGGAGTATTTAGGTAGAGGCAAACTCAAACAGTCTGCTAGTTGCGTTAAGAACCGAGTATGACTCTCTAGCCCACTACAAAGCTCTTCACGTAACGACTTTTGTAACTTAGCAATCGGCTTAGCTTCTTTAATCTTAGTTGAAGCAGGAATAACACCATCTGCTTGGGTCCATTTAGCTTTCAGAGTTAGCTTTGATTTAGTCAGTAATATCGTTGCAACCAATTGCCACTGTTCTAGGTTATTCAACGTGCATTCAGGCCACGCCTCTATCGATTTGAGTTGAAGTAAAGGATGATTGTCAGAGAGCGGCTTGTCGAGATAAGCTAAATTATTCCGCAACGACTCTACAAATTCAGCCCATGGTTTATTCAGGCTGTGAGGCACAGATTTAAACAACGCTTGCAAACGATCTTCTAGAAAAGTTTCTAGAGCTCTCTCAAGAGCACTGCGATCCAATAATTTTTCACCCGATATAAAGTGTCGAATCCATTGATCACGTCGAGCTAGCATACCAATGAATAGCTGTGATAATTTATTGACATCGTTTCCTACGGAGCGAAGCAAAACCAAGACCGCCTGTTCAATCTCGGCCATAGCAGTATCATCATCTGAATCTTGAAACGATCGGTCAACTAATACGGAGCGAATAAACGATACGGCGGCCTCTCGATAAATTGGAGTAGGTTTCTCCTCAATTCCAGAGGATATCCCGAAGTGAGCAATGAGTGGCATTTGCTTCACCAAGCTTGACGATAAGCTATCGATGGTCTGTATTTTTAGCCGTGCTGGATTATCAAGAATATTCCAATTATTTTCATGATCTCGCGCTAACGCTTCGGCGGCTATTTCCCAAGTCTTTTTCTCGTGATTTTCTTCAGGCATCAGCTCTTTTGCCGTCTGAAGTGCATCGAGAATTCTCGCCCGCATTTCATTAGCGGCTTTACGAGTAAAGGTAATCGCTAAAATATTTTCTGGACGATCAACAGCAGCCAATAATTTCAAGTAGCGCTGTGTAATCAATCCTGTTTTACCCGAGCCCGCAGGTGCTTGGACAATAAAAGATTGTCGAGGATCTAGCGCTTCGAGCCTAGCTTCTGCGTCGTTAACGATCATAATACCTTTCGCTCCGAATCAAACTCATGCTCTGACTCTATTTCGTACTCATCATGACTTTCTAGCTCGTCGACTCGACAAATCGCATCATAGGGGCAATATTGACAGGCGTTCATCTGAGTATTTGGCGTGACCGTTGCTACGCCTGACTTTATTTCATCGACCAACTGAATTAATTGTTGCTCAAGATGATCTGAAAACTCTCGCCAATCATTCATTCCAGAATTCGTTGAACTAATCGTTTTAACACTGGGAAACACATTACTTTCGTCACTGACACCATAAAATGCGACCTTATCAGGATTAACCTGAGCGAAACCTAGAGCCCGAATGTTCTGCTTATCTGACATCATGTAAAGTGGAAGTTGCGGCTCAACGATGCGATCCCTTAACCAATAGTTCGCTGAGACTTTGCCTGTTTTATAGTCTAAGACAACATGATAATCCGATTCACTGTCTAAAGCTTCAACCTTATCTAATCGATCAAGACGACAAGGAATGACAAGTCCACCAATGCTAATATCGACTCTATACTCAGTTGCCGTCACTTGAAACGGCGCTCGTTTTTTCTCTAATTCCAAAAGCTGACGTATCAATGTGAAACTTCGTTCAATCTCTAACTCTCGAAGCAATTGCTTGTTATGTAATTCAGAATGATAAGACGCTTCGAGCGCATGAGTAATTTCATAGTTAAGTTGTTCTTCACTCATATGAATCAGCTTCGAGTGATTTTTAATCGAGCTCCAGACGCGCTGTAATGCATCGTGTATTAAATTACCTCTGACTCTCGGATCAATACCATCATGCACGACTTCTTGTTCGGATAAATTCAATCGAAAGGCTAAATAGCCTTGCATTGGACAAAGCGATTGATAGTGTAAAAATTGGCTGCCACCTCTAAGGTTTTTTTCTGTATAAGGAAGCCCTTGCTCGTCATAAAAATGCTCGGTAGTAACAGGACGCAGCTGACTCAACTTAGATTTTAAAGGCTGCAACATCCGCCACGTTCCAGTGGTCAGTTCAATATTAAAATGATGAATCTGACTAACCACAAGTTGGCTTGGGCTTAACTCTCTCTCACCATCGAGTCGGTAATAACTTAGGTGTAATTTTTCTGACGCATGCAACAAATAACTAAGGAGTTGCGTCGCGTAATCCAATTCACGTTCAGGACCGGATCCCGGCAGATGATTATCGCGAGCGAGCGTCAACGGAATGAAAGGATTCGGTTCAGGTGGCGATGGTAGAACTTCATTGTTCAACCCACAAATCCAGACTTGATCATAAGTCAAACCAACAGCTTCAAATAGTCCGATAATTTGTATGGGTTCATTTTGGCTTTTTGGTTGAAAAACCGCCCCTTCATTAACGGCTTCTAAAATCCGATATGCCTGCTCTAATGTACACTTTGGTTGCATTAGATTAAAACGTTTCATCAGGCTTAGCTGCTGTAAAATCACATCTCTTAATTGATACTCGAAACTCGATAAGCTTCGACCAGCATTCCATCCCCAGCATTTTAACCACTCGATAAAACATTGAGTCCAACGCTCTGGAGACTGACTTTTAGGAAGCGTTTGAGTAAATTCAAGTAATTCGGTAAGTGGATTTACCAAAGGCTCAGACTGGTTAACGACTTCAGCTGCTGCAGAAAACTCACATAACTTATTCAGTTTTTCAATCAATTGCGACAAAGACCAGTAAACTCGTTCATGCGCTGGCAAATCAAATGCAAACTGTCTGATGGCTTCGAGTTGAGCCAATGAAAACTCTGTAAACCAAAAGCCAATGTTATCTGATACCAACAGTTCAGCTAACTGTTCACGGCTAACTGAGGTGCTCAAAAGTTTAATCAGGGTCAAAGATACTCTAAAGGCACCAAAGTGATTGAGAGGTTTGCCCACAGAAATATTAAACATCGAATTTTCAGAACGGGGTTCAAATAGAGAACTCGAATGCAGTTCTTGGCGGAAAATTTGCTCGACTTCGAAACGATATTTTTCTAGTCCCGGGACAATTACAGCGACTTTAGAACTCGGAGTTTCCAATAACGTCTTAGCGGCCCACTGAGCAGAATGGAGTAGCTCCTGTCTAAGGTCTTGCGCTTCATAAAGGCTCGCTTGATGAGTAGCAGAAGCAGCATTACTCTCACCGAGATTAAACTGACAATTCAATTCAGTAACTTGACACAAACTCTGTTGAGAAAATGCATTAATCAGCCGCTTTAAACTGGGAGAAACTTGGTGAAATCCAAGCAGATAGATATCTTTAGCATTCGGAAACATATCTCGTGTTTCGGCATCTTCTAAGGCACCAGCAATCCACTCACTTAACTGAGACTCATCAATCCAATTATTGTTTTGCAGTTGGCTTTGCAGCTTAGATACCCAAGCATCAAAAGCATGATGCTCTTGAGTTGATAAATCAGCAGGAGATAAGCTGACTTGAAATTCGTTTAACTGTTGAAACGCATCAAGAACTTTTTTTGCCGTTGCCGATAGTGAAATTAGATATTCATGCTCCGGTGACACTTTGATTACCTGCTCGATGCACCAAAGTGTTTGCTTCTTATCAAGCACCACAGGAACCACTCTAATTTTAGAAAGGGTCTCTAACAACCTTTTTAGCCATGCTGCAACCGGTAAAATATCGGGCATCGGCCAAACTGAAGCTCGCTCGCTGGCATACCGGTGGTAAAGCTCAGTCCAATAGCGAGCTTGACGATTACTCGCAGTAATGAGTGTTGCACCTTGCTCAAAAAGCTTAGTGAAAACCTCTGTTTTAGAGCTATTAATCTTTTCCATCTACTTTAAAATCAAATAGTTATAATAATTTCATTACGATTCGTTTAAATGAATGTGGTAACCTTTTGTTTTCTATATTGTTCATTAAATAATCAATACATCCCTATTCACCTAATATCGCAAGGGTGCTAGTCTTGGTTAAATTTCGAGCAGAGCGGTGAGTTGATACTGATTATCATATCGGTTTTCAGTTTCGCTGAACAGCGCAGCTTGAAAGTAGGTTGTAGCAGTCAAAAGCAACAAAGGGGCGCAGCACGAAAGTGCTTCACGGATGTCACACAACTAGACCTCTTATGTAAGAATGCATGATCGTCATAAAATAAAACAGCTCGTGCAGCAGTTAGAACCTGAAATGATCGACCAAGCTCGCTCAGGGTCTCGCGTGCACCTATCTAAACTTTTTCAGTCGCTAGCTGAAGCCTATATTGCGCGCGCTGAACCCGCAAAAAGCCTGCATAGTCCTTTAGAATTAAATAGAGATCCTTTAACTCAACTCCCCAACAGAGAATTGTTTGCTTACCATGTCGAGCAGGCAATACTAAGAGCGCAAAGACATCAAACTGCTTTCGCACTTGTATTCATTGATATCGACCACTTTAAAGGGATCAATGACAATCATGGTCACGAGGTAGGCGATGCCGTTCTCAGCACACTTGCTAACCGAATTAAAAGTGCTATTCGATCGGTCGATATTTTGGCTCGACTCTCAGGCGATGAATTTTGCTTATTAGTTGAAGAACTCGATGGACAAAAATCCATCGAAAAAGTGATCAAAGCGATCCGCTGTGCATTAGATCCAAACATCAAAATCAACGAATTATCATTACAAGTCACGATCAGTATTGGTGTAAGCGTTTATCCACTAAACGGTACCAACTTTAAGCAACTACTAAAGTTTGCAGACTTAGCGATGTACGATGCAAAACAAAAGGGACGAAATCAAGCCAGTGTGTACAGTGAAGACATCAATAGTAAAATAAACCTACTACGCCAAAACCAGCAGAGATTGAACTTAGCGCTACAATTACACACATTGCAGACCAGTTTTGATGTCGAAACGGAGTTAGTCAGTGACCGAATTTGCGGTATTCGACAAACCGTATTTCTCAATGATAAAGCGACTCTTAACTTTGACAAAATATTAGACATTGCAAAGCGAAGTAATTCTCTCGCGGCTTTGAATCAAGAAATGTTCTACCTAGCGGCAGACTATGCTCAGCAATGGCTCGCAAAGCTTGTCGAGCCACCAAGAATTATAATTCCTATTTTAAAACCTTTGTTATTAACACAGCATGGCATTGATTTTATTCGTGATGAAATTAACAAGCGTTCACTAAGTGGCAATCTGTTTGAGTTTGAGGTTTCAGAAAAGGACTTGCTAACTAGCCCAGATGCTTCAAAATACCTAACTCGGTTACATATGCTTGGTTGTAAGATTAGCTTAATAAATTTTGGAATCGGACCTTCAGCACTAACGTGGCTCAGCTCAGGAAACATACACAAAATTAAAGTCGATAAAACACTGACTGCCAATATCGAAAATAATCAACAAGCGCGTATTCTCATGCAAGCCATTATAGATATTGCTCATCAGTTCTCAATAAGAGTCGTTGCAATAGATATTGAAACGGACCAACAAGCGCAATTACTTTATAGCTTAAAGTGTGATGGCGTGCGAGGAAAATACAGCGGTAGTCAATTAACGGCAGAACACGTAAGCTCGTTATTAAAAACTCGACAAAATAGCGAGACTAAACTGAGTGAAGGAAACTCCTCTTCACTCATCGAAGCCTTTATGAGCAACCGAAATCATACAGGGTAGCTATTTATCCTTATCCATCTTTATGTTTGTAACCCCACCGAGGCATGACCGATTGTTCAATCTCTAAATGATCTAACACTCGCCCGACCATAAAGTTAAACAAATCATCGATATTTTGTGGCTTATGATAAAAACCCGGTGCTAAAGGCATGATGGTTGCCCCAGTCTGAGAAAGCTTTAACATGTTTTCAAGATGTATCGCTGACAAAGGCGTTTCTCTTACCATTAAAATAAGTTGACCTCGCTCTTTCAAAACAACATCTGCGGCTCGTTCTAATAAGTTATCACTCGCTCCAGTAGCGATTGCCGATAAAGTGCCAGTACTGCAAGGACAAATAATCATTTGTTTGGGTGCCGCCGAACCCGATGCGACAGGTGACATCCAGTTCATTTTCGAACACAAGATAATTTCACCTTCTCCAGAAATCTTACGTTCAAAAAACTCGCTCGCTTTCGCTGAATTTTCGGGAACCGCCCAATCGATTTCCGTAGCAAAAACGACTCGCGCAGCATCGGACAAAATAACATAAATACGACGGTATTGATGTTTTAAAGCGTGAAGTAATGCGACGGCATAACCTGCGCCAGAAGCACCGGTAATTCCAACGGTGATGTGTTCTCGCATTGTTTGCGTGTTCATTTTAAACCTCTACCCATTGGTTCTAATCATAACTTGCTAGCGCTAATTTCATTCTTAAGCTAGCTATTTAACGATTGCATTCGCTCCAGCAGTTTCGTGTAGATACCGCCAAACGCACCGTTACTCATCAGCAAAACTTTGGTGTTTGGTTGTAGATTTTCCAAAATAGCTTCTATTACACGGTCTATGCTATCTAATATTTCAACAGAGTTGCTATCATTATCGAGCCAATCTATGTGTTGCGGATCGTGAATTATTTTTACATCGGCAAGTCGCATCGCAGGCACAACTTTCTCTCGGTGATGCCCCATTTTCATCGTGTTGGAACGAGCATCGACCACAGCGATGATGGGTGCATCAGCAACACTTTTGCGTAAACCCTGTATGGTTAATTCAATCGCGGTAGGATGATGAGCAAAGTCATCGTAAACCTGCATTTCGCCGACCTGCCCTTTTAACTCCATCCGCCGCTTTACATTCTTAAATTCCGAAATACCGGAAATGGCATCGTCTATTGTCACTCCAGCATGATGAGCTGCGGCAATGGCGGCTAATGCATTCTGGACATTATGCAGGCCAATGAGAGACCAATTGACTTGTCCAACGGTTTTTCCCTTTATGGATCACAGTGAAAATCGAGCCATCTTCTTTATCGAGATTATAGGCCCAATCGCCACTCTCTCCAAAACTTTGCCGCGGAGTCCAACACCCTTTTCGCAAAACTCTATCAAGGGAAAGGTGTTGGTTAGGCGAAATAATCAGACCGTTGGCAGGAATCGTTCTTACCAGATGATGAAATTGAGTTTCTATGGCTTCGAGATCTGCAAAAATATCTGCATGGTCAAACTCTAAGTTATTTAAAACAACCGTGCGTCCCCGATAATGTACAAACTTAGAGCGTTTATCGAAAAATGCGGTATCGTACTCATCGGCTTCAACAACAAAGAAAATAGAATCAGTTAATCGCGCTGAGACACCAAAATTTTCTGGCACTCCACCAATTAAAAATCCTGGGTTTAATCCTGCATATTCTAAAATCCATGCCACCATCGACGCCGTCGTTGTTTTTCCATGGGTACCGGCAACCGCAATCACCCACTTGTCATGTAAAATATTCTCCGCCAACCATTGAGGACCAGAACGATAGTTCAAACCTCGTTCTAGCATATATTCAACTTCAGGATTGCCTCGAGACATTGCGTTGCCAACAACCACACAATCCGGAGGTGGTTGCAAATTGTCGGCTGAGAATCCTTCCACGAGCTCAATTCCTGCCTGCTCCAATTGTGTACTCATCGGTGGGTAACAATTTTTATCGGATCCGCTGACTTGAAAACCTTTTTGCTTGGCGAGCTGCGCGATACCTCCCATGAAAGTTCCGCAAATAGCCGATATATGAACTCGTGATGACAAGAACCTACTCCTACACACTCTGGACTCAACACACTCTGGACTCAACACAATCTGGACTCAACATCCTTCTCAGAATTTTATTCGTCGCCACCCCTTGGCTGCAAAACACTAAACTAAGAGCAAGAGCGTCATTGATACCCCAATTTCTACCATTGACCGTCTATTATTTCAGAGGCCAGTATTTAAACACTGCCTTACAATGCACTATAATACCTGCCACTGAGCCCAATCGCGAATTTTTAAATGGAGACCACTATGGCGCGCGCCAAAAAATACAATGCTTTTTATGCCCAGTCGGGCGGAGTCACCGCTGTTATTAATGCATCGGCCTGCGGTGTAATAGAAGCCGCAAGAGAGAATAAGGACAAGATTGGTAAAGTTTATGCTGGTCGAAATGGAATTATTGGCGCTCTAACTGAAGATCTCATTGATACTTCGAAAGAATCAAAAAAAGATATTGCCGCTTTAAAGTACACACCTTCAGGTGCATTCGGCTCTTGTCGTTACAAGCTAAAAAGCCTCGAACAAAACCGCGCTGAATATGAGCGCCTAATCGAAGTGTTCAAAGCTCATGACATCCGTTACTTTTTTTACAATGGCGGCGGCGATTCAGCCGATACCTGCTTAAAGGTCTCGCAACTTTCTGAGCAAATGGGTTACCCAATTCAGGCTATTCATATTCCTAAAACCGTCGACAATGATTTACCTTTTACCGATAACTGTCCAGGTTTCGGTTCGGTTGCTAAGTACATTGCCGTATCCATTCGAGAAGCAGGCTTCGACGTTGCATCCATGGCCAAAACATCAACCAAAGTATTCGTGATGGAAGTAATGGGTCGACATGCCGGATGGATCGCAGCTGCGGGCGGGCTTGCAGCCGAACAAGAAGGTGATTCTCCACACATTATCTTGTTCCCAGAAATTCCGTTCAATAAAGATAAATTTTTAAAACGTGTCGATCGCTGCGTTAAAAAGTTTGGTTACTGCGCTATCGTTGTATCAGAAGGTGCGCAAGACAAAGATGGATGCTTCTTAGCCGATGCAGGTACTACCGATGCATTTGGCCATAAGCAGCTGGGAGGTGTTGCACCAGTCGTTGCGCAACTGATCAAAGACGAACTGGGGTATAAGTACCATTGGGCAGTCGCCGACTATTTGCAAAGAGCGGCGCGACACATTGCTTCTGCCACCGATGTCGATCAAGCCTATGCTGTCGGTCGAGCAGCGGTAGAGTTTGCCTTGAAAGGTGATAATTCTGTGATGGTAACCATTGATCGTAAAAAGGCCAAGCGCTACAGCTGGAAAATTGGAAAAGCGCCTCTCGACAAAGTTGCCAACGTTGAAAAGATGATGCCAAGAAACTTTATTACTCGTGATGGATTTCATATCACTGAAGCCTGTAGAGACTATTTATCTCCCCTTATTCAAGGCGAATCATACCCTGAGTATAAAAATGGACTTCCTCAGTATGTGACGTTAAAAAACACCCCCGTCGAGAAAAAGCTAAAAAAACGATTTAAAGTTTAAGCATTCTGCCTAAAAAAAAGCCCAGATTAAACCTGGGCTTTTTTATTGTCTATATCGAACAGTTCTTACGTCAACGGCGATAAGTGGCATCGAGTCCCTGCCATAGCGCTTAACTCCTCAACATTTAAAATAGATATTTCTTTATCTTGAACAGCAATCAATTCATTGCTCTGAAAGCGAGTTAGCAGTCGGCTAACGGTTTCAACGGCTAGGCCCAAATAATTACCGATATCAGAGCGAGTCATGGTCAGTCGAAACGCCGATGATGAAAGACCTCGTCGCCCAAATCGTTGTGACAAATTGATCATAAACGCCGCTAACCTTTCATCGGCGGCTTTCTTATTTAACAACATCATCAACTCTTGATCTTCTCGGATCTCTTGACTCATCACTTTAAACAATTGCGATTGCAATGCTGGCATCTGACGCGCTAACGTTTCTAACTTTTCAAAAGGAATCGCACAGATACTGGCGGTTTCAAGCGCTTTGGCGAAGCTTGGATGCTGGCCGTCATTGATCGCATCAAGCCCAACAATTTCACCAGGTAAATGGAACCCGGTTATTTGTTCTATGCCATCTTCTGAAATGGTGTAAGACTTTAAGCTGCCTGAACGAATTGCATAGACCGCTTCGAAAGCATCGTTGGCTGAAAATAGCTGCTCACCTTTTCGTAATGGTCGACTGCGCTCAACAATCGAGTCTAAATGCTCCACTTCGGCCTCAGCTAACATCACAGGCAAACATAGTCGACTAATACTACAAGACTGGCAGCGTACTTCATACTTAGGCGGTTGGCGGGTCATTAAACTAGATATATTGAGTTATTCATGCTCAAATTATAATTCAATCAGCCCCCCAGCGCACCCCTTATCTAAATAGACCTAAAGGCCAATCGATGATGCCCGTATACCTAGGCTCGCAAGCTGAATACCCTCAATGTTAGTGGCTTTAACAAGGATAAAACTCTCATTGTTATATGGCACTAGAGTATCTACGAGGAGTATTTTCCGCCTCCGAATCGGAAGTATCTAACTGCCGCACCGGTATAGCGGTAGTGCCTCCTGAAGCAGAAGCCAAAACAGAGTCGCCAAAAAAGTAGCGATCAAACGCCATGCAGATATTTCGAATCAGAAGCCGCCCCACTGGCGTTACTATGATATGAGAGTCAGATAGCTCTAATAACCCATCCGCGGCATATTGTTGTAATGTTAACTTTGAATCTTCGAAATATTGCCAAAAATCTATTCCAGTTCGTTGTGAAAACTCTTCCGTAGCTAACTGAAAATTACATATTAGCGCAAAAATGACTGAACGTCTGACTTCATCGTCTTTGCTTAATCCAGCACCTCGCCAGGTCGCTAGTTCACTGTGCTCAAGAGCCGCTTGATAACTGGCTATTTCACGGTGGTTTTGCGCGTAAAGTCCCGGACTTCCGGAATTAGAGTGCAGCGCTGAAATTGAAGAAACGCCAAGACCGATTAAGTCACAGTTTTCTTGCGTTGTGTAACCTTGAAAGTTTCGGTGCAGCACTCCCTGCTGTTGCGCTTTAGCTAATTCATCACTTGGTAGTGCAAAGTGATCCATACCGATATACTGGTATCCAGCTTGTTGCATTCTATCGATGGTTAAATGCAAAATATTCAACTTCTCTTTAGCGCTGGGTATCTGCTGATGATCAATGCGACGCTGTGGTGCAAACCTGTGCGGTAAGTGTGCGTAGTTAAAAACGGACAATCGATCGGGTCGTAGCTGGATCACTTGCTGCAAAGTTTTTTCAAACGTCGCAACGGTTTGTAAAGGTAGTCCATAAATCAAATCGAAGCTTATCGACGAAAAGCCAATTTCTCTAGCTTTGTTCATCAATTCAGAGACTTGTTCAAACGACTGCTCACGATTCACCGCCGCTTGTACCCCCGGATTGAAATCCTGCACACCAAGACTCAAACGATTAAAACCGATTTCTCGAAGTTCATATAACTCATCAACCTTGAGTGTTCGTGGGTCAACTTCAATTGACGACTCTATTTCACTGTCATCGGCGAAAGTGAAATGTTTTTTCAACGTGTTCATTAATCTCGCTCGGTCATCAGCGGTCAAATACGTCGGTGTTCCCCCACCCCAGTGCAACTGGGTCACAGTCTGACCGTTCAATTGCTTTGATATGGCAATGATTTCTCGTTCTAATGCATCAAGGTAAGCCGCGACTCGCGTGTAATCGCGAGTAACCACCTTGTTACAGGCGCAGTAATAACAAACATGCCAGCAGAAAGGTATGTGCAAATATAAGCTCAAATTTCGCGACGCTGGGATGGCTGCGAGTGCAAGTCGATATTCATGGGTACCCACTGACTCGTTAAATTCCAGAGCCGTCGGATATGACGTATATCGCGGACCACTAACCGAATAGCGCTCAATTAGTTGGTCGTTCCATTGAACTGTTGGGCCAGGATAAAGGAGACCGTCTGCCATGGTGTTGTTCCAATGAATTTAAACTATGGAAAACAGTCTATATGATTTGTTGGGGTGATTATTTGATCTCGATCAGGCCGTTGTCGGAAAGCCCCAGAGACAACGCGTTCATGCTTTTTTAAAAAAGCGACTGCCTAAATTAATAGCGCCAATGATTACCGAACCCGCGACTAACCCAACCAACGCATTAAACAACAATGGAACTAAGAACAGCACCGCACTAACGCCAACGGATGTTCCACTGAGGTATTGCTCGATGGTCAGCAGAGTCTCCGCGAGTGAATGCCAGCCATGAACCAAAATGCCACCACCAACAAGAAACATGGCTAATGTTCCAGCAATGGCTAACAACTTCATTAAAACGGGAGCAAAAGCAAGCATACCTCGACCTAATGCTCTTAAGAATCCACGCCAAAGACTAGCACCCGTCAGCTTAATCAGATAGAAACCCGCGTCGTCGAGCTTCACAATGCCAGCAACCAACCCATATACAAACACCGTCATCGCTAGTGCAATCGCCGAAACCACGCTAACTTGAGTAACAAATGCCGATTCAGCTACCGTACCTAAAGCAATCACAATAATTTCAGCCGATAATATGAAGTCGGTTCTAATCGCTCCTTTTATTTTATTTTTTTCAAAATCAACCATATTGATCGATGGATCGTGCAGTGCTTTCACCACGTCTTGCTTTTGTTGCTGGTCTTTCTCTTTATGAAACAGTTTATGAAATACCTTTTCGCAGCCTTCGTAACATAAAAACGCACCGCCTAGCATAAGTAAAGGCGTGATTAACCAAGGCAGAAAAGCGGAAATCAATAAAGCCGCGGGAACCAAAATCAACTTGTTAACAAATGACCCTTTTGCCACCGCCCAGACGACTGGAATTTCACGCTCTGCTCTAACACCCGAAACCTGTTCAGCGTTCAGTGCGAGATCATCGCCTAATACGCCTGCAGTTTTCTTCACTGCAACTTTTGACATAACCGCAACGTCATCCAGTACCGTTGCAATATCGTCGAGTAACGTAAGTAAGCTAGCTCCGGCCATAATCGGTCCTTTTAGTAAAACAAGATAAATCTATCAGTCGTTGATAATAACGAGAAACAAGGGATAATATCCAACAATAAAATTTCCAACAATGAATAGTGATTCATTTTATTTTAAATAGCGAAGAGAATTCATGCGTTTGATTACCCTAAATCCTACACTCGCGACCTGGCTGATACTAACAGCAACATTTGTAGGTATCATTCAACCGGCTTCTGCAACACAGACAAAAGTGGATCATTCTTCGAATCAGCTAATCATTTTACTCTATCACCACATCGCCAATGACACGCCTGCAGCGACGAGTACCAAGCCGGAGCAGTTCCAACAACACCTCAAATACTTGCACGATCAAAACTTTCAAGTCGTCGACTTAGTCAGCGCTCTTAATCGATTATATTCCGGACAACCACTGCCCTCCAAAGCGGTCGCTATAACCTTTGACGATGGTTACGACTCTATCTTCACTCAAGCTTGGCCATTATTAAAACGCTATAATTATCCGTTCACTGTGATGGTAACCACTGACCCAATCGATAAAAAATTCTCATCAATGATGACTTGGCAACAGCTAAATCAACTACAGTCAGCGGGAGTCACTATTGCCAATCATACTTTGACTCATCCTCATCTAATAGGCGTATCAGAACAAAAGCTGCAACAGGAATACATGGCTGCACAGCAACGCTTAACTGAGAAGTTGAAACAAAAACCACCATCGTTATTTGCTTATCCGTACGGTGAATACACTCGAGAACAAGCGCAGTGGTTCGCCCAACGAAAAATATTCGCGCTAGCGCAACACTCAGGACCGGTTTCCATTGCCAGTAATCCACAGGCATTACCTAGGTTCTCATTCTCAGGGCTGTATGCGAAAATGGAACAGTTCGAGCTGAAGCTCGGCACCGTCGCTTTGCCGGTCATAAACCAAATCGACTATCAGCCTTATTATGAAAAATCACAACGTGTATTCAACCTAACTTTTAATGCGTCCGAGATTCAAGCAAGTGCAATTAATTGCTTTTTTCAAGGTCAACCCGTGGCATCGATTAGCGCGTCTACACCGAAGAATGAAAGCCTCAAAACCCACTCACAGTCGATAACTATTCAACTAAATCAATCGCCACCTCCCGGACGATCTCGTATCAATTGCACCGCTCCTCGCTCCAATCAAAAGGGTTATTATTGGCACTCAATCCCTATCTTTACTCAACCAGAATCGAAACAGTGGCCAGACTGAATCGTTCGCGAAAGGCTCGCGCAGTGAATCTATCAATCAATTTGTAAAAAAGTATTTAAACCACCTATTCAACTAATTTTTTACCATTTAAATCAATATGTTACGCTAACCAATCAATTTAATCTCAATACTCGCCTCCGCCTACTGAGTGTGCGAGACTAGACGCTTTGCTAGAAAATAAGAGATAACAATATGAAGAAGCTTAGCCTCAGCGGAATTGCCGCGACCATGGCCGCTTTGATTTGCCAAACATCGATAGCGGATCAAACCAGTCATGTGTACGGAATACATGACCGCAGCATCAACAAAGTCGCATTTACCAACGCGACCATTTTCACTCAACCGGGCTCGAAGATTAGTAACGCAACTTTAATTATTGATAATGGGCGCATCGTTAGTGTCAAAGAAAATGGCGCAGTACCAAAAGATGCTAAAGTCGTCGATTTATCAGGGCATACCGTTTATCCGGGTTTCATCGATCCTTACAGCGACTATGTTTTTGGCGCTGCTAAAACAGAGTTTCGATGGGGAGAGCCACCGCAATACGAAGGAAAGCGCGAAGGCGGAAACGCCTGGAATGAAGCCATTCATTCTGAAATCGATTGGGTGAATAACTTTAAAGCTGACGGAAAAGCCGCGAAAAGTTACATCGACAACGGTTTCACAGCCGTGCAAACCGCCAAACTCGACGGCATTTTTCAAGGCCAAGGGGTCACCGTATCTCTTAACGACGATATCGCCAACGATCTAATTTATCGAGCGAATGCGCGTCATTTCGCCAGCTTCAACAAAGGGAGCTCAAAGCAAAATTATCCTTCGTCGCTGATGGGAAGTATTGCTTTAATTAGACAAACTCTCAGCGATGCGAAGTGGTATCAATCAGCAAAAGGTAAAACCGATCATCTTATCACCGGAGAACCAGTTGAATATAATGCCGCTCTCGAAGAATTAAATGAACTGAACCAGTCTGGCGTTATTTTTAATGCCGAAGATAGTCTAAGTACCCTTCGTGCGGACCAACTGTTTGACCAGTACCAACTCGATGTCACCTACATTGCCGACGGCTTAGAGTACGCACGAATCAGTGATATCAAAAAAGTTAATGCTACTTTTGTTGTGCCATTTAACTTTCCAGAAAAACCCGATGTCAGTAGCTTTGAGTCGCAACTCGATACATCGTTAGCAGAATTACGTCATTGGGAACGAGCTCCAAGTAACCCTGCAACGCTAGCGGCCAATAAAATTCCATTTGCATTCACGCATTTCGGTTTACCGAAGAAAAATCAATTTTGGAGCAATGTTCGCAATGCGGTAAAGCATGGACTATCAGAAAAGGATGCATTAGCGGCGCTGACCACTGTACCCGCTAAAATAGCTGGCATTGATAAAGTTGCAGGAAGTATCGCTCCGGGTAAATACGCAGACTTCGTTATTACCGATGGTAATCTTTTTGAAAAAGCGTCCATTAAAAGTGTCTATTTAATGGGAAAAGAACAGTCTCTAAAACCAATTAACCCGAACGACTTTTCAGGTCAATATGGCATTGAAGTGGTTGGTCAGTCGTTGACTCTTTCACTTAATCAAGAGGGTGAAAAAATCTCTGGCGAACTGATTAAGAAAAGTGAATCAGAGGAAGAAAACACGAACATTAAATTCAAAGCGGAACTGTCAGCTAAAGAGCAATTGCAATTCAGTGCTGATCTTTCAGACTTGGATTTAGCGGGAACTTATCGCTTTAGCGCAAGGCTTAACAACAATGGCCTAGCCGTCGCGATGACCACGCCCGATCTTGGTAGAGCGTCTATTCAAGCAAACCGGCTTGATGAACAATCGACCGAAAAAGAGAAAGAGAAAGATCAAACCAGTGACGCTATTTCTTACATCGGCAAAACGACCTATCCGAATCGAGCGTTTGGATTAACCGCTCAGCCTCAGCAGCAGAACCTGCACATTAAAAACGCTACGGTCTGGACTTCTGAAAAAGAGGGTCGCTTAGACAACACCGATATTTTGATTCGCAATGGAAAAATCCGTGACATAGGTAAGAACCTTTCTACACCTAGTGGATACACCGTCATTGATGCGACAGGTAAGCATGTCACAGCAGGAATTATTGATGAACACTCTCACATTGCTATCAGTAAAGGCGTTAATGAAGGTAGCGATGCCATTACTGCAGAAGTTCGGATTGGCGATGTGCTTAACCCTGAAGACATTAATATTTATCGAGCGATGGCAGGAGGAACCACAACGGCTCAGTTACTTCATGGCTCTGCAAACCCAATAGGCGGGCAAGCACAAGTCATCAAACTTCGTTGGGGTGAAAACGCCGCAGGTCTAAAGTTTGACAAGGCACCGCCTTCCATTAAATTTGCATTGGGAGAAAATGTTAAACAAAGTAATTGGGGAGATAAATACACCATTCGGTACCCACAAACTCGAATGGGTGTTGAGACTATTGTTCGAGATGCTTTTATTCGAGCTAAAGAATACAAGCAAAGCTTTGAAGAGTTCGACGATTTAAGTCGTTCAGAACAAAAGCGAACCGCTCCTCCGCGCCGAAACTATCGCCTTGATACGTTAAATGAAATTTTAGATCGACAAAGATTCGTTCACTCACATTCTTATGTGGCTTCTGAAATTTTAAGTTTAATAAAAATCGCTGAAGACTTTGACTTCACCATTCAAACCTTTACTCATATTCTTGAGGGCTACAAAGTCG
Source organism: Pleionea litopenaei (assembly GCF_031198435.1). GTDB lineage: Bacteria > Pseudomonadota > Gammaproteobacteria > Enterobacterales > Kangiellaceae > Pleionea > Pleionea litopenaei. The sequence continues at coordinate 1,554,295 of NZ_CP133548.1, forward strand.
CCGATGAGATGGCGAAACACGGAGCCAGTGCTTCAACGTTTGCCGATTGGTGGGCGTATAAGTTTGAAGTGTACGATGCAATACCTGGCAATACTTGCTTAATGATGAAAAACGGCGTCAATGTTTCTGTCAACTCAGACAGTGGTGATCTTATTCGTCGACTCAATACAGAGGCCGCCAAGTCAATTAACTACTGCGATATGAAGCCTGAAGATGCTATTAAGATGGTCACCATCAATCCAGCCAAACAATTAAAAATTGATCAATACACAGGATCTCTTAAAGAAGGTAAAGATGCTGACTTGGTCATATGGAATGGCAACCCATTATCGATTTATAGCAAGGTCGAGCAAACTTGGATTGACGGTCGAAACTACTTTAACCGAGAGTTAGATGAGCAACAACGAATTGCCATGGCAAAAGAGAAAAGCGCATTGATTCAGAAAGCGTTAGGCTCGAATAAGGCGCAATCTAAAGGCCAAGCAAGTGAAAAAACACAACAACAGTATTTGTTAAAAGATAATACCGTTTGGCATTGCGAAGATAATTTTGATTTCTGGCGCTGGCAGTCCGCAGAACAAACTTCAGCAGCGACGTCACATCAAGGAGTACACTAATCATGAACTTAATAAACTCTATGAAGCGACCGGTTCTCGCATTTTCTGCAGCCATGAGTGTTTCACTGTTTGCTCACGATCTAGTCCCTGGCGACACAACCGAGCAACCCCTGTTTATTCAAAATGCGACGGTGCACACTGTCACAAAGGGAACTCATGAAAACTACGACATTGTGATAGAAAATGGAAAAATATCGCAATTAGGTTCAAATTTAGAAGCCCCTAAAAACGCCAAGGTAATGAATGCCAATGGAAAGCATGTCTATCCCGGTTTAATAGCATTATCAACCACGCTGGGTATGGTCGAAATTTCTGCGGTTCGTTCGACCAGAGACATGAGTGAGACTGGCCGAGCAACGCCCGAGGTTAAAGCTCACATTGCTTTTAATGCAGACTCAGAAATTATTCCAACGGTTCGTAGTAATGGCATCACTCATGCGGAAATCGCTCCTACTGGTAGCGGCCTTAATGGTCAAAGTTCGCTAATGCAGCTTGATGGTTGGAATTGGCAAGATGCTATAGTCAAGAGCTCTTCTGGCATGCACCTGCAATGGCCGAGAGTCGGCGTCAACAAATCGTTTTGGGAAAGACGTTCTCCGCAAAAACAGAAAGAAGACAACGACAAGGCATTGGCGTCTCTGTATGAATTGTTTGCCGATTTAAAAGCATACGCTGCCGCTCGTAACAGCAATTCAAAAACGCCGATCGATGTACGTTGGGAAGCGATGCGCCCAGTCATGGATGGTTCTATGCCATTATATATTCACGCTGATGACTTCCGTCAAATAGAGCAAGCCATTGCTTTTGGTAAAGAGCACCAAATATCAATTGTATTGGTTGGTGTTCGTGATGCAGCATTAGCGCTCGAGTTATTAAAAGCCAGTAAAGTTCCGGTCATCTACACCTCGCCTTGGGGACAACCAAGCCGCAGTGACGATGGCTACGATGCCCTTTATTCAACTCCAGCGTTACTTGAAGCCAATGATATACCCTACGCGTTAGCTATCGAAGGTAACTGGAACGTTCGTGATTTACCTTTTGCGGCAGGACAGTCCGTTGCGCACGGTGCTAGTAAAGCGGCGGCTCTTGCTTCCATTACCATAGAACCGGCAAGGATCTTAGGCGTTGACCAACGCATGGGATCGATAGAAGTAGGTAAAGACGCAACCTTGGTCGTTAGTGAAGGTGACATCATGGACCATTTGTCACATAAAGTGACCGATATTCTGATCGAAGGCCGACCGGTTGATACCGACAACCGTCACAAGAGATTGTACAACAAGTACCAGCAGAAGCCGGCGAAATAACCGACTCTTCTGATCCAAGGCGCCAATCGGCGCCTTGTTCAATATCGTTCAAGACAATTTTCAATATTTGTAATTTTCCTACATTTTTTCGCACAAACCCTGAAAAATCAGACTTAAAGTCGCAGAGCAGCCTATTTTTGAAGTATAATTACTTCTTTTTCGAATATTGACTTTGCCTTATGAAACACCGTTACCCTAGTTCGTCTGCTTCTCAACAACCCGCACCGACTGCTCAACTCAATGACATAGGATTCATTGGCGCTGGTGTGATGGGACAAAATCTAATTATGAACTTAGTCGATAATGGATACACAGTAACGGCCTTCGACCTCGACCAAAGTAAATTAGATACCCTACTACTCCTCGATCAAGAAGAACGCGGGGACCAACCACCTAGAATTAGTCGCTGCAGCTCATACACAGAATTACTCGCGAGTATCCGCTCGCCTCATTTAATCATCCTCTCAGTTCCCGCTGGTTCTGCCGTCGATGATGTGTGCCATAAGTTAATCGATGCTGGAATAGCTGCCGATGATATTCTGGTCGACACAGGCAATAGTCTTTGGACCGACACCATCGAGCGAGAAAAGACCTATGAAGGTAAATTAATATTTTTTGGAACAGCGGTTTCAGGTGGTGAAGTCGGCGCTCGTTTTGGACCTTCATTGATGCCCAGCGGTGATCCTTACGCATGGACCCGCATAAAACCGATCTGGGAAGCCATCGCGGCGAAAGTCGAGAGTTCGACTGGCAAGTCTATTTCGAGAAGTAAACCAGGAGAAACCATTAATATAGGAGAAGCTTGTACCACCTACATCGGTCCGAGTGGATCCGGTCATTATGTAAAAATGGTGCACAATGGAATTGAATACGCTGATATGCAGTTGCTATGCGAGGCTTATCAAGTATTGCGTTTCGGACTCGATTACTCATGCGAAGAAATTTCATCGTTGTTTTCTCAATGGAACCAAGGTCCACTCGCAAGCTATTTACTCGAAGTTTCTGCCGAAGTGCTGAAAACGCAGGATCCTATTTCTCACCAGCCACTGGTTGACGTTATCTTAGATCAAGCGGGTCAAAAGGGCACTGGACTTTGGACCTCTGTTAGTAGCTTAGAACTTGGCTGCCCCGCCCCCACTATCGCAGAAGCTGTGTTTGCCCGCGCTATGTCCACGAAAAAGCTTGAACGACTGCGCGCCAGTGACGCGCTTTCAGGCCCAACTAAAATACCAGCGCTCGATACGGAAGCTAGCTTTCTAGAAAGCCTTCATGATGCCTTGTTGTGCGCAAAAACCGTCGCTTATGCGCAAGGGTTCGATTTAATGCGACAGCAAGCTCGACAACAAAACTGGAATTTGGATTTCGCTGCCATCGCCAAAATTTGGCGCGGTGGCTGTATCATTCGTGCGGCGTTGTTAAGATCAATCAGTGCGGCGTTTCAACGCGACCCAGATTTAGAAAACTTATGTCTTGACGTCAACATCGCCGAGTCGCTTTCACAGCAACAGCAGTCTTGGCGAGAAGCTGTCGCTCGAATCACATTAATGGGAATTCCAACACCTGCATTGAGTTCGGCGCTCAGTTATTATGACAGCTATCGAAGTCAGCTCTTACCAGCCAATTTATTGCAAGCGCAGCGTGACTATTTTGGGGCGCATTCCTTTGAACGAGTTGACTCACCTCGAGGTAAAAAATTTCACTTTTTATGGGGCAGTCCATCGGCGACGATAGTTGAGCAATAAACAACCGCTGAAGGGCCAATTAAGTCGAACACAATGACTTGGTCAGACCTGTGAGTCTATGCTAGTGTGTGGTCATTAAAAAGGTAGATAACCCGAGAAGAGACGCCACAAGATGTCACAAGAATCCCCCGCTATCGACTCAACGCTAAGTTCATCGGAAACTCACCAAGTGTTGAACCAACCCTCACCGCTGGCTGATTACAATGCCTATTTAGCCAGTCCGGTGTTGCAGCACTATATCAAATGCTTCGATGGCGAGTGGGGCGAAAGCAACCTCGTTGATTATGGCGAACTCGTTGGTGGCACTCTACAAATGGCCGGCTTTGATGCTAACCACTACAAACCTGAATTCTTGACTCATAATCGATTCGGCCACCGCATTGATCAAGTTAATTTTCACCCAGCCTACCATCAGCTAATGAATGCCGCGATTTCCGCAGGCCACCATAATATTCCTTGGGTGACCCCAAAGTCTGGCGCGCATGTTGTTCGTGCTGGAATAGAATACCTTCACACTCAAGCCGATCCCGGCAGTGGTTGTCCTTTGACCATGACCTTTGCGTCAATCCCCGCCCTCAAAAATCAACCCGACATTGCCAGTGAATGGATACCCAAAATTTTAAGCCATCATTACGATCCCGAAAATAAACCTTATTTCGAAAAAGCTGGGTTAACCATTGGAATGGCCATGACAGAGAAGCAAGGTGGGAGTGATGTGCGCGCAAATACCACCCGAGCGGTTGCTATCGATTCCAACAACCCTGATAAAGGTTTTAAAATCACTGGGCACAAATGGTTTTGCTCCGCCCCTATGTGCGACGCATTCTTAGTACTTGCACAAACCGCCGTTGGTTTAACCTGCTTCTTGATGCCCCGTTGGCAACCCGACGGAAAGAAAAATGCATTGTATATTCAACGTTTGAAAGACAAAATCGGCAATGTTTCTAATGCATCGTCTGAAGTTGAATTTCGCGGTGCGTTTGCTTGGCAAGTTGGTCCCGAAGGCAAAGGTGTTCGCACGATTTTAGAAATGGTAGCGATGACCCGCTTTGATTGCATGGTCGGCTCGTCTTCATTGATGGGTTTAGCAACGCAACAAGCCATTCACCATACTGGCGGACGCAGTGCCTTTGGAAAAAATCTTCACCAACAACCTCTGATGCAAAATGTGCTTGCTGATTTAGCGTTGGAGTCAGAGGCTGCGTTAGCCATCTCCATGCGTCTGGCAAACGCTCTCGACAACCTAAGCGATCATCATGAGAAACACCTTTTTCGAATTGGCAGTGCAATAGGCAAATATTGGATCTGTAAGCGAGCGCCACAATTGACTTATGAAGCCATGGAGTGCATTGGTGGGGTTGGCGTTGTCAAAGACAATGTACTTGCTCGTCTGTATACCGAAGCCCCTGTTAATGCAATTTGGGAAGGTTCTGGAAATGTCCAGTGTCTCGATGTTGCTCGCGCATTTATTAAAGAGCCTGAAGTCACTCGCGCATTTTTGGACGAACTTAAGCGCGCAAAAGGACAGTATTCTGACTACGATCAGTTTATTAGCCAACTTGAAGAGCAACTACTGGAACCGATAGATGAGGGGCAATTGCGCCGTTTAGTCGAGAGAATGGCGATTGCTTGGCAAGCCTCGACACTCATTCAAAACTCAGTCGAATCCGTTGCTGAATGTTTTGTGCATAACCGCATAAAAGGCGCTTATGCAATGTACGGTTGTTTGAATACTCAGCAAGATTTACGCAGCATCTTCAATCGATTTGCAGCCCAGCTCTAAAAAAAATTTGGTATTTATGGAGTTTGCATGCTAGCTTGAGATTGCTTCGGTTTTATTGACGGTTAGCTTGAGAAACCAAGTAAAACCGAAGCAAGTAAGGAATACTTATACAATAAGGAGTCTCCATGAAAGCCATTGCAATCGCGACTAACTTTCTGTTTGCTCTCGCGCTTTTAGCGCTGCTCATGCAAAACCAAAAGCTCAGTGAGCAAGTTCACCAATTATCATCGAGCATTCACGCCATTGAAGCAGCCAATCAAGCGCAGCAACTCAACACGGCTTCCGCACAAGATTCATATCAAAAATCTAACTCAAACAACTATCCATCCTCTTTTGTTGTTAATGATGAATCAAAAAAAGCCTTGCTCCGCGACATTAAGAATACTATTCGGCAAGAGCTATCAAAGGACAACTTACCAACAAAACAGATTGCTAAAGAAAGCCAACTTTCTCCAGACAAGATTTTGCAAGCACAACAAAAAACGGAGCAGTTATTATCTGCCGGTCAAATATCGGAAGCTCAATTAGAAAACTTTTACCTTTCACTGAGACAACTTCCACATGAAGAGCGTCAACGATCACTCCAACGTTTGGCAAAAGCCATCAATCAGGGATTACTAAAGGTTCAATAAGTCCGTTAAACATTAAGCTATTTTTTATAACAACGAAAAGGGAAATAATCATGAGTATAAAAAGTCTAGTTATCGCTATCATCGTATCGGCTTCGATGCTTACTTCCGCCGGGCAGGTGCTTGAAGGGCCAGTGACTATCGATGCAGAAAACCGGATCGCCACAGGCAATATGAAGACCGCACGCTTTTCTGATAATGAGTTCGCGTACATCGGATGCGGAACGCGAACCTACGCGTCGTTACCCGATGGCACTCCAAGTTTCGCGTTTGGATTTTGCCAAGCACAAGTTGAAGAAGAAACGCCCGTCATTTGCTTCTTCTATGATAAGCCAGAATTATTACAACAAGTACAAGCGTTAGCAGACAACTCTTATGTTCTTTTCCGCTGGGATGAAAATGGTGATTGCAATTACATAGGAAGCTCAACGCAAAGTTTTTACATTGCAGCGAATAAAGACGAAGAAAAAAAGAAATAACTCAATAAAAAAAGGGCCTCGTAAGAGGCCCATCAACATCGCCGTTCTTGGCGTGAGGAAATCATCCGTGGCACTAACACTCTCAGTTTGAGAGTCTTGCAGGGAAAATCCTAACTCAAAAACTCATACCGCAACTTGGTTACTGAATGGTTTTACTCGCGACATTCGATAAGTCACTTTCTAACCCTTCATCATTCACCGCCACCACACTGAAGTAGTAAGTAACGCCTTGGCTTAAGCCGTCGATGGTCACTTGCGTGTTGCTTGCATCCACCCACACCGATTGCGCTTTTACATTGTTCATGCTGTCTCCGAAATACACGCGGTAGCCGCTTAAGTTGGTTAACGCACTGTTGTCGGTATTCTCCGTCGGTGCGACCCAATGTACCGTGGCTTGCCCACCGTTATTTTGTACCGCCACCATGGTGATGCTGAAACTCTCACTGCGGCTGGCACCATCACTGTCGGTCACGGTGACTGTAATGGTGTGCTCACCATCGCTTAACGTAGTTTGGTAGTAACCGCCCACCGTCAATAACCCATCTCGATTCGACACCCACTCAATGCTCGCGCTTAAGTCACCGTCTTCCGCATCGTTCGCTGATGCTTGTAAGGTCACCACACTGCCGCTGTCGTGGCTGCTGCCCGCTAAGGGTGACGCAACACTTAAGCTCGGTAGCTGGTTTACTGGTGCTCCCGCCGCAACCGTGATTTCAAAGATCGATTGGCTGCGGTTGCCATCTGAGTCGGTTACGTGCGCCGTAATGCGATGCGTGCCCACTTTCAATACTTTGCTGATTTCACCACCAATGCCCAACCAACCGTTTAAGTTCGAATGCCAGTTGATCCAGTGGTTTAGGTTACCTTGTTGTGCATCGTCAGCGGTCGCTTGGAAAATCACCGCTTGCGCACTGTCGTAGCTGTTGCCAGCAATCGGTGACAACACCGTCAGCTGTGGCGCGGCCAACTCAAGTGCTAATACGGTCACCTGTGTGGTTTGCTCGACACTTGCACCATGGCTGTCTTGAACCGTGGCGGTGATGATGTGCTCGCCCACGCTTAGTGCACCGCTAAAGCCGTTGCCTTGACCAATAAAACCATCAAGATTTGACGACCAGTTAACCGAATCACTAAGGTCGCCGTCTTCAACGTCACCCGCGGTGGCTGCAAATACAAGGCTGTCCCCTTCGTAGTAAGTCGCCGCGTAAGTTGGTTCAAGCAATGACAAGGTCGGTGCTTGGTTCACGTACGCGGTGACGTTAAGCGTTAAAATCTGTTGCGCTCGGTTGCCATCTGAATCGGTCACATGCACCGTTAAACGGTGAGTGCCTTCTGACAAAGTGCGAGAGATCTCGCCACCAATGCCTAACCAGCCGTTCACGTTTGAATGCCAGTTGATCCAATGGTTTAAGTTGCCTTCTTGAGGATCAGTGGCGCTGGCTGAAAAAGTGATTGGCTCACCAGCCACCAAGGTGCTGCCGTCGGTTGGGGCATGAACCACCAACTCGGGCGCAGGATTCGCTTGGGGTTTGCCGCCACCTTTTTTCGCTTCCACTCCCATGTGGCTGAATGCGATGAAGAAAACAACAATCAGCATCCATTGACTGCGGAAAGAGAAAGAAGAAGAAAAAAGTTGGCTCATGAATCGTATCCTGTCAGTTAGTTTGTTAAGTGCAGGGTATTTATCGACGATTCAGGGATTTCTTGATGAAAAAACAACCAACTTGCGGCGGTCATCACAATCTTTAAATAAAAATTAAAGTTTTCTGACATCCGCCGACATGAGATGCCAACTCAGGCGCATAAGTTACTGTTATTTATGACTGTTTTCATATAACTTCAGCAACTCAACAAACCTTAGACGGTGATAAAAAAAACACTAAAGTGTGCTAAAGCTGGTCAAAATACCCAACAAAACTTACAAAAACGATGCTAAAATCTTAACTTGAGTTAAGTTGCTGTATCGATAAGGACGACACCAATGCGCGCTATCGTGTTAATTGGACTGATATTAATCTCTGGCTTGCTTCCAGCAGCAGAGATGTACAAATGGAAAGATGAAAATGGAAAGTGGCATTACAGTGATAAGCCACCAAAAAGCGATTCTAAACAGGTCAAAAAACAAACCCTAGATGAAGTTGACACCGTCGGCTGGACTGAATCACCAGAAGTCAAAAAAACAAAACAAAAACGTAAGTCAGGTAATTATTCTTCTAGTCGCAAGAAAAATAAGTGCAATCGCTCTAAGAACCAAAGCGACTATCATGATAAAAGACTGAAGCGCGGCTCGAGTACCAATGGTTCCAATTACCATAAGAAAAAGTTACGTCAAGAACGATGGAAGCAATTAACCAATAACTGCTAAGCCACATCGGTGGGCTCCTTGTTGATCAAAAGCGCATCTAACGCGCCTTACTTTTACAATGAGTCCGCATTGCCCCTATGAATGCAACCCTAATTAGTCACTTTTAGTCATTAGCGCTAAATGACTTGAGTAAGACCACATCTTTGTTGAATAAATCTTTAAAAACATTGAATCGACTTACACTAAAGCAAAGGAACCGTTAGTCTAGCAACTCAAGCAACACACCGAGCGGTTAATAAATTCATGCTAAAAAATTTCGTCTGTTTCTGCGGGTTACTTTTTTTATTCGGTTGCACGGCAACGCAGAGCTTAGAGAGTCCTGCTTCAATTGAATCACACAGCGCAAACGAAAATGAGCAAGCAATGGAATGTCGTAGAATTAAAGTGACAGGCTCTCGACTGCCTCAAAAACGTTGTGCAACGAAACAGCAATGGAAAGAAATGACCGAACAGTCTCAACGTGAATTAGAACGACTGCAAAGTGAACAAAAACGACTTATCGATGCTGATCGAGTGAATGACCAAAACGAGTAAATCCAAATGCTCAGTCAATCAACTCAGCTAAAGCTGAATTGTATTTTGCTTAATCTTCCAGACCATACCAGCTTGAGTTCATCACCATCGTACCACCCCACCTCGCCAGCTAAAGGCACGCGCATTCCTTCAATTTGTTGATAATCAAAATAGCGTCCTTCCCAAGCTACTTGTTTATATTCTCCCTCAAACAGCCCATAACGGCCAGGGCTAAAGACGCCGACAATATCGCCATGGTCATCGAACCGAAACTCGACTGAAACGGAGTTGGCGTCATCGTTGATCGTCGCTAACGCGGTAAAGTCATCAATAGCACGCCAAACAATGCCAGCGCTGGGCAATAACGCCGTGGGACACCACACCGCCTCAGCTAAATAGCGGTGTAATGCACTTGCATTGATCATAGGATGATTCGAATCTTGAGCGACGGTCAATGCAGCCAATAAAGACACTCGACCGGCCCCCTCTCCCTGCAAATAGCTATCAACAACCTGAACGAAGGTCCCGAAAGGAGTATCTACCCGAGCATTCCATACAAACCCGGGAGCGCTAGGTACAATCAATTGCTGTGCTTGAAACTCCGACCAACGCGATGATTTTATACTGCCGCGGATCACACCGGCTTGCCAGCATCTCATGGTCTGCACGCTTGGCTGACCATCGACTAAGACCTTGCGAAAATAGCGTTCAACCGGTTTTGGTAGCGCGGCAAGTTCAGAAAAATCAACTCGTTGATGGCTTGTTTGACTTGCAATATGCATCAGACCATTTTCAATGGTTTCGAAATGCAGCACTTCACGCTTTCGACCACTGGCAAACCAATAGCCTATCAACGCGAGCAAAAAAACGGTGAATATCAATAGCACTTTAATCATCGAGCGACTCCGCTATTTAGCCCAGCAATTTATGCATAATAAAGCTATCGACGTAACCTAACCTTGGATGACGATAAGCTTTCGGAATCGTGCCGATAATATCAAACCCTAACGTTTTCCAGAGTCTTATCGCTCGTTCATTGGTTGATACCACCGAATTAAATTGCATCGCTTCAAACCCTAGTTGACGGGCAATCAATTGAGAATGCTCACATAACTTTCGAGCAATCCCTTGACCACCGGCGTCGGGTTTTACCATATAGCCACAGTTACAAATATGATTACTTGGCCCCATCGCATTCGCTTTTAAATAGTAGGTACCGAGAACGACATTTTCTTCGAACCATCCATATGACCTAATTGGCGATGCGCACCATAATTGGTAGGACTCTTCACAGGTCATTTCAGCGTCAAAAGCATAGGTTTCCTGCTGCAAGATTATGTCTTTAAATGCTGGCCAAAACTGTTCAAAACTCTCTCTATTCATCGCAGCAATCATTTGGCTCTCCTTAATGCCTCCATATTATTACCGAGTGTAAGAGAGTTACTAAAAACAGTCGATTAAATTACGAGCTAGCTAATAACCCATTGGATGATTGGCTTGAGTCAGAAGCTTTAATGGGGATAGAAACTTGGATATGGTCAGACACTCGGGTTGATGTTTGATTCTAGATGTTTGCGTAGGTTGAGCGACTTTGTTAACTAGCCAAATATCACATCACAAAAAACAGGCGGGCAAGGTTGGTTAGGCGGATAACTTAGTGATCTCGCCTAACTTAAACCGTTAAAAATTAACGCGAGCAACCTTTACTGATGCGAGAGCCTAACCGAGCAGGACGACAAGTCTTTTCAGATTTTTCTTCTTCTTTAGCGCCTTCTTCTACTTTCGCTTGCTCACTCTGCGCGGTGCTAGCTAATTGCTCTTCCGTTTTACAGCCGGTTAACAGTACTGCAAATACAAATATTGCCACTGACCAATATTTCATCGAATAACTCCATTATAGTAATTTGAGTTACCGACACTATCATGTCTTATAATAATTTTTAACTTACTTGATGTGTTAATATTTCCAAAAGTTATTATTACTGTATTTTACGTACCTTAGTTTTCTAAATGATTTTGTTCAATCATCAGCCTGATTTCTTCGACATAGGCTTCACGACGGGTTGAATAATTGATCAATCCTTCGGCTAATTCATAACCGGTCACTGGCTTATCAGATTCAATCAACTCAAGCCGCTTTTCTCGCAACTCTCGATAGGCATCGAAAGTATTTAGATTCATCACGTAGCTACGGACAGAGTCGATTGGCTTTTTAAATACGGCAACCTCATAACTTTTTCCTTCTGGCCGATCGTTGGGAATCAAGCCACACCCTTTTTTAAAACACCATTGCCCAAAAAGATTATTCCCTTCAAGAGCAAAGCGAGAGCGCCCCCAAGCAGATTCATTGGCCGCCTGAGCGAGCACCAGCGATTGTGGTATCGGGGCAACTCGGCGAAGCAAAATATCAAACAATTGGTCTTTTGGTGCTTGCTGATAGTCGTCGATTCGATACATCTTGGCGAAGGTGTAGACTTTCTGCCACTGACGTTTGGATAAGCTTTCTTTTTGTTGATAAATATCAAATAGCTTGCTGACTTCTGCTCGATGCTCAGCGATTTCAGAGTTCACCCTTTCAATTAAAGGTTTCAAGAAGGCAAAGAAAGCCTCCTTTCGATCGCGAACAACCGTATACTCACTAAAATCAGGTAAGTGCTCGCTAACGACAACAGGTTCATTTGCAACATCACCCAATACATTTTCTTTTCGAATAAGAAACACGTAGAGAATGATTGCAGTGAGAATGACACACAGCATGAGGAGCTTAAATGTTTGGTCATCTTCTTGTTTAAACTGTCGCATAGATACACGTTCCTTATGAGAGACTTACTTCCCATCTTTCATTTTACGCTATTGTCTTGGTTAATCTTCAAAATAGCAATTGTTCACAATAATCATCACAACTATTGTTCAGGTTCTATAAACATAATGAATAATCTATCTCTGGTCAAAATCTACAAATTTGGTGATAATCAGCGACCGTAATATTTCACACTAAAGCTCATGCATACTACTTCCGGTCGTTGGCAGCTAGGCCTCTTTTTGTCACTTCTCACTGCGGTACTTTGGGGTCTACTACCTATCGCATTGAAGGGTCTTTTGGTCTACTTAGATGCGCTTACCATTACTTGGCTAAGATTTGTCATTGCGGCAGTCGTTTTGGGTGCTTTTCTTACTTACAAGAACCGCCTGCCCTCACTCAACAAACTCCACTCTCGAGGAACAAGCCTATTGACCATTGTCGTGATCGTCGGCTTGCTGGGCAACTATATATTATACATGCTGGGCTTAGACAAAATTACTCCGGGCGGCGCACAAGTTATGATCCAGTCTGCTCCCATGCTTTTGTTGATTGGCAGCTTAATCCTTTTTAAAGAAAGTTTTCATTTTAAACAATGGTTCGGTCTGATTATTTTTTGTTGTGGTTTACTGCTCTTTTTTAACCAGCGTTTTGCCGAGCTTATCAATCCAGAAAATCAATACACGATAGGTATCCTGCTGATCTTTATTGCTGGCGTGTTATGGGCAGGTTATGCACTTGCCCAAAAGCAACTGCTCAAAAGCTTCAAGTCGGATGAAATTATGATTATGGTTTACCTTGCAGGTAGCCTAGTCTTTCTACCCTTAGCAAGTGCCAGTCCTGTACTGCAATTGGATCTTTTGGGTTGGCTGCTACTACTGTTTTGTGGTGCCAATACTTTGGTCGCTTATGGCGCGTTTGCAGAAGCGCTAGACCACTGGGAAGCATCTAGGGTTAGCGCAACCTTAGCACTCACTCCGCTCTTAACGTTAGGCTTTATGCAGCTTACCGAACTGTTTTTTCCAAACTACTTAGAACCTGAACCACTCAATGCTTTAAGCTTTATTGGTGCTGGCTTGGTCGTTGTGGGCTCAGCGTTTACCGCTTTAAGTAAACAGAAAGCCAGAAAAGTTGAAGGTGCGGATGGTGTATTGAGAGTTGATCCCTAAAACGTAGTCTAGTCACAACTCGCTAACATCATCAGCGTTAAATCGTCTTGCCACTCTTCGATATCATTTTCAAAGCGACTCTGTAAAAAATCGAGTTGCTCATGCAAAGGCAAGTGACGCGACTGAACGATCCATTGGATAAACTCTTTAGTACCCAGTTCGGTACCATCCTTTTTTCTAGACTCGGTAATGCCGTCGGTGTACAAATAAAGGCGTCGCTGTTTGAAATCATTCCGATACACATCAAAATGATACCCATCGACAACACCGAGTGGCGGGCCGTGCGCTTCAATCTGCTCGATTGAGTTTTCGCCGACTTTCAGTGCTGGAATATGACCAGCATTGACCAATTCTAAAGTTTGCGTCTTGGTATCTAATCTTCCAGCAATAAAGGTGACGAACATACCTCGAATCGAGGTCTCATAAATTTCGTCATTCATCAGATCAACCACTCGCTGAATATTGGGTTCTACTTTCGATAAACAGCGATAAAGAGAAATGGTTTTAGCCATGACTAGTGCAGCATGTGTTCCTTTCCCTGACACATCACCCAAGCAAAAAGTAATCGAGCCATTGTGATGATCGTAATAGTCAAAGAAGTCACCACTGAGTTTTTTGGCTGGAATATTGATTGCAGCGACTCGTTGCCGATAAGAAGTATCCGATTGCATACTTTTTTGAATTTCTCTGGCGACTTCGAGTTCTTGATCGAGTTTTAAAGCGAGTCGATCCCGTTCTTTTAATGCTTCTTGTAGCTTCCAAGTCAACTCTTGATAAGACAAGTTGTCTTGTGCCAGTTTGATATTGGCTTGCTGATAGAGTTGATTAAAATCGAGCGAGGACATTTTACCTAAGTCGAGTGTCTCTGAAATGCTAACAACTTGCTCTGACAACTTATTGAAAAAGTCATCCATGGAATCTTCATCAATGGTATTTTGCATACTATAGATATTTTTTAACGCTAATGCTTTATCACAGCTGTGTAACAACGCGACCGTCCAGTCAGCTAAAGCTAAGTAAGTCGACAGTTGAGCGTCGGGTTTAGCATCATGATGATACGCAATCGCTTGTGAAAAATTTGCCGGCAAATGCCATCGTTCTAACAACAAGGTGCCGATAGCGACATGATCGGTTGCAAAAATGTCTCTTTCTAACTTGAGTCGGTTATCAGGCGTATTAGCGATAAGAGGCAACCAACGCTCTTGTTTATCGGGCGCCATTAAAAACAATGCGAGCAGGCCAATATCGGCTAACAAGCCACAGGTAAAAGCGGTTGAAGCATCATCTCTTGAAACGTCTTTGCTTGAAAGTGTTTGCATCCAAAGCTTCGCTGCTACCGCGCGAAATAATGCGTCTCGCCAAAAGGGATAAGTATCGATTGATAACTGAGACTCGTCTTGCAGAGAGTCTTTAATTGCAAAACATAAAACTATGTTTTGCACCGTGGTCAGCCCTAGTGCCACCACGGCGTGATGTATGGTCGCAATCGGCTGACTAAAGTTGTAATAGGCAGAGTTAACCATTGCTAACAGGCGACTGGATATTATCGCATTAGCCTCGATGGCAGCGGCAAATCTGTCAACGTCAATATCGCTGCTGGTACACAACTTAATTAACGCCATGTGATTTTCACTGGGTAGCGGAATATCTTCTAGATTCAGCAAGTTCGTTAGCCTTAACGGTGCCTTTCGTTGTAACTATAGCTTAAATGAAAAAAGGCGCTGTAAAAGCGCCTTTTTTCACATTTATACCGAGACCTGAAACTATTTTCGTTTCGGCGGTAAATCGGTACAGGTTCCTTCAAGAACTTCAGCTGAGAATCCAATCGATTCCGACAAGGTTGGATGTGGATGAATAGTCAATGCGAGATCTTCAGCATCACAACCCATTTCAATAGCTAGTGCGACTTCGGCAATTAACTCACCGGCATTCACACCAACAATTCCACCACCAACAATTCGTCCTGTCTTCTTGTCATAAATTGTTTTAGAGAAGCCTTCTTGACGACCTACTCCGATCGCACGGCCACTCGCCGCCCATGGGAAGGTGCCCACTTCAACATCCATTCCTTTCTCTTTTGCTTCTTTTTCAGTCACACCTACCCACGCGATTTCAGGGTCTGTGTAGGCAACTGACGGAATGCATAAAGGCTCAAAGAAATGTTTTTTACCTGCGATAACTTCAGCGGCTACATGCGCTTCATGCACAGCCTTATGCGCTAACATCGGCTGGCCCACTAAATCGCCAATCGCATAAATGTGGGGAACATTGGTTCGCATTTGCTTATCGACAGCAATAAAGCCACGCTCATCAACATTAACACCGGCTTTATCTGCGGCCAATAAATCACCATTAGGTCGACGACCAACGGCGGATAAAATTCGATCGTACTTTTGCGTCTTTTCAGGTGCGTTTTTACCTTCGAAAGTCACGTGCAAGCCATCTTTTTTGGCTTCAACTTTAGTCACGCTGGTTTGTAACATGATGTTGTCATATTGTTTAGATACAAATTTTTGATAAACCTTCATCAAGTCTTTATCGGCAGCAGGAACTAGTTGATCGGCCATTTCGACGATGTCAATTTTCGCACCCAACGCACGGTAAACGGTTGCCATTTCTAAACCGATAATGCCACCACCAAGTACTAACATACGTTTTGGAACGTCTTCGAGTTTCAATGCGCCGGTCGAATCCATGATGCGATCGTCTTCAGGCAAGAAAGGAAGTTGAACCACTCGAGAACCGGCTGCAATGATACAGTTGTCAAAACTGACGGTCTGCTTTTTCCCATCATCAGCGGTAACTTCTAAAGATTTATCAGAGGCAAATTGCGCAACACCTTGCACAACTTTAACTTTGCGCATTTTCGCCATACCAGCCAAACCCTTGGTTAGCTGACCGACAACATTGTCTTTGTAGTCTCGAATTTTATCTAAATCTATTTTTGCTTTACCAAAAGTTACACCATGTGCTGCCATATGTTCAGCATCGTCGATAACTTTTGCTGTATGAAGCAATGCTTTCGAAGGGATACAGCCAACATTTAAGCAAACACCGCCCAACGTCGCGTATTTCTCGATTAATACAACCTCTAACCCTAAGTCAGCGGCACGAAATGCAGCAGAATAGCCGCCAGGACCAGCACCTAAAACAACCAGTTGCGCGTGAATATCACCTTTACTCATGTGACCCTCTATATCATTTGTCTTTGCGTAAGCGAAAAAGTGAGCGAATTGTAGCGCAAGCCGCGCCACAACCCCAAATTTATCTTAACGATTCCTAGTGCAAATCGTCATTTGAGCGAGTATTAGAGCAATACTCGCCGAATATCAGCCAAGGTATTGGCTAAATGTACACAGAATCGTGCGGCATCGGCTCCATCAATCACTCGATGATCATACGACAGAGACATAGGCAGCATGAGCCGTGGCTCAAAAGACTCACCATTCCACACCGGCTTCATTTGGTTCTTACTTAACCCTAAGATAGCCACGTTTGGCCAAGCGACGATTGGAGTAAACGATGTGCCACCAATTCCGCCAAGGGATGAAATAGTAAACGTACTGCCTTGCATTGCATCGGCACCCAGCTTCTTATCTCGAGCTTTTGCGCTAAGTTCACCTAATTCAGTCGCGATTTGATACACCGACTTTTGATCGACATCTCGCACCACAGGTACAACTAAGCCGTCAGGCGTGTCAGCTGCCACACCAATATGATAGTACTTTTTCACGATTAAATTTTCGCCATCGTTTGCCAGCGACGCATTAAATCGAGGAAACGCCTGCAACGTATGAACCAAAGCCTTCATAACAAATGCTAGCGGTGTTAAGCGCACCCCTGCTTGCATTGCTTCGTCTTTCATTTGCTTGCGGAAGGCTTCGAGCTCTGTGATGTCAGCATCTTCATGCTGCGTAACATGGGGAATGGTAATCCAGTTACGATGTAAGTTAACGCTGCTGATTTTCTGAATACGAGAAAGCGGCTGCTGCTCTATTTCGCCCCACTTGCTAAAATCAATTTCTGGCATCTCTGGCATTGCAAAAGAGCCAGACGCTGCCGTCGCTTTGGGTCGAGAAAGTTCGTACTTAACGTACTTTTGAACATCTTCTTTCAGCACTCGGCTTTTCGGACCGGAACCACTGACTTTAGCCAAATCTACGCCGAGTTCTCTCGCAAAACGACGCACCGCAGGACTTGCGTGTATCACCGCGCCTTCACTGCGCTTGGGAGCTTGTTGCGGATAATCTGGAACAGGCGCTTTTCGCGGCTCACTTTCCGTCTGACTTGGGCTCGAAGACGGCGTGTTGTCTGCAACTGCCGGTGCAGCGGTTGCTTGGCTTTTACCATTGCTCGATTGATTCGCGACGGTCATTTGACCGATCGCAGACCCTTGACTGACTTTATCACCTACTTTGATGGTGAGTGACTCAATCACACCTGAGTAAGGAGAGGGCACTTCCATGGTCGCTTTATCGGTTTCTAAAACAATCAAACTGTCGTTCTCAGACACTTCATCTCCGACATTAACACACACTTCTATGACATCGACATCGCTAGAATCTCCGATATCGGGCACGGTTACATCAACCGTCTCAGAGCCTGCCGACGAGTTATTCGAAGTCTCAGAATGGTCTTCTTCGCTCGCATGATTCGCGTTCGACTCGGCCGAGTTATCCTTTTGCTCTATGTCAGTTTGGTTATTTTGAACCGCTTCAACCGTTAAAATAATATCGCCTTGCGATACTTTATCGCCAACCGACAGTTTTATCTCTTTAACTATGCCAGCTTCTGATGACGGCACTTCCATCGTAGCCTTATCGGTTTCTAGGGTAATCAAAGGATCATCTTTCGCAATTTGATCGCCAACGGAGACCAAGACTTCAATTACATCGACATCAGCGCTATCGCCGATATCAGGAACCTTCACTTCAACTAAATTCGCCACACTTTTCTCCAGAACTTATTCTTGTCTTGCGCTTAAGCGGTCAGTGGATTCGGTTTATTCACATCAATGCCGTATTGTTTTAACGCTTTGGCAACTATTTTTCGCTCAATCGCACCTTCTTCAGCCAACGCCATGAGCGCAGCGACGGTAATGTAATAACGATCAACCTCGAAAAAGTTACGTAATTTGGCTCGACTATCTGAACGTCCAAAACCATCAGTACCAAGCACTTTATAGGTTCCAGGTACCCAGTTTCGAATCTGATCGGCATAGACTTTCATGTAGTCTGTTGCAGCGATTACCGGCCCTTGCTGGTTTGCTAAACACTTAGCGACAAACGCTTGCTTAACGTCAGCTTCAGGGTTCAGTAAATTCTCTCGATCAGCATTGAGGCCGTCTCTACGCAGTTCATTGAAACTGGTAACACTCCACAAGTCCGACTCGACTTTCCAGTCTGACTTCAATAGCTCCGCGGCAGCTTCAACTTCTCTCAAAATAGTGCCACTGCCTAACAACTGAACTCGAGATTGCCCTTTTTTGCTTTTCGCACCAGGTTTCAATAAATACATGCCTTTTATGATGCCTTCTTCGGCACCTTCAGGCATGGCTGGCTGCGGGTAATTTTCGTTCATGGTGGTTAAGTAATAAAACACGTTTTCTTGATCTTCGTACATGCGACGCATACCGTCTCGCACGATCAACGCTAATTCATACGCATAGGTCGGATCATAGCTAACACAATTTGGAATGGTTGACGCTAATATATGACTGTGACCGTCTTGATGCTGTAATCCCTCTCCATTCAAGGTTGTTCGACCTGCTGTTGCGCCGATTAAAAATCCTCGCGCTTGCATATCGCCGGCCATCCAAGCCAAATCGCCAATACGTTGAAAGCCAAACATCGAGTAATAAATATAAAACGGCACCATCGGTAAGTTATTGGTTGAATAACTGGTCGCCGCGGCTAACCAGCTCGAGAATGCACCCGCTTCATTGATACCTTCTTCTAAAATTTGCCCTTTTTTATCTTCTCGATAAAACATCACTTGGTCTGAGTCGACTGGTTCATACAGCTGGCCGACAGAAGAGTAGATGCCGTATTGTCGGAACATCCCTTCCATACCAAAGGTTCGAGCCTCATCAGGAACAATGGGAACAATCCGCTCGCCGATTTTTTTGTCTTTCAACAAGGCATTCAACACTCGAACGAACGCCATCGTTGTTGAAATTTCTCGGCCATCAGAGCCTTTGGTGATCGCTTCGAAAGCCTTCATTGGCGGCACTTCTAAGGATTCAGATTTTGCTCGTCTAGAGGGCAAGTAGCCACCCAGTGCTTTACGACGCTCCTGCAAATACTTTATTTCTGGGCTATCTTCGCCTGGGTGATAAAAAGGGACATCTTCTAATTGATCGTCCGACACAGGAATACGGAATCGATCGCGAAAATGTTTTAACGCTTCAAGGTTCATTTTCTTGACTTGATGAGAGATGTTTTTGCCTTCTCCACTTTCTCCCATGCCATAACCTTTTACGGTCTTCGCGAGAATGACCGTTGGCTGTCCTTTGTGATTAACGGCAGCGTGATAGGCGGCATAAACCTTAGAGGGATCATGGCCACCTCGATTCAGTCGCCAAATATCTTGGTCAGACATATTGGCTACCATCTCTAACAACTTCGGATGTTTTCCGAAGAAATAATCGCGAGTAAATTTGCCGCCCTTTGCTTTGTAATTCTGATACTCACCATCAACCGTCTCTTCCATCGTCTGTAACAACAAACCATCGGTATCGCGAGCGATCAGAGGATCCCAATAACGTCCCCAAATGACTTTTATGACATTCCAGCCGCTGCCGCGAAAATCACCTTCTAGCTCTTGAATGATTTTTCCATTACCACGCACAGGACCATCGAGACGTTGCAGGTTACAATTAATCACAAAAATGAGGTTATCAAGTTTTTCACGTCCTGCTAACGAAATAGCGCCTAGCGACTCTGGCTCATCCATCTCGCCGTCACCTAAGAATGCCCACACTTTACGGCCTTTGGTATTGACTAAGCCTCGGTCATCTAGGTATTTCAGAAAGCGTGCTTGATAAATAGCAGAAATCGGCCCTAAGCCCATTGATACCGTTGGAAACTGCCAAAAGTCTGGCATCAACCATGGGTGAGGGTATGAAGATAAGCCTTTACCATCGGTCTCTTGCCGAAACTCTGCGAGTTGATCGGTATTAAGACGACCTTCCAGAAACGCTCGAGCATAGATGCCTGGTGAAGCGTGCCCTTGAAAATAAATTAAATCGCCACCGAACTCTTCGGTATCGCCGCGGAAAAAGTGATTAAACCCAACATCATAAAGTGTTGCTGATGAGGCAAAACTCGATAAATGGCCACCCAGCTCTAAATCTTTCTTTGTCGCCTGTAACACAATGGCAATCGCGTTCCATCGAATCAGCGAACGCAGTCGTCGCTCCATCTCTTGATCACCAGGAATATGAGCTTCTTGCGATGGAGGAATGGTATTTAAGTACGCCGTCGTTGCATCATAAGGGATGTGAGCTC
Organism: Pleionea litopenaei; assembly: GCF_031198435.1. Lineage (GTDB taxonomy): Bacteria > Pseudomonadota > Gammaproteobacteria > Enterobacterales > Kangiellaceae > Pleionea > Pleionea litopenaei. The sequence continues at coordinate 1,575,207 of NZ_CP133548.1, forward strand.
CCGAGCGACGCGCTTTGTCAATCAAACGCTCTAATAAATAGTGCGCTCGATTAACTCCCTCTTCATCAAGCACTGCATCGAGCGCATCAAGCCATTCCTCAGTTTCGATAGGATCGACATCATTTCTCGCATCAACCGCCATAAACAGGTTTCCTCACAATTATTCATTCTAGTCAGCACAAGGGTGCCGCTGTAAGTAAAGACTAAATTGCCTTGTTTTGCGACCTTTTGAGGACGCATACAATTAAAAAACTTAACTAATTCATTACGTTAGTTTGATCGAGAGCGAAAGTTTCAAAGACAAAAACTAACGTGCAGATGATAATGGAGCCGTATGATACCAGAGGAAAAGTGAAAATGAAGGACATACCAGTGCTTTTATGTAATTTATTTACAAAAATTCTGAAAGTTATTCGCCAATAAGCCGCTATTTCTGGAATTAAATTTCAACAAAGCTTATACACACTGCATTATTTTGGTGCATTCTGTGTTTTTGGTGTCACCCACTATTGCCTTGAGCGACTAAGTTAGTTGAAAGAATGACATCAAAGCGATGAGAACCGTGAGTAAAATTAAGCAACGCTCACAAGAATGCCGAGCCTCACTCAGGCTACTGTGAACGTCTTCGGCTTCGAAGGTCATGCTTTTAAGTGCGGTGTCGGTTAACAGTTGAGCGTTGTTGGCATCGGTGCTCAATGCCTCTTGTTTGAATGCGCTAAAGCCGGTCGCAAAATTTCCAGTCAACATAAACAATAACGCCGAAAGCCGTGTTGGAATCCAATCAACAATATGAAAAAGCGTCTGCCAAACTGGGTTACTGGAGTCTTCCGGGGTCGTTCGCTCACTCTCAGCTAAATGGTGTACGACTCGATAGATTAAAGCAGCGACGGGCCCGAGCAATACTAGCCATATCAAAACGGCCAAAAATCCTTGATGCGCATAGTTAATTAAACCTTGTGCCAATGCGCGCTCTTCGTCGTTCGTTGGAACGCCTTGCTCTCCTTCGGTCCCTAACTGTTGACGGTAGAAGTCGGCTAATGTTTTTGGTCCCAAACTCCAAAAGACAATGGCAACGGCTACGGCAAGCTGGAACAGAAAACCAAACACTCCCGGTTGTGACTGCAGTAAAACACTCGCAATTACTACAGGAGGTAAAAGAACTAAGAAGCTAACTAACCACGGATTTAATTGTTTACTAGAGTCAAAAATCGCTTGCCAAGAATCGGCATACTGCACAATTCTATGATGGTTTCGCAGCCCCGCGAGATGGCTTGCAAACGTCTCTAAAATCAGTACCGCAACTAAAACAATTAAAGTCATTGAATTTACCCTTCTGTTGCGAACAACCGCTTTTTGAATCTCATCTAAAATTAGATTTCAATTAAATTGCACTGAACAGTGCGATGACCTCTGCTGAGTTTAATCATTTGCTTGTCCACTTGTCTAGAGCCGGTCTACTTGTCTATGAAAGTCATGCTTAAGGGCATGACAATAATTCACGGAATCGTTGCCAATCGAAACTCTCTCCAGGATCCGTTTTACGGGTAGGTGCGATATCGCAATGACCAACAATCCGCTCAGCCGAAATTGCTGGATACCGCGTCATTAACAACTCAACCAACTGAGTCAAACTAAAGTATTGAGCGTCAGAATAAGGTTGGCTGTCCGTCCCCTCGAGTTCAATGCCAATGGAAAAGTCATTGCAATTCTCTCGTCCGTGCCATGATGACACCCCCGCATGCCAAGCTCGTTGATCCGGGTCGACAAACTCAATCACCGACCCCGTGCGATCGATAAAATAATGAGCGGATACTTGTAGATCTTTAATTTCTTCAAAAAAAGGATGCTCTTCTGAGTTTAATTTGCCCGTGAAAAATTCTTCTACCTTTCCGGTGCCAAACTGACCGGGAGGCAGACTAATATTGTGAATGACCAATAGATCAACGATCGTCTGATTTGGTCGCTCGTTATGAAAGGGTGATGGTATTTTTTTCAACTTAAGAGAATTTGCCATTTGCCTTTCAGCAGATAGCTTTGAAGAATCTTGATGGTTTGGGTCTTGAGCAGTCAATGGCATTTCAACTCGATTGCAAAAATGCCATTAAACCTAGACTACTATAAAAAAGCAAACGCTTCGTTTAGGTTGCAAACATCGAACTCTGGTTCTAATGAACCAATATTAAGCTTCTTTCATTGATCGCAAATTGGTAATTACCGACTCAAGTGCACGATCAAACAAAGCAGCATCGTCTAATATCGCTATCAACCCAGCCTTTAGCCCAGCTGCAAGTCGACCTTTGGTCAATTCTGCAAGCTTCATTCCGGTTCGATTTACAAAAATGTATTTGTCTGAACTCACAATATGCGCGGCCAACTTACATCGTTGTTTTTCGTCAGGTGTCACCGTTGCCATTTCTAGCCACGAACCACCTTGCAATTGTTCCACCGTCTCAAACACTGGATCTGAGTGATCTTGGAGTTCCTCTAACGCTTCTATTGGTGTTTGCTCCGTTGAATCTTTCTTCACTTGGACTGGCTCGCTGATCGGCAAAGAAAGTTCTTTAACCGTTTCTTCCGTCGCAGCTTCACCGATTGTCTCTGTTGGTGACGGTTGATTAACAGAATCATCTGATTGAGGTTGATGGGTGACCAGTGGCAACGCCAATATTTTACGATGACACTCTTCAAGCTCCTCAAGAAGTTGGCTTGACCGATAAGAATTAAAGGAAATTCGATTCATGCCAAGGCGTAAGTTTTTGATCAAACTGACCATAATTTTTTTCAACTTCGCCTTAGCTTCTTCATTGCCCTTTGGTTGTACACTCCAAACTAAAAACTCTGCAACTTTAAGGGCTTTTTCCCAGCCTTCTTGATTGTTTGGCTTTAACAACTCAAGAAATAAAACGTTCGTCCAAGCTTCTTTGAGAATGTGCTTCACTGGCTCTGCAATAATGCGCCCATGACACATTCGCGCAATTTCACTGTTCACTTTTTGCCGAGCATTATCTGCTTTGGCTTTGCCTTCTTCAGCTTCTTTCATGCGCTTCTCTAAAATAGAAGTGCGCTTGTTGTCTTGCGATTTGAAGGCTTCAAAATCATTGAGTAGGTTTGAGAACAAACCGACATCGTCTCGAAATTCAGTTGTAATGGTTTCTACAATTTGCGAGATCTTATTTAACAAAGGATCAACACTATTCTCGCCCATCGGAACCCAGCCGATACCGGCACGCGACAACTCATTTAATAACTTACGAGCGGGATGCTGGCGGTCACTAAAAAAGGTTCTGTCAACTAAGCCAACTTTGAGCATTGGAATCTGTAAACGAGCGATCATCGCTTTAATGTCGTTATGCAGATTCTTGTCATCCAGAATAAAGTCGAACAGCATGGTAACAATGTCGATAACGTCGTCATTCACATTGCCAATGGTTCCACCGTTCACATGGCCTTGAGTAGCAGGTAAAAACCCGCCTAAAATATGGCGCACTTGTTCTGGGGTCGATAAATCTCGCGGAGAATAACCAGGATCGCGTTGCAAATTGGTCAATGCATTAACCAATTGATCGGTTTCAACGACTTGCGTTCCTTCCGGATACGCCACTTTTCGGTTGCCAATAAGGTCACGCAGGGTATTAAAAACTTCCTCTCGAACCTCGTCCCGAAGCTCTTCTTTTGTTTGACCTTTATTGTCTTCCGACTCTCGCTTTGCCCGCTCACGCTCAACCCGACGAGGACGCCGCTTATGCAAATCAGGCAATACTCCCTTTTCAGCGAACTCTTCGTTCACTTCTAAGTAAACATCTTTGAGACTTTCAATAACTGACCGTTCGAACAGTTTAAAGACAATCAACCGAGATTGAACATCAAGCTCTAAGCTGTGACTGCTGGTGCGGAAAGCCTCTGCAATAAATCGTGGATCAAGAGGATTGGTTGACTGGGTGACTGAAACGGTTGGACAAAGAGTGTCTAACCGAGTACAGATATGCTCCAGAGCGACAGAATTGTCATTTCTGCCTTTATTGACCATGGCATCGACCGCAAGATCTTCTTCGAGATCATCTTCTTGTACAAGACTCAAACTGTCTAAAGAAATGGCTTCGACGTTATCGAATTTTGGGGTATCCGAGGCCACGCCAAGTTGCTTTTTAAAGGAAAACTCAAGCTCTTGTCGGAATATGTTGACCAGTCCTTGCCGCTTAATGCGTACCTGACGCATGGCGTTAAAAAAGGTCACCTCATTCGACTTATCTGCCATATCGAACAGTTTATCGTCGGCAGAATCAAGCATTCTGTTCAACAACAACACCAACTCGTTAATCGATAAGTCTTTAATATGGGTGACTAAATTGGACAATGTAGGTTTCTCGCCGACGAAAGTCTCGTGGGAGTCACGCTCGAAATTGACAATATTCGGCTTTTTACTCACTACTGTGGTACCTCAAAAATTCTCACTTAGTGCAGATTAAGTGGACAGCATGATTAAAAAGTAGTCCAAATCTCAATTTTGCGGTGTGATACGCCTCACAAAGACTCAAAGTTTATCGAGATTTTTTATTGCATCATTGAGATAGTCACAAAGTGTCTGCGAACCTGTTCATCATTCGCCTTCTTGCACCTACCGAGTCCGCAATAATCAGACATCATCTCGGGTTCCCACAACCATTTTTCAGAGAATTTAGACTCAAATCGACGGGCTTTTCCTTAAACTAAGCGCTAAGCCGCTTTGCTCCTTACTTCAATACCGCTAAAATAGAGAGTTGCTAGCCAAATCATAGACCATTTTAGAGCAAATAATGAATCAAAAATCTCTCGCGGTATCTATTCAACAGTCCGTCCAACTCGCGCTTGAGGAAGACCTAGGCCCAATTAACCGTGATTTTACTGCAGAGCTGATTGCTCCGGATAAAACCGCGCATGCGCAATTAATATGTCGAGAGCAAGGCATCTTATGCGGCCAAGCATGGGCAGAAGAAGTATTCCGGCAACTTGGCGGCCAAGTTGAGCTAACCTGGCTTAAAAAAGATGGCGACTCTCTTTCACCTAACGATACCCTGCTAACGCTTTCTGGTGATGCAAGGTCTATTTTGACCGGAGAAAGAACGGCCATGAACTTTATCCAAACCCTTTCTGCTTGTGCGACTATTACTAGCCGTTTCGCAGAGCAACTCACAGGCACACGCTGCCAGCTTTTAGATACTCGAAAAACCATTCCGGGGTTGAGGTTGGCGCAAAAATACGCGGTAACCGTTGGCGGGGGTCAAAACCATCGCATTGGATTGTTTGACGCTTTTCTGATTAAGGAGAATCATATTGCCGCGGCCGGCTCTATTACGGCTGCGGTGAACTCCGCGCGAAATCTCAACTCATCGCTCAAGTTAGAAGTCGAAGTTGAGTCCATTGATGAGCTCAATGAAGCGCTCGAAGCTGGTGCTGACTATATTATGCTGGATAATTTTTCTTTAGATATGATGAATGCAGCGGTCAAACTCAACCAGCAACAAAGCCGCCCGGCTAAACTTGAAGCCTCAGGTGACGTGACCTTGGCTACCATTCGCTCAATTGCAGAGACAGGTGTGGACTTTATCTCTGTGGGCGCGCTCACCAAACATATCTCAGCACTCGATCTCAGTTTAAGGGTTAACCTAGAGTAACCATTGTTAGGCACAAAAGCGGGCTCATAATCGTCATTCGTCAACATCAACTAGCTTGAACTTATCGGCAGCTATGACTATGGTTTTAGCAGTTCCTGCCCGTTTGAAGCTCGGAAGGCAGCAAATCTGACGGTGCAAAGCGCTCAGCATTGCGCAGTCAGTCTAAGCTTTCGCTGGCAGCTAGGTGACACGGATGAGCCATTAACGTAAAGAACTGACAAAATTTGTCACTCTAAGTAACAAATTGTGTCACTTAACTGAAGATAAAAAGCGACTCAATTAACAAAAGCAACAATTGGTGCTGCTAAAAGTCTTTACTTACAGTGAGTTATTGATAATCTAAAAGTTGGCACGCCTCTCGCATAGTTTATGGCGAAGTCAATTCACAACCTCATATTGGAGTTTACACATGAAAAAAACTAACTCAGGTTTTACCTTAATCGAATTAATGATCGTTGTTGCGATCATCGGTATTCTTGCAGCTATCGCTCTTCCTGCGTACCAAGATTACACTATCCGTTCAAAAGTATCTGAAGGTTTAGCATTAGGTGCTGAAGCGAAAACTGCTGTTGCAGAAACTGCTGCATCTTTAGGTGGTCTAGCTAACGTAACTGCAGCTAACACTGGTTATACTTTCCCAGCGGGTGGTACTGATTATGTAAACAGCATCGCTATCACTGACGCTACTGGCGTAATCACTATTACTATGGGTGGAACTCAAGGTACTGGTGCAACAACTGAGCCAGTCATCACTTTGACTCCTAACCAAGCAGCTCCAGAAGCGCCAATCACTTGGGTTTGTGCGACTACTGCTGGTCTTCCAAAGCACGTTCCAGCTAACTGCCGTTAATTCAGGCTTAGCTTTAGAAAAAGCCGCCCTTTGGGCGGCTTTTTTGTTGGTTCGATAAATACGTCAAATTTTTTAAAATTCCCTCATTGAAGAACGCACGAAAACTTAGAAGTTTTACTAAAATAATGCTATAACTATCAGAATTGTAATTAAATTTTGAATCTTATGTCTGGAACTTTTGTTAGTGGACTCACCCGACGCTTAGTCAATGAAGGCCTCATCAGCGAAACACAAGCAGCCGAGGCCGGACAAGCTGCGCAAAAAACATCGACGCCAATCGTCAAGTATTTGATTGATAATCAAATAATTCCATCAGATGTTCTGGTTAACTTGGCTTCCGTTGAATTCGGTGTACCTATTTTCGACCTAAGTTCACTCGATTATGACCAAATTCCCAAAGGCGTAGTCGATGAGAAGCTTATCGCCAAGCATCAAGCAACCCCTATTTTCAAACGTGGAAATCGCTTATTCGTTGCTGTTTCAGACCCGACCAACTTAATCGCCCTTGATGAAATTCAGTTTCACAGCAAACTGACCGTTGAGGCCGTTCTAGTCGAGCAGAAAAAGCTCGAGCCGCTGATTGATAAAATCATTGAAGAACAAGACAGTCAAAACCTTGCTGAGTTTGACGACGCCGATCTCGAAAACCTCGATGTTGAAAGCGGAGACACTAAACCAGCCGACGACGACGATGCTAGCGGTGACGATGCGCCTATTGTTCGTTTCGTGAATAAGATTTTACTCGATGCGATTAAAAAAGGCGCTTCAGATTTACACTTCGAACCCTACGAGAAAAACTATCGCGTCCGCTTTCGTATCGATGGCATCTTACATGAAGTGTCTAGCCCTCCAGTAAATCTGTCGACCCGCATTTCAGCACGTTTAAAAGTCATGTCTCGACTCGACATTTCAGAAAAGCGAAAACCACAAGATGGTCGGATTAAGTTAAAACTGTCAAAGAACAAAGCCATCGACTTTCGTGTTAGCACTCTGCCAACACTTTTCGGCGAAAAAATCGTTATGCGTATACTCGACCCTTCGAGCGCCATGTTAGGTATCGAAGTGTTAGGCTATGAGCCGGAGCAACGCAAACTGTATGAAGAATGTCTATTTAAGCCTCAAGGCATGGTCTTGGTTACCGGTCCGACAGGTTCGGGTAAAACGGTTTCTCTTTACACGGGTGTTAACATGCTCAACCAACCCGAGCGAAATATTTCGACCGCAGAAGACCCGGTTGAGATTAACTTGTCAGGGATCAATCAGGTCAATGTAAACCCCAAGGCTGGATTAGATTTCTCCTCTGCCCTTCGAGCTTTCCTTCGACAAGATCCTGACGTTATTCTGGTTGGTGAGATTCGTGACCTAGAAACTGCAGAAATCGCCATCAAAGCCGCACAAACGGGTCATATGGTACTGTCCACTTTGCACACCAACAGCGCTCCAGAAACCTTGACTCGTCTGGTCAATATGGGCGTTGCACCTTTCAATATCGCAACGAGTGTCAATCTAGTTATTGCACAGCGATTAGCACGAAGATTGTGCAGCCATTGTAAACGGGTCATCGATATTCCCAAAGAAGCACAATTAGAGCTGGGATTTACGGAAGAACAAATAGGAACTTTCGAAATTTATGAACCAGTTGGTTGTGATAATTGTACGCAAGGGTATAAAGGACGTGTTGGTATTTATCAAGTAATGCCCGTCTCTGAAACCATGGGTCGGATCATTATGGAAGGTGGCAATGCCATCGATATTGCTGATCAAGCAGCAAAAGAAGGCGTAAACGACTTGAGAAAGTCAGGTTTACTCAAGGTTATTCAAGGGGTCACTTCTCTCGAAGAGGTCAACCGCGTAACACAGGATTAAAATAATGGCTGTTGCAACCCAAAAAAATCTGCATCGAAAGAAAAAGCACCTAAGGTAACGGTGTTTACCTATTCAGGTGTCGATAAAAAAGGTAATAAGATCAAAGGCGAGTTAACTGCAGATACTCAAGCCATCGCGAAGGCCCAATTACGCAAGCAAGGTGTGATCCCGCAAAAGGTCGTGAAGAAGCCACAGCCTTTATTCGGGGGCGGCAAAAAGCCAATCACGCCTGCAGACATCGCTCTGGTTGCCCGTCAACTCGCAACCATGATGAAAGCCGGTGTACCTCTCGTTCAGTCCTTTGACATTATCGGTAAAGGGCATGAAAACCCCTCGGTTCAAGAGCTAATACTGACTATCAAAGCCGACATTGAGGCTGGCTCAACCATGGCCGAATCACTGCGCAAGCACCCCAGACAGTTCGATGACCTGTTCTGCGACCTCGTGGCAGCTGGTGAGCAATCAGGTGCTCTTGAGGGCATGCTTGATCGAATTGCAACGTATAAAGAGAAAACCGAAGCACTGAAATCGAAAATTAAGAAAGCGCTCTTTTACCCTATCGCCGTTGTTGTGGTTGCCGTTATCGTTACTGCCATATTGTTGATTTTCGTGGTTCCACAATTCCAAGGCATTTTCGCGAACTTTGGTGCAGAACTTCCTGCATTCACCATGTTTGTTATCGGAATATCTGAATGGCTTCAAGCCAATTGGTTAATTTGCTTAGGCATTATTATCGCTGCCTTTTTTGTCATCAGGCATCTCAATCGAACCTCTGAGAACTTTAGAAATGGCAAAGATAAAATGATTCTCAAGCTACCGATCATTGGAGATATTTTAAACAAAGCCGCGGTAGCCCGATTTGCTCGTACACTTTCAACCACCTTTGCAGCAGGTGTTCCATTGGTTGAAGCACTAGACTCGGCGGCAGGCGCGTCTGGTAACTATGTTTATCGTACTGGTCTGTTGAAAATTAAAGAAGACGTCACTACCGGTATGCAAATGAACATATCCATGGTTAATTCAGGCCTTTTCCCTAATATGGTTAATCAAATGGTCGCTATCGGTGAAGAATCCGGTTCAATCGACGCCATGTTAACTAAAATCGCTGACATTTATGAGCGTGAAGTTGACGATGCGGTTGATGGGTTGAGCTCACTTTTGGAACCACTCATCATGGCTGTTCTTGGGGTTCTTGTGGGTGGCTTAATCGTTGCGATGTACTTACCAATCTTCCAGTTAGGTGCCGTTGTTTAAATGACCGTTATCGACTTTTTGCAGAGCAACCTAACGGCTCTGACTGTAACACTCATCATTGCCGGCCTTTTGGTCGGCAGTTTTTTAAATGTCGTTATATTTCGCTATCCCATTATGCTGTTTCGAGAATGGCGCGATATGGCAAAAGAGATATTAGAGGAGCAGGGCTACCAAATTACAGGTAGTGCTAAAGATCCGCGCTTAGACGATAAAAAATTTAATATCGTTTTCCCCCGCTCACGCTGTCCGCAGTGTAACCATCTCATTCGAAGTTGGGAAAATATTCCCGTAATCAGTTACCTTATACAAAGAGGTAAGTGCACCCAATGTAAGAGTCATATTAGTTTGCGCTATCCTTTTATTGAGCTTCTAACCGCCGCTGCTTTCGGTTGGATAGCTTGGAGTTATGGATGGTCATGGCAAACCGTGATTTACCTTGCCCTAAGCGCGTTGCTAATTGTTCAAATATTTATCGACGCCGACCATAAGATTCTCCCTGATCCGATCAACTATATTTTACTCTGGCTAGGTTTATTTGCCGCTTTTAAAGGTTGGACAATCCCCTTAGAGGATGCACTTTTAGGTGCTTTATTTGGTTACTTATCATTGTGGAGCTTTTATTGGCTCTTCAAACTCGCCACTAAAAAGGAAGGCATGGGCTATGGCGATTTTAAGCTACTCGCCGCTTTAGGTGCCTTCGCTGGATACCAAAAGCTATTCCTAATCATTGTGCTGTCAGCCGGTGTCGGAGCAATCATTGGTATTACAATGATGATGCTCAAAAAATCTGAACGGTCGACGCAAATTCCTTTTGGTCCATACCTTGCTGTTGCTGGCTTTATCGGCATTTTCTGGGGCGACGTTATCATCCAATATTATTTGCGATCGACAGGATTGTAAGTTCTTTCGGCATGCTAAAAATTGGTTTAACAGGTGGCATAGGCAGTGGCAAATCCACTGTCGCCAACCTTTTTCGACTGAAAAATGTTGAAGTCATTGATGCCGATAAAATCGCACGCGATGTCGTAGAGCCAGGTTCTCCAGCTATCCATGAAATTGCACAAAAGTTTGGCCCTAAAGTCATTAACACTGATGGCTCTCTAAATCGAGCGGAGTTACGAGAAATTGTTTTTGCAGACGAGCAACAATTACATTGGCTCAATGGATGTTTGCACCCTATTATTCGTAAAGAAATACTCAACCAAGTGGATAATGCTACCGGTGTTTATGTGATCTTAGATGTACCACTGTTGTTTGAAAATAAACTCAATGAAATGACGGATCGAGTTCTCATCGTTGACTTACCAGAAGCTATGCAGGTTGCTCGAGTGACTGAAAGAGACAAGGTTACTGAAGAAAATGTAAAGGATATTATGGCACGCCAAGTCAGCCGAGAATATCGACTCTCTCATGCCGATGATATAATCGACAACTCTGGTTCAATTGAAAACTTAAAAAAGCAAGTCAACGAGATGCATCAAAAATATCGAGCGCTTGCAGAGAATTGGTGACTTATGATTTTTGAGTTCTCGCTGTCACAAGTTTACCGACACTTTTTACGAGTCGAGTCTGCTTTTGCACAGCTTCGTCGCTTAATATCGAACAAGAGCCCAGAGTCTTATCAAGCCGCGCTACTATTATTTGAAAACCTTTCAGAGTTTTTACTTCGAGTCGACATAAAAAATGAGTTAATCAAAGAACTGGAAATTCAGGCCAATCACTATCAAAAACTTCAAGACAACCCAGCCGTTGACAAAGTGAAGCTAGACAATTTCTTAAATCAATTGAAGAAGCTCCATCATTGGGCAATTAATTTTCATGGAAAAATTGGCGATAGCTTACGTCGCGACCCTTTTCTATCGACCGTTTCTAGCAAACAAAGCCTGAACACCGGAGTTATTTCAGCGGACTCGCCTGAGTTAGCTGTATTCGGTTTTCAAGAGCCCGTATTTCAGGCGCAGCACTTTAAACGTTGGCTAGAGATGCTTGAAGGACTAGAAAAGTCCGTTTCCGTTATATTAAGGCTTACTCGAGAACTGTCTTCTTTTACGGCCGTGGAAGCACCGATTGGTGATTATCTTGTCGACAAACTGCCATCGAGTACCAACCTGATCAGAATTAAGCTTGATGATAAGCTCGTTTTCCCTGAAGTTAGTGCGAGTAAACATTGCGCATCGATCCATTTTTATCGTTTGGATTCAGAGCTGCGAAAAACAAAGTTTCGCGATAAAATAGCCTTTAAAATTGCTCTATGCGGCTGGCGTTAACCTAAAATCGTTACCATTTCACCCGATACTAAAACGTGAGCCCAGAGTCTCAAGTCAACAAACTGACTCACTTACCAATAAAAAGTAACCTGAAATATATGAAAAAAGATCTTCTCGTTAGTTGTCCAAACTGTAAATCGTCTGTCGCGTGGAACGACAGTTTCCCTTTTCGTCCATTCTGCAGTGAACGATGCAAGCTGATTGACCTTGGCGATTGGGCAGATGAATCACACAAAATAGAAGGCGAGTCTGTGAACCCATTTGATATGCCTAGAAATGAAGAATAATATTAAACGTCGAGTTGAATGGAGCCCGTCTAGTCACACAAACATTTAATATTCTTTTTGGAGTATTTGGATAACCTCTTGATTAGCCGCAGGAAACCAGTCTGGTTGTAAATCATCAATTGAACACCATTTTAATGCCTGACCTTCTAAGCCTTTCGGTTCGCCTTTAAAACTCGATGCCATGAAAAACCGAATCAAAACTGTTTTTTCTGGGTACTCAAATCTAACGGTATGAATCAGTTCTAAATTCTCGAGTGTGATATCGAGCTCTTCCTCGCACTCCCTGACTAATGCTTCTTCATAACTTTCGGTTGACTCGACTTTACCTCCGGGAAACTCCCACAGTCCTTCAAGGTGCTTTCCTTTTGGTCGCTGCGCTAAGAGGACTTGATCATCGCGGCGAATCACCGCCGCGACAACTTCAATCTGCTCACTCACTTCAACTTAGCCGACCATGACACTGCTTGTATTTTTTACCCGAGCCACACGGACAAGGATCATTACGCCCCACTTTAACGCCTTCTCTTACAAAGGTATCTTGCTTTTGTTCAGGCTCCGCCTCTCCGGTTAATCCATTTGCTTTTTGGTGCTCAAAGTTCATACGTGCCGCTTCTGCTTCTCGACGACGTTGCTCTTCGACCGCAGCGGCGTCTTCTTCTGAACGAACCTGTACTTTTGATAACACGTTGATCACTTCATGCTTGATTGAGTTCAGCATTTCAGTAAACAGTTCAAAAGCTTCTCGCTTATACTCTTGTTTCGGATTTTTTTGCGCGTATCCACGTAAATGAATACCTTGTCGTAGGTGATCCATCGCAGCAAGATGCTCTCGCCAGTGAGAGTCAACAGCTTGAAGCATCACCGACTTTTCAAAATGCCGCATGACTTCTGCACCAACAACCTCTTCCTTTTGTTTGTAGTTGTTGACGATTTCTTCGATCACTCGCTCTTTGAGTTTTTCTTCGTGTAGCTCATCATCTTGATCTAGCCACTTTCTGATTGGTAGTTCAACTAAGTACTCATTCTTTATATGTTCTTCTAGACCGCTTATATCCCACATTGAATCGATACTCTGCGGCGGAATATAAGTGCTGATATCATCTAATAGCACATCATAACGAACAGCTTCGATAGTGTCAGAGATATCATCGGTTGACATCAATTCGTGGCGTTGTTCGTATATAACTTTACGTTGATCGTTAGCCACATCATCGTATTCGAGAAGCTGTTTACGGATTTCGAAGTTTCGAGCTTCAACTTTACGTTGTGCGTTTTCAATCGCACGCGTTACCATTTTATGCTCAATGGCTTCGTCTTCTTCCCAACCTAAACGGCGTAACATATTGACCATACGTTCTGGTGCAAAAATTCTCATCAAATCATCATCAAGAGAGAGATAAAAGCGACTTAAACCAGGGTCACCCTGACGACCGGCGCGACCTCGTAGCTGATTATCAATTCGTCTCGATTCATGTCGTTCGGAGCCCAATATGGCTAACCCGCCAGCTTCAAGCACTTGCTCATGCCTAACTTTCCACTCTGCTTCAAGTTCGGTAATTTGATCTTTCAACTGCTCGTCAGTTTTATCAGCGTGCTTTTGCTTTAAGTTTTCAATTTCTGTTTTAATTGCTCCACCTAAAACAATATCCGTTCCACGACCAGCCATATTAGTCGCAATGGTCACTACTCCTGGTCGTCCAGCGTCTGCGATAATCTGCGCTTCTTGCTCGTGAAACTTCGCATTCAAAACCTTGTGGTCTATTTTCTTTTTCTTAAGAACTGATGACAGTAACTCAGAGGTTTCGATTGATGCGGTACCAACCAAGACTGGCTGGCCTCTATCTCGGCAAATTTCGATTTGCTCAATCAAAGCTTTGTATTTTGCCTCTCGAGTTAAGAAAACAAGATCTGGCATATCGTCTCTGACCATCGGACGATTGGTTGGAATGACCACAACTTCTAGTCCGTAAATTTGTTGTAACTCGAAAGCTTCGGTATCGGCCGTTCCGGTCATACCGGAAAGTTTGTTATATAATCGGAAGTAATTTTGGAAAGTGATGGACGCTAACGTTTGGTTTTCATTTTGAATGGCTACGCCTTCTTTTGCTTCAACGGCTTGATGTAATCCTTCAGACCAACGCCGACCAGGCATCGTTCGACCGGTGTGTTCATCAACGATAACAATTTCACCATTTTGAACAATATAATCAACGTCAACCTTAAATAACGTATGCGCGCGTAATGCCGCATTAACGTGATGAAGCAATGAGATACTTTGCGCGGAATAAAGTGTTTGCCCCTCAGGTAACAGCCCTGATTGCAATAGTAACTCTTCTATTCTTTCTTGACCACGCTCGGTGAAATGCACTTGTTTAGATTTCTCATCAACCGTAAAATCGCCTTCTTTTTCGACGACCTCATCGTCATCTTCACCCGACGTTAACTGCTGCTCTAACTTTGGAATAAGCGCATTCATCTGCTTGTAAAGCGCAGAGCTGTCTTCCATGGCGCCAGAAATTATTAATGGGGTTCTCGCCTCATCGATCAAAATGGAGTCGACTTCGTCGACCACGGCAAAATTTAATTCCCGTTGAACCATTTCTTCGAGACTAAACGCCATATTATCTCGAAGATAATCGAAACCGAATTCATTGTTGGTGCCGTAAGTGATGTCACATCCATAGGCCGCTTTTTTAACTTCATGCGTCTGCCCTGATAGTGCACAGCCAACGGATAATCCAAGAAATTCATAGAGCGGACGCATCCAGTCGGCGTCACGTTGCGCTAAATAGTCATTAACGGTAATGACATGCACGCCCTTACCTGACAACGCATTCAAATAGGCTGGCAATGTGGCCACTAACGTTTTACCTTCACCGGTACGCATTTCTGCGACCTTGCCTTCATGTAAAACCATGCCACCAATTAACTGCACATCAAAATGACGCATCCCCATCACTCGCTTACTTGCCTCTCGAGCGACCGCGAATGCATCATTCAAAATATCATCTAACGAAGAGCCCTGTTCCAAAAGAGCTTTGAACTCTCCGGTTTTTGCTTGTAGTTGCTCATCGGTTAGCGCTTCTAATTCGGGTTCAAGCGCGTTAATTGCGTCGACACGCTTTTGAAGACGTTTGAGGATACGTTGATTGCGACTACCAAAAATTTTGGTTAAAAATTGTCCGAACATTGTTGTCTCTTTATTCTCTTGTGACTGAGGCCATCCAATGAGGCGATTCGCACTCAACATAATGGCTCGGTCTTATAATCAAAATACAAGTCTGCGACGCATTGTACCTTATAAGCCCCCTAGGTAAAACGCGAATTCTTGACAATGCAAAAATCTCTGTTAAGGAAACTATCTTGGGGCATTAGTAGAAATTACAAGGTGTAAAAAAGGCCAGCATTGCTGGCCTTTTTAAATTCAAAGCGATGGACTTACGATTTGCTTTTACGGTTGACGTAACGAAGTGGGTTAATTTGCTTACCATCTTTTAAAATTTCATAGTGAACATGCGCGCCAGTGGAACGCCCAGAGTTACCCATCGCAGCAACTTGTTGGCCTTTACTGACAACCTCGCCCACTTTAACCGTGGCTTCTTTGTTGTGGCCGTAACGAGTAACAAAGCCGTCACCATGACTGATCTCTACCAACAGTCCATAACCATATCGGTCTCCGACAAAAGTAACGACACCTGCCGCCGTTGCCACGACAGGAGACCCTTCTTTGCCAGCAAAATCAAGCCCGGCATGCCAAGCTGGCCGACCAGAAAAAGGATCGGTTCGTCGACCATAAAACGAAGACATCCAACCTTTTGTGATTGGACGGCCAGAAATATAACGCTCAACACCTATTTGCTTGTCTAACACTAACGACTCTAGGGCTGATAACTGCTGCTCTTTACTGAGAAGCTGAGAGCTAAGCTCATCAAGTAAGTTAAAAAACTCGCCATCACTTACTTGCTCTTTTAATTCATCGAGCTCTTCTGGACCGCCAATCGCCGGAGGCACTGAAAAGTTAAATTCTTTCGCGTCAATTCCTGCCACATTTGCTATTCGAGCACCTGCTGCGTCTAACCGACGCACATGCGCTTGCATAATTCCCAGCCGTGCCATTAAAGCATTCAATTGCTTCTGCGAAGTCGCTTTGGCTTTATTTAACGACGCCTTTTGCTCACTTAATTGCTGTCGCCAGTTTTCAATCGTCGTTTGATCGACATCGGCTAAATGTCCTTGGTATTTCGCATATTGATAACCGACTACCGCAGTAACAATTGGCAAAGCCAATGCAAATACAGCAGCGCAAACAATCACTGCCTTAGTAACTTTTAAACTTCGTATCCCATGACGGGATCGCTGTAATATCGTAAAGCTCATCTTTCCAACACCCTTGCAACACAAGAAATTGCATCGTCTATCGCGATGCTTTTTTTTTGTTATAATTTAAACTAACGAACTAGTTTAACGCACGATGCGATTTTCATGGCCAATCAAAAACCCAAAACATACGACTCTATATCGGACGAAGCTCATGGATCTTTAAGGTTTATTTTTGACAATCTAGCAAGAATCAAACAGTTAGACCATATAGTTAAAGCAAAATTGAACGAAAATCTAGCGAAAAACTGCCGAGTTATCAACTTTCGAGATAATAATCTTGTCATAGCAGCTGAATCGGCCACTTGGGCTACACGATTAAAATTCGAACAACACGACCTTCTTACCGCGCTTCGTGCTGATGGATTCCACGGATTACGTTCAATTAAAATAATAACGTCTGCTTCATCGAACTAGTCGATTAAATACAAAAACGCCAAGATCAAATCTTGGCGTTGTTACTCTAGCGCGCTTCTTATCTTATACAGATAGAATCGGATTCATTATATAAGAAATCGGAGCGGCGGTTGCGTCTTCAAATGTAACCGTCTCCCAAGCTTCTTTATCAGCAATCAACGTTCTCAGAAGCTTATTGTTGAGAGCATGGCCAGATTTGTATCCTGAGAAAGAGCCAACCAAGCTATTTCCTAACAAATATAAATCGCCAATCGCGTCCAATATCTTATGTTTTACGAACTCGTCTTCATAGCGAAGTCCGTCTTCATTTAAAATTCGATAATCGTCGAGCACGATCGCATTATCAAGGCTTCCGCCTTGCGCTAAATTCTTAGAGCGAAGGTACTCAATATCGTTCATGAAACCAAAAGTACGTGCTCGACTCACTTCTTTTACGAAAGAAGTACTTGAAAAGTCAATCACCGACGTTTGTGAACGATCTTTAAAAATTGGGTGGTCAAAATCTATGGTAAAAGCAACTTTGAAACCATCGAATGGCTCAAAAGTAGCCTTCTTATCGCCGTCTTCAACGACAACTTTCTTTTTGATACGAATAAATTTTTTCGCTTTGCTCTGCTCTTCAATACCCGCAGATTGCAAAAGGAATACAAATGGGCCGGAACTGCCGTCCATAATTGGGACTTCAGGGGCTGAAACATCAATAAATGCATTGTCGACACCTAACCCTGCCATCGCAGCGAGTAAATGCTCAACAGTAGAAATTCGAACGTCACCTTTAACTAAGCAGGTAGAGAGCGTTGTATCGCCAACATTTTCTGGTGCCGCTGCTATCTCGACAACAGGATCGAGGTCAACGCGACGAAACACGATACCCGTGTCTACTGGTGCTGGACGTAAAGTCAGGTAAACTTTTTCACCGGTGTGAAGACCCACACCCGTTGCTCGGATGGCAGTACGTAGCGTACGCTGTCTGATCATTAAGCTAAACTCCAATAAAATGTTTCTCTGGAGCTCCACTCCGCCGTACCCTTCCTTGAAAGGCCGACATCGTACCAGATAAAACACCTGTTTCAAACATTTTCAGTGCATTTTTTACCCAATTTGAGAATTTTGTCAAATTAGCCGCAGCGTCTTATATCCTGCGCAAAGCTACAAATATCTCATACCGAGGTAGAGCCAAACACCTTCTCTAAACGCTTATTGTAACACTTGATGGAGTCAACAGGTAAATGTCGAAGGGAAACATTTACCTGTTAATGTTGCTTGGTTAGTCGGCTTGCTTACGCAAGAAGGCTGGAATATCGAGATAATCCATGTCACTTCCAACTGCCGCTTTAGACTCTCCACCATTTTGTTGGCGAATCACCGTTGGTCTATCAAGCTTTTGATAATCAGTACTTCCATCTGGCTTGATATTATCTTCTTTATTAGAAACGAGCTTGACCGCTTGCTCACCTTTGGCCAATAAGCCAGTTGCAACTACTGTGACTCGTAACTCATCATTAAGTTCCGGATCAATAGCAGTACCAACAACAACGGTGGCCTCTTCTGAAGCAAAGTCTTGAACAATGCTACCGACTTCAGCGAACTCATCAATGTTCATATCTTCACCACAAGTAATGTTCACCAAAATTCCACGAGCACCGGATAAATCTACATCTTCGAGCAGTGGGCTCGCGACCGCCGTTTCAGCCGCAATTTTGGCTCGATTTTCACCTGAAGCAATACCGGTTCCCATCATTGCCATGCCTTTTTCTGACATAACAGTACGAACATCAGCAAAGTCAACATTGATAAGGCCGGGTCGGGTAATCAATTCAGCAATACCTTGCACAGCTCCATGAAGAACATCGTTTGCCGCTTTAAATGCTTCTGTTAAAGCCTTGCCTTTCAGTACGGAGAGTACTTTATCGTTCGGAACGATAATCAACGAGTCGACGTGGCGACGAAGCTCAGCAATACCTTCCTCAGCAACTTTCATGCGCTTTTTCAACTCAAAGAAAAATGGCTTAGTCACAACAGCAACCGTTAAGATTCCCATTTCTTTGGCAATTTCAGCCACAACAGGCGCAGCACCAGTACCTGTTCCACCGCCCATTCCGGCGGTCAGAAAGACCATATCAGTATCCTTAAGCACTTCTTGAATACGCTCACGATCTTCTAGTGCAGCTTGTCGACCAACTTCAGGATTTGCGCCAGCGCCCAACCCTTTAGTAATGCTTCCACCCAACTGAATGGTTGTTCTCGCATTCGACTTACCCAAAGCTTGTGCATCGGTATTGGCGCAAACAAATTCTACACCATCGATATTAGCAGCAAGCATATGCTCAACAGCATTACCGCCACCGCCGCCCAAGCCAATCACTTTGATAACTGCACTGTCTTGACAGTTATCGATTAGTTCAAACATATTAGGCATGATTTTCCCCTTCTTCCTATTACAACTTATTAAAAACTAAACTCTAAAATTTAAATTAAATCCAAATTTCTTATGACTTCTAAAATCCACTAAACCAACTTTTCATTCTTTCAATCAGCGAATTCACATTATTTGTTCGCTTAGGCGTATAGTTGAATTCTTTTGTCTGTTGGTGACCATAAAGCAACAAACCTACACCCGTTGCATAAATTGGATTACGAACTACGTCAGATAACCCTTTTACAAATTGAGGCATTCCCAGCCTTACCGGCATATGGAAAACTTCTTCAGCAAGTTCGATCAAACCTTCCATTTTTGAAGAGCCGCCGGTTAATACAATGCCGGCGGGAATAATTTCTTCAAAACCACTTCGTCGAAGTTCTGCTTGTATTAAATTAAACAATTCTTCATAACGAGGCTCGACAACCTCTGCTAATGTTTGACGAGAAAGTCTTCGCGGTGCTCTTTCGCCAACACCAGGCACTTCAATGGTATCTTCTAATGAAGTTAACTGCCTCAAAGCACACGCGTATTTAATCTTAATATCTTCTGCATGTTGCGTCGGTGTACGTAAAGCGACCGCAATATCGTTGGTTACTTGATCGCCAGCAATCGGGATGACAGCAGTATGGCGAATGGCACCTTCAGTGAAGATAGCTATATCGGTGGTTCCTCCACCTATATCAACAAGACAAACACCCAATTCCTTTTCGTCGTCAGTTAGAACAGAGTAACTCGACGCAAGCTGCTCCAAAATAATATCGTCTGTTTCTAATCCACATCGACGCACGCACTTGACAATATTTTGTGCTGCACTGACGGCACCGGTCACCATATGAACTTTCGCTTCAAGCCTCACACCAGACATACCGATGGGTTCTCTAATTCCTTCTTGGTTATCGATTACAAACTCTTGAGGCAAAACATGTAAAATCTTTTGATCAGCAGGAATTGCAACCGCCTTCGCAGCATCGATGACTCGCTCCACATCTTGTGGATTTACTTCTTGATCGCGAATCGCGACAATTCCATGGGAGTTCAAGCTCTTAATATGGCTCCCGGCAATTCCTGTATATACGGAATGAATTTGACACCCAGCCATCAATTCAGCTTCTTCAACCGCTCTTTGAATTGACTGTACGGTTGACTCAATATTTACTACAACGCCTTTTTTCAATCCACGTGAAGGATGAGATCCAATACCAATAATATCGATATTTTCATTCGCATTGACTTCACCAACAATTGCAACGACTTTAGACGTCCCTATATCGAGTCCAACAATAAGTCTTTTTTCTGGCACTCTTGTCATAATCGCTCTCTACTTAATGATTCATTTTTTATTGATACGCTAATTGCGCATCTTGTTTTTCTACCGCTTTCCAACCAACGGCCACACCCGTTTGATAACGCATATCTAAGTATTTAATATTCACTCTACGCTTATCATCGATCGCATCAATAACAGCCAAAAATCGTTCCAATCGCTCCGATAATTCTTTATTGCCCAAGTATAAGTTTATTTTATTCTCAAGCCTCATTTGCCAGCCACTGATAGCGCTATATTCTAACTCTACAATTCGATAATCATTATCAGGCATTTGTTCCGAGAAAAAGTGATACATTGATAACAAATCTTCGATCTTTCCGTAACGACCTTTCAATAAAGGTAATTTTGTGAACTCCTCGATGTTACTTGGAGAAAACAAAATTCCCTCATGACTGATAATATTTTCATTATTCAAATTTAACCAAGGTTGGTGTTCTTGTAAGGTGACCTGCAACCGGTTAGGCCATACCTTTCTAGCTTGAGCACTTTTTACCCATGGGTACTCTTCAATAATTGATGAAGCTTCTTCAACATCAAGAGAAAAGAAGCTACTCGCAATTCGTTGCTTAACAAAATACTCAAGGTCAACTTGCTCAACAAAGTCAGAGGCTCCAACAATTTCAATTCTCCAGCTAGATGAATCTTCTTTCTGAGGATTTACAGCGACCACGCTATTTTCTTCTGGTTTAGTCACATCTTTACGCTGAACCATTTCCGTTAAAATTGGAGCAACCCAAAAGCCACTTCCAATTAGCGCAAGCAAAACAACAACCAGAGAAGTTCGTTTAATAACTTTTCCCCAATTTTTGCTCTCTTGCTCTTTAACGGTCGCCATTCGGCGTTTATTTCGGGTCATAAACTTTGCTTCAAAATCTCTAAAACCAGTTGATTAAAACTTATTCCTTTCTGCTTTGCTGCTTTCGGAACCAAGCTTGTTTGAGTCATACCAGGAACAGTATTCGCTTCCAATAACTTGAATTCATTGCTTTTGTTGTCACGAATGAAATCGACTCGCCCCCATCCCTTGCATCCGACTGCATAGAATGCATTTAACGCCAACTTTCCAAGCTCTTGCTCTTCTTGGTCAGATAGCCCACTCGGACAAAAGTATTGAGTCTCATTGGAGTGATACTTTGCTTCATAATCATAAAACTCTCTTGGAGTAACCATCGATATACTCGGTAAAGCCTGTTCACCTAAAATTGATACCGTATATTCGCGCCCTTCAATAAACGACTCGACTAAAACTTCTTTATCGAACTCGAGTGCTTTTCGAATGGCTTTTTCGAGTTGATCTGGGCTAGATACTTTCGACATTCCAACACTCGACCCTTCTCTGCTTGGTTTCACGAACACGACAGGACCTAAACGAGCAGTAATACTGCGTAATAAATCTTGAGAAAGCGATTGCGTTTCTTTCACCAGAACATGAGGAGCAACAGGTAACGTCATCGACTTCCAAATCATCTTGCTGCGCCATTTATCCATAGCGATCGCTGAGCCCATCACGCCACTTCCAGTATATGAAATGCCCAAATATTGAAGTACGGCTTGAACCTGGCCATCTTCACCTCCTCGGCCATGCAACGCAATCCAAGCGTGCTTAATACCAAGGTCGTTCAATTCATTTAATTTTCGTTTTGATGGATCAAATAAAAGCGCATCAACACCACCTTCAATAAGCGCATGGTAGACCGCCTCCCCTGATCGCAGCGAAACATCTCTCTCTGCTGAGTCGCCGCCATATAAAACAGCAACTTTTCCAAACTGTTTAGTATCTATCGTCATGGCTTTTTCACCAAAAACACATCTTGCTTGTTATCATGCCAATGTGCCGCGATGCGCCCTATATCACCGGCACCTTGAGTAAGTACCAAATCACCATCTTCCAAAACACCCGAAATGATTTGTTCTAACTTATCTTTACTCTCAATAAAAATCGGATCGAGCTGTCCTCGTTGCCGAATAGAACCTGCAAGGCTTTTACTATCTGCGCCATTAATTGGCTTTTCACCCGCAGGATAAACATCGAGAAGCAGTAATACATCCACTTCAGACAACACACTTACAAAATCTTCATATAAATCACGTGTTCGAGAATAACGATGCGGCTGATAAACCATAACCAATCGGCGATCCGGCCAACCTTGTCGAACGGCTTGAATGGTTGCTTCTACTTCTTTTGGGTGATGACCATAATCGTCAACAACTTCTACTTCTCCTTTCATACAAGGAAAAGCTCCAAATGAATGAAAACGTCGTCCAATCCCTTGAAAACTTAACAGAGCATCTTTAATGGAGCTCTCTTTAACACCCTCTTCAACACCCACTGCGATCGCCGCTAGTGCATTAAGAACATTATGTTTACCTGGCAAGTTCAAATCGAAATCAATTAAGCGACTGCTTCCTTTTCTTGCAACTTGAAATTGGCTAACATTACCAACTTGAGAAAAATTTATGGCTCTATAATCAGCACCTTCGTCGAACCCATAGGTGACATAAGGTCGTGAAATCTTGGGCAATAAAGACTTGATCACAGGATCATCAACACACAAAACAGCCAGACCATAAAAAGGCAAGTTATGTAAGAAATCTAAAAAGGCTTGCTTTAATGTTTCAAAATCACCGTAAGTATCCATATGATCGGCATCAATATTGGTAACAACACTGACCATCGGTTGTAAATGTAAAAAGCTTGCATCGCTTTCATCGGCTTCTGCAATAAAGTATCGGCTTGTCCCCAGTCGAGCATTACTGCCCGCACTATTTAACACACCACCGATTACAAATGTCGGGTCAAGCCCTCCTTTTGCACAAATGGTTGTGATCAAACTCGTTGTTGTGGTCTTTCCATGAGTTCCAGCGATAGCGATTCCATGTCGATAGCGCATTAACTCAGCCAACATCTCTGCTCGCCTAACGACCGGAATACGACGGTTTCGAGCAGCGTCAACTTCTGGATTATCATTACTAATTGCGGTAGAGACGACAACAACATCGGCACCCAAAACATTGTTTGCCGCATGATTAAAAACAATATCCGCTCCCATGTTACTCAAGCGACGAGTAATATTAGATTCGTTCTTATCTGAACCTGAAATTCGATAACCTTGATTTAATAAAACCTCAGCAATACCACTCATTCCAACACCACCAATTCCGACAAAATGAATTTGACGAATTCGACGCATTTCAGGAATCGGAAAATTTTGTTGTGTATCTTTCATTGACTGTTCACTCTAAATTAGCTTCAGGCAAATAGATGCCACTGACTGAGTTGCATCACGTATGCCTTTTTCTTTCGATCGTTGAGCCATTAATAACAACAGCTCTGAATCGTTAAATATACTTTCAATATGGCTCTTAACCTCTTCCATAGAATCTTGATTTACAATCCAAGCAGCCTGCGCATTCTTTAACACTTCTGCATTTTTGGTTTGATGATCGTCAACGGCAAAGGGATAAGGAATAAAAATAGCTGGCAAGCCAATTGCCGCCAGTTCTGATACCGTTAATGCCCCAGCTCTACACACAACCAGATCAGCCCAATTGTAGGCTTGATTCATATCATCGATGAACTCATTAACTTCTACAGTAGAAACTCCCAACGTGGCATAAGCACTTTTTACTGCCTCTGAGTTTCCTCTTCCACATTGATGGTTTACTAGAATTTTTCCACTATTAATAAAATCTTTAAATAGGCCGGGAAGCGTCTGATTAAATGCTTGAGCACCTCGACTGCCGCCAACCACTAACACATTTATAGGAGTCTGACTCTTTACCGCTTTAGTGCTTGCCAGATCAATCAATTCATGACGAATTGGGTTTCCGGTCGTCACTACTTTTGGAGAAGACTCAAATGCTCCTTCAAATGCTTGGCAAACTTTCTTTGCGAGCCTTGAAAGCAATCGATTGGTTAAACCAGCTATTGCATTTTGCTCATGTATGACTAATGGAACACCGCTGATTGCAGAAGCAAAACCACCAGGGGCACTAGCAAAGCCACCGAAACCAACCACTAAATCAATTCTATCTTTTTTTATAAATTTTCTGGCTTGCCATACGCAGCTCAGTAACTTAAAGGGTGCAACGAACATTGAAAGTATGCCTTTCCCCCTTACTCCGCTAATCGGTAGTAAGTGCATAGGAATTGCCTCTCTTTCAATAAGCTCTTGTTCCATTCCGCCCTTCGAACCTAACCAAAAAATATTCGCGCCTTTTGTTTCTAACTCTCGAGCGACAGCAAGCGCTGGGAAAATATGCCCGCCAGTACCACCAGCCATAACTAGAATATTCTTAGAATCAACGTTACTCATCTGACTTTTCCTTTTTCTTTTTCTTAGGACTGGCCTGAGAGCACTCATAATTCACTCGTAATAAAATTCCTATAGCGACGCAGCAAACGACTAAGCTATTACCACCATAACTAATAAAAGGTAGCGTTAGCCCTTTGGTCGGTAACGCACCACTGCTGACGCCAATATTTACAATGGCTTGTAAAATCAACCAAATACTTATGCCATAAGATAGATAGGCTGCGTACGCGTTCTGTTGTTTTAATGCATTTCTAGCGATCTTCATTCCTCTGATAAAAAGCATCAGAAACAAAGCAATTACCAGAGCGACGCCAACAAACCCAAACTCTTCAGCAAAAACAGCGAACACGAAATCAGTGTGGGCTTCAGGTAAATAGGATAACTTTTGAATGGAGTTACCTAAACCTTCACCAAACCACTCTCCACGACCATAAGCAATGAGTGATTGTGTGAGCTGATATCCTGAGCCAAAAGGATCCTTCCAGGGGTCTAAAAATACCAATAACCGTTCATATCGATAGGGTTGGCTTATTGCGACGCCAAACAAGGCAATGCCTACACAAACGCTAAGCATTAAGAACTGCCAAAGTTTCGCTCCTGCTAAAAATAACATGGTCATCGTTGTTGCACAGATAACCGCGGCAGCGCCAAAATCTGGTTCGGCAACCAATAAAACGGTAATAATACTAACCACCAATAGTGGCTTAATGAACCCTCTTATTTGAGTTTGAAGTTCATCGGTACGGCGTACTAGATAACCCGCAATATAAGTAATCACAAATAGCTTCACTAACTCTGAAACCTGAATAGTTATTGGTCCTAGTACAATCCATCTTCGACTACCATTGACCGTTCTTCCAATCACTAATACCGCAAGTAATAGAACGATCGCAGCGACCAATAACCATGGTCCATGTTTTTGCCAAAACTCGATTTTAATTCCCAGCGTCACGAAACCAGCTGCGATCGCGACGAGTAAATAAATGAAATGTCTCTGTACGAAATAAAAGGCATTGCCAGACATTGACTTATCAGCGAACGGAATCGAAGTAGAAACAATCATTACGCCACCAACGGCAAGTAACGTAAATACAATAGCGATAAGTTTCGAATCTAATGTTTGAGCGAAATTAGCTGTTAAGGTATTAGACATTGACGCCTCCTACCAAATTTCTAAAGTGCTCTCCGCGCGCTTCATAGTTCTTATACATATCAATACTTGCACACGCAGGTGCTAGTAAAACCGTATCACCTTTTTTGGCATTGACTCGAATCAACTCAACGGCTTGATCGAGGTTGTCAACCAGCGTACATTTCTCTTTAACAAGCTCGTTAGCTATTCGATACTTATCTTTACCAAAAATAGCGACCGAATGGACTTTCTCATTAATCACTGCGGCTAGCTCACTGAGATCGCACCCTTTTGCATCGCCTCCAGCGATCAATAGTAAATGTCCCATTGAGTTGCTAAAACTTTCTATCGCAGCAATCGCTGCTCCAGGATTAGTTGCTTTCGAGTCGTTGATCCATCGAATTCCATCGTCACTAGGTACTAACTCACAACGATGACGAAGACCCTTATACGAACTTATCGCGTCAACGACTTGAGAATCGATTGCAATTTCTAGCCCTTGCAAAATGGCGATAGTGGCAGCAATATTTAAACCGTTATGCATCCCTTGAATCGAGACGTCTGACTCTCTTATGATCACGCCATGCTCATTGCTCACTTGATATTCATTTTCACTGAGTACAGCTCGCCAATTCGCATCGTCACTTCGACCAAATGAGATCAGGCGCTCGCATGATTTGTAGTTATCCAATTTGTTAACAAAGTTTTCATCAACATTGATAATCGCTGTTTTGGCATTATCAAAAATAGAGAACTTGATCGCTGCGTACCGATCCATTGTAATATGCCGATCGAGATGATCAGGCGAAATATTAAGCACACATGCGACGTTCGCGCGTAACGAACGAGTAGTCTCTAATTGAAAACTCGATAACTCTAAAACGAACAACTGCGGCATTGAAATATTCAATAAGTCTAATACGGGTGCACCTATATTTCCGGCAACAATCGTGTTGATACCCAGTCTATTTAAAGTATGTCCGAGTAAATCACACACGGTTGACTTACCGTTAGATCCAGTAATGGCGACGATAGGTACAGATACTTCACGAATAAATAGCTCAATATCTCCGACGACCTCAACACCACTATCTCTCATAGTCTGCAATTCATCACTATGAGGGTCTAACCCCGGACTAATGACTACCAAATCAAACAGTTTAAAATCAACTTCTAAGAATGAACCAAGAACGATATTAAGGTTTTCAAAATTCTTTTTAAATTCAGATAAAAGAGGTGGCTCTTGGCGATTATCAACAACCGTAACCTCCCACTCTTTTCGTAAACAATAGGCGGCAGCTGAGAGTCCAGACACTCCCATTCCTAACACGACCACCCGCTTGTTTACATTCGTTATCATTATTCGATAAATCCTTATTATCTAAGTTTAAGTGTCGCGATACCGACCAAAACCAAAACAACGGAAATAATCCAAAACCGTACGATGACTCTCGGCTCAGGCCAGCCTTTTAATTCATAGTGATGATGTAATGGCGCCATATTAAAAATTCGACGTCCGGTCAGCTTAAAAGAAGTCACCTGTAAAATCACCGATAGTGTTTCCATCACAAAAACACCACCCATAATGAACAAAACCAACTCTTGACGAACAACTACAGCAATCGTTCCTAAGGCTGCACCTAACCCTAATGCACCTACATCACCCATAAAGACTTGTGCCGGGTAAGTGTTGAACCATAAGAAACCTAAGCCAGCTCCAACGAGCGCGCCACAAAAAATCGTTAACTCACCGACACCTGCAACATAAGGAATCGCGAGGTATTCAGAAAACTTAATATTACCTGTGACATACGCAAATATAGCGAGTGCTCCAGCAACCAAAACCGTCGGCAAAATAGCGAGACCGTCCAAACCATCAGTCAAATTTACGGCGTTACTCGTGCCAACAATGACAAAATAGGCAAGAGGGATAAAAAATATTCCTAAAGCAATCGCCACATTTTTAAAGAAAGGCAAATACAAGGTTGTTTCAACCGGTGCTGTCGCATAGTTATACATATAAATTGCTGCAGCCAACCCCACAATGGATTGCCAAAAGTATTTCCATTTCGCAGGCAAACCTTTTGGATCTTTACGAATCAGTTTCCGATAATCATCTACCCAACCGATGACTCCAAAACCTAATGTAGTTAATAACACCACCCAAACATGTCTATTATCTAAATCGCCCCATAACAAAGTCGAAAGTGCTATTGCAATCAATATCAAAGCACCACCCATTGTTGGTGTTCCCGATTTCGATAAATGACTTTGAGGACCATCTGTGCGAACCGTTTGACCGATCTGATAATGAGTCAACTTTCGGATCATTATTGGACCAATAAATAATGAAATACCCAGTGCTGTTATAACACTCAAAATT
Source organism: Pleionea litopenaei (assembly GCF_031198435.1). Lineage (GTDB taxonomy): Bacteria > Pseudomonadota > Gammaproteobacteria > Enterobacterales > Kangiellaceae > Pleionea > Pleionea litopenaei. Next base: position 1,603,756 of record NZ_CP133548.1, read on the forward strand.
GCTCGAAAGGTTAAGTAATTAAATACATTGAAACCTGAGTAATACTGCTGTAAATATTCTGCCAACCATAAAAGCATTAGCCTTCCCCCTCACTCAGCGATGATGGACTCTCTAAAAATGCATTGACCACTTTCTCCATGTGAGCACTGCGAGAACCTTTCATCAATATTGTTGTTTTTATGTTTTTTGATTTTTGTTTCAAATACTCAATCATTGCTTGATGGGTTTCAAAGTGCTCTCCCCCATTTGCGAAAGCGGATTGAGCAATTCGACTATTGATGCCAATAGTCACAAGAAGGTCAACACCTGCCTGCTCCGCATATTGACCAGCTTTATAATGATATTCTCGTGAATGCTGACCAAGCTCACCCATATCGCCTAACGCTAAAATCTTTTGCCCATTTTGTTCAGCTAGAACATCAATTCCAGCGGCTAACGATGTGTAATTAGCATTGTAAGTGTCATCAATAATGGTTAGGAGATTATCTATTTGATGAATCTGAAGACGACCCGATACACCATCGAAGCTTTCAAGCCCAGATGCAATTTTCTTGGTCTCAATACCAATCGCATTACAGGCTGATGCGCATGCTAAGGCATTTAAAATATTGTGCTTTCCAGGAACCTTCAAGTTCACTTCGATCGAATGATCATAAATGCAAAGTTCGAAGGAGTACCCACCGTTAGAGTTTCTATGGATGTTTATTGCAGTAACATCGGCAGTAGGTTGCAATCCAAACTTTACAATGTTGCAAGTAATGTTATTGAGCCAGTATTGCGCAAAAGAGTCATCGATATTAACGATTGCCGTGTCTTGCTTAGAAAGACTTTGATAAATTTCGCCTTTTGCGGTTGCGACACCTTGCAAATCACCAAAACCTTCCAAATGCGCTGCAGCTACATTTGTAATTAAAGCTACATTGGGTGATACGATGTTAGAGGTATATCGTATATCACCCGGTTTATTTGCCCCCATTTCAATGACAGCAAATTTATCTTCGTTGGTTAAGCGAAATAATGTTAAAGGAACACCAATATCATTATTGAAATTACCAGCAGTCGCTAATGTGTTACCACACTGACTCAGAACATGAGCAATCATTTCTTTAACGGTCGTCTTACCGACACTTCCCGTTAAACCAATGAACTTAGCGACTGATAGTTTGCGAACTAACTTAGCGATATCAGCCATTGCCTGACGCGTGTCTTTCACAACGACTTGCGGAAGTAAACTCGAGCATTCTTTTTCCACTAACAGTGCGCTGGCACCACAAGCCTCTGCATCAGAAATAAAGTTATGAGCATCAAAGCTAGCACCGCGAATAGCAATAAATAAACCTGAATTATCTTTTGCTCTCGTGTCAGTAAAAATATTGTTGATGACTAGGTTTTCACCCAGCAGCTTACCGTTAGTCACCTCTGAAATATTGAGCAGGTCAATCGCAATCATGCAGACCTCCTAGCCAATATGCTTTTAGCAATTTTGATATCACTTAACTCAAGCTTTTTATCGCCAACAATTTGATAGTTCTCATGCCCTTTACCGGCCACTAGAACGACATCTTTTTCGGTAGCTTCATTTACGGCGGTTTCTACTGCGTCTTCTCTATCTGAAATGTAGCGAACATTCCTTGATGATTTAAGTCCTGCTTTCATATCGTCAATAATGTTCTCAGCTGATTCTGTACGAGGATTATCGTCAGTAAAAATAACCGTATTCGAATATTTTTCAGCGACTTTTGCCATTAACGGTCGCTTTCCAGGATCTCTGTCACCGCCACATCCAAACACGGTAAAAATCTTACCACTACAATGTTCCCTAGTAGCTTTTAAAGCTTGCTCTAAGGCATCTGGTGAATGAGCATAATCGACGATTACTAATGGCTTACCTGGCTCTTGAATAAGTTGCATTCGACCAGTTACAGAGGTAAGTTGATTAATCGTCTCAAAGATCGCATTTCGATCTTGTAGCTGTAAACCTAATACAGCTACAACAACTAATAAATTGTATAAGTTAAAACGTCCGATAAGCGGAACCGATATTTTTCCACTTCCCCATGGAGTAAATACCGTTGCGTTAATTCCACGAAGTGTTAAGCGAATGTCATCAACCCAAATCCATTGTCGCAAATCGGCTCCTTCGGTTGGCTCATTCAAACTGTAGAAAATTTTGTTGGCGTTTATTTCACTATCTTTCTTTAACTTTCTGCCAAATTTATCATCAACATTTATTACCGCATGTTCTAAATCTGGCATTAGAAACAATTGCCGTTTCGCTTCACCGTAGGCGTCCATTGTCTCGTGGTAATCGAGATGATCTCTCGTCAAGTTGGTGAAAATTCCAATATTAAACTTAACCCCTTTCACACGACCTTGAACTAAACCATGGGAAGAAACTTCCATTGCGACATTAGCGCACCCGGCCTTCTTCGCTTTATGAATTTCTCTTTGAATAGTAACGGGATCAGCCGTCGTATTATCATTCGGTTTTTGCGTCCCATAGGGACCTACACCTAACGTTCCAAATGTCCAGCAACAACCATCAACCAGCTGTAGCGCTTGCGAGACCATTTGGACACAACTTGACTTTCCGTTTGTACCAGTAACGCCAACAATGGTTAGATTTGCATCGCGATTACTATAGATATCTCTTGATAAGCAACTTAACAACGTATTTAGATTTTCAACTAATACCAGAGTAACATTGTTCTGTTGGCAAAGAGTCGTCCACTGCTCATCAAAACCATCTTTCTCAGCCAGTATCAGTCGTGCGCCGTTCTCGATTGCAGTCGGTATATAATTTCGACCATCAAGTTTTAGCCCAACGCAGGCAACAAAGGCATCGTCAATTCGAATTTTTCGACTGTCTAAATACAACTGATTAAAAGTGACTGTCGCTGAACCTGTTTTAAGCTCCATTGATGGATAGCTTTCTAACAAGGTGTCGAAATTAAAATTATTAGCCATTTTTTCGACCTCCATTGTTAGCAAGTAGAGTATTCGAAGAATGGGCCGTTTGCAGAGTTTCTTTATCAGGAACAATGTTAAGGAGTCTTAATGCCTGCTCTGCTACATTTGAATAAATCGGTGCTGCAACATCACCACCATAGTAGACATCACCTTCTGGCTCATCCAGCATGACAACCATGGCAATTTTTGGATTACTGACTGGTGAAATACCGGCAAAAAATGAGAGGTACTCATCGCCATACCCACCTTTAATCGCTTTTCGAGCGGTGCCTGTTTTACCTGCAGTACGATAAGACTCTAAAGCTGCGCCAGTTGCTGTACCGCCTTCTTTAACGACGGTTTCCATCATTTGTAAAACCTGTTCGGTAGACTCTTTCGAGAAAATTCTTTCTTCAGAAATGGGCTCTCGAACTTTTAAAAATGACACAGGTCGCTTAACGCCTTTGCTACCAATAATCGCGTATGCTTGAGCTAATTGCAGAGGCGTTACTTGAAATCCATAACCATAGGCCATCGTCGCTTTTTCAAATTGACTCCAATTATGGCGTATCGAAAGTCGACCGCTGCTTTCTCCAGGAAAGCCGCTGCCCGTATCAAGACCAAATCCTAACTTATAAAAAGTATCTAAAAACGTTTGGTCGTCCAATGCTAGTGCTAATTTAGCAACACCGACATTTGAAGATTTTTGTAATATTTTAGTTACCGTCACCGTGCCAAGATTTACACCATCTCTCACCCACTGGTTATCGACACGAAACTTACCCGGACCAGTAGAGATTAGCGTATTAGGTTTAACTGATTTTGCCTCAAGTGAAGTAAGCACAGTAAATGGTTTTGCCGTCGAACCAGGTTCGAACATATCAGTAACCGCTCGGTTGCGAGTCAACTGAGGTTTTCTCTGATCGCCTCTATTAGGGTTATACGAAGGTTGATTCACCATCGCTAGCACTTCACCCGTATCAATGTCGAGAATGACTAACGACCCAGCTCTCGCACCATGTCTCAAAACCGCTGCCTTTAATTCTCTGTACGCCAGTGCCTGTATTCGTGAATCAAGGCTTAGAACTAAATCTTCTCCGTTTTTTGCGTCGTTTATAATTCCTTTGTTTTCAATGACATTACGATAAAGGTCAACGACAACTTTCTTTTGTCCTGGATTTCCAATTAACAGATCATTAAATGCTTTTTCTAAGCCTTCTAAACCATTGGAGTCAATACCAGTAAACCCAACAACATGAGAGTTTATCTCTGCAGTTGGGTAATATCGTCGTTGTTCTTGTTGCAAGTAAACGCCATCGAGTGAAAGACGATGAATGAATTGAGCCTGTTCAGGATGCAGCTTGCGCTTCAGCCAAACGAATCGCTTAGTTGACCGTTCTTTAATGAAGCGAGTTAACTCTGACTCTTTCATCTCTAATACGGTCGCTAATTTCTTCCAGTCAACAGAGTGCATTAAACTCGGAGAGTCAATAATCTTTTTCGGGTCTACCCACAAAGATTCAACGGGAATGCTTCTTGCGAGTTCTATTCCGTTACGATCATAAATGACACCTCGACGAGTATCGATGCCCTTAACTCTAACGCTCCGCTTATCAGCTTCTATGCTTAGCTTATTTGACTCATATATTTGGAGATAAGCAGCTCGACCTAAAATTGCGACAAAAGCAAGCACAAAAACACTGACAGTAATTACATACCGTCCAGTGCAAAGTGGTATACCTTTTGGCTTTCTTGCTTGTCCCATTTTATTTTTTTGCTTAACCTCAGTTTTTCATTAAAACTTCGTCGCTAGCGGCAACGTTCTTCATCTTCAATTTTTTTCTAGCATACTCTTCAATGCGACTATGCTCAGCTAATGTACCCTGTTCTAAACGAAGTGTTTCCCACTCCATTTCTAATTGATATTGAATGTACTCTAAGCGTTCTAATTCCGCTGTTTGCTTACGAACTTTGTGGGTATAGTAAGCAACCGCAATTGCATTACACCAAACCAAAACGCCCAAAAAAATAATCCACTTTCGAGTGAATAAAAACTTAACGACTACTAACGGTAGCGCAGACTCAATGTTCTGAATCAACGTCCGAAAAAATTTCATAACTTCTGTGCCACTCGCATAATTGCGCTACGAGCTCTGACATTTCCACTGACTTCATCCGCTCCGGGCTTTAATGGCTTTCCTAACAACTTCATTTTCGGTTTTATATCGGAAGCTCTAATAGGCAAGTCTTTTGGAAAGTCATCACCTTTCGCGAGCTTTTTAAAAAATCGCTTAACAATACGATCTTCCAACGAATGAAAACTAATGATGACTAAAATGCCGCCCGGTGCTATCAGTTCAAAAGAAGACTCCAAGCACTTGGTTAAATCTTCAAGTTCGGAATTAATAAAAATTCGAATAGCTTGAAAGCTTCTAGTCGCCGGATGTTTGCCGGGATCTTTTTTTGGAGTAGCTTCGTCGATAATTTTCGCTAATTGCCCCGTCGTATTAATCGGAGCTTCTTCTCTGGCTTCGCAAATCTTGCGAGCAATGCGACTTGCAAACTTTTCTTCGCCAAAGGTTTTTAAAACATACTTAATGTCGCTTTCACTCGCTCTTGCGATCCAACTAGCAGCGCTTTCTCCGCGCTCGCTGTCCATACGCATATCGAGAGGACCATCTTTCATAAAGCTGAAACCTCGTTCAGCTTGATCGATTTGAGGCGAAGAAACGCCCAAATCAAGTAGTACGCCGGTAACTTTACCTATCAACCCTTTCGCGTCTAATTGCTCATAAATATTGGCAAAACTGTCGTAACAAATACTAAAGCGTGAATCGTCGCCAAACTCTCGTTCTGCATAAGCAATCGCTTCTGGATCTTTGTCAAAAGCAATCAGTTGTCCCTCTTCCGATAGCTGTTGAAGAATCAGTCGGCTATGACCACCACGGCCGAAGGTGCCGTCAACAATGATGCCTGTGGGCGTTATATTGAGCGCATCAACCGCTTCTTGTAGTAGAACCGAGTCGTGTTGTTGCTGAGTAGTCATGATCAAAAGGCCAGATCGGGTAGTTGGTCTGCATCGAAACTTTCATCAGCAAGGGTTGAAAGATCTTCAGCTTCTTGGGCTTTCCATTGCGCTTCATCCCAAATCTGAAAAGTTTCACCTTGTCCGACTAGCATCAATGCTTTATCAAAGTTCGCGAATTCTCTAAGTTCCGCTGGCAGCAACAGGCGACCGTTAGAGTCCATATCGACTTCTTTGGCAGAGCCAATAGTGACCCGCTTAAAAAGTCGGTATGCCTTTTTGCTGCTAGGTAGTGCGCGAACTTGCTCTTCGAAATCTTCCCAATTGTGGAGTGGGAATAAAAGGAGGTTTGGAGTGTCGAGTTCATAGGGATTTTTAGTGACGACCATGCGGCCATTGCAGATATCTGCGAGGCGATCGCGATACCGGGCAGGAATTGCTATTCGCCCTTTCGCATCTAAATTAATTGAATTTGCGCCTCGAAACACGTTTAACCCTCTCAATAACCACTTAGCGTCCTAAGTGAGTTATTTTGATCCACAATTTGTCACTATTCTCCACTTCTGTACACTATAGGTACGGCCAATGCCTCAGTCAAGCAAAATCAAATCGGAATTCTTAAATTTTTTCCTTTTTTAACAATAAGTTAGAGTTAGTTCACAGAAAGCTAGTAAGTACTTATGAATTAGTCGCAATTTTTCAAAGAATTACTACTCGAACTTAAAGTAATTTATTAAGTTTGAGATGAAATATAAGCTTTTGGAATCAAAATATTGGTATGAACTACCAAAAGGAATAAAGAGGCTGGCCTATAAGCCGGATTCTGTCGAGGACAGTCATTCTTCTAGGCGTTGCGTCACCACAACGCTCGAGCAACCTACCCGGATCCAGCGCGGGTCACGCCAAAGGATCCCTATTTGGTCTTACTTCAGGTGGGGTTTACCCTGCCGTTCGTGTTACCACGTCCGCGGTGCGCTCTTACCGCACCATTTCAACCTTACCTGTGTGCCAAAGGCACCATCGGCGGTATATTTTCTGTTGCACTAGCCGTAAGCTTTCGCTTCCCAGGCGTTACCTGGCACCTTACCCTATGAAGTCCGGACTTTCCTCCCCCTCGATAAACGAGGCGGCGACTGCCCAGCCAGCCTGGCGCAATTTTGACGGTTTTGGCTAATTAAAACAAGCTATCTTTTCATCTCTAACGCTTGCTGATAAAGCGCTTTCTTGTTTTCTCCGGTGACTTCGGAGGTGATTTGAGCGGCGAGCTTAGTCGGTAAATGAGGAACAAGAAGAGACAATAGTTGTTCGCCTGATACCTGCTGAGTTGACTCCTCCTGAGCACGACCTTCAACCATAACGACAAACTCTCCTCGTAATTGGTTAGAATCGTTAGCCAGAATACTAACAATTTCCACCAAAGGGCCCGATATAACCGTCTCAAACCGCTTGGTGAGCTCTCTCGCAATAACCACTTTACGTTCATCACCAAGCTCAGACACTAAATCATCAATGCATTGTTGAATGCGATGAGACGACTCATAGAACACCCAAGTGCGAGCTTCAGACTTTAGCGACGCAATTTTCTTTCTTCTTCCTGAAGGCTTGGCAGGTAAAAACCCCTCAAAGCAGAAGCGATCAGTGGGTAATCCAGCAACAGATAAAGCCGCGATTAAAGCGCTCGCCCCCGGTATTGGGACAATATTGAAGCCTTTTTCTCGCAATGTTGAGACAACATGGTAGCCAGGATCGCTTATCAAAGGAGTGCCCGCGTCAGAGACCAAGGCTAAATCTTCACCATCGGACAACCATTGTTCGATATTCTCGACTCGTTGCCGCTCATTGTGATCATGCAAAGAGACCAGTTGATTACGAATACCAAAATGGCTAAATAGTTGTTGAGTGCGCCGCGTATCTTCCGCTAAGACTCGTCCCACTGATTTTAATGTTTGTATTGCACGGCCACTGATATCCTCAAGATTGCCAATCGGTGTCGCGACCACATACAATGTGCCATATTGTGAATTCATAACGCTGTCTATTGCAATTTCTCTGATAGAATCGAATAAAAGTTAAAAGAGCTGAAAACCATGCAAAAAATCATCATTGTTTTGATTGCCTTAATGCTAATTTCATGTGGCACAAAGCGCTTAGGTACAACTTCGGCAAGTATCAACGACGCGAATAGCTTTCTCAGTATGGCCAAAACGAGTCAACAACCTGAAAAAAGTCAGTATTTGCTCAAAGCGGCTGTCATTCTGGCACAGAAAGCACAATATTTAAAAGCACAAGAAACGTTTTCACTCATTAAGCTTGAGTATCTTAATAATCAAGAGCAAGAGACCTATTATTTATATTATGGTTTAGCCTTGCAAAAGCTCGCTCAAACACAGGCTGCGTTGAACCTGTTGCAAAAAATTAAATCTCCGTCTCAACACTCCATCGATTGGCAAATTCAATATCAATCAACCCTTTCTGATGCTTACCTGAATGATGGAAACTACTATGAAGCCGCTAAAATCAGAGTGGAACTTGAAGACCTGTTAATGACCGAAGAGGCGATTAAAGAGAATCATACTTATATTTGGCAAGCACTGGAGCAAATTTCAGAAGATTTTCTTAAGGTTTATCAAACTGAATTTTCAGATCCATCAATTAATGGATGGCTAGAACTGAGCTATTTAACTCGAAAAAATAGACAACAACCAGAGCAGCTGCTCAAGGCCATTGAGACATGGAGACAACGATATCCATTACACCCCGCTAATAGTCAAATGCCAGAAGAATTAGAATTAGTCGCCAGCGCGAAAATCTATAAGCCCAAGCAAGTCGCGTTACTTCTGCCTTTGTCGGGTCGGCTTGCGAATGGTGGAAGAATGATTCGAGATGGTTTTTTTGCAGCACACTATCAAGCCATGACCGCAGGCGATTTAGTGATTAAAGTTTATGACACAGCTATGTCACTCTCTCCGTTAACGCCATATCAAAACGCGATTGATGAAGGCGCTGATTTTATCGTTGGTCCCTTGACCAAAGAAGCCGTCGATGAAATAGCGCAACAAGAAAACCATCCTATTCCTCAATTAAGTTTAAATTTATCGGAGAAGGTGTTGAGTCTGCCGCAAGAATACTACCAGTTTGGTTTACCGGTAGAAGATGAAGCTCGGCAAATTGCTACACTGGCAATTGCGAAGAAACGAGAAACCGCCATCGTCCTTGCGCCAAACAATGAACAAGGGCAAAGAACAGTACAGGCGTTCCGAGAAGTATTTGAACAACTTGATGGGCAAATAGCAGAAGTACAATGGTTCGATGATCCTCGCAATATTAAGGAACTCGTACAGCAACTTCTCAATGTCGACAACAGTGAAGTGAGAGCAAAACGCTTACAGCAAATTCTTGGCACCCCTCTGGAGTTTGTGCAACGTCGAAGACAAGATGCTGATATGGTGTTCTTGGCGGCATCACCTACCGATGCTCGCCGCATTAAACCCTTTTTAAACTACTATTTTGCGCAAGACTTACCGGTTTACTCCATCTCGAGAATTAACTCTGGAGACAATGAGCCGTCTTTAAACAGTGACCTCAATGGCATTGTGTTTACTGATAGTCCATTGATGATTTCTTCCGATCCCTCCATGAAGCAACTCAGAGAAGACCTTAAAACGATTTCACCTGGAGTTTCTTCGTCACTCGGTCGACTATTTGCATTAGGCTTTGATGCTTACAATTTGATTTCTGACTTAAATGTATTGAAAGCAATCAACACATTTAGTAAAGACGGTCTTTCTGGGCGGCTAAACGTTGATGCCCAGGGCAAAGTCACCCGCACGCTGAGTGTCGCTAAATTCCAAAATGGAATTGCTCGTGAAATTGATCCAGCAACTACTGAAGATTAACAATAATACTCAAAAGAAAGGTCTCAAACTTGAGAGCCCAACTCAGAAGTGTGGAGAGTATTTTGAATTACAGGCGATCGAACTTTTGCAAAAGAAAGGGTTCAAACTTATAGCGCGAAACTTTCAATGTAAGCTTGGTGAAATCGATGTAATCATGCAAGATAGCTCCACATTGGTTTTTGTTGAAGTTCGATATCGAAAAGACAGCTATCATGGCAGTGCGGAAGAAAGCATCACTCCAAGCAAACAGAAAAAACTGATTAAGACAACAGAGTTCTTTTGTTTGCAAAACCCGCAATTTCAGAGTCTATCAAAACGGATAGATGTGGTAGCCTTCAACCCACCTAAAGTAAATATTATTCATAATGCAGTCGTTCAATAAGGTTGTTGTATGTCATCTAGAATTAAAAATGCCATAACAGAAAGCATTCAAATAAAAATAGAAGCCGCCCGACACATTGCCAGAGAGAATTGATGAAGCTGGGCAAATCATGGTTAAAAGCTTAATCGAAGGCGGAAAAATTATCGCTTGCGGTAACGGAGCTAGCGCCCTGAATGCATCCTATTTTGCGCAAATTCTACTCAATCAATTAACTCGAGAACGGCCAAGTCTTCCTGCGATTGCTCTAGAAACTCATCCTCTAGCGATTACAAACAACCTTTCTAAACAAGACTTACTCGACGGCTACGCCAAACAAGTTAGAGCTTACGGCCAACCAGGAGATGTTTTGCTGGTATTTACAACCAGTGGCCAGTCTTCAAACATTATCAAAGCGATTGAAACGGCGCTTAGTCGAGATATGTATATTATCGCCATCACTGCGAGTGATGGTGGAAGTGTTGCCGGTTTAATCGGTTCAAATGATGTCGAGATTCGAATACCTGCGATGTCCCTACCAAGAGTGATCGAGGTTCAGTTATTAGTAACACATACGTTATGCGACTTCATCGACAATAGTTTATTCGGAGAAATTTAATGATTAAACAATTCACGCCTTTACTTATAGCGACGCTGATCCTTTCAGGTTGTGCCGTGTCAAATAATCAAAGTGAGGGACCAAAAACGCGTCGAGATATGGCGACGGTCATAGCGGATGAGCAATTAGAGCTGGATGCGATTAAAGCGGTATTCGACAGCGATGAATTATGGTCTAAAAGCGATATAGACATTGTGAGCTTTAACAAAACTGTCCTATTAGTTGGTCAAACCCCAACGGCAAGCCTTAAGCAAAAAGCTGACAGCTTGGTTAAAAGCATACCGGGAGTTAAGCGTGTATTTAATGAAATTCGCGTCGCTGCGCCAACCAGTACACTGACTTATTTGGGCGATCTCAGCATTACATCGAAAGTAAAAACCGCTTTGTTCATCGATGACAATCTTGATTCAGCAAAAATAAAAGTAGTGACCGAAGACAGTGAAGTATTTTTAATGGGCCTTATTTCTAAGGAAGAAGCAGATAAGGCAATTTCGATTACGCGAAATGTCTCTGGTGTTAAACGCGTTATTCAAGCTTTTGAGATCGTTAAGTAAGCGGTGCCGCTTACTTAACGACTTTCAAGTGAGAGCGTTTTCTCGTCGAAGACTTAGCGCTTTTTTCGTTACCTTGCTCACCCGTTGTTTCATTAAGGTGATTGGTGTCTTCTTGAATGGCGCTTTCTGAAGTGACGCTTTCTGAGGTGACATTTTGAATGTTTGAATCACCAAATTCGGCAGGCTCATCTTCTTGATATTCTTCGACGGGAAACGCCATTCCTTGAGCATTTTCTCGGGCAATAATAGCCAAGATTGCCGCTACAGGAACTCTGATAACCCGCGCTACGCCTGAAAAACGCGCATTAAAATGCACTTCTTCATTTTCTAATACTAAACCCTGTACGGCATGTGGCGAGACATTGAGTACGATTTCACCGTTGTTAACATGCTCACGAGGAACTTGAACGCCAGGATAGTCCGCATTAACAATTAAATGCGGAGTTCCTTGATTGTCTAAAATCCACTCATACAAGGCGCGTATGAGATAAGGCTTGTTACTGCTAAAATCAGCCATTAGATATCGTTTAACTCTCGCTCTGTCGAAGTCAGACTCGCTTGAAATGAGTCTCTCTCAAACAACCGCTCCATATATCCTTGAACTTCTTTGGCGCCACGACCAGTCAACTCAATGTCCATCGACTTAAGTCGCCACAATAAAGGAGCTAAGCAACAGTCAACTAAAGAAAACTCTTCGCTTAAAAAGTATGGCGTTTCATGAAACACGGGCGCTAAAGTAATTAAGCTTTCTTTTAACTCTTTGCGAGCACGCTCAACTTCTTTCTCTTTACCCCGATTAATAACATTAACCAAGCTGTACCAATCTTTTTCGACTCGATGCATCATTAAACGTGAACGAGCGCGGGCAACTGGATAAACAGGCATTAGAGGAGGATGTGGAAAACGCTCATCCAAATACTCCATGATAATTCGCGCTTCGAACAAGACTAATTCTCGGTCAACTAACGTGGGTACTGTGTTATACGGATTTAGATCCATTAAGTCTTCCGGCTTGTTTTCGTCGGTCACTTCAATGGTCTCAAAATTGACGCCCTTCTCAGCCAACACAATACGGACTTGATGACTGTAGATGTCATCAGCGCCAGAGTACATAGTCATTAAGGAACGTTTGGCTACAACTGCCATGGTATTCTCCAAACAAAAATTACAGAGCTAATTAGTAAAGCCGCCCAAGTCGGCGGCTTCAATAACTAGTGGATATCTTTCCAGTATTCCTTTTTCAAGAAATAAGCAAGTACAAAGAACACTAAGATAAAGAGAAGAACATAGACGCCTAAAGATTGGCGCTTAAGTTTCGCTGGCTCGCCAACATACTCTAAAAAGTTAACTAAGTCGCGAATCGCTATGTCGTACTCTTCTGGTGAAAGAGAGCCCTCAGAAATTAGCGCCAAGTCACCCTCTTCACTCAAATACTGCATTCCTTGAAGCGGCTCTAAAACATGCGGCATACCTACATCAGGAAATACCGTGTTGTTAACGCCGTAAGGACGAGTTTCATCTTTGTAAAATGCTCGTAAATAGTTGTAAAGCCAATCTACACCACGGTAACGAGCAATCAAACTTAAGTCAGGAGGAGCTGCACCGAACCAAATCTCTGCATTCTTTTTTGGCATCGCAGACGTCATTAAGTCGCCTGGTTTAGAGCCATCAAAAATCAGGTTTTGAGTAAGGACTTCTTCTGGAATATTAAGATCTTCGGCCATACGCTTGTAACGAGAAAACTCAACGCCATGGCACCCCATACAATAGTTCATATATAAGGCTGCGCCACGTTGCAATGAAGCGTTATCGGTTAAACGATTATTTGCCGGATCGTTTGGTTTGTAGTCACCACCACCAGCTGCCACAGCAGCTAATGATAGCGAAGCCAAGAATGTCGCAATTATTTTTTTCATTAGTGCGTTACCCTCTCTGGAACTGGTTTAGTTTTATCGAACTTGTGATAAACCATCAAGAAACCGAAGAACAAGAAGTAGTACACAGTACAAATTCGAGCAAGCAGAGTAAATGTATCACTTGGTGGCTTCATTCCAAGGTACCCAAGAACGACAAAGGCGACAACGAAAAGTGCCAACGCTATTTTGAACAGTGGCCCTTTGTAACGTATTGACTTTACTGGGCTTCGATCTAACCATGGCATGAAGAACAAGACCACGATAGAAAGGCCCATCAATATAACGCCGCCTTCCATATTAGGGACCGCTCTCAAGACTGAATAAAACGGAGTAAAGTACCAAACGGGAGCAATATGCTCAGGTGTTTTCAAGTTGTTAGCCGGGGTAAAGTTTGGCGGCTCTAAGAAATAACCACCACCTTCTGGGAAGTAGAAGATAACCATACAGAACAAGAACAAGAAGCCAGCAACACCAACAATATCTTTCACTGTGTAGTACGGGTGGAATGGAATACCATCAAGAGGGATGCCATTGGCATCTTTGTTCTTCTTAATTTCTATGCCATCAGGGTTATTCGATCCTACTGCATGAAGTGCAACAATGTGTAAGAACACCATTAGCAATAGCGCGATTGGCAATGCAACCACGTGCAATGCGAAGAAACGGTTTAGCGTAGCACCAGAAATTAAGTAATCACCACGAATCCAAGTGACTAATTCTTCGCCATAAACTGGAACAGCATTGAACAGGTTAATGATAACTTGTGCACCCCAGTAAGACATATTACCCCAAGGTAACAAGTAACCCATAAAGGCTTCTGCCATCAACAGCACAAAAATAACCATACCAAATAGCCAGACAAGCTCTCGAGGCTTTCGGTAGGAGCCGTACAACATGCCACGGAACATATGCATATAGACGACTAGAAAGAACGCTGACGCTCCCGTTGAATGCATGTAACGCAATAACCAACCATAAGGTACGTCACGCATAATGTATTCTACCGATGCATAAGCAAGTTCTGCTGAGGGATTGTAGTGCATGGTTAACCAGATACCGGTTAACAATTGGTTAACGAGTACTAGCAAGGCTAATGAGCCAAAGAAATACCAAAAGTTAAAGTTTTTCGGTGCGTAGTATTCCGCTAAGTGTTCATTCCAAACTTTCGTTGCTGGAAAGCGGTCATCTATCCACTGCATAAATTGTTGTGCGCGAGTCATTAGGCAGCTCCTTGATCAACACCGATAACTATCGTGTTTTCGTCTTTATAACTGTAAGGAGGGACTTCTAAATTATCATTTGCAGGTACGTTACTGAACACGCGACCAGCCATATCAAACTTAGAGCCGTGACAAGGACAAAAGAAACCTGCCCCTTCTTCTGGCGATAGCTCTTTCTTTTGCTGCGGTACACATCCTAAATGCGTACAAATTCCGATTACAACTAATATATCGTCGCGAATTGAGCGATAAATTCCAGTGATATAATCAGGTTGTTTTACGGTCTCTTTGGTCGACTCAGGATCTTTGAGAAGATCGCCAATTTGCTTTAATTTTTCTAAGCTTTCTTGCGAGCGTTTTAAAATGAAAATAGGCTTGCCGCGCCATTCTGCACGTATTGCTTGCCCAGGCTTCATTTTGCCCACATTAACTTCTACTGGTGCACCAGCCGCTTCTGCGCGGGCACTTGGTGACCAAGATTTTACGAAAGGCACGGCTACCCCTACTGCCCCTACTGCTCCAACGGCAGAAGTAGACCATAGAAGGAAGCGGCGGCGGCCACTATCGACTCCGTCTTTACTCATGCGGATTGTCTCCCCATCGGACATCTTCAATTATGATGAATGTGATTATTGTTTTCGAAAACTTTTTAATCGACCCCAACCGCTTGCCGGAGCCTGCCAAACGGCGAAATCATATAGAAAAAGCCCAGTTTTTACAAGGAATATACTTTTTTTGCATGATAACTGATTGTTTTTAAAACAGATTTATTCGAAAAAAATTTTAACTTGCGATGTAGCAGGGTATTTTGAGCAGGCATAAAAAAGCGCCCGAAATACTTCGGGCGCTTTCCTGCAAAGCCAAGAGATAAAACGAATTAACGTTTAGAGAACTGAGGACGTTTACGAGCTTTATGAAGACCAACTTTCTTACGTTCAACTTCACGAGCGTCACGTGTTACAAAGCCAGCGCGACGTAGATCACCACGTAACTCTTCGTTGTAATTCATCAATGCACGAGTGATACCGTGACGAATTGCACCTGCTTGTCCAGTATTCCCGCCACCAGCAACAGTCACGTGAATATCAAATTGTTCTAGAGTTTCAGTCAACTCAAGTGGCTGACGAACAACCATTCGAGACGTTTCACGACCAAAATATTCGTCAATAGGACGACCATTAATAGTAATGGCGCCAGAGCCTTGACGTAAGAATACTCGTGCGGTCGAGCTTTTACGACGACCGGTACCGTAATATTGTTCTGCCATCTTCTGATACCTTCTTATACGTTCAATTCTTTAGGTTGCTGAGCTGCATGTGTATGCTCAGGACCTACAAATACGCGCAGTTTCTTAAACATTGCACGACCCAAAGGGCTGCGTGGCAACATGCCTTTAACTGCATTTTGGATGATTCGCTCAGGAGCGCGCTCACGTAGCTTGTCCAAAGTCATTGAACGCAAACCGCCTGGGTATTCGCTGTGACGGTGGTAAGTTTTTGCAGTTTCTTTGTTACCAGTCACTGCTACTTTCTCAGCGTTTACAACGATGATGTAATCACCGGTATCAATATGAGGCGTGTATTCAGCTTTGTGCTTTCCGCGCAAACGGCGCGCAATTTCAGTTGCAAGACGACCTAGGGTCTTGCCTTCAGCGTCGACTACGTACCAGTCGCGCTTTACAGATTCAGGTTTTGCAGTAAATGTTCTCATTGTCTCTTAGCTCCCAAAAGGGCTTTGCTGTTTTCCTAGTCCAACCTCAAAACTCAAGGAAGGATTATGGGCTTCTAAAAAGGAGCGCGAATTTTACAGAAAGCGCCGACCAGATACAAGCCTTTTAATTAATAAATATCAATAGCCTCCCACGCCAATAATGACGGGGGTTTGCTCTACTATCACAGGGTGTCTGCCATTACTTTTTAAGGTTATCGAAGAAACAACCTCTTTCTAACAGCGTAACTCTAAATTTACTGCGTCACATCACCTCGTTTCGAGGCTAGACACAAGCACATGAATGAGAATCACTCTCAATATGAAGAATTCCTGCAGATTGTCGATACTCGCCGCGCATTATACCGAGAGATCTCACGCCTTAATAGGTAAATTTAACAAGCCAAGTCATATTTATCTAAATAAGAAGTGTTCAACCGAGCGACTGGCCAACACGAAGTAGCCTATCTAGGCTCAATGAATACTCACTCAGAGAATGCTCTAACAGAGAATACTCACTAAGAGAGTACTGACTTGGGGTATAGTCGCTTATTAAATGTCGTGGGCTTAAAAAATAACAAGGCAACCTTCAGCTAACTTCTCTTTCCTAATCTTCAATTCAACATCTCATCGATCTGACATAGGCACTTCCACAAGGTCATAAACTCACCGCTAACCTGTTCGAGACAGAAGTAATCCCTTTGCAATCTCTGAACAGCCAGAATTGGTTTGAAGGTATTGGTTTAACTGACTCATTAAGAAGGTATCCTTTAGAAGATATCATTTAGAAGATATCATTTAGAAAGTGTCCGTTTGAACGTATCGGCTTAAAAAAATACCTTCGATGACACCAACTGCCTTACTCCACATTCGGGCTAATGACATCAGTGTCCGCCAAGTGCGATTGCTCGCGTTAAAATTACGACTAAGGTATTACCGCTATCCTGATAAACGAATCACTAGGCACCCTTGATTGGACTCGTATTTTTTAGGTTTGCTTAAGCGTAAAACTGACATTCGAAGCGTTCGCTTGAACCTTAGTTCCTATTGAACCGTAATTTTCTGCATCATTTCGCCTAAAAACTTTGCTCATCATAAAATCACCTATGGCTCAAAGTTATCGACAGAATCATAAGAAAACCTCCGCAAACGCAAAAAAACTGCAAAAAAAGCGCTTTTTTAGTTAAATCCCCTTTATTTAATGCTCATTTTGGTATAAAAGTTTTGTTGACTAAACGTGGACTAAACCCCACAAAAATAACTTAAATCAACCATAGACAAGGGGCTTTGAATTATGGCTGTTAAAAAGAAGAAGGCGCCAGCGAAAAAGAAAGCGGCTGCTAAAAAATCTCCAGCAAAAAAAGTAGCGGCAAAAAAAGCACCCGCTAAAAAGGCAGCGGCTAAGAAGTCACCTGCTAAAAAAGCGGCAGCGAAAAAATCTCCAGCGAAGAAAGCAGCACCGGCTAAGGCTCCAGCGGCTAAAAAAACCACCGCTGTAAAAGAGCGTTACAACAAATCTCAAATGCTTAATGAGATCGCTGAAAATACTGAACTAAGCAGAAAGCAAGTGTCTTCAGTTATCGACGAGTTATCGGATATCATCGAGCGCCATATCAAGAAACGTGCTTGTGGTGAGTTTGTCATGCCAGGCTTGTTCAAAGTTCAAACGGTTCGCAAACCGGCCACTAAAGCCCGTAAAGGTATCAACCCATTTACTGGTGAAGAGACTGTATTTAAGGCAAAGCCAGCACGCACAGTCGTCAAGGTTCGTCCTCTTAAAAAGCTTAAAGAAATGGCTGAATAATCGATTTAGTCACCAAGCGCTTAAGTATCAAATAAGAAAAAAGGAGGCCTCAGCCTCCTTTTTTCTTTGTCAGTGAACTTTATTAATTAACTCTCTAAGTCAAAGTTCAAGGTAACACTTTGAGTCCCAGCTTGAGCTGATAGCTCCTGTTCATCCCCTTTAAAGCGCCATTTATAAACAGCACGAAGTGCTGCACTGTCAAAAACGCCTTTAGGTTTAGAGTCAACCACGCTCGCCTCGATCACCTGACCTTGATGATTCACGGTAAATTCAACAATAACATAACCTTCAAGACCTTTAATTCGAGCATCCGTCGGA
Organism: Pleionea litopenaei; assembly: GCF_031198435.1. Lineage (GTDB taxonomy): Bacteria > Pseudomonadota > Gammaproteobacteria > Enterobacterales > Kangiellaceae > Pleionea > Pleionea litopenaei. The sequence goes on from NZ_CP133548.1 coordinate 1,622,122, forward strand.
TAAATAGGGGTGACTCTTGAGGCAAAAGACAGGCCGTTGTGCGTACCCGTCGACGGTATGCCGTCTAAGTCTAACGATACGTCTGTACTGTTTGGAACCGTGCTCGCGATCGTATTCGGTAATCGAACCAGCTCTAAGGGTTCAGTCACCGAGTTATCCGTTGTTCTGTTCGGTATTTCAATCTCTTCGGGCTTTTCGGGTTTTGGCTTTTCTTCTTTAATAACAGGACGAGACTTCGTCGCTGCTTCACGTTCACTTATCAGTGGACCATAATCGATTGGTGGATACACCTTACCTTCTACGAACTTTGCAGACACCAATTGACTCATTAATAGCAGTAAGCCTAAAACAACACTTCCACCAAATAACATAGACCCCAATCTTCGCATAATGAACGTCCTCTCTTTTTGTTAGTATTCACACTAACTATCAACGAACTCACAATGCAAAGTGGTCTAACTCGACGCTTACCACTTTAATTGGCTTAAATAATCTCTCTTGATAACTTGATTGAACGCATTGATCAGCGATTGCGAATATTCGATCTCCGCAAGCTGATTGATCGACTTTACGGCGAAAAACAAGCTTTTTTTGTACCCTTGCTCCTGACTCTCTAGCGCTAAAGTTATAAACTGATCGACGAGACTTAATATCTTTGCACCATCGAGTACTTGCTCTCCTCGTAGACGCCTAGGAAAACCATTACCGTCGACTTTTTCATTCGATTGAAATACCAACTCCGACGCCCTACCCCAGCCTGGCATTCGTGCGAGTAAGCTTCCCGCGGAAAAAACTCGACGACGAGTTTGGTCGCTATCACCACCTTTTACAACGGCAAAAAACTCATAGGTATAGATCGCAGCCAACAACTGATCATCATCTTCTGGCTCAGCCAGTAATTGATTTATTGCCTTTGATAAATGAGTAATCACCTTCATGCGAGTCTCATGTAACTCATCGACGGCGTGCTGACACTCAGATAAATAATGGAAGAACTCCATATCGGTTGCATCAAAAATAGAAAAGGCTTCGCCTTCAAACTGACTAACCGCCACCAAATTCAAGGAAAAGTGCCGATCATTAATTGCCTGCTCAGCGCGTAAAGCTTCTTCTAATTGACGGGGGTATTCATGCTGGCGTACGTGTGCAAACAAAGCTTCAATTTGCTGCAGTTTTTCACTTTCTAAAATGCCATCATCCATCAACACGGCCAAACTATCATCAACGGCATTAATTCCAGCGATAAGCAAACGCCCAAATGCGACCGCGTATTCTACGTTTTGACTTCGAATATCTTGAACGAGCTCTTCAATTAAATGCGTAGTTGAGACAAAGGGCTCTAAAAACACCATATTGCAATTGCCTTTAATGGTATGAATCGAGCGAAACATGCGGTTAATTAACACTTGCGGGTCTTCAGATGACAATAGAGGTAAGCAGTCATTAATATCTTTGACGCAATCTTTCACATCGGAGTAAAACTCTTGTTTTACCTCACCATCGAGTTCTGCAAAAGCCTGACAGATAGATTCTATATTCACTGGCGTTGTTTAAACTTATAAAATTGAAATACTTAGCTATCAAGCATAGCAGTTTTCCCCAGCCACAGTATAAGTGCTGGGGAAATCATTGAGTCAACCAAGTGATGAGTTATGCGATCAACGGAGCAATAACTAGACTCACAATGGCCATCACATTGATTAAAATATTCATGGCTGGCCCTGAGGTATCTTTGAAGGGATCGCCAACCGTATCGCCGACGACGGCGGCTTTATGAACGTCACTTCCTTTTCCGCCTAAGTTACCTTTTTCGACGTATTTTTTTGCATTATCCCAAGCACCACCAGCGTTTGCCATTGTCAGAGCGAGCAATACACAGCTGACAAGAGCTCCGCCTAGCATTCCTCCGAGTGCCTCTGGGCTAATTAAAAAGCCCACAAGCACCGGTGAGAATACGGCGATTGCACCGGGTAACACCATTCGCTTTAATGCAGCAGTGGTCGCAATATCGACGCAACGAGCGTTATCAGGCTCGGCTTTTCCTTCGAGTAATCCTGGTATTTCTTTAAATTGCCGACGAATTTCTTTAATCATGTCAAAGGCCGCATCACCTACCGCTCGCATGGTGATGGCACTGACTAAAAACGGAAATATGCCACCCAAAAACATGCCGGTTAGAACGTGCGGATCACTAATACTTAAAGAAAAACCGGGTTTCGCTTTTTCAATGGTTTCAATAAAAGCGGCAATGATTGCCAACGCGGCTAAGCCAGCAGCTCCGATAGCAAATCCTTTACCAATGGCCGCCGTTGTGTTTCCAACTTCATCTAGCCCATCGGTAATTTTACGTGTGTCTTCGCCTAACTCTGCCATTTCTGCGATACCACCGGCGTTATCAGCAATCGGACCATAAGCATCGATCGCCATGGTAATTCCAACGGTTGCCAACATCCCCACAGCACCAATACCAACACCATAAACGCCGGCGCCTTCGGGAAGAATAGAGCTGGTCACAAAGATAATACCAGCGATAGTAAGCACCGGAATAACTACCGACTCCATTCCGACAGCCAAACCAGCAATCATAACGGTTGCAGGACCTGTTTCTCCGCCCTGTGCGATGTCTCGGACTGGCTTACCCCCCGTATAATACTCAGTGACTAAGCCAATGATCATTCCTCCGACAGCGCCACAAATAATGCAAAACCAAACAGAGATGGCAACGCCAAGATAGAGAACCAACCCGTAGGATGCAGCAATTAATAACAGCGTCGCTCCTATCGTTCCTATACGCAGTGCTTTAGCAGCATCGGAAGAAGCAACCAATTTCACGGTGAGAATGCCCAAAATAGAACATATCAGTCCTGTCGCAGCAAGACCCAGAGGGAGAAACATTAGGGTCTGAATACCTTGAGACGATAGCTGATCCACTGCAACTAGCGCCATGGTTGATGCAATGGCGATGGTGGCTATCATAGAGCCACAATAAGACTCGAAAATATCCGATCCCATACCAGCAACATCGCCCACGTTGTCACCGACGTTATCGGCAATGACCCCTGGGTTACGAGGATCATCTTCAGGAATGCCAGCTTCAACCTTTCCGACCAGATCAGCTCCAACGTCAGCACTTTTAGTAAAAATACCACCACCGACACGAGAAAATAATGCAACGGTTGAAGCGCCCATTCCAAACCCATGAATCGCTTCAGCGTGCTCCGGATTGGCGCCAAAAAGAAGATACAGGCCACCTAAACCGAGCAATCCCATGGCGGCGACCACCAAGCCCATAATGGAACCGCCAAAAAACGCTAACGACAGCGCCTGAGCTGGACCTTGTTGGTGAGCGGCGACAGTGGTGCGAACATTGGCATGAGTCGCTGTGTACATACCTATATAACCAGCAATGGCAGAGCAAAGTGCACCGATCATAAAGGCAACCGGGGTGTGCCAAGATCCAAAGCCAACGTAGAGAAGAGCGAACAACAGTAGCGCAAAAATCGCTAAGATCTTGTATTCACGATTAAGAAAGACCATAGCACCGAGGTGAATCGCGTTTGCAATTTCGCTCACTTTCCCCTCACCTGCAGGCTGTTTCTTTATCCAGAGAAAAATAACGATGGCAATAACTATGCCCAAGACACCTAAAATTGGCGGAATAAGTAGCAAGTCGTTCATAAGAACCCCCTAGATTGACCCAGCTTGAGCACGGCTTCAAGCTGATAGCGTTTATTGGGCGTCGACTGGCAAGTGATACGGCATGACCGAACGGTCACCACTTCTGACTGTTTCTTTTATTTGAGTCTAGTTCAATAATACAGATTTATATACCGCATCCTTTTTAGAAGGTTTTGTCCCTAGTAGAAATGCCCCAGTTCACTCAAACCCGTTAACCCTTTGATAATGAATTCTTTTTCTGTTTAGTTTTTACTCATTTATTTTGCGTTGCAATAACTGTATAATACGCGACCTTTAATTCGAACCAACCATTGAGCAGGAAAGCATGAGTTTAAGTAAAGTACCTTCTGGTAAAAATCTACCTGATGAAATCAACGTAATTATTGAAATCCCAGCCCACGCAGACCCAGTTAAATACGAAGTCGATAAAGACTCAGGGGCCATTTTCGTCGATCGCTTTATGGCTACCTGTATGCACTATCCTTGTAACTATGGGTATGTTCCTCACACGTTGTCAGAAGACGGCGATCCAGTCGATGTTCTCGTTCCAACCCCGTTCCCATTAATGGGTGGATCAGTTATCCGTTGTCGTCCAGTCGGTGTTTTAAAAATGACTGATGAATCTGGTACCGATGCGAAACTTATCGCAGTACCGGTCAGCAAGTTAACGCCAATTTACAAAGATGTTAAAGAAGCGAAAGATTTGTCTGAGTTGCTTCTAAACCAGATTGAACATTTCTTTGAACACTATAAAGACCTTGAGCCTGGAAAATGGGTTAAGATCGAAGGATGGGACAACGCTGAAGCGGCGAAAAAAGAAATTCAAGACAGTGTTGCTCGATACGAAGAGTCTGACGACAAACCAGCCTTCTAAGCAAAGAAAATAAACGTTTCGCCAGTTAGCGTTCCGTCGACTGAGCAGCTGAAACGACCCGCGTACATACGGGCTCTACCGTGTGTACGCAGCTCCCTCTCTACGAGCACCCTTCCTTCTTCAACTATGAGTCAATCACTCATTTCAAACTTTATATAAGGCAAAATTTCCGGGACAGCTTCTTGGCAGCTAATCTCTGCAAGGCTAACTTTTTCTCGGTTTTGCAGTTGCACCAAACCGCCTTTCTCACACGCTCGTCTAAACGAATCATAAGCGGCTAGACCTTGATTCAAAATATGATGACCATTTATGAACTGTACGTCCATACTTTGGGCGAATGCCTCGCAGCCAGTAATGGGATAGGTTTTTATATAATCGTGATAAGTACTAAAACTGATGCCTTTACAGTGTGAACTCATTAAGTTGTAAACGACTTGCTTTCCCCAGTACTGAATGACTGAGCTAGGATAATCGTTGGTTAAAGAGGCCCGAATGCCTGCAATCGAGAACCATGACATTACCTCTTGTTGATTATTCACATCAGATTGAGAACTAAACCGAGCGAGTAACTTGGGAAGTTTGTCCGATCCGGTCAGCTGCTTTAAAGCATCGAAGTAATTCTCTTCGGTATAGGCTTTTTTCTCAGAACTTTCTTTAAAAATCAGCTTCCAAAGGTCAAATAATGACTTGTCAGGGTTGCTTGTTTTCACAGCATAGTGACTAGCCAAAGCCATGGCTGCGCCACAAGCGTAATAATTTTGAAACCGGGAAAGCTTCAAAGATTGCTCTAAAGACTCCTTTCCTTTATTCAGCAAACAACGATTAACCGCGCTTTCAAATTTACCCAAGAACTGTTCGGAGTTAATTAAACCAAACTCGAGCATCGCGAAATTAGCAAATGCATCGGCGCCACCTTCGTGCATCCAGGAGTGCATCGGTTCTTTTGGAGAAAACATCTGTCCATTCCAAAAATGCGCAGCCTCATGAGCTAAAAAGTGAAAGAGTAAATTAAATTGCTCTGTATTTTCAGTCTCCCAGCGTCGTCCATTAATGGTGAGCTGAACAACTCCATCGAGCGTTCCACCGCTGTAGTTTGAGTAATCGGCATCCCGTTCTCCATAATTAAAGAAAACAATGGGCTTAAAATTCAATGGTTGTTCGGTTTTCTCTTTATAATACTCAAAAAGCTCGGGAAAATATTTTTGTGTTCGACGCCACGTCCATTTCGGCAGTTTTGAATCGATGACGGCTATCATCGTCTCAGTCTCAATCGGCTTAATGTCTCCAAAATAAACATAGGTTCCGTTGCCGCTCAATACATACTGGGCCTTACTATCGTAACGGTTTCCTAGAAAAACGATTTTCTTTTTCGGACTGTAAAAGTGAAATAGTGTTGTATCAGTTAACGAGTTGTTCGAGGGATCGCGTTCTGGACTTTCTGAAGAAGTAAATTCCGACTTGTCTTCTATATCTTTAATATCAATGGTCAGGTGATTGGTGTAGAGCAATACACCGCCGTCTGCGTACTTGATATTTTGAGCGTAGTCTTTTTGCAAAACATCGTAATACGATATGAAGTTTAAGCTTAAGCTATTAAATGAGCTTCCATCCTTTCTCTTAATCGCCAATGCGTCGCCATCTTGAACCCACTCAAACAACTGCTCATCGATGCGGTACAGCTTACGTCGATCAAAGTGACTGTTGCGACTAAAAACTATCGATTTTGTAGCCTTCGGTAAATCGTAACGTACCTTCCAAGAATCAGAATCACTCTGATAGTAGACATGAATCTGAATGTCACTTTTGTTATTTGATGCAAAAGTAAATGTTGATATAGACAATATACTCGCAACGATAATCCATTTAATCATCTGAAATCCCAAAGTCACACCCGACCAAATCAAAAGAAGCTGCATTAATGAGCAAAATATCTGATGCTTAAGGCTTCTCAACAATTAATGTTCCAGACACCGTCGTTAAATCAATTTCATTTTTTCCAGAACGGCCAATCGTTGCTTTTAAATACTCTTCTCCAATGAATGACGATTCGGGTTCATGTTTTGACAAGCGATTAACAATGTCACCACCAGGCCCCGTTTGCATGCGTAAACGACCTTCAAACTTTCCACCGATTGTTAACTTCACTTCTCCATTAACCGATGACATTCTAATATCTGATGAACCGCTGCTCTGAACTTCTCCAACGATATGAATATCACCTGACACCGCTGAAACATTCACTTTTTCGATCGCCCCAAGCGTTAACTCTAATTCTCCCGAAATGATATTCACCGCGACATCACGACTCTCCGCACGTCCCTGAATATCGCCACTGACATTTGATAATACCAAGGGACCTTTCACCTTAGAAAGGGAGATGTCTCCACTCACACTGCTAAAATTAAGTCCTCTCATCGAATCAGTGCTTGTGAGATCAACCAGAGTAAGATCGCCACTGACGGTGTCAGCTCTCACTTCATTTTGAATGCCACTGACCAAAACATCGGTCGCGACACCGTTGAACCAAACGGCCAATTGGCTCTGAGGAACCATTACTTTTAACTGAGTGCTTTGTCGACCATGCCACTCACGATTATCGGGCATTTCTACACGTAACTCTGCTCGCTCGCCTGACACTTTAAAAATAAAGTTCGTTTTTGCTTCATCCAGATAACCTGAAATGGCGATTTTCGTGTCTGAGTGACCTAAAATTTCCACTTCACCACGAGGTACGTCAATAACCAACCGCTTTACCCCAGTTGCATCGATCGCATCTTCAACCGGCTGTGCTAAACAAGCTCCGGACATACTTAGAAGGATCAGAACCCAAGCAATTCTCATGCTTCACCTCTCAACTGTGGGTAACTCTTTTCAACGCTTTCGATCAATTGTTGTTCACGAGTGTAAGTCTGCTGTAGCAAATCGTTTAACCGTTGATTCCCAGGTTGCTTTGCTAAAGCAGCTTTAATGTCGAGCATCGCTTGCTCTATGATCGCTAAATTATTTTGAATATCAGCAATGGTCGCAGGATCAAGTTGTTCAGAAGCCATGTTTAAATTCTCAACAAAGCTGGCTTTTACCAAGCGACGTTGATGCTCTCTATACTGAATTTGTTCTTGCGCCGCTTGGTAAGCAAACTGTTGTTGCTTAAGCGATTTAAGTTCCAGCGACGTTTGCACTGAAAACCAAGTCGAGGCAATAGCGACCAAAACACTTGCCGCAACAGCGTAAGGCATCCACCCAGATCGATTAGTTTGAGGAGCTATTTCTTGCGCTATCTCGTTCCAACGCGATCGTTCAGGACTCATTTCCCTAGGCAAAGATTGAAGAGCTTGCTCAATCGCTTGCCACTGCTTATCTTTCTCTTCACCGCTCATGCAAACCTCGCTTTTAATAATTGACGAGCACGATGTAATTGCGCTTTGCTCGTCCCTTCAGAAATGGCCATTTTCTCAGCAATCTCTTGATGTTTATACCCTTCGATATCGTGTAGCACTAAAATCATTCGCGCTTTTTCAGGTAATTCGGCTATCGCTCTTTCTAAGTCTCGGTTCAAATCGAGCTTATCTGAACTATGGTTATCGCCGACCATCTCAGAGTCTTCTCCTTCAAAGCTCTGATTCTTACGCACCCGAAAATAGCTAATAACCACATTCGACGTCAATCTATACAGCCAAGTTCCAAATTGGCTGTCACCCTGAAACGAGTCTATTTTGCGCCACGCCATCACAAATGCCTCTTGCATCAGTTCTTCAGCCAAGGCAGCATTCGATGCCATGCGAAAACACAGAGCATAAACGCGCTTTTCAAAGGTGCGATACAATTGCTCAAAAGCCTTGATATCGCCCATTTTCGCTCGAGACACCCAGATATCGACGGCATCGCGAGTTTCTCGGACTGACGCTAAATTAACCAGCTTCTTACTCAAGCTTCTTCTCTTCCCTTCTTCTTTAACTGGTTTGACGTTCAAGATTGATAAAAGGTTTAAACCAAATTAAAACAATATCTTCTAGGCAGTACCCTCTAGACTGTGCAGTACCTTCTAGACTGGGCAGTACCTTCTAGACAGTACACGCTAGACAATACCTTTTAAACAGAACCGTCAAAAGGATATCCTCTAAACCATTCTGACCAACCACAAAAAAGGCTGCCATAAGGCAGCCTTTTCATATTAGGCGAAACTGGCAAGAATCACTAACCTTGTTCGAGTAACTCCCGCAAGTCGATGATTGCGGCGTTCGCACGAGAAACATAAGAAGCCATAACCAGCGAATGATTAGCCATTAACCCGAAACCATCACCGTTTAAAATCATCGGACTCCAAATGCCATCTTGCGTACTCTCAAGCTCTCGAATAATTTGACGCAGGCTAACAGTAGCATTCTTTTTCTCTAATACTCCCGCAAAGTCGACCTCAATCGCTTTGAGTAAGTGTATCAGTGCCCAACAGGTACCGCGTGCCTCATAAAAATTATCGTCAATTTGAAGCCAAGGTGTTTTCACGGTCAATTGCCGTTGAGCATCCGTGGACTGGGTTGCAGCTGCATCTCCCGCTAAATCTGTGTTAACACGTTCTTGACCAACACTCGCGGTTAAACGTTGTGACAAACTGCCGAGTCGCTTTTCCACAACTTCAAGCCAAATTCTCAGATTATCCGCTCGAGCATAAAACTGTGCATCCATATTTTGCTGATCAGCCAAACTGTCTCGATAGGCCTCTAACTGTTTCATTCCTAATTGATAAGAGTCTTCAGCTTCAGGCAATATCCAAGACAGTCGATCGATATTAAAAAGCGGTTCTGCTTCTTTTAAATTAACGTTTTCTATCGATTGTGACTGACTGCGGCTCATGTGATTTCTTAGGGTTGCCGCCATATCTCTAATTTGTACCAGAACACCGTATTCCCAAGCCGGCATGTTATCCATAAATAAACTGGGTGGTAGAATATCATTGCTTAGAAACCCACCTTGCTTATTTAACAAAGTATCACCAATTTTTATCGTTGTATCGACGGTGGTATAGCCAACGATTAATTCATTGTTCGAGCTTTTAAACGCCTTATCTGTACGCACATCAAAGGTTTCTGGTTCAATACTCCAATAAACAGCGAGAAAATAAAAACCTATTAACGTTAGTATCAGTGCATAAACTATGAGTTGAATCGGGTTTAAAAATCGATTTTTCTTTAGCGCATCTTCGCTCATATCTTCTCCAACTTTCCCAAAGCTCTATAAAATCGTCTCTAAACGATTGATTAGTCTCTACTGTACGATCTAAGGCTGTCTTCGATCAGCAAAAAAACTTTGCTGACTCCCATCTGACAATTTAAGTATAACCTTAATTTTCTCAAGTTGCCTTAGCTCATCACTGACACCCACGACCATGACATGCAATCCTCCAGGACGAAAAGAGGTCGTCTGGCGAGGTTCAATGGTGACTTGATCAACATGACGCATCTTACTGATACCAGCATCATCATAAGACTCATGCATCATAACATGATGAGCTCCTTCAATTTCCACACTGTCAATACTCACTGAGTTTTTCATCACATTGGTGGCTTTAAAATAAACAGCGGTCGATTTTTGTCCTGGCAAGACTGCCCGGTACCAAGCATTTTCAATGAGTATGGGTTGAGTTGAGCTTTCATGACTCGCGTGCGTTGATGTTTCTGCAAAGCATGAAGGTGCTGACACTAAAAATATCGGCAGAGCAAATGCGACGAGAAGGATTGTTTTCTTAAGGTTATTCATAAGTATGCAATTTTTTATTTATTTCAAAATTGGAATACTTAGAATATAACGACAACGCTCAAAAATCACTTAAATTCACAATCTCTTTTCGCGCAAAAATACCTTAAAGCCGCTCCGTTAGAATCGTCGTTAACACGTAGGCAACTATCGTCGGCAGCGTAAAGACTATTCCTAACACGATCGTCACCAGCCTTACATGTGTCACGTTCAGTTTAAATCGGTCAGCTACGCCGGCACAAACACCGGCTAGCTTCGCGTTATGGCTTGAACGATAAAACCTTGCTTTTTTAGTAAAACGCTCTCGATTATAATACTTGTAATAATCAGTCATGCTGCGTCTCCTAGAGTTTGTTTTTACAGCCGTTTCAAGCAGACTGTTTTTTCTTAATTTCAGCCAATTCTTGATTTACTTTTTCACTGACCACGAGATCTTCAATTTGTGATTTGAGTGACGGGTTTTGCCCCAGAGACATAGCTTCAACTTCGGCTTCCATTTGATCGATTCTGCGCTCAAATGAGGCAAACTTTTCAAAAGCATTGTTAATATCTGGACGATGAATTTGCTTACGCACTTGCTTTTGTTTTTGCAACGTCGTTTGTCGTAAAACCATCGCATCTCGACGTGCTACCGCTTCATTTAATTTACCTTGTAACCGGGTAATATCGGCTTCGAGCTTTGCAAGTGCTTGCTCTACTTGCACCAACTCAGCCGCTAAACTTTGGTGGCTTTGCTCTGCCCGCGCCTTTTCACCCAGGGCTGCGGAAGCTAAATCATCACGCCCCTTTGCAACGGCTAGCTCAGCTTTCTCTTGCCACATGTCAACGTCGTTCAACAGTCCAGCAAGCTGACGCGTTAACTCTTTTTTATCCGCAAGTGTTCGAATCGATGCGCTTCTGACTTCCGCTAAGGTTTGCTCCATCTCAGAGATAATCATTTTAATCATTTTCTCTGGATCTTCTGCTTTATCGAGTAAAGCATTTAGGTTGCTATTGATGATATCTGATAGGCGACTGAAAATACCCATACTGCGACTCTCCTATTTCTGGTTTCTAACAATGACCGAAACGTCAACTGCAGAAGTTCTATCCAGAAATCGTGCCAAAGAGAGTTAACCTTTTAAATACAGTAGGTTAGCCATTAAGCAAACAAAAATTTACGACTCGGTAGTTTAGCAAGTGGTGAGATTGACCAATTATTAGCTAGTCTGCTTTGTTTTCCATGATGGACAATGCATCAAGCAATACTTGAATGGTCGCATCAGCACCCGGGGCATTTTCGCTTAAGTGTCTACGCCAAAGTCGACCACGTGGCTGAGCATGGAATAGTCCTAGCATGTGACGGGTAATTTGATGCAGTTTTCCGCCGTTGGCTAAATGAGCCTCAACATACGGCAGCATCTTTTTAACCACATCGATACGACTGAGTGGAGAATGAGACACGCCCAAATACCGAGCGTCCATCTCCGCTAGAAAATAAGGGTTTTGATAGGCTTCTCGACCGATCATCACACCATCCGTATACTTTAGATGCTCATCAATCTGCGATAGCTCAGTAATACCGCCATTAATGATGATTTCTAATTCAGGGTATTCTTCTTTGATTCGATACACACGATCATAATGCAAAGGCGGCACTTCTCGGTTTTGCTTGGGGCTTAAGCCACTAAGCCAAGCTTTGCGAGCATGAATAATGAAGGTCTTACAGCCAGCATTGGCAACTTGCTCAACAAACTGCTGCAGATGCTCGTATTGATCGAGTTCATCAATGCCGGTTCGACACTTAACCGTCACTGGACGATCGGTCACGGCTTGCATAGCAGATACGCAGGCAGCTACGGTTTCAGGCTCAGCCATCAAACAGGCACCTATCTTGCCTCGCTGAACACGATCGCTAGGGCAGCCGACATTGAGGTTGATTTCATCATAGCCGTATTCCGTACACACGTCGGTCGATTGAGCGAGTTCTTTTGGATCGCTCCCACCAAGTTGCACAGCAATCGGATGCTCAGCTTGGTCGAAAGCGAGTAATTTGTCTCGATCGCCATGAATCACCGCACCTGTGGTCACCATTTCTGTGTATAGCAGACACTGGTTCGATATTTGACGCAAAAAATATCGGTCGTGGCGATCGGTCCAGTCCATCATCGGGGCGATGGAGATTTTGCGATTGACGTTGGTTGATTCTGGCACAGGGTTTCTCACTACGCGGCAATTGAATTGGGCTGCTATTGAATTAGGCCGCGATTGTACTAGATTTAGAAAAGACTTTCATAATTCGTAGCCTCTATGCAATCAACCGTTTACCGAATAATCGCTTTACAAAACGATGAAACGGACTGCCGCGTCATTAACACGCTATTCAATCGAGCTGAGTTTGAACTAACCGCTTTTGATAATGGCCGCGAGTTTATCAAATATATGCGCATGCAGCCTTGTCCAGACTGCTTGATTACCGACCTAGAGCTTGATGAAACGGCAGGCATTGAGGTTATCGAGAGAATCCGACGAGATGCTCGATGGCAAAGTGTACCCATTATCGTACTCGCCCCTTCGGTCGATAAAAGTACCTTGGTGAAGTTGAGCCAACTGAAAATCAAAGGCTATATCGTCAGGCCGTATCAACCGCAACGGCTGTTTAATGAAGTTTTATCCGCCATGGGGCTTGAGGTGGTAACCCAAAAAACGGCGGTCAAACGGGTAAAAACAAAACCCTAAAGAAATCTCAATTGTTGCCGATAGGATAAAATATTGTTGAAATTTAAGAGCTTAGCGATTTTGTTTGTTTTGGACTAAACTTAGTTTTAGCCCATACCGCAAGGCTAGTCTCTATCAGCAAACTCTGCTGAGAATGAACTTTAAATTAGTCAATTTAGTGTATGTAAACGTTGAAGTACCACAGGAGCTAACCTATGAGAAAATTTGTTTTAGCGGCGGCGAGTAGCGCCCTTTTACTGAGTGTATCCACTCAGCCGGTAAAAGCTGACGATGACCTATTACGCCTTGCTATTAGTCTGTGTGACTTTGCTAAGACCGATGACCGCTCATCCATGCGTCGTAAACTTAAGGCAGCTGGTATGCGATTACGCGCCATCTACCCTGCCATAAAATGCGGTGCTGATGGCAGCTTGCTGCGTGTTGCAACCGTCAACAATGCTTTTGAAGCCGCCAAGTTTCTGGCTTCAAAAGCGGGCGATGAAGCCATCAATGCTCCTGAGGAAGATGGTAAAACGTTAATTCAATGGACAGAGGGTTTAGTAGCCGCTGGTGACGCTTCAAAGCAACAGTTTGTTGAGCTTTACAAATCTAAAATGTAAGTCACGTTTAGTTGAGCAAAAAAAGAAAAAGGGGCCTAGGCCCCTTTTTTGATACGGTGGTTATATTCATAGTCTTTATGATTTTAATCTAATCATCGACTGATTTAGTCTTCTAATCTTCTAATCTTTATTCTCTCGATCACTCTTTTGAGTTGACCTTTTTACTCGCCATTATTTGATAATACTCGGTTCGCAATTGTAAGTTCGTAGTATTAGGTTCATATTATTAGGTTCATAACAAGTCAGTATCACAGCACAGGCAATCACCGTTCAGCCTACAGCCTGAACTGCGACACCATGTTCTGCAACTGCTCCGCCAATCGAGCCAACTGCTGGCTCGCGCTCAGGCTCTCGTTTGCACCTTGCGCATTCTGCTCAGCCAAAGATGAAATCGTCGTGATATTTTCATGCATCTCGTTGGTCACAGCACTTTGCTCTTCGGCTGAACTAGCAATATGAGTACTCATGTCATTAATCACACCGACCGCACGAGTGATTGACTCTAGTGCTTCACCCGCTTTTGCCGTCTGATCGACACTGATGCGCGCTTCTTCTTGGCTTTTTTCCATCACCGACACTGCGTCTTTGGTACCATTTTGAAGGCGTTCAATCATGCCTTGAATTTCCGACGTTGACTCTTGGGTTTTGCTCGCTAGGGTACGAACTTCATCGGCAACCACCGCAAAGCCTCGGCCTTGCTCACCCGCTCGAGCCGCTTCAATGGCAGCATTCAAGGCCAGTAGGTTGGTCTGGTCAGCGATACCACGAATCACGTCTAGCACAGACCCGATGTTATCGCTGTATTCATTCAATTTGTTGATCACATGTGATGCGCTTTCAATTTCGCTGGCTAGGCTGTTAATGGTCGCAATGTTGCGTTTGACGATGCTTTGCCCAGTTTGCGTTTCAGAGTTGGCGCCTTGAACTTCTTGCAAGGTGCTGTTCGCTGAATTAGCAACCTCATTCACGGTCGCCGTCATTTCAGCCATCGCTGTTGCAACCAGCTCTGTTTGTTCGCGCTGTCGATTGATCGAGTCATGTCCTTGCTTCGCAATCGCTTCGGTCTGTTCTGCACTTGCCGCTAGCTGCTGAGAACCACTGGCTATGCCGCCTAAAATGTCTCGCAGCTTGTTGACCAAGTCATTAACACTGTTCGAAAGCTCACCAAACTCATCGCTACGTTCAACATCAATTTTTTGCGTTAAATCACCATCAGCAATGTTTCCAATCACTTCCACGACTTGGCTCAATGGCTTTCTTATACTTCTGATAACGAGCAGTGAAATAAAGACGCCAGCTGCCACCGCAATTAAAGCGATAATGATAATAATGGTTCGGCTTTTGTTGACCTCAGAAACCGCTTGCTCTTTCGAACTGTCCGCAAATTTCTTAACTTCAACGACGGCACCACGTAAGCTAGAAATCGCATCGGTTAAATTTTGCTCCGCTTGAATCAAAGTATCAACTGACCGCTGACCGGCTTGTAATTGGGCAACGTAGCGATTGAGCAATCCATCACTGCCCGTTGCTAAATCTTGAAACTTGTTTAATGCGCTGCCTGTTTCTGCGTAATACTCGGAATTCTGAGCGCTGGTACCCGCCAATTTGGCGTATTTATCTTTCGCAGAATCAACAATGGCTCTTAGATCTTTTTGAACGATTTCTATGGTCGTGATTTCAGTTAAATTCAGGGCGTCAGTCGTGCTGATGGTTCCCTCTCGAATTAAGTTTCCAATCGAGCGAACTTCATTAGCATCTTCGGTTTCAGTCGTATCTTCGCTTAAATCGTAAATAAGGCTATCAAGTTCATCTGCGATGTCTTCAAACCCAGAACGCTGTCCACTTATTTGTTTCGCTAACTCTAATTCTTGACGATGACTTTCAAAAACCACGGGGATTTTTTCTAAGTATTGATCAACGGACTCTTGGCTTTGTTTGAAAGGCTTGGCAATCTCTGGGTGCTCAGTGATAAGACTGAGCATTTGCTTTTGCGTGACTGGTAATTCGCAATAAATTCGTTGTAGGACCCTTCGTAGGTGCTCAACTCTTCGATAACCTCGATTTTTCGATGACGATTCACTCTATCGTTCGCTTCTAACAAGGTAGAGATGAGCTCTCCATTGGCTTGCAGCATTGGTGTCGCTTTATCGACTACATTACTCAAGTTTTGGTTGATGTTGCCGACGCCAGATAAACTGACAATGCTAATCACCAACAATAACAAGACGACTACACCAAAGCCGCCAGCTATACGAGTTGATACCGTTAAATTCATAAGAAACCCTGCTTTTCACTTATTTTTTTGCTGCCATTGAACCAAGATTGGATGGAAATATTCGAAACCCCTTCCACCTTACCTTAATAGCTTAGATCAAGAACTTACATCTTGCTTGAAATCTCGGTAAAGGTTATATCGGCCGGAAAAACAGTGAATTAAGCCCTATAGCCAAGAAATTTATTAACTTCTTGGCTTAGTTGGCTGTTTTTTATACCAATTATGAGGATTGAAGCGCTCGAATGCGCTCATCTAATGGAGGGTGAGAGGCCAGTAGCGATGCCAAAGAGGCCTTGCCACCCGTGATTCCAAAAGCAGACATGGTGCTGGGCATTTGGTTCTCGAGCCCACTTTCAGCTTTTAATCGAGCCAAAGCGGAAATCATGGAGTGTCGATCGGCTAAAGATGCGCCCGCCTGATCAGCTCGATACTCTCGTCGTCGACTAAACCATGCAACAATCATTGCCGCAAAGAAACCAAGAATAATTTCAGCGACAAAAGTCACTATGTAATAACCGATACCCAAACCTCGTTCAGTTTTGAAAACGACACGATCGACGGTGTGACCAATGATGCGAGCAAAGAACATCACGAAGGTATTCACCACCCCCTGAATCAGCGCCAAGGTCACCATATCACCATTGGCGACGTGACCTATTTCATGCCCTAAAACGGCCCTAACTTCATCACGACTAAAGCGATGAAGTAATCCAGCACTCACCGCAACCAAGGCATCGTTCTTATTCCACCCAGTGGCAAAGGCATTGGATTGTTCCGCCGGAAAAACGCCGACTTCTGGCATTTTGATGCCCGCTTTTGCAGATAAATCAGCAACCGTATCAAGTAACCAACGTTCCTGTTCATTTCGTGGTTGCGTAATAATCTGCGTACCAGTGAAACGCTTTGCCATCCATTTAGAGATAAAAAGCGACACTAGCGCACCAGCCATTCCGAACACAAAACAAAATACCAACAAAGCCGATAAATTTAAATCAGCCCCGTTACTTTGCAAAATTGAATTCACCCCTAATAAATTCAGGGTAATTCCGGCCAAAGCGACAATGGCCAAATTAGTTAATAAGAACAAACCTATTCTTAACATCGCGGTACCCTTAATAAGTCAACCAATGAATGATTACACAACTGAGTTAAATGGGGGCAGATCATTGGCAATCCAATGGCTTTGTACGCTCAAAAATGAAAAAAGGCCTGCAAAGCAGGCCTTTAAATGTTTCAAATAATTACCGAATTAAAGTTAGAAGTCATAACCCAAACGGAAGTAGTAGTACCCTCCGTTAAATCCAAACGGAGAAGTCACCGCATATTTAGCGCCGGCAATTCCCGCCCAAGGATTGTCTCCAGGCGTTTCATCAGTAATATTTTGTGCACCCAATACCAAGTTAAAGTTGTCGTTAATGTCGTAACCTAACTCAACATCCAGTGTGAACGAGCGATCTTCTTCGATTGGGAAGGCTTCAGAATCTAAGTGATCTTCATAGTAACCTGAGTAATGGTTATAACGAACGGTTGCTCGCCATTGGTCCCACTTTTGATTCATTGACAGCGTCGCACGAATATCAGGAAGGTTTTCTTCTAATAGGCGCGCTCTCGTTGCACTGATGGTATTAGAACTAGAAATATCAACCTGAGTATCAGTCCAGTTATAAACTAAGCCTAAGGTTGTGTCACCATCGAACCAGTTGGTTGTGTAGTTGGCAACAAGATCGATACCTTGAGTGCGTGAGTCAAAGTCGTTAGTAAAGAAACGGACTGAGCTGTAGCTTGTCGCATCAGTAACACCTTGATTGACAAGATCGGTAATATCTTGTGCGGTAAGCGCTTGAGGCGAAGTTAAGCTGATACGATCTTCAACTTTGATTCGATAGTAATCCACTGTAATGAAGAGATTTTCAAACTCCATTACCGAACCAATCGAGAAGTTTTTAGACTGCTCTGGGTTCAATGGCTGACCACCTTTTTGAATCGAAATCGGATTCGTAGGAGGCAGCGTCGCTTGATCTTCAAGTCCATTGTTACCAAAAGCGGTCGTTACGTTTCGAACATTTGACTGCCCGACCGTTGGCGCTCTAAAACCAGTACTGACGGCTGCACGAATGGCAACTTCATCAGTCCACTGGAAGCGGCCTGCAACTTTTGAGTTTTCAGTAAACCCAAAGTCAGAGTAGTCTTCAAAACGCGTCGCAAGACTCATAAAGAAACTATCACTTACGTCAATTTCTGCGTCAACATAAGCCGCCCAGTTGCTGCGACTCCATTCACCCGCATCACGAGGTTGGAAACCAGGGAAGCCGTTAGAACCGATGCCAAAGCCGTCAGCAGCATAAGGACCAACGGTGTAAGAGGCTTCATCACCGGCTTTAATGCCAAAGGCTTCGTCGCGATACTCAAAACCAGATGCGATATTTACTCGACCTACTGGGTATGACATATCGAAGTTGAAACCCTTTTCTTCTTGGCTGTATGAACCAGGGCTAAATTCCATTGGCGTATCAGGACCAAGCGACGGGTTGATGGTGTTTTTAATATTAAAATCGACTTGGTTTTTACCGTAAGTCACGCTTACATCGTAGTTAAAACCGCTATCAAACTCCTTCGAGTAACCAGTCACCAAAGACTGATCCGTCACGGTACCACCGAAACTTGGCGTGAAACCTCCTGGGAGCATTTCATTAAATGCAAAACAATTCGGATCGGCAAAAACATTACGCAGACCCGCTAAGTCTCCCGCAGGGAACACTGGGCATGACAAACCATCGTTGGGTGTTAAATCGATAACTAAGTGATTGCCATTGCCATCTGCGTTAACACCAGAACGAGTAAATGGATTACGATAATAAAAACCGCCCTCTACTTCTCGCTCAGCGAAGTTACCAAACATGTACCATTGAGAGTTATTTGATAGATCCACGCCCAAGTTGGCGAATAGTTTGTAATCCCCTTTAATTTCAGGAGAGCCCCAAACTTGCGCAGGATCAGCAATCTCACCGATGACGTCGTCGTTGCCCGCGGCACGCAATGCCGCAAGTGCTGCTGCATCGTCACGCTGGACACTACGGCTAGTTGGATCCGCCGTTTTATATTCAAGACTAAAATTCGCGAAACCACGTTCAGACAACTCAGTCCCTACATTCACCGACAATTCAGTCGATGCGCCGTCACCTTCGAAAAACTGACCGCTGTTCAACTGCACTTGGCCACCCGAAGAACTGTCTTTTAAAACAAAGTTCATTACACCAGCAATGGCATCAGAACCATACTGTGCCGCCGCGCCATCACGTAACACTTCAATTTGCTTTAACGCAATGCTTGGAATAACGGATATGTCAGGGCCTTGCGAGCCATCTGATAAGCCACCACCGAGAAAGGTAATAACGGCAGAGCGATGACGACGTTTGCCATTTAACAAGATTAATGTGCTATCTGGTGGTAATCCACGTAGGTTTGCCGGACGAACTAAGGTCGCAGCGTCACTGATTGGTTGTGCATTAACGTTAAAAGATGGAACCGATACCGCTAACATAGAGTTCATATCGGTGATCCCTTGGCTCTCGAACTCTTCACCAGAGATAATATCGACTGGAACTGCCGACTCACCTACTGAGCGAGGTGCTGCTCGCGAACCAACGATAACAACTTTAACGTCTTCATTTTTTTCTTTAGCTTTTTTCTCGTCATCTTGCTCAGCGGCAAAACTCGATAGAGAGAGGGTTGCGGCAACTGCCACGACCGATGGTTTTATCCAAAAGGATGAACCACGCTTACGGTGATTGTTCATTAGTCGTACTCCCGGTTATTCATTTTTATAGTCGGTTGCCATACAACTTAGCTTGGCCAGTGAGAGGAAAAACTCTCTACGCGAAAGAATTTACCTAACGTTGATCTCTAAAAACAAGCTTTTAACCAAAAAAACCAGCACAGTTTTCATATTGAGATATAAAAACTGTATAGGTTTTCGCGATTTTGAGCAAGTTTTAAGCTGATGGTGAAGCATTATTTAGACGAAAGTCGAAAAGATGAAGCGCAAAGAAGGCGGCGATTTACTCAGAAATAATCGAGACGGCAGCCCGTCGACGATGACTTGCGTGACGGTGTTCCCATAGAAAAACGCCCTGCCAGGTCCCAAGAACCAATCGTCCTTGGTGGATCGGAATCGACAGTGTCGTGGCGGTCAATGCGGCTTTGATATGCGCGGGCATATCATCCGGTCCCTCACAGGTATGAGTGTACAAGGCATCGTTTTCAGGAACCAATCGATTTAACCATCGTTCAAGGTCTGCCTGAGCCGACGGATCAGCATTTTCTTGAATGGTTAGACTGCAAGAGGTGTGGCACACAAACAAGGTACACAACCCCTCTTGAACACTATTTTCATTGATTAGGTTAGTCAGGGTACGAGTAATCTCATAGAGCCCTTGTCCATGAGTGGTGACGTCTATCCACTGAGTCACTGCTCACTCCAATGGAACTTAACTCGAGAAGTCACTCCACAGAGCAGAGTGTAGGGAATGGTATCGGCATGAGTCGCCACTTGCTCGACAGGAAGTTCCGGCCCCCACAGTACGACCCGATCACCTACCCTGTCAGTATTGTTGCTGCCAATGTCCACGGCGATCATATCCATCGAAACTCGTCCAGCAATGGGCACTATCCGTCCATTCAACCAAACGGGTGTCCCATTCTTCGCATGCCGGGGATAACCATCGCCATAGCCTATGGCGATAATGGCGACTTGCGTATCTTGCTCAGCTCGCCAATTTGCACCATAGCCAACCGACTCTCCGGCTTTGACGGGTTTAATCGTAATGACCTTAGACTCAAGCGTCATCGCAGGTCGCAACTGATGGTCAGAACCTGTCGCGTCTAACAACGGAGAGCACCCATACAACATGAGTCCAGGCCTCACCCAATCAAAGTGCGACTCGGGCCAGGCTAAAACGGCGGCAGAGTTCGCTGCGGTTTTCTCTCCCGATAAGCTCTCTGTCAATCTCTTAAACTCAACCAGCTGCTCTTGTGTCATTGGGTTATGAATATCGTCTGCACAGGCAAAATGCGTCATTAAGCGCAGATGTCGAATAAAGGGTTTGCTCGATAACCGCTCAAAATTTTCACGAAACTGTTCAGCTGAAAAGCCCAAACGATTCATTTTGGAATCAAGCTTCAGCCAAATATCCAGCGCCTTTTGCGGAGGATGCTCAAGCAACATCGCCACCTGCTGCTGATTATGAATCACCATTTGCAAATCAAGCTGTTCAATCAGGTCAAGCTCCGATGCCTCAAATATTCCTTCAAGCAAAATAATGGGCTTATCAATACCTCCATTTCGCAGCTCGATTGCCTCTTCAATGCAGGCAACGGCCAACGCATCGGCATGCTCCAAGCATTGCGCAACCTTCACGATTCCGTGACCATAGGCATCAGCTTTGACCACCGCCATGATTTTACTTTGCGGTGCCATGGTACGAATAAGTGCTAGATTGTGCTCAATCGCAGACAGATGAATTACAGCTCGAGTCGGTCGCATTAGAAGCCTTCATCATACTCATAGGCTAAATTAGCAAAGCGGTTGTAATGTCCTTGGAAGGCTAAATGGACCGTACCAATCGGGCCGTTCCGTTGCTTGCCAATAATGACTTCGGCTTTACCTTTATTGTCTTCGGAGTCTTTGTTGTAAACCTCATCGCGGTAAACGAACATAATAATGTCGGCGTCTTGCTCAATCGCCCCTGATTCACGTAAGTCTGACATAACAGGCCGCCGATCAGCACGTTGTTCCAACGAGCGGTTTAACTGTGACAATGCCATGACCGGTACTTTAAGTTCTTTTGCCAAGGCTTTTAAACTACGAGAGATTTCCGAAATTTCGAGCGTTCGGTTATCAGACAATCCTGGCACCTGCATCAGCTGTAAATAGTCAATTACGATCAAGCCGATGTCGCCGTGCTCACGCACAACCCGTCTCGCTCGAGAGCGAACTTCTGAAGGCGAAAGACCAGGCGAGTCATCGATAAACATTTTACAATTATTTTTGAGAATATTGGTGGCCACCATCAGGTTGTCCCAATCTTTGTCGTCTAAGTGCCCGGTTCGCAACCGAGTCGCATCGACGCCACCAATGGAAGCAAAAGAACGCATCAGCAATTGATTGGCCGGCATCTCCATGCTGTAAACCAAAACGGGTTTACCGCTGTGAATGGAAGCATGCTCTGCAATATTCATCGCAAAGGTGGTTTTACCCATAGCAGGACGACCAGCAACGATTAATAAATCGGTTTTTTGTAACCCATTTGTTTTCTTATCTAAATCTTTGAACCCTGTTGAGAGTCCAGTGATGCCGCCCTTAGAGTCAACCGCACTTTGAATGCGATCCAGCGTTTCTTGAAGAAAGGTCGATGCGATTTTTAATCCTGCATCTTTGTTTTCTCGCTTTTCAGCGATCTTAAACACCTTCGATTCGGCGCTATCTAACAATTCATCAGACTTACGGCCCTTCGGAAAAAATGCCGAATCAGCAATGCTATTAGAAACTGAGATCAACTCTCTCAATATTGCTCGCTCGCGAACAATGGCCGCATAAGCCTCAATGTTTGCAGCGCTGGGTGTGTTTTTTGCTAACTCACCAAGATAGGCTAAGCCACCGACGTTATCGGCCTCTCCTTCTCGTTCTAGGAATTCGTGCAGCGTGATCACATCCATCGGCTGATTGTTTTGAGCTAAATAAGAGGTTGCTCGAAAAATAGCCCGATGTTCTTTGGTATAAAAGTCATCAGCAACCAGTTTATCGCCAACTTTCTCCCATGCATCGTTATCTAGCATTAACCCGCCTAACACGGACTGCTCAGCTTCGATGGAATGCGGAGGTATCTTTAACTGGGCGGTTGTTGGGTCTTTTTCAGCCATACGTCTAAATCTGCTTTAATCTGGATTTTAATGAGTTACGGAATGCTCTAACTAATCAGCTATTGTATCGAAAAATTGTCTAACAGCTAGGGTCTTTTGCGAAAATTTGGTCACAAATGTACCAAACCTAAGTATTTTTTGTCTGGCATAAAAAAAGGGGCTAAATAGCCCCTTTTTCGGTATCAAGCTATCGCTTAAGCAGCTTCTGGTACTACGTTTACCTTGATGGTAACAGTAACATCAGTGTGCAACGCTAGGTCGATTTCGAACTCACCAGTATTACGGATAACGCCATGTGGCATTTTTACTTCAGCTTTTTCAACTTCAGTACCCGCTGCAGTGATTGCGTCAGCAATGTCACGAGTTCCGATAGAACCGAACAATTTGCCTTCATCACCAGCATTGGCTGGAATCGTTACGACTAACTCTTTAAGCTTTTCTGCACGAGCTTCAGCGGCAGATAATAATTCAGCAGCTTGCTTCTCTAACTCTGCACGACGAGCTTCAAAAGCTTCTAAGTTATCTTTAGTCGCCGGTACAGCTTTACCGTGCGGAACCAAGTAGTTACGGCCGTAACCGTTAGCTACTGATACTTTGTCACCTAAGTCACCTAGGTTACGGATTTTTTCCAACAGAATGACTTCCATCAGTCTTTCCTCTTTAATTAATCTGACAACTAAGACTCAACATTCATTGAGTCGCTCGTTCGACTTACTTGTGTGAGTCGCTGTACGGCAACAAGGCCAAGAAACGGGCTCGTTTTACCGCACGCGCTAATTGGCGTTGGTATTTAGAGCTAGTACCAGTAATACGGCTAGGTACGATTTTACCAGTTTCAGTGATGTAGGCTTTTAAAGTGGCCAGATCTTTGTAATCAATTTCAGTAACGTTTTCTGCTGTGAAGCGACAGAATTTACGACGACGGAAAAAACGAGACATGTTCAATTCCTCCTAGTTATTCAGCCGCAGCTTCTTCTGCAGTTGATTCGGTTTCAGATGAGTCCTTAGCAGGTGCAGATGAACGCTCAGAGCTGTCGTCTTTTGCTAGAGGAGATGCTTCAGTGATAGGACCTTTACGACGAATGGTCATATGACGAAGAACGGCATCGTTGAATCGGAAAATGTTCTCAATTTCTTCAACAGCAGCAAAGTCACACTCGATGTTCATTAACACGTAATGCGCTTTGTGTACGTTTTCGATGGCGTAAGCCAGTTGGCGACGACCCCAGTCTTCTAGACGGTGGATTTTGCCTTCTGCTTCAGTCACGATGTTGGTGTACTTCTCGATCATTGCAGGTACTTGATCGCTTTGATCAGGGTGCACCATGAATACGATTTCGTAGTGATTCATTAATTTCTCCTTTTGGATTCCAGCCATTACTTCATTTTTTTGAGTAATAACAAGGAGTTAACCAAATTGTAATAAATTTTCTGCTGAGTGCAGAAAACGAGCGGCGGATTATACGCGGAGCCGGGTAAAGGATCAACCGGTTTATCGTCTGACAAACCGCATGAGTACAGGGGATGCGTCGAAGTTTTTGAATATCAAACACCCATTAACTTCGGTTTGCCAAGTGTGCCTGCACCGGGCGGCATCCAAGATTGGTAATAAGCCGCAACTGGTAATAAGCCGCAACTGGTAATAAGCCGCAACTGGTAATAAGCCGCAACTGGTAATAAGCCCAAAGTGTAATAAATCATTGCGACCGCTGACTACTGCTTCCGATGCGATACCTTATGCTCAGAGTGCAACCAAAGAAAACTTCGGTAAGAATGAACGTTTCTAGTTTGGGCTCATGTTCGAGCTTTTAGGATTAATTAAAACAAGGACGTTAAGGGCCGCATCAACGCAGGCATTGACTACTAGGTATTTTATTTATGCCATGCAGATTAGGCTTCTACAAAAAAATTAGCCAGCTCTTTTTAGAGTGCTTTTTTAGAAAGGTCTCTTTTCTAGAGAGCTCTTATGAAGAAAGCCGATTAAAGAAAAAAGTCTTTAATACCGAAATATGGGACACGAAAATAGTGAATACAGCAATCGCTCGCCGAGTGGCCAAGCAGGTTTATCACGCGAAATCTCTGACGTTAATGGAATGGATGTTTCGCTTGTCGGTCGATATTTTACTGGCGGTCGTGACTATTATATTAGTCACCGGATTACTCTCCCATTTCATACCTCAACTTCTCAACTCAGCCAAACGGGCAGAGTCAGATTTTATGTTGACGTCAGCGCGAGTCGATTGGATAACCTTGAGTGCCCATGATGGTTCAATCATCATGGATGACAAAGAGAACGACGTATGTTGGACCGTCGCGCAACAAAACTATTCACACCCTGAGCGAGACGACAAAGCGTGTCGAGTCGAAACCAATCAGTTAACGATTTTAGTTAAAAATAAACAACAACAAGAACTGGGATATACCTATGTTTTTAAACAAAGTATGCCGCTGTCTCCAATTAAGACAGTTCGACTTCCTTATGTAAAAGCCGATCAATAACAACAAGGATTCCTATGAGCCGACCATTGTCTGCAAATGTAGATTTTGTCGCGAGATTGCTGACACAAATCTACTCAGAAAAAAAGACTTTGCTCTCGCTTTAGACGAGTTAAAGCAAGAAGATGACTTAGATGTACAATCGCACTTACGTCGATTAGAAGAACTTTATGCCGTGCACAAGTCATGGTCGAAAGCTTGCGAAGCTTGGGCACCTAATCATCCATTAAACTTACTTTTGCAAGATAAAAGCTTAAAGTCATCTCGACTCGCCGCCGTTAGTAATGCTTTGCTTAGTAAAGACCAAGTTTTTACAACCATCACCACCCAACTCATTCTTAATTTAAGCTACTTATTAGTGTTGTTGGTTTTAGTGACCATTATCCATGCAACTATGAATCTATTTGTTCTGCCCCAGTTTAATGAGATTTTCGAGTCCTTTGGATCAGAGTTACCGTCGTTCTCATTGTTTACACTAGAGTTCAGCAGCGTGCTGACGGTGTTGTTAATTCTTCTAACTATTTTACTTTTTATTGTCAGCTTTAGTCTAAAAAAGGCCCAACGACTCAACCATAAACCGAGTTGGATAGTCAGGTTAATACCTCCGGTCGCTGCCATTTACAGCAACAGCCAGAAACTCGAGAGAACCATTGCTGACTTTGCCTATCCGAAACACTCAGAGTCAACCGACTCCGATCAAGAAAAACGCATTGCGCTGGCCGAGAAGTTTGCTATTGGCGATCAAGAAGTTGCGCTGATCACTTCAGATTTGTTGAGCGAATTTGAACGCAAGGCTTTATTTAAGAGCCGACTATTAACCGTCACAGTGCAGTTATTAGTCGTGTATACCATCGCCTCATTACTGATTGCATTTTACTTACCCATATTTCAACTAGGAGTTATCCAATGAATCAAGTCAAAGGATTCACTTTAATCGAATTAATGATTGTCGTTTCGATCATTGGTATTTTGGCTGCCATAGCACTGCCAGCTTATCAAGCTTACGTTATTCGTGCTCAAATTGTGGAAGGGTTTACCCTTAGCGAAGAACTTAAACCGGCCATCAAAGAGTTTTACAAAGATCGTGGACGCTTTCCAAAAGACAATCGAGAAGCAGGACTACCTGAAGCCAATAAACTGATCGGCAATTATGTCAGCGGCGTTGAAATTAGTGACGGCGCTATTCATATTACTTTTGGTCAAAAAATTAACTTGCACATCAAAGATAAAGTGATGAGTATTCGGCCTCTCGTTGTCACTGGCAGTCCAATGAGCCCAATGAGTTGGCTTTGCGGTAATGGAGAAACGCCCAATGGTATGGAGCCGATTGGCGAAAATAAGACATCACTAGAGCATGTCTACATGCCTTCAGCCTGTCGTGGTTATCCTTAAGCGCATCTTGATTCTTACGTTGAAAACCTTTTGTTTTCTAACATAAAAAAAAGGCGCATGAAGCGCCTTTTTTTATTGCACAATGACTCTCAGTTACTCAGGCTTCGCAGAGTCTCTATCAGCCAAGCCTCCTTCAGCAGAATCCCCCTCACCAGAATCTCTTTCAGCATGTTCACTCTTTGAAGAATTATCCGCTGCAGAATTATCCGTTGAAGAATTATCCGTTGAAGAATCAAGTTCTCCATCTTGATGGTTAGACGACTGAGTAGACGACATGGCTTTGTTTGCAGCTGGCTGCTTTTTAGGGGTTTTCGGTCGACTGCGTAAAAACTCCGACTCATTAAGCACGCTCCATCCCCATTTTATCCATTTAACGATTGAGAAAGCTAACCAAAGAGCCCAGGCCAACATCAGTGTTTTAAAGACCCACAGAGGCAAAGAATAAATCGCCACGTCTGGAATCGCTCCACTGCTCTTATCGAGGTACCATTGCAACAAGTACCCGTTCGAACCATTCCCCATAATTCCCATATCAGGACGGCTTAATAGCCCCATTGGTATTGCGACTAACAAACTAATAATGGTGAGCACACTAAATATTGCCAGTAAAATCTGGGCAACATTGAAACCATCGACGCCTAGCTTATCGCGGAATCGACCATGGGCAGCAAGCGCCAACATCCACACGGTGACCAACACCAACAATCCCCAACTCTGCATGCTCAAACCCAACCCTAGCAGCAACCACTGATAGGCTTTAATCGGAAGGATTTTGGTTCGCCATAAAATTAACGCCAAGGCTAAAAAGGCAAGCAGTTCTCCCCAATAAATAATGGCCGGACCAATAACTGGGCCGCTGGTCCAAATAATCCAACGGTCGCTCGGTACCTTCCAACTAATGGATAAATTGCTGACCGGAGCTTTTAAATCTATCTCAGGTAAACTCGAATAGAAGCTCATGTTTTGGTTACGTGTCCAATGCAACATCAACTGATGTTGCCCTGGTGCGGTCGTGTAGTCGACATCTCCTTCTTGCAGTTGCAAATACACTTCACTGCCATCGAGCCATGACTTAAGATGATCTCCTTCACCTAATCTTAAACTACTTTGTCCACCGCGAGAACTGCGATATTGTGTCGAGAGTTTTAGCGATTCTTGCAGTTGCCCTGGCGTGACCATCAACTCAAGTTTATCGAATGCCAAACTTTCTCCTTCTATCGGCTTCGGAGCTTCCAGATTAAGCGTTAAGGATTCACCTTTACGCGGCAAATAACGGAATTCCCAAAGATCATTGCGATCAATCGACTCTGGCCAAACAGGATTAACGCCATTCACTTCAAAGCGCCACTGGTGAGCGACTAACACTAACCACTCTTCAACGAAGGCGGCATCCGTAGCAACCGATAGCTCAAGTTGCGACTGTCGTTCAATGGATGATCGCCAATCGACGGAGTCTTCATCAGAAAGAAGTTGCAATTGAATAGCGCCATCTTTGATTTGCGACTGCTGAGTGATGACTCGCTCAAAGGGTAACAAAGGCACAGAGACATTAATTTCGCCACTCGTTGGAGCAATTCGTTCTACCGTGGTATGAACCTCCCAGCGCGTATCGAACCAAAACCGACGCTTGATCGTTACCATCGGCTGAATGCTAACTGCTTGAGAATTGTTGTTCGCAACACTCGGCGATTCATTCGACACGGCACTGTCTTTGGCAATCGCACTGGGATGTTTTACTAAGGTCAATGCATTCCCAGAGAGACTGCCATTGTGAACACCTTCGGTCGACCAGATCGAGGATAGGTTTTGAATGTTATACGGCTTCATTGGGAAGTTAATTGCGAATGAACTGCGCTTAGAAATAATACCGCTTAAGGCAATTTTTTGACGTCCTTTTTCAACAAATAACCAGTCTTGATTATCTTTTCGTACCACCCAGTTGCTCGGGCGATCATTGATTCTCACATCGGTTAAATGCCACTCACTCGAGTGCGGTAGCGGAATCGCTACGTCAGCCAACGCATCCGCTCGCAGTTCAAGTATCAAAAGATCATTTTTGTCACGCACATCATTTAATACTCGAACACCCGATAACGTAACGCAATGCGGTGCACACTCTTCTGGTTGATGGAGCCATTGTTGTAACTCTTTCAACACGGCATTAGACGGCACTTCGCTGAAACCCGACTGAGAAAATGGAGTAATCGCAATCAACAACAACAAAGGTGTAAGTGACTTAAACTGATTGATACTCAATTTTTGCGGCCACTGACGCATGGCGAGAAAATACACACTCGCAAACAAACCTAGAATCATTACTAAACGCCACAGTGTCATCATCCAGGGAGAAGCAATGACAAGTCCGACGGTTTGCTCACGGCTCACTGGCGAATTCCATTCGACACGATATTCATTCCACTGCCAATTAGGTTTTCCGGCACCGGTTTGTACGACGGTATTTTCTTCGTAGCGTTGCATCACATCTGATCGTTTGATGCGACTTCCGGTCACTGTGATTTTTGATACAGACTTTTCTTCCAGCGCTGGGCCCTGTGTTCTTGGTTTACTTGGTGGAGCACTCAACAACTCGGGTGCAGCGTCTGAAAAATTATTGCCATAACTACTGGTCGGTGAATAATGTTCTAATTGCGGATGAATAAGTACGCGTATTTGTTGCACCGTAAACAGACCTAGCAAAACAATAAAACTCAAAACAGATAGCCCCAAATAAATACGTTTAATCCACACCCACACATTATTTTTTAAGGCTGTTTGCTGGTAGAGTATAAACGCCAACAATAAATTAGTCAGGGAGACGAGAGGCGCTCCTTGTTCATGAAACATTAATGTCATCGATACGCCCGCGGTAACCGCTAAGATTTTCGAGCCATAATGGACGCACAAGGCAACGACAATCATCAACCAAAATAAATCCCATAAACTCCACTTGTTCAGCCAGCCATTATTAAACTCAGCACCCGTAGCCATTAACAAGCGGTTTGCAGGTGGTAAACTCAGTTGCCAAGTGACCTTTTCAAACGAACTAGACCAACCGCTAACCGGAACCGTCGACGTTGCAGATAATGAACCACTGGCGGTTACTTCGACATTTGGATAACGCAATTCAACACCCGTTTGTTCACCGTTGAGCGCGGTGATTAACAAAGGTTCTGCCGCTTCATCGGCACGCAGTAATTGATAAGGAGCACCCATGTCTAACCGCCACTCGCTGCGCATTTCGCCGGCTATACGATCATCAAATGACCATTGCTCGCGGTCGAAGTCTAACCACAAGCGACGGTTTAAGGTTAATCGGTTACTGACGTTTTGTGGTATACCGCGTAACTTTTCATTAACGGTTGCAACACCATTGCTAGAGTAAAGAAAGCTTGGATATCTTTCCCATTGTGACGGCACATTCACCGACTCAGGATCAACCACCGAAAGCCCTTCTAGAGTCGCAATTCTCACTTTGGGTGCATCATCGAAGCTCCAAATCTCTTGTGTTGGCCAGATATCAGATGGTTTAGACAGCGTGAACCTTGTTAACTCTGCGCCCGCATAACTCTCAACACCGAGCGACCAGTTTCCTGAGCGCAATGTGACAATAAGTTCGCCATTCGCATTAAGGAACGCCGGTAAATCAGAGACAATTTTCGATGGCTTGAAGCCATCCAATAACACGGGACCCAAATTCACTTGTCTCGATGCGCCACTCACACTCAATTCAACTTGCACATTAGAAGTGATAGGTTGTCCATCGCGAATTAAGCGAAAAGCCAAGATGTCGAGAGAGTCAGCTTCAAGCTTTTGCTCTGATTCAGCTAGAAACAAATGACTGCCCTGAATTTCTGGAAAATCTATCGGAGAACCATTAAGCTTTGCGGCTAGGTAACGACTAACTTCAGGGATATGCAGTGACTCTGGTTGAGAGTCCCACTTCCAGTAGCCCATAACCTTCGATGTGCCTTTGGGTAGCTCAACATAAGGATATCCGCCACGGTCAATAATAATCGTCGGTTGCGCGTTCACTGTCACCATGACTGGCCAAGCTTTGGAGTTGCCAGGAAGCGGAACAAAACTTTTTTTATACACTTTCCAGTTCTGTTCAAA
Source organism: Pleionea litopenaei (assembly GCF_031198435.1). Taxonomy (GTDB): domain Bacteria; phylum Pseudomonadota; class Gammaproteobacteria; order Enterobacterales; family Kangiellaceae; genus Pleionea; species Pleionea litopenaei. The sequence continues at coordinate 1,652,936 of NZ_CP133548.1, forward strand.
CTCACCACGCGTTCGGCTTAGCGACAAATTAAGTTTTCCGGGCCATGCACACAACCGGTGCTGCTCAGATAAAGGCTCGGCGCCTAACGTCATGGGGCAATCTAAAAAATCAATGTGTTTGTTAACCCAAGGAATCCATGGCTTTAACTCATCAGGGACGACTTTGTCTTGCGCTGCCCAAGCCGATAACCAAAAACTAAAAATAAATAGCGTTGCTTTCACCACCTTGGACATCGCTCTCTCCTAAAGTATTTGTTATTGTTTTTTACACCTACAACTTCGCTATGTTTATTCTCGAGCTTAAATATATACTGGCGTTTAAATATATTTTTTAACTTAAATATATTTTGTACCTTAAAAATATACTGGAAATTAAATAGTCGTGTTCGAACTAGAGGCTGCGCTGCCGCACCACTTCAAAAAGGCAAACTCCAGCCGCCACCGATACATTTAAACTTGAAACACTACCCTGCATTGGAATATGAAAAAGTTCATCACAATTCTCGCGCGTTAGTCTGCGCATGCCTTTTTCTTCAGCACCCATCACTAAAGCAATCTTTCCTGACAACTTAGTCTGGTAAATACTTTGTTCAGCTTCACCAGCCGTGCCGATAATCCAAACGCCAAGATCTTGTAACGTTTTAAGTGCTCGAACGAGGTTAGTCACTGCAAAAAAAGGAACTGTTTCAGCCGCACCGCAAGCAACTTTTCGTACCGTGCCATTTAGTCCAACGGATTTATCTTTCGGCACAACGATGGCCGCAACGCCCGCTGCATCAGCGGTTCGGAAACACGCCCCTAAATTATGAGGATCGGTGACACCGTCTAATATTAATATTGTAAGGTCTTGCTCAGAGTTTTCGACCAAGTGATAGAGGTCGTTTTCGGTTTGAACCAGCGAGCCCGTTTGTTTTAACTCAGCAATGACACCTTGATGGTTTTCATCGGTCATTGCATCAAGCTTGGTTTTGTCCCACCGAACGACCGGTATTTTATTTTTTGCAGCCAAACTTAAAAGCTTTTGAGCTTTTCCGTCTTGCCGGTTGGCTTGCAAATAGATTTTATCTATTTGATCAACGCTCTTTTTTAATAATAAATCGACGGCATGTATGCCATAGACAATCTTATCACTCATGTTATTACCTTTAACCTAAACTACTTTTCAAACTAGGTATGCTATTAAAATTCTTTAGCGTTTTGTTTTCTTGCGAGTATTCTTATTCGAGGATATCTTTTTACCGCTCTTTTTCTTCGACTTATTAGCTCGCTCGCTTTTTTTACCTTTCGGGGTTGTCTTCTTTTTGGGCGAACGTTTTTTTCCATCACCCGATTTCGAATTTGAACGACCACGCCCCTCTCGCTGTTCACCCGACGCTTTTGATTGAGCCCTTCGATAAAGTTTCTCGCGCTCAGATAACGGAGCCGCTTTGCGCTGCTCATCATCAGGCACTAAGTCAAAATCTATTTTTCGGTCTTCTAAATCGACACTGGCGACAATGATTTTAACTTCGTCACCCAGCTGGTAAACCACCCGAGTTTTTTCTCCGACCAACCGTTGTTTGCCGGCATCAAAATTAAAGTAGTCTCGTCCTAAAGCAGTGATATGCACTAACCCATCGATATGAAATTCCTGAATACGAACGAACAAGCCGAAATTAGTTACCGCAACGACTTCGCCCATATACTCATGCCCGATATGACTCGACATGAACTCACACTTGAGCCAGTCCATCACGTCACGAGTCGCCATATCAGCATTGCGTTCAGTACCCGAGCAAATTTCGCCAAATTGAGTTAACTGCTCATGGCTATAACTAACCGCACCACTGTAATTATGTTCTGGATCTTGTTTCGTTAAATACGACTTAATCACTCGGTGCACTAATAAGTCTGGGTAACGCCTAATAGGTGACGTAAAGTGAGTATAGGCTTTGAAAGCTAGTCCAAAGTGACCGATGTTGTCAGGAGAGTAAACAGCCTGACTCATTGAGCGCAACAACATCGTTTGAATTTGTTCTACATCGGGGCGTTCTTGAACGTTGCGTAATAGTTCAGCATAGTCACCTGGCTCAGGCGTACCACCACCAAACAAAAACAAGCCCATTTCACCAAGAAAACTGCGTAAATCTTCGAGTTTTTTCTCCGATGGACCTTCGTGAATTCGAAACATTCCAGGGATTTTATGCTTTAAGAAAAATCGCGCCGCTGCCACATTTGCGCAAATCATGCACTCTTCAATAATTCGATGCGCATCGTTTCGAATAACGGGAACCACTCGATCAATTTTACGATTTTCATTAAACACAATTTGCGTTTCGACGGTTTCAAACTCAATCGCCCCTCGCTTATGTCTCTCTTTCGCCCGTACTTGATAGAGGTCGTAAAGGTTTTCTAGATGAGGAACTAACTCCGCGTATTCTTTGCGTAACTCGTCATCGCCATTCAAAATAGCCCAAACTTTGTTATAGGTTAAGCGAGCCTTCGAATGCATCACCGCTGAATAAAACTGATAGCCGCTGATTTTTCCTTTCGAACTGATCGTTACTTCGCACACCATGCATAAGCGATCGACTTTTGGGTTCAATGAGCAAAGGCCATTAGAAATTTGCTCAGGCAACATAGGCACCACATATTCGGGGAAATAGACAGAGTTCCCCCGCTGGCTGGCTTCATCGTCTAACGCACTGCCAGGCTGAACATAGTGCGATACATCAGCAATGGCAACCCACAAACGCCAACCGCCACTTTCTTTCCATTCGCAATAAACCGCGTCATCAAAGTCGCGAGCATCTTCACCGTCAATCGTCACCAATGGAAGATGACGCAGGTCAACGCGATTCAGTTTATATTTTTCAGCGACCTCTGGTGACAGTGCTTGCACTTCGTCTTGCACGGCATCTGGCCAATCTCGGCGAATTCCATAATTATGAATCGCTATGTCAATTTCCATACCAGGCGCTAAATATTCGCCTAAGACTTGAACAATTGCTCCGACAGGCTGTGTTTTATCGCTGGGTCGAGTGGTAATTCTAGCTACCACCACTTGCCCCTCGGTCGCTCCTGACGTTTGCCCAGGCGGAATGAGTATATCTTGCGAAAAGCGGCTGTCGTCGGGTTTAACAAAGTGAATGCCGCTTTCTTGGAAGTAACGACCAACCAACTGAATCGGTTGCTCAGACTCAAGAATCTCGACAATTTTCGCTTCGACGCGTCCGCGATGATCAACGCCCCGAGCACGGCAAACGACCTTTTCACCGTGAAATACTTTGCGCATTTCACGGGCATTAATGAACCAATCGTCACCACCTTCATCGGGAGTAAAAAAGCCAAAGCCGTCTTTATGCGCAATCACCTTGCCGGTAACGAGAGAGAGCTTATTAACCGGCCCATAGGCTCCTCGGCGATTGCGAATCACTTGGCCATCTCGCTCCATCGCTTTGAGACGTCGGCTTAAAGCAATGAGGTCCTGTTCTTCCGACAGTCCTAATCCAGCCATAATTTCAGGAAAGTGAGCTGGGCCTGCGTGCTGCTTTAGGAAGTCGATGATGAATTCTCGACTGGGAATCGGATTATCGTACTTTTGTGCCTCACGATCAAAATGAGGGTCGTCATGAGTACCGGAGGTTTCTGGAGATGATTGAGCGGCTTTCGCTTTCGACGCGCGCCCGCTGTTGTTCGTGGAATTCTTCTTAGGCATAAGTATCCTGATTAACGGTTATACATAGAGTTTAACGGACTTTGCGGTAAAACAGAATTAGCAATTGATATTATCAATACCTTTCGTCGCCGTCATGTCACCCGCCGAACTTACGACCCGTCAGCCAATCTTTTCACCTGAACACCCTTCACGATCATTTGCGCCAGCTTTCGCCCGTTCGCTATCGAACACTCTGGGAAAAATTCATAGAGGTCTCTCTCGATGCTATCGTTCAGTGACTTCTATTCCCTGGCTCTCATTCTCAGGTTCTAGTTCTCAATCTCTCACTCTGGTGCTTACACCATTCTTGCACTCACATCATTCTGGTACTCACACCATTTGATACTCACAAAAGAGTAGTAAAGCCTCAAATATCTCGCAATGATATTATTTAAACATTCTTAAATTTTAATAACAGTGGCTTGCATTATTCTTCGAATAAGTAATACCGTAAGAACTGCGCCAGTTCCTGCAAAAAAGGCAATGAATCATGAGTTTTTAGCGCTTTTAATCGGCATCAAATAATGAGTGTATTTTTTATGCCAGTCGGGCGCTGTTCTCATCAATACAATATTTTATTTGACATTAATTGAAATCCTATTATTTTGAATGTGGGACTAATAAATGGAGATTAAACAATGAAGAAAGTTCTTTTAGGCGCAATCGTACTTGTAGGTTCAACTTCTGTTATGGCTGAAGCAGGCCCAGGATGTGGACTTGGTGCGCAAGTTTTTAAAGGCAAAAGCGGTACTGTATCTCATGTTTTAGCTGCAACAACCAATGGTACTTCTGGTAACCAAACCTTCGGTATGACTTCTGGTACCTTAGGATGCAACACCAGCCAAACCATTCAAGTTGCTACTCTATATATGGATTCAAATATCGACAAAGTAGCGGCCGATATGTCAAAAGGTGACGGTGAAGCACTCAATGCTCTCGCGGAGCTATTAGGTGTAGAGTCTCAAGACAAAGCTCGCTTCAATGCTTTGTTAAAAAGTAACTTCGATAAAGTTTTCACTTCAACAGAAACCACTTCTGACGAAGCGATCCAAAACATCGTTGCACTTTTGAAGAAAGATGACGTATTAAAGTCTTACGCGGCTTAATACGATTCAAGGAGGCGGCAACGTCTCCTTCTCTCATACCTGCCTAGTTGTAAACTCATTCAGCCAAAGACATTTTTTCATGAAACGGACGTTGCTTGCCTGTATTTTCACAGTCTCTTCTTTCTGCTTAGCCAATACTTCGCCATCGACTGAACAACCCACTAAACCACTTTCCACTCTCGCCAAAGAAGCGCAATGGTTGCGTTTACTGCACATAATTGATTTCGATGGTTCGAGTGAAGTCGACGATGCTAAATTTTTTCTTAGCGACGAAAGAACGGCCGTCTCTGAACTTAATGCCGCAGTTCGAGAGTTCCGTCAAAACCCAACATTACGCTGTCGTTTTCCCGCTAGATATGAATGGTTAGCCAGTCAACTGAACTGGTCATCCAATGAAATTAGCGCCGAGCAATGCCCCAAGCTGTTCGAGTGGATGCAACAACTGAATCCACAAAATGTATCGCTCATTTTTCCAGCATCTTATATGAACAGCCCATCTTCGATGTTTGGGCATTTGTTTTTGCGGCTAGATACCAGCAACTCACATAATGACTTACTGGCGTACAGTGTCAATTATGGTGCCGATGTGGAGTCTGATGACAGCTCCATTACCTACATGGTTAAAGGGTTAAGCGGTGGTTATCCCGGAACCTACACCATTGTTCCTTACTATGAGAAAGTTAAAGAATACAACGACATTGAACACAGAGATATCTGGGAATATCCGTTGCATTTAAACGTCACGCAAGTACGTCGATTGATGTTGCATTTGTGGGAGCTAAAAGACGTCAAAATTGACTACTACTTTATTGACGAAAACTGTGCTTATCGTATTCTCGCTTTACTGGCAGTTATTTTTCCTGAACTCGACTTGTTATCAGAGTTCCAAGGTCGAGCAGTTCCTATCGATGTTTTAAAAAGTACGTTAAGAAACCAACTGGTTTCAAAAGCAAAATATCGCGCATCGCTAAGCACTGAGCTATTAAATCAATACGAATCATTAAGTTCGATTGAACAACAGTGGGTCATGCAAATAATTGAGGATCAAGGTCAGTTAAACTCTGCAGCCTTCCAAGCGCTGACCGACGTAGAAAAAGCCAATGTGTACGACACACTTAATTTATGGCTCCGCTATGAGTTATCCGATGCAGGAGAGTCTGTCGACCGTGCGGAGCTAGGCTTTGCGTTGCTCAGAGCTCGAAGTAAAATTAACACTCCCCTGCCAACGCAAGAACTATCAAAGCCAGAAGCACCAGAAAATGGTCATGACGCTTATCGACTTGGTACCTGGGTACAATACAAAAATAACGATTCTGCGTTACTTCTTTCTGGACGCGTGGCCTATCACGATTTATTAGATAACTCCGCAGGCTATCTTGCCGGCGCACAGATTGAGTTTTTAAATTTATCACTCAGTGTCAACGACACCAGCAAAATCGAAAACCTAACGCTCTTATCTCTAAAGTCGTTATCGCCGCACAACGATCTCATGCGTCCTCTGTCTTGGAGTTTTCAAGTTGGTGGAAAAAGAATGCATCGTTCGTCAGATGAGAGCGACTTTATGCAATACTTAGACGGTAAAGTTGGCAGTACCTTCGGAAGTAATCAATCGATGTACTATATGCTCTACGGAGTTAAGCTCACACAAACCAATCATGACTCCGACCAACCTAGCACGTTAGCCGCAATAAACCTTGGTTGGCGTAGCGAAAGCCAATATGGACAGTGGTTAATCGATTATGAATACGGTAGAGATGTTGATGCATCAAATTTAGAGCTAAGCTCTATTGCCTTGAGCTTTAACGCTAACTTGTCAAAGAATTCGGCATTTCGAGTGGATATCTCTCGACAATCGTTCAATGACTTCTACTTCAATGATGTAAAACTTGGATACCTCTATTACCTGTAACCTCTAGAGTAAGATAGCACGGCTATGATACGACTATACCAAGCGTTGATTTACGCAACCGTGGTTATGAGTTTAAGCGGATGTACTCATTTGTTTTTTCAACCACAAAAACACGTCTATTACACACCCGATCAGTTTAATATTGAGTACCAAGACATTTTAATTCATCAGCCAGATCAAAACCGATTGCACGGCTGGCTAATGAAGCCGCAAAAGCAATGCATTGGCACTGTTATTTTTTTCCACGGTAACGCAGAAAACATTTCGACGCATTTCCAAAACGTTGTATGGCTTTTAAACGAGGGTTATCAAGTGGCTTTATTCGATTATCGTGGATACGGCCAATCGGATGGAGTACCAGAAGTAGCTGGGGCGATGAATGACATCTTAGTCACTAGCCGTTATAGCATTGACAACTACTCGAAAGGATTACCGGTTTTTGTGTTTGGTCAAAGCCTCGGCGGTGCCTTATCCATCACCGCATTCGCTCATGCCCCAGAACTTGCCAATCGGGTCGATGGTTTTATTTTTGAGGCCAGTTTTTCGAGCTACCAAACCATTGCTCAACAAAGTCTCGGGGAATTTTGGCTCACTTGGCTTTTTCAATACCCTTTATCATGGACCGCAATCACGGAGTTTGATCCTGAACTTCATATCAAAAAAATTACCAAACCCATTTTAATCATTCATAGTAAAGACGATCAGATAATTCCCTTCGAGCATGCTGAAAAATTACATCGAGAAAGTCCCAACAGCCAGCTTTTTGTAACCGTCGGACCGCATATTAACAGCTCAAAAAACAGACAATATCGTAGAGAGTTGCTGGCTTTTCTAAAACGACAAACAGGTGAAGACAGTAATTAAGCGAGAGCATCGAGGTTTTGCCTGATGCTCTCAAGGAAGTGACTGCCTTTTAGGAAGGCTATGCTCTTTCGGGAAGCAATGCTCTTCGACGAATAATGAGACTAGCCGCGATTTCTCAGTAACCGGTCGACTTGACGATCTAAGTAATTTTTTTGCGACTCTAAGCGGTGAAACTCATCATCTTTTTCGAGAATCAACTCTTCTAACTTCTTATTCTGTTCGAGCAGTTCACGCCGTAGCTTTGGTGATGTGCTATTCGCAACAATCATTTTCTCATTTTTCTCAATCTCTAGGATAAGATCGCTTCTTTCTTTGTCGACGGCATTCATATCACGGTCAATATTGCGGATTTCTTGTTCAATCGCATGTACTTCTTGTCCTTGACGGTAGCTCGCTAAAAAGTCAGGCTCTAAATCTGCAGGGCAAATATTATTGTATTGTGAACCACTACGACCCAATGAAAATCCTCGGCTCGGAACACAGTAATTTCGAACGCCTTGACGATGTCCCGTTATGTAAAGCTCTAAATTTGGGGTCACGCCGTACTCAGCACAAGCCTCTCTATGGCTAGCAATACGTTGCGAGCTATAGCCTCTTGAGCCATCTTCAAACCCTATGGTTCTCCAATCTGCGGTATGACACTCGTCTTTTGATAGGGTTGCACAGCTCTGTAATCCAATAACAGCGGAAACCATCAGTCCAACTTTAATAAAAGGCTTTACCATTTCTATTTCTCTTATCTAGGAAAAACTTATTTAAATACATTAGCATCTTTTGACTGAGTTTGACTAATGGTAAAGTATGTAAAAAGTTAAATTTGACGACCCATGAATAAAAAAATCGGTTTAGCCTTAGGCAGCGGAGCAGCCAGAGGAATCAGCCACTTCGGCATTATTCGAGCATTGCATCAACAGGGTGTAAAGCCTGATATTATTTGCGGCACATCGATGGGCGCACTGATCGGTGCCGCTTATGTGACGGGTCATTTAAGTGCTTTAGAACAATGGTTCAAAGAGCAAACCACTCGAAAAATGCTCAGCCATCTAGATATCAATCTCTTCGCCAGTGGTGGAATTGCCGATGGCGAACAGTTTATCCACTTCTTGAAAACCGAGTTTGGTGATTATCGAATTGAAGATCTTCCCATTCCTTTTGCCGCCGTCGCTTGTGATATGAACTCGGGAAAAGAAGTGTGGCTCACAGAAGGTTCGATTTGGGATGCAGTTCGAGCATCAGGCGCTTACCCAGGTTTATTAACCCCAGTAAAGCGTGAGCATCAATGGCTTATGGATGGCGGCGTCGTCAACCCTGTTCCGGTAACCGTTTGTCGAGCGCTTGGCGCAACCCATGTTATAGGCGTTAACCTAAATCATGATTTACTGGCCCCGAAAGAACCTCCTACTCCGAAAGAACGAGGTTCCTTATTCAAACTTGAAAATACGGCCATCGGCAAGGTCAGCTCTAAAATCAAACAATCCATTAATGAGCGGTTTTCATTTGGCTCAAAAGAAAAGGAAAACGCGCCTGGTATCATGGACGTTATTGCTTGCACCGTTAATATCATGCAAGATCGGATTACTCGAAGCCGCTTGGCTGGAGATCCTGCCGATATCATTTTTAACCCTAGGTTATCTCACATAGGCTTTCTCGAAACGGATAAATCCGAAGAAATTATTAACGAAGGAGAACAGTGCGTGTTAAGAAATTTAGAGCAACTGAGTCATTTAAATTAGAGGTGCGTTCTTTAACGCTTTTTCTGGTGATTTTTTGCTAGGCTTTTTCTGCTACAATAGAGCGCCAAATTAATTGAAAATTTAACGAGAGACTTATCCGTTTATTATGCTGTTAAACCCAGTGCTCAGACAGCATTACTTGCTTGTCACCTCTTCAGGTAACGCAGAGGGTGTTCATCGTCGAGTATGTTGAACTTATCCGTTAAATCCCCAAATCATCGTATTTGCGGCCGAGTAATATCACGTCTATTGCTGCTTTCATTTGGTATCTTTTCAATATTGAGTGTTCATAGTGAAGAACAACCTTTGCAAGGTACGCCTATTGATATCACGGGTATCGAGGATCAACTTCTCGAAAACGTAAAAGCCCACCTCGATGTACAAGACGAAACCTTAACCTTTTCAACGCTTGGCCTACCACGCTCTAATGAATATATTCTAAGAAAGAGTAACGCAGCACTGCAGGCATTCGGTTATTATCGACCGACGTTAGATCTAACCGGTGATCACCGTCATTGGTATTTAACGATTCAACCAGGTCCAGAAACCAAGTGGCAATCGATTGATCTGAAAATAAAAGACAACATTGTATTGCCGGAAGCATTAAGCAATCTGGTCAATAATCTTGGTCTGGTCACTGGGCAAACCGTCAATCATGAGCGGTACCAAACGACTAAAAACAAACTTCTCTCAACCGCTCGTCATAAAGGTTTCTTAAGCGCTCACTTTAGTACGAGTCAACTTATCGTTGCGAAAGACTTCACCACTGCAGACATCCATTGGGTACTAGAGTTAGGCCCGCGATATACCATTAAATCTGTTCAGTTTAGCGAAAATAAGTTTTCAGGCGACCTACTGCAAAGTTATGTCGATATCCAACAAGGCGACTTTTACGATGCCGACTTACTGGTGAAAATTCAGCAACAATTAAACCGTTCTGGATTTTTCGAAAGTGTCGGTATCGATCAAGACATTGATGATCAACATCATACCGTTGCGGTGACCTTCGATGTATTAAGTCGAGCAAAATACGAATTAAAAACCAGCCTCGGTTATGGAACGGACTCTCGCGGAAGAATTGGAGTTGAGTGGAAAGATCAACAAGTCAATCTTGAGGGTCATCGTTATAGCATTGCCGCAGAGGCAAACTCATTGAGCCAAAGTGTCGCCTTTATCTACCGAATTCCTCTACAAACACCAGGAAGCGAATGGTTAGGCAGAGCGTCCTATCAAATAAAAGATGACTCCATCGCTTCCAGTAAAATCAGTTCATTCGAAAGTCGTTGGATCATTAAACAATCGGATTTCTGGACTCAACAGTTTGCCGCGACCATTGCAACGGAAGAAAACTCTCAGAATGCGACAATAGAAAGCTACTTAGAATATCTGGTGCCAAGCTGGCAAGTTGACTACTACAGTACTCGCGATCCGTTTCGAGCGGAAAAAGGGTTTCACTGGCGCTCTATTGTTAGAATGAGTGATGACGTCATTAGTGATCCAACGCTGGATTTTTGGCAATGGGAACAAAATTTAAAATGGATTCAACCAATAAGTGAGCATTGGCGATTTTTAAGTCGTACTTCGGTTGGGCTCACCATTATGAAAGATCAAGATTTTATCAATAATATGCCGACGAGCTATCGATTCTTTGCTGGCGGAGATACTTCGGTTCGTGGTTATGCTTATCAAACCTTGGGCCCGACGAACAATCTCGATGAAGTGATCGGTGGAAAGTATTTATTCACTCAATCACTCGAAGTCGACTGGCAGTTTAAAGACAACTGGCGTTGGGCTTGGTTTGTCGATGCTGGTAATGCGTTTAGTTCAGACACCAATCAATCGCTTTATAAGTCAGTAGGTACCGGTATTCGATGGGTTACCCCCGTTGGATCAGTACGCCTCGATGTAGCTAAAGCACTTGACCTAACCGAAGAGTGGCGATGGCATATTACGATAGGTCCGGATTTATGAAGTCTATTCTCCGAACCTTCTTACTGCTAATTTTGGGGCTATTCATTGTTAGCGCCATTGCATTTGGTTGGGTTTATAACACCACTGAAGGGCTACAGTTTGCACTTAATCGCGCGCAACCCTACCTTCCCAAAGAACTTCAACTCGGCACAGTGCAGGGAACACTCGCTCATGGAACACAAATAGACTCCGTTGAGTGGCGTTCTGAGTCGATGAATATTAGCGGAAAAAACATTTCGATAAAGTGTCACTGGTTAGAGCTATTATTTGATCAAGTTTGGTGTTCAAACATTCACTCTGAAAACATAAACATCGTTACTTATGGCAATGAACAGGAAAGTTTTTCGAGCGATTTACATGAATTGCCTATTCCTCCTGATGTTCGTTTACCCTGGATTATAAGGCTCGATGAAGTTGAAGCGAACAGCATCACACTGCTTTCTCAATCCATTTCAAGCCAACAAACTTTGAGTGAGACTCAAATCGATGATGTTCTACTAGAAAAGTTCCTTTGGCAAGGTAATGCGTTATCCGTTGAAAATATCGAAGCCCAAATTAACCAGGTTAATTTGAAAATGTCTGCGGAGCTCTCTCCTCAGGATGGCTGGCCAGCCACTATTAATGCTCAGGTAAAGGCTTTAGGACATGCGCTGACTTTAGATGTAAGTGGCGAGTTACTAAAACAATCGAAAGGAAAACTGGTCTTTCAAACCTCTGAGTTAAGTGAAGAAACCGTTCGAGCTCAAGGTGATTTTGAACTGGATTACAATGCTGGAAAACCAAAACTTAAACTACTAACCACCCTCGCCGATGCACGCCTCGATCGAATAGCCAGCGAACTGGTTGTCGTTCAAGCGACCAATCAGTTATCTTTAGACTGGCCAAGGTTAGAATCAAAACTATCCAGTCAGTTTACCTTCAATAAAGACGAGCTCGAATTGAACCAATCGCTTCAGGTTCAGTCATTGCTCGATTGGCGACATCTAGCGTCAGGTAATTTAGTGTTAGCGGGAAACCTTGAACAAACCGTCGACCAATACATGTCACTCGACCAAATAATACGTCCAAATGTTCCGGTCAGTTTGCCGACCCAAATCGACCTCGATTGGAGACTCTCTAATGGAGCGCTTGAGTTAACAAAAGGCAACTTTCAACTGTCAGAAATATCGGCCACTGTTTTAGCCAGCGCCAATGTCAATAAGCTACCCTATGAGGATCTTTCTGTCAGTATTAAAACGAATATGGATAAGCAGCCTGATTGGTTAATCACTAATATTGAGCATTTAAACTCAGTTAACAAGTTATCACATAAAAATACCCATAGCCCATTAGAGATCAGCTCAAATGGCTCGCTAGCGAACATTACTATGCCACAAATACGAGCAGAGAAATTGAGCTGGAATTATAAAAGCAACGAAAAGCTCAATGTTGCTATTTTATTAGATGAAGCCTATGTCGAGTTAAACGATCTACCAACATTGAAGCTACATGATCTTCAATTAAACGCGAATGGCTTGCTGAAAAAACATCAATTTCAGTTGTCTACTAAAATCAATCAAGCGGACTTCGAAGCAACCGGAGAAGGCGTGCTTGACACTGGGTGGACGCTTAAGGATTTTCGCTCAACGCTAAAGCACAACGACCAGTCAGCATCAATCACATCCACCCAAATGGAACTGCTAGATAGTGGCCTCACAATCGACAACTTATGTTTACAACAACGCGGCTACTGGTGTAACACAGGTAGCTTAGTACAAAGCGATTGGCATTTATCAAGCTCACTCAAGCTATTTGATGTCGCAACCATTCAGAGTTGGAGTGACGTATTAGGATTTTCTCTACCCTTTGAATTGGCAGGCGTACTCAATGGCTCAGCAACCGTCAGCGGCAAAAGCGATCAGATCAATCAGTTCGATATTGATTTAAAAAGCCCAGTACTTAGCTTTCAAGATACGAGTAGCGCGTTAGTGTTTACTGAAATGGTCTTTAAGTCTAGTCATCAAAACAAGACTTACCAACTGGCCGCAACATGGGAGCATTTTGCAGAACAGAGTCAGTGGTCTCATTTTGAACTTAGTTCAGCGGCTGGTTCTGGTCAATTAATTGCGCAAGTAAATACACTAAATGATTGGTCAATAGCCCTTGAGCAACCGCAGATTGCAACGAATCTTTCAAGTACAACCAGTGAAGACTCGATGTCATTTTTATTCGAAATACCAATTTCAAATTTTCAACTCAACCTATCATTACAGCAAGATAAACTGCTCGGTGATACGTACGTTCAATTGTTTGATAATGACTGGGCTAAGCTAGATTGGCAAAGCAATTGGCCAATGAATACTGATAGTCGTATTAAAGGAAATGGTGAGTTTTCGCTGACGCAATTTGATTGGCTAAAACGATGGCAAAGTCGAATTGACGAACTCGATATCAATTGGCAACACAAAACAACCTTTAGCGGAACCTTAGCGCACCCTAACTTTACTGGTAATGGTCAATTAAAAGTACAAGAATTTGTAATGGAGGAGTTAGGCCTCAATATCAAAGACTCCTATCTCGATATTCAGTCCGTGATGGATACATTTACTTTACAAGGCACATTACTTAATCAACAAGGAAAATTGGATTTAAATGGCGAAGTTAAAATTTCACCTGAACTATCAGGCTTTGCAAATTTAAAAGGCGATAAGCTAACCATCATCGATTCTAAAGAGCAGAAGATTGTTGTCTCACCCAAATTGTTCGCTGAATATAAAGACAATCACCTCAATGTAAACGGCGATCTATTGATTGATGAAGCTAAAATCAGTGTAAATAAAATACCCCAGAATAAAGTCTCCGTTTCTGAAGACCAAATTTTACTCGTTAATCCAAAACTCAACCCAAGTCCTTTTACCTATCGTGTTGCGCTCAATTTAGCCTTGGGTGAAACGGCATCGTTCACTGGATTAGGTTTGAGCAGTGATATTACGGGCAAGCTAAAACTACTGGCTGAAACTGGTCAGGCAATTAAGCTTGAGGGTCAGCTTCGACTCATTAATGGTAAATTTGAGGCGTATAAGCAAGCCTTAGAAATAGAACAAGGGCAGTTAATATTTTTGGGTGCTGCCGATAACCCAGGCATTCAAATTGCTGCGTCGAGAAAGATTGATGATATAAAAGTTGGGGTATACGCCGATGGTTCATTATTAGACCCAAAGCTTACACTCTTTTCTGAACCTGCCATGCCAGAAGAAAATATTGTAGCCCTTCTCCTAACAGGTCGTTCAATAGAGTCACTTTCGAGTAATGAAGGCAACGCTCTTGCCAATGCGGTGATAGGACTGGGTGTTGAAGGTGCAAACCGTATTGCGGGAAAGATTGGTCAAGCCTTAGGAATTGAAAGCATTAAGATAACCAGCAGTAGCACGGCCGAAACTTCTCGCGTAAATATCGAAACGCAAGTCAATGAGCGCTTGAGCGTTGGTTATGGAACCACAATAGACTCACAAAACCAAACTCAAACAGGCTGGATCATTGAGTACAAGCTCACGCCAAAACTCAGTTTTGAAGCCATCAGTGGCGAAGAAATCAGTACCAGTTTGACGTATCGGACCAAATTTGGTCGTGATAAGAAAAATGAGAAAGAATCTGAAAATTAGCTTGAACTTCTAGTAGAGTAATTTTAACGTATGGTTTAAGTTCTATGGAAAAGAACAACTCAGAGTAAAGAAGATAATCCTATTCGACCGATTAATTTATAACACTTACTTTATTCTGCGACTATAGTTGAATGGTATTCGTTTAAGTAAGGTAGTATCTAGAAGGCTTTGGGCATAGACAAGCCTGTATGGCTATTAGATTAGTTGGAGAGGTATTCATGAAAACGGTTTCTAATGACGCTAGTGTGACATTGGTTTTTATCAGTTGCTTTATTGCCCTCATCGTTTCACAACCGACATTGGCTGAAGAATCCTTTGGTTTTGAAGGCCAATGGTGTGGCCATTGGGACGGTATTTATAAAACCTGCTTAACCGTGTCTAAACAAGCCGATGGTTACGAAGCCTTCTATGAATGGGAAGAACAACGAGGGGCCGCCTTACAGAAGAAAATGCTAAAGGGTACTGTCATCAATGCCAATACGATAGACTTTGAAAGAAAAGTATTGGTTATCAATTTGCACGATCATAATAAGGCAACCGCCGTTGGATTATTCAAAGAGTTTTCTCGCATAGCTCCGATGATACGAGTCACCGAATAGATTTGGCTGAATCAGGTAAATGCCTCACTAACATCAAGATACTTGATCTCAATGTTTGTCTTTACTTAATTGTAGTAGCTCATACTCGAGACAAGAGATTAGAATTAACAGGTTGATCTAATCGAACAATTCCACTTTTTACGCATGGTGCGCATAAGTAGCGTGTCTAAAATTTTAATTAGCGACTTTAAATCTGTTGATTTTTCTTATTACATTTATTCCCAAGCATAAATCCCATAAATACTACTAATAAAGTCATAAATGTACTTATATACCACATGTTTGGAACGTTTAGTGAATGCAGGCCACCACCAAAAATAAGCACAGTAATTGATAGCATCAAGAAGTTTTTAACTCGATATTTCTCATATGATTTAGTGAACAAAAAGCCAAACGAGAACGTAAGGAGAAAAACAAACGTCCAATAAAACCCTATAAATATGAGTACATATGGAAATAGATAAGGAGCATAGTGCGAACAATATTCAACGTCATGTTCTCTCAAACAAGAGTCAAAAAAACTTTCTGCATATATATAATTATGATAGAGATCTAATCGAAAAAATTCGATCACAATAACCACTGTAAATCCAACGAATATTCCTTGCGCGGTTACTTTTAATGCTGATGGTTCCATTATTTAACGCTTCAAATCACTGGGAAATTTAAGTTTTGGAACGAAATAGAGCTGCTTAAATTTATCCATGTGAATTTGCCTTTTTATGCATTTCATTTTGATTGCCAGTTAATTGTGCCATTTGTTGTGTTAACACAATGAGCCTCGGCTTCTAAAAGCGAACCAAAGGGCCCCGTTTCAGAGACTATTCTGTCTTTTTCGGCGGGAGAATAAAAAATGATATAGAAAAATTCTCCCAACCTATCCTCACTAACTTCTACCGAATCTTCGTAATCTCCACTGCCATAGGCAATATCACGATACTCTATCGCAATTTTAGATAGAGCTTTATTATCGTATAACCAGGTTCCTTCTTTAATGATTGAACGATTCATGATTTCCTTTTTTATGCATAACTCCGCAATAACCGAGCGAAGCATTACGTAGAAGAGTTAACGAAGCGAACTACGCAATGTGGAGTTCGGTTGATTGCTTTGTTAACCACCTTGGTTCAGTGCCTGTTTAGCGAGACTAAGATCCATTCCAAATTCTTCTTCCATGCTATGCGCATACTCCATAGGGGTCATAGAGCTTTGGACCATATAACTCAACGCTTCGGACTTTAATGATACGTTTGCTCCATGACTAATTAAGTATCAAATTAACCCAGGGTTATTTATCGTCGTAG
Source organism: Pleionea litopenaei (assembly GCF_031198435.1). Classification (GTDB taxonomy): domain Bacteria; phylum Pseudomonadota; class Gammaproteobacteria; order Enterobacterales; family Kangiellaceae; genus Pleionea; species Pleionea litopenaei. The sequence goes on from NZ_CP133548.1 coordinate 1,669,760, forward strand.
CTGTATGTAATGGACGCAAGCCATTCGTATATACCTTATTAATGTCCTCTCCATACTTCAATCCAAGCTCTATACCTCGTTTAACTCTTTCATTATCAAGGTTATACCCACTTGTACCATATCCACATTTACTGACACCCAGCGCGACGTAAACCAATGAGCCTCCATCTGAAACATATTGCTCTCCCGCTCCTGTGAACCTCAAGTGATAGTACGCCAAGTTAGACATGTAACGCTCTAATATAGTTGGCCCCTCCTTACATGCGTCCCAGCTTCCAATTGTGAATGCACGCTGCGCTATTTTAAATTCACGTTCGGTAGATACATAGTAACCGTAGTGGACTAGTAAAATTAACGGAATTATCAGAGCAAGTAGTATTTTTTTCATAATGGTGGTTAACGCCTTGCTAACGGGCCCAGCAGAGTGAAACCAGTTTGTGGTAAAGTGAGCGACAAACTGTGTGGAGCGTAGCTGGGCCCCTGTTTAGCAATTTGTTAGCTGCTTTTTGGCCAATTACCCGATTGAATTGCATTATTAATACACTCAATTTCATTCGTTCTAAAACTTTCAGTAGAAATATGTTCAAGATATAAATTTATATATTCAATTGCTTTATCAGTGCACCCAGCAATATCTTGGACAATAGCTAAGGGCTTATACAAACGCTTGACCCAATTATGACATATTTTATTACCAGGTCCGCCACCTAGCATTTCGATCTGCTGTCCGGCATGGGACAATGCAGCCTGCTCACTTTTAAATTGTGGAGGCTCCAACCACCTAATTCCATTATCTATGAGCCACCGAATATGATTTGAAACAACATCAAGATTCATATTCTCTTCAATCCAAGGGACTGCTATTTCTTCAGCCACTGATATCAGTTCATTTAGCTGGTCCAAACGCCACTCATCTGTGCGTTCACCGCCATAGCAAAACTCACCGAGATAGACTGAATTTTCAAAGGGCCAATAACTAGGTTCAAAAGGTGAATTTATATTTACACCAAACTTAAAATATAGACTCTCATTATCATCAATATCCCGAAAGGAGAAAATTCTAAGAAAGTAGTGTATGTCGCCATTTTTCTTAAAAGCTTCTCCTTTCGAGCTATTGATTCTGTAGCCCTGGTCTTTAAAGTGACGTACGAATTCTTTTTTCATATTCAGCTAACGTCCAGCGCAGGCGTTGGCTGTCACTCTGCCGCTGTTTGTTATGTTTTGTACCCATACACTCTCAGCCCACCCGGAGTTCTCTCAACTTCAAATTTACCGATTTTATTAATTATACTCTCTGCATCATCTATATTCTGATACACATACTGAGACGGAATATTGCTCGGTTTGTATACGTTTATCAGCTCAAGCCATTCAATTTCTTTGTAGAAGTAGCTACAGTCGTTATAGCCTTCAGATACCCAGATTTTCTCTAAATCTTCCTTTTTTGGCATATAGGTTACATGCGGGTCTATACGGCCTACCCGCTTGAGTAGCATGGCCCTTATATTGATCATATCTACATCGAGCGCAGTGAAAAATCGCTCCCACTTTGAATTCGACATGAAAGAAGCACTAAACCGATTAGCAATCAGTTTATCTATCCTTCTTTCATGCTCTTTCAGATCAAATCGTTTCATAGGCTAAGAAACATAACGTTGAAGCTGTGGGGCGCAAACGAAGCGCAGCGTAGTTTGCGTCCGAACGAGTGACTTGTTATGTGTTATTCTCATTCTTTCGCACAACTGTTTGGTTAACAATACGACGATTAATTTTTTGTTTCCACGATAACTGCGCGGGGGATAGCTTCCGCTTGTTTTTTGTTTGCATTAAGAAATTGAATTCTTTTTCGCTGTATATGTAACCCATGTTGTAAGCATGGATGATAAGATCTTCATTTGCATTAGCTTTATCATCTAGTGCGATGCGTTTGAGTCCCGCAAAGAGGTTGCCGGTGTCAATACCGATAAAGCGATTCACACAAACATTACCAACATATGTTTTATTACCATTTTTCTGATTTTCGAGATAGCATAACTCTTTTATCTGCTGCCCACATGGACAATGATCGAAATCTTCGTGCATTTCGACGCCGACTAGCTTCCATTCAGTCTTTGCTAGGTTGAATGTGTGAGCTTCAGAGAGCGGCAATATATGCGCTTTTAATCGCTCAAAATTATGTTCCATTATCTCCCTCCATGTATTTCACCTGCCAATTAGGCTAGTTGTTTGTCGTTTCTTCGATACCTATTGGCTCACCCAGAGTTCTAGTTACCCATTCAATTGCTTTTTCGTAGACTTCATCATGTGTCTTTTCTAAAAAATGCTTAGTGTGCCAATCAGTCTTGAGGGTGTTTTCAGTCCATTGCCCCGATTTCTCATACCATATAACAGTGCCAACATAGTAACCTTGAGGTTGTTCGCTTATTGCTAGGACAAAAAGACCATTCTTTTCTTTTATTAGATATTTTCTAGCACTCATCTCATATTCCTTTTTTACACATAACGCTCGCGTCAGGGGCAAAACGTAGTGGAAGTAAATTGTGGTAAAGTTTGCGGAGCCAACCACAATTTGCCGGAGCGTAGTTTTGTCCCTTGCACGCGCTTGTTATAACTTTTTCCATAATGTTAGGTCACTACCTGTGGCGGAAACCAAATATTTACCGCACCAAGAAAACCCGTAAGCTCGAAGGTGCTCAGAATCCAGCTTTTTGCAATAACTACTATGACCGTCAACTAGTGCAGACTTGTAGTCTTTGCAGAAATACAAATCATATACAGGCCAATTTGGAGCAACAACTTCAATGCTTTCACCAAATTGATTGGAAAGAGGGAGGCCGCCACCTTGAAGTCCGGAAGTACATATTTGCTCAGAATCAATTGGGCCTATACCTTCACAAACAAGCTCTCGCTCCTTAAGCCAATCGCCATAAGAACCGTAATCTCGTGCAACCTTATTTCCCGTATCACAGTCAAAAACACCACGACCCTGACTTGAAACTGCTAGCAAATACGGTCCTTTTTTAGAAAAGCCCAAATCACTCAGCCCACCTACGGCGGCGCTAGTTACTTTTACCCAACCTTCGGGAGATTCCGCTGCCTTTATTTGATCAAGAATCCTTAAAAGTCGCTCTTGATTTGAATCTTTCTTTTTGAATAGCGGCATGACCTACCTTGAGTTTTAACGCCTTGTTATGTGATTATTCAATTTCATTTAATACTTCTTCAATACTGATAAAGTCTAAGACCCTTGCTAATTCCATCTGATTATGCAATGAAGCATGTATGACATAGTAAGCTTTTAATGATTCGAGATCTTTAGGAACATTTTCAATAACTGATTTTAATGCAGAGAAATACTTTTCTTGTAGTTCGTATGGTATGTCCGGATTTCCCTCTCGGTTCCTCGCCACCTCTATTGCAGAAACGAGATCAAGGCATCCATTCTCAACCAGTAAAGGAACGCTTGCGTATGAAGCAGTATCTACATCACCTTGATGGTATAAATTTTCCCACAATTCATCAAGAGCTGAACCTTTATCTTTCTTTAACCTTTCAATAGCACTCCATGGCTCGTATGGAACACGGTACCCTGATTTCAATTCCATGAGTCCTCCTTATTTTGACTTTCGCATAACAGTATATTATATTCATTAGAGCGTAAATAAACCGCTCACTTTACACTCCGAGTAGCCTACAGCCCTTTTGCTGTAATAACTAGAGCGAAAATCATATTTTTTGATAATGCTGTATAGATCGCTCAATAGCATAAGATCCCAGTATATGTTCCAATACTTCTTCAAACAATTAAATTAGTTAGTGATTTATCCACAGATATATATCCGAAAGCCCTCGCATTAAAGGCTTGTTTAAGTAGTGAATCGATAAATGAAATTGAAGATATTTTTTTCAAAATGAACGTCTGCCCTTTGTTAATGGCTCAACTTATGTACGGAGCAGATTTTCGAAAAATGGAAGTTCATAGACTGAGAATCAATGGCATTGATTTTCATCGGCATCAATTTCCACCGACATCTAATTACCGTAAGGCAAGGCCGAAGTCTGACTGTCTAACTATATTAAACTCTCTCAATTTCAAAAGTAACGAGGAATCCAGACTAATTCAACTTAATATACCCAAGGTATTAATCGATAATGAACTCGCTGAGTATACTCTTCATAACCAGTTAATTCCTTGCGCAATGCTTGATCTTCAAGGTGAGTTCGCACAAGGGTAATGATCAAAGCGACGGCTACTGGAATAAATGTCCACAAAGAGCTTAACGCTAAAACAATACCAAATAAGGCAATAACATTTCCGGCATAACCCGGGTGACGCACATATTGGTAAGGACCAGTGTCACAAACTTTGTGCCCGCGCTCGGTTTGAATTCTAACAACGCTTAGAAAGAAGCGATTTTCAATCAGTGCCCACACAGCAAAAGCATAACCCAGCGCAGTTAAGATCAATCCAAGAATCGTCACTTCTACTGAAAACTCGATTGACCATTGAAAACGATGATCAAGCCCGGCAACGATTTGTAATGGAAACCCTATACTCAACGCCATTAGAGGTGCCAGAAGTTTATCCCAAGTCTTGGCCTGTCTAAACTGTTCGATATCTTGTCGATCGTCCATGAGACCAGGGTGTCGCTGCTCAGCTAAAGCCCTGCCATAAACGCCTGCAATAAAGAGTATTATTGAATAGCACCATCCCTGCCACCAGAAAAGATCACCACTGCAGCTAAGCAATACAATAGGGAACAGAAGATATAATACAACCAAGCGAATCCATGCTCGATAATGAGATGTCTGCGTTGTGGTTTTATGAACATTCATAGTGATGCTTCTATTCTAACTGTTTAATACGCAAACGGCTGATTATGTCTGAGTGATGACTTTATAATAATTAGTTAATTTGCAGTTACGTTAATCTATGCGACCATTCTCTACAAGCGTTCTCTACTAGAATTCTCCAAACATTTGAACTAGGTATTGAAACTAGAGACTGAACCTAGGATTTTAAACTAAGTATAGATTATGAATATTTTGACTCAAATCAATGGTTTCGCACTGCTAGCGGGTCTTTTAGTCTCAGCGTTCATTATAGTTTCTCTTCGTTCAAAGCATCTTAAAGTGACCTTTCGAAACTACGTCATTCTTTTGGCAACTTTCCCAGTCTACTATTGGTGGTTCTCAATTTATGATGGTAATGTTTCAGCTCTCTTACGCGAGGTCGCTATCGGCTTATTATTTATAGTCATAGCATGGCTTGCTTATCGACTTAAGTTACCGGTAAGTGCTTTGGTTTTATCCTTTGGTTTTGTTGCTCATGGTGTTTATGACTTTTTGCACTTTGCTCTATTTGAAATGACCGTCGCTCCTACGTGGTGGCCTGAGTTTTGTGGCATCATTGATATTTTACTCGGCCTGTATATTCTAAAAATACTGTTGACATCAAAAGCCCAAAAACTAGAAACTTAGTGGAAGTCTCTGGATACTCGACGAAACTGTGGAACCTGTTCACTAATGTCTTCAATATATCCGGCCACTACATGAACCACTTTACGCTCTCTCTCAATGGTTCCTTTAATTTTTAATAATCGGCTTCCCATTATCGCCTTCCTAAACTTTTCCACCGTATGCCGCCAAACAATAATATTCATATTACCCGTCTCGTCTTCTAATGTAAGAAACAAAACTCCAGCAGCAGTGCCCGGCCGTTGTCGACAGGTGACCACGCCAGCAACTTGAATGAATTGACCTTGATGCATATGTCTTAACTCATTCGCCCGTTTGCACGGTTTAACCGCAGGGGTTGTTCGCAGGAGTGCCAATGGGTGTTCATTCAAAGTAAGTCCGGTTGTTTGGTAATCCATTAACATCGTTTCCATGTCAGAGGGCGGTGCCAATTGGGTTCCATCATCAAGGGGTTCAAGAGACTGACTTTCATAGTCATGAAATAATGGCCGAGATTCCTCTACCGCCAGCACTTGCCATTGCGCTTGATAACGGTGACGAGCTAAACGAGGAATAGCGTTCGCTTTCGTTAACGCTTCTCGCTCTTGTTTATTTAATTCGGCTCGTTGTACTAAATCTTGCAAGTTATTAAATGACTGTTTTTTTCGCGCTTCAACTAGTCGATATGCTGCATCTGAGTTAAAACCTTTTACTAAATGTAATCCAAGTCGAATGGTTAAGGTTGCTTTATTAAATAACAGTTGCTTATCAGCTTCGCTTAAAAGCTCAAGGCTTCCAATGCGTTGTTTTGTGTCGGGTGCTTTAATGGGTTCTTTAATGGATTGATTATTATCTTGTTGCTTTTCTCCTAGAGGCTTCTCATCGAATCGAGTAACTTCTAGGTGCGTTTCCCAAAAACTGTAATCAACATCGATGGGGGCAACGTTAATACCATGTCGCTGTGCATCTTGAATTAATTGCGAAGGTGAGTAAAAGCCCATCGGTTGACTATTAAGTAACGCAACATAAAAGGCTGCACTGTGATGTCGTTTCAGCCAGGCAGAATAATAAGCCAATATCGCAAAACTCGCCGAGTGTGACTCAGGAAAGCCATAACTACCAAAGCCTTTCATTTGTTCAAACACTCGTTCCGCGTAGGGTTGCTCATACCCATTGGCTAACATACCCGCAATTAATTTATCACGGAATTTGTAAAGGTCGCCATTGCGCCCCCAAGTTGCCATAGCACGACGTAGTTGATCGGCTTCACCACCAGAAAAGTTGGCCGCCACCATCGCCAACTGAATAACTTGCTCCTGAAAAATAGGCACCCCTAAAGTTCGGTCGAGTACTTGCTTAATCGCTTCGCTCGGATAATCAATCGTTTCTTGCCCTTCTCGTCGGCGCAAATAAGGATGAACCATATCACCTTGAATAGGACCCGGTCTTACAATCGCAATTTCGATGACTAAATCATAAAAACTTTGCGGTTTTAAACGCGGCAGCATGCTCATTTGAGCTCGCGACTCTACTTGAAATACACCAACCGAGTCACCACGGGTAAGCATTTGATAGGTCAGTGGATCTTCTTTAGGAATATCGGGTAGTGACGATATTTCAGAATACTGCGCCGTTAACTGTAAGCACTTACGAATCATGGTTAACATGCCCAAAGCTAACACATCAACTTTCAATAAACCCAACGCTTCGATATCGTACTTATCCCATTGAATAACCGTTCGATCGGGCATCGAGGCATTTTCAACTGGCACCAATTGAGCAATCGGTTGATTGGTGATCACAAAGCCTCCAACATGCTGCGATAAGTGCCTGGGAAACCCTAAAATGCTCATCACTAATTGATAATAATGCTGAGCGACCAGCCCTTGAGCATCGAGATGAGTCGACTTAAAATATTCTTGCAATCGATCCGGTTTGTCCCACCAAGCTAACGAACGACTTAAATGATCCACTACCGCTAAATCAATCCCTAAAGCTTTGCCCACATCGCGAATCGCACTTTTCATCTTATAAGTGATCACCGTTGCAGCTAATGCGGCTCGTTCTCGAGTGTATTTTTTATAAATATATTGAATGACTTCTTCGCGACGTTGATGCTCAAAATCAACGTCAATGTCAGGGGGTTCATTACGCTCTTTCGAAATAAAACGTTCGAACAACAATTCACTTTGCTCGGGATCGACCTCAGTGATCATTAAGCAGTAACACACGACAGAGTTTGCCGCCGAACCTCGACCTTGACACAAAATACCTTGCTCTCTAGCAAAGGCAACTATGTCATAAACGGTTAAGAAGTAATGTTCATAACGCATTTCTGCGATCATATTGAGTTCTTTTTCTAATGTTTTTTTGGTTTTTTCTGAGACGCCTTGCGGCCATCGTTGTTGTGCTCCACGCTCGCATAAGCTGCGTAAGTAAGCGATAGGAGAAGTATTACCCGGTACAACTTCGTCGGGATAATCATAGCGCAGTTCATCGAGCGAAAAGTCACAACGCTTGGCTATTTTCATGGTTTCTTGTAACAGTGCTTCGGGGTAAAGCTGTTGCAGCCGCTCTAAAGAACGCAGATGCTGCTCACCGTTAGCGAGTAAGTCACAGCCCAAGCTCTGCACCGATTTATTATGTTTAATTGCCGTTAAGCAGTGTTGCAAAGGTAACCGCTCAACTTGATGCATAACCACTTTATTCTGTGCCACCATTGGCAACTCAAACTGTTTTGCTAATGCAAGGCAGTGCTCATAATGAGCATAATCGTCGTGTTGCAATAAACGGTGAAAACCAATCCATAACCGCTGTTTAAATAGCTTCGACAAGAAGGTTAATTGTTTGTTATTGACTTGTGTTTTTCGAGTAGGCAACCATATCACTAAAGGGCGCTCTAATAAGCCATCGAGATCTTTAGCCAATACTTTATACTGCCCTTTTTCAGAGCGCCGACGTGCCAATGTGATCAATGATGAAACTTGTGCATAGGCTTCTCGACAAGGGCATAGTAAAATAAGGTTCATATCACGCTCAAAGGCGAAATCGACACGAAAAAAAGACCCCACGATAAGTTTAAGTGACTGTTCTTTAGCGGCAACATGAGCACGAACAGCGCCCGAAAAACTGCACTCATCAGCAATGGTTATAGCGCGATACCCCAACACCGCCGCCTCATTTACCAACTCTTCTGGATGAGAAGCTCCGGTTAAAAAAGAAAAATTACTGCGGACAAAAAGCTCAGCGTAGTCCAAAAAATCGGCAGTAAAGCGAGTATCATTCGATGAGTCTGACCATAATCTTGTCATTAACTAAACACTCCTTGCACAAACCATCCTTGCTTTAACTGGTCATAAAAAACCCAATAAAAAATACCCGACTCATGCTGAGCGACGTAATAGTCTCGAGAAACGGGCTTTTTCCACCAGTGATGGAAAAGCCGTTCTGGTTGTGAGACTAATCGTAACTTACCCTGCCAGTTTAAACGTTCTGGGGTTCGGCCAATCGCCTGCGGAACAGGTAGTAACCAACTAGGACGTATTTTTTGTTGCGGAAGTAAGTCACCGTCTAGCATCATGGTGTTTTGCTCTGATGCTTGTAGGCTCTGTTTTTGTTGCGTCGAACTCGAAACATTCAGCGATCTTGATGCGCGTCGAGATTGAACTTGCGACTTTCGCTGCTTGGAATAGTCTGAAGGTTGGTCGCTCAATAACGAACAACTCAATTCTGGAATGACTTCGTTTTTTTGCACTAACCACAAGCAACTGCTGTAGCCCAATCGAGCTTTGATTTTACTGACAAAATGCAGCTCATCATTAAAAGGCTCGCTACGACTAAACAGTGATTGCTCTTGAATATCGGCATCGACCAAACGAGGCATAGAGAGCTCTAACCACTCGATGGGTCCGGTTAAATTGACCGAATCTAATTGCAATCGGGTTAACTCTAAAAAACGATTAAAGTCGACTTGAGCGTCTGACAAATGCACGTCGAATTGAGAGGCCACTTGATAACTATCGCGTAATTTCCAACGCAACAGTTGCCCGCTTTTTTGATACAAACGTAAAAAGTAAATTAAATCTTCAAGCAATCGCCGCATCGGAAATAACAGAGCTTCACGTTGATGAATAACATCAATAAACTCCAGGCTTTGAGTAAACTCGATTTGTGGTTGAAAGCAGGTCTGAACATCGGGGTGCTCTCCCGTCAACTGCTGTAGATACAACACCAGTTCGCGGCCAAAGCGTTTATTTAACGCCGCGGTAGAAAGCGCTCGTAAACCTCCGATAGTTTTGATACCGGTTGCTGAAATTTTATCGATCAGTTTTTCTGGTAATGGAAGTAGATTAATCGCGATCAAATCGACCAATGCTAAAAATGCCTTATTATCGAACGCTTGCTGTTCGGTGTTCCATAAAGGATAAGACTCCGACAAGCTTAAATAAGAAAACAGTTCTGCCGCTTTCGGGGTTGGCCCTAACCCAAAACATGCGGTCATATGATGTTGAGCAACCGCGGAACGAATTCGACTCAGCAGTGGATCTAATCCGTGAAATAACGTTAGGCTACGACCAATTTCAACCAGTAATTTATCAGGTTGCCATAAAGTGAGTACTGGAGAAAAAGGGTAAAGTTGCAGGGCCATCTTTTTTAACTGTTGTTGCTCTAAATGCTCCCGCCGTTCAACCACCTGTAAACTATCAGCCACTGCATAAGCCGTTGCAACACTTTGTCCCGGCCGCACACCTTTTTGATACGCCAAAGCGTTACAGCAAACCAAACGTTGCTGCTCACCTACTGCAACCGGCGTTGTTTCTGAATGTCCCCACAAAGACTCCAGAGGCAATAAGGCAAAGCGCACACACAACCACATAACACACCTAGTGAATTGACGGCTGCTGAGCGTGAGGAATCGGCGTGACTTGCTTAAGCCACTTATCAACAGAGCGTGGAATCGCATGCGTCAACTCTGGCGATAATAGATCTTCGTGCTTTTTTAACGGTTGGTAGGTCGGCCAATGATTCACTGGCAAACGCGTCCAGTGACGTTGTTCAGACAATAATTGAAGCGTCACTTCTCGCCCCTGCCAACCGCCCGGTTGCTTTAACACCTGTATATGAGTCTGGCCATTATCGGTGGCCGATAAAGCCATTCGCAGTTTTGCAGCAGAAGGATGCTGCTGTGCTCGCTGATGTCGCATCACAAAGCTCCAACACTGCCCTTCCCGAGCCCCCAGTGCCAGCTTTCGCAATTCACTTTTATACGGCGCATGCCCAGGTAACCAGGTTAATACCGCTGAACAAGAACGTGACGTTAATGACTGATAAGTCGCCCATACCAACGAAGAGACATCGTTACTGCGCACCACCAAAAGCTTATTAAGAGCAATACCCGTGCGTAGCAATGCCGGCGCATAAGGAATAAATGGCGGATTCACCAACACCACATAACCTGACTGTTGCGTTAATTCAGCCAGTATTGGGCTCAGTAAACGCAACTCTCCGACACCTGTGTTGGCCAATAACAACTCAGAGACGGCCCCTTGCGGCCAGCCACCATCAAACAGCTGCAGATCGAGTGACGGATAGCCAGTCGAATGCACGTGCCGTTGCACACTGGAATCTTTGGCTTGCCACAGAGCAGGATGACTAAGCAGTTGATTAATAGATGCTTTTTTCGACATACTAAAGACTAAAACCTTCTAAATACTAATCTCAAACAATAAAACACTACCTATATAAGTAGCATTTATTTAATTAGTGATCCAGCGGTTTTTTGGCCTTAAAAAATAACCTTTTGAAAAATAACGCTTTATAGTTTGGGAGCTTTAAAGAGAATTGATGGGTGATAAATTGAATCATAAACAAAGTATAAACAGTCGTTATTGGCCGCTCTGTGTCGTATGATTGTCGCCTTAATGTCGTGTTAAATACTGCAAATATCCGTCATAAATGTATTCCTATATACACGCAGAAAAACTTAAATAAGGACATTCATGAGTATCAAGCAACGTCGGCTAGACAAAGGATGGTCACAAGAGCAGCTCGCACAACAGTCTGGGCTCAGCACTCGAACTATTCAGCGCATTGAAGGAGGACAAAAAGCCGGCCTTGAATCATTAAAGTGTTTAGCCGCCGTATTCGAAACATCCGTAAGCGAACTCATGCAAGAGCATAATATGACCGAGCAAACCTCAAGCGAACATACCAAACATCCGTTAATCAATGATATTGAGCGCGAAGCTATTGAATTTGCACAGTCTATTATCCATGGAGCCAATAAAGGGGAAAAAGACGTGCTTACTAAAATAGAACGTGATGCAATTAATTATGCCAAAAATTTAATTAATAAATTTACGATTAAATCAAGCTCTTAAATCTAATCTGTCAGCTCGAGTATAAGCTACTACAACTAAACCACTTTACTAATTTGATGTGAGCGTAAAAATAATGTCTGGCCGCAAAGTTCATCACCACCTGTGGTACATACAATATCCACCCACGCCCTCTGATGCTCATCAATAAAATCAACTTTGAAAACTTGGCCAACGGCATCACGAATCTCTTGAGCAAGTTCTGACTCTAAATTAGCAAGCGATTCTTCGTTAACGGTGATTACTTTCACCTTATCACCTACAAAGACCTTATTGCCAAAATGATCTTTCATTTAAAGACCTCATAAAAAGTCAACTCTCATTCCTTGACTTGGCCTACTTCCTTTTAATTCTTCATCGAGATCTATTTTATACTGAACGATAAAATCAAGTTTTCTTCTCATTGATATTTCATAGTATATGTACTGCTTCATAAAAGCTCATTTTTCTTTTCTAGAAATTCCGCACGTATGGCTTTTTAATTGCCACAAAGTTTTATGAGTGCCTTAGAAAACTTAAGAATCTGTTTATTACCTGGATTGTCATTAAGATTCGAAATAATATCGGCTATTTTAACTTTTCGAGCAATCTCATGTTTTCTTACTTTATTAATGTAGTCGTCATATGATTGCTCTCTTTTTTTAGTCAGCAACAAGACAATATCTACTATGTTCTTTGATACACCAGCATCTAGAAGATCACTTTCTTTCATATCCGTATCTTCTAGTACATCATGAAGCCAAGCAACTGCTTTCGCAATATCATCATCCTTCAATTTAGAAACAACATCAATAACATGCTCTATATAAGGCTTACCATTTTTACGATATTGGCCTAGATGTGCTTCTCGAGAAATATTTTCTACCAAATCTAACATTCGAATAGCTTCATACCCTCATTATTCTCTCTACATCACAACAGAAAAATTAAATTTTCCATCAAGCTCTTTTGCCTTCTTTGCAAAAACAAGGCTTTCTTTGAGCTCATCAACAATAATGTCTTTATCGTTACTCAGCATTCCAAACTTAATAGAGTTGTTTGATATGTCATCAATTAAACGCTCTAACATATCAACTGCATCGCTACCGTCAATCCATAAACCATTAATAGCCATAAGTTCATCGGTTGACTCCATGCCATCCGGTAACTCTTGCTCTGAAATGTTAAACTCCATATCCGTACAATCATGTATCGACATAAAGCTAGCTACTTGTAATATCTTAGTCAGCTCATCTATCTTTTTGGCATGCTTGTATAATGCGTACTTATCTGCCTCGTCTGATTCAACAACACCATTGACCAGAATATTTGCCCAAAGAACCATGCTCATAAAGTATCTCCAATGTAAGATCTGTATCACTCATAAAACTCAACAAATACAATATCATTTCTTAACTTAAACAATTAATTTTCATGTTTTACAACTTTTCCATGGTGATGTCTTAATTCAGTAATCCACCATTGCTGAGTGCTACTATCTGAAACAAATCGCAAGTGAGAAGCCATTTCCATTAAAAGAGTCTCATCTGGATCTAAAGCTTTATAAATAAAATCAAAAATGGATGAGCCAATCTTAATAAATTCAAAGCCATCGTGTTCAAACTCATAAATAGCTCCTTCTTCAACGCCTTCTGTCGGAACTAAAATATAATTGCCACTCGCTGGTATTTCTCCAATGACTTTATGAGTACCAAACCAACTAGGTAAAGCATCCTCTTCTTCATCTTCATCGAGCATATCGACCCAATCAGAAAACCCATCGGCTAACGCTTCCCATTGTTCAGGATGTGCAATATAAAAAGCTGCCTCACGACTTTCTTCACAATAGTAAAGAGTTAAGGAGCCGGTCAGTGCATAAAACTCATTTAATCCAGTGATGTCTATAATCTCTATATTATTTTTAGGAGGTTCGAAAATATGACGAAATTCAACCCGTTTTAAATTCTCTTCAGCACCAATCTCTTCACATACAAACTCACCATTATGTTCCTTTAACTGTTTTAATAGTTCCAATTTAATTCCTTAGAGAATATTCCTAGGTTTGTTTTCAAGACTAATCTCAGCCTCATCGTTGTTATGCATCTCACTTGAATAGCGCCCTTAGCAAAATACTAATTCCTCTTTCGCATAACGGTCAATTGAGACGCGCGAACTGCACGTTTTTTATTTGACTTGTTCAGTGGAACCCCAAAACTCTTGAATACATGAAAAATAGGGGATAAATAACAGACGGTCATTCTCAGCCAGAGTCAACTCAGCAACATTATGTCCATAACAAAATACCTTCCTAATACTTCGAATGTCTTGCCATGAAATTAATCGGTAAATGCCAGAACGCCCAACAATAATACCTTTTTGAGAAACTTGTGCCATACACGATACACTGCTATGACCAAAAGGAACCATGGCCATAACGAGCTCTTCTTTTTCCTTTTCTGTAGGAATATATGAGTCTCCAACATTAGTCAGAAAGCGTTTATACCGCCTTAATTTTGTTACAACTTTCAAGAGAATCAAGGCGATTACCATCCCAAAACCCAAAAAAATGGATTTCGTAATTGATACTCCCATCATGGCGCTCACCGTAAATGCCATTGCAAAAATGCCAGGATAAATAAGACGGTAGTAGGTAAACTTGAATTTTGGAAAACGATACATTTTAATACCTAGTGCTCAATAACCTGAGCATACTTTCTGTGCCCGGCTCTGCAGGAGCAATACTGATAACCTCGTTATATCTTTCACCAAATATCATGGTATACCCAAACTCCTTGATAAACCTGACGATACATGCCCTCAGGTATGTGCTCAATAGGAAAGCTATCTGATTCCGTGAACAAATAGCCCCAATGCTTTATCAATGCACCACCATAAAATACTGACACATAACTATCAGACACTTCAATTCTCGGTGGCATATCGGAAAGACTTAAAGCATTCGGGTATTTAGCGCGCAAACTCTCTATAAGTGCGTTGTGTTCCACGCGGTTCGTCCATTTGGGATTAATTTTTCTGGCTTCTAAAGAAAGCTGTACTATTTCATCCCGTGGTAGGGCGCTTTGCACTGTTTCGTTCATTCCATCGACAAAACTTGGAAATGGGAATGTATAAATCGCTACCAATATAATAGATAACAACACCATCACTACTAGATGATTTATGCCTTTTCGCTTTCTTACGATTGCGATAAGACATGAGATAGCAGTTACAATGAATGTAAGGAGCGCGATCATACCCACAGGCAACACTATCATAGGAACTGACCAAAATTTATCGAATGCAACTCCCTCATAATAGGGAACAATGCGCATAATGAGCATGCATACGATAGCGATTGTTGCTGACGTGTTTAATATCTTGTTCATACTCAATG
Organism: Pleionea litopenaei; assembly: GCF_031198435.1. Taxonomy (GTDB): domain Bacteria; phylum Pseudomonadota; class Gammaproteobacteria; order Enterobacterales; family Kangiellaceae; genus Pleionea; species Pleionea litopenaei. Next base: position 1,684,967 of record NZ_CP133548.1, read on the forward strand.
GGTATTACACCAAGCTAAGCGGAAAATTACTCCTTGCTTAAGCGCCTTACTATACACTTTTATCTTCTGCCTTTTTTACGCGGATTTTTTGACTACCAACCATTTTGTTGTTTAAATTTTTCATTGCGGCTTTTGCCTCTCCGGGCTTTGGCATTTCAACAAAACCAAAACCTTTTGATAATCCATTACTCTTATCCACTACCAAGTTACAATATTGAACCGCGCCAAATTCTTGAAATAAAACTTTCAGCTCTTCTTCGGTGATTGATCGGTCTAGATTACGTACTAATAATTTCATATTTTTTTCCATTTTCTAGCAATGCTTTAATGATAAGTATTGCTTTATATACTTAACAGCTGTTTGTATACAGCAAAGTTCACTAATACCGACTCAAGGATTCGCTGTACATTCATTGAATATACGTGTTTACTCAATAGACTCAAATACTTGCCTAAAGACATCCTGTTGTCAAATCTGCGATTAACTATTCTAACGTTCTATCAGTACAACGGTCTATCAATATAACGATCTATCAATATAAGGTTAACTTCAATCTTCCGATCTACCAAGTCGAGCACGTTCTATGACTAACTGAAATGACCTAAACATGCACCACGCAATAACCGGAACCGCAACAACGAAGAGTCCATTAACAATCAAGTCATTCTTTAAAAAATCGAACATTGGCTCTTGGTCGCCAGAAAACTTAGCGTATAGCCCCAAACCGATCATCAACATAGGCACGGCATCTATCAGAGCTATCTTTAAAAATTCTTTTTCAATTTCTTTTAAACGCTGTTCTTTATTCATCAACTTCCCCTTAACGGCTTAATTCAAATCCAATCAAAAAAATTAGAGCATGGTTTCTTCTAGCAAATCACACGAAACGCCAACAACAAAGTTAAACACCAGTTCTGCGAGTTCTTGCTTTAGCCAATCTGGCCCGCCGTCAGTCATATCATTATGCTTGGCTTTCGCAATCGTCGTTTCGCAGCTGTTGTAAGTTGAGCGCTCTTCATCGGTTAATAAAACACCTTTATCGGCAGCAAAGTCACTGGCTCGAATAGAAAATACGTCGATTAAGTCAGTGCGCGGTAACGGCACGCGTCGATGATCGAGAGTCACCAAAGACCGAATAAAAGACTCATCACCAGTATTCGATGATAAAGAATTAGCTAACCACGCAGAAATATCACCGCCATTTGAGTGACCTATCAAAACCAACTCATTAAAGTTATAGTTCTTATATTGCTTCTGCAACGTCTCTTTCACAAACACCAACGTTTGCGCGCCACGTTTCCAATTTTCTTGTCGTGTTTCATAGAGGTTGCCGCTGACTGATAGTGGAGGATCACTTGGTAACTCATGACCAATAGCCACCACCATAAAGCCAATATCCGTCAGTGGCCGAGTTAAAAACTGGTAATCAGTATGAGCAACGCCGTAACCAGCACTCACAAGAGCAACTGAGCAAGGTTCTTCTAGGGAACAATTCGTTGGATCGTTAGGTAAGTCAATCTTTATTGGTATCGAACGATTTCGAGACTGATCAAAAAGTGTCTGTTCGGTTGCGTACGAAACGGAAGCAAAAAATCCGCCCCATAAATAAAACATCATTAAAACTTTTTTCATACAGTCTCTAAATCATTGTTTATCTAATTATAGCTCTCAACAGTAGAACTATTCTTTAATAACTAAACTACCAGGAACGGCCAATGATTTACCCCAAGGTCCATTCTTACAACCATTAAGCCACATGCTAATTTGCTTCTTAGCCGTGAATGCCGCTAATGCCGTTGACAAATAATGTTCGTAGGCATTGGGATAGTCATTACGCCAAAAAACAACTTTAGTTGTTCCTTCACAATTATCAGTCGATAGAGTGCCATTAACATAAATAGTAAAGAAGTCTTCTGTTACCTCTACTTGACGAATGGTTTGATTGCCACTTTGTGTTGCAGAGAAGACATTTAAAGAAATGCTCAACAGAGCAACTAATAAAAATGATTCTTTCATATGAATAATCCTTTCATAAAAATAAGCCTTTCATAAAAAATACCTTTAGATCTTTGAGTTATCAATAAACTCAGATAGCATTTTAACCGATGGAATCGATATATGCTCTAGGAAATTGATACTTTATTAGTACCCGCTGTAACTTTTCTGCGTATTCAATATTCTTACCCTTGGGCTCAGCACCTTGAGGTAAGTTATAACAAACAGCGTCTAACTTACTTCCATCATCATTTTGAGAAAGAATCCGTGCTGATACTGTCTCGGCTCGATAGTCTTCAAGACCGGGTTGTCCATACAGCCTATTTAAATCATCACTAGTCAGTGAATATAAAATACCATAGGCTCTCGAATCGTCTAGCTTCACCAAGGTTGCTCTGTCGCCTATGCGCAAAGCGAAGTCATCCACCCAAGCGAGACACGGATTCAAAGGCTGAACGCCACTACTTAATAAAATATCCGAATCCATAAAAAGACCGTAGAAAAAGACCACGAGGCGTTCTTGTTCACTCTGATTTGACGGATTCATACTGACACTCTTCGATAAGCTCCATTCAACTTATCAATCCTATTAACTAAAACTTTTTATACATCCCCACGCTTGCCGGAGCCGTAGGCTGGTAGCCAAGCTTTTGATAAAACTCTGGCTTGTCGGCCATTAAAGAGACATAGCTCCCCTCTTTCGCAACCTCTCTTAAGTAGGCTTCAATACGTTGCATGATCAGAGTGCCGATCCCTTGACCTTGAGCACTCGGATGAACCGCGATATCAACCACTTGAAAAAAGCAAGCACCATCGCCAATCACTCTTCCCATTCCCACTAGATTGTCATTTCTTCGAACTGACACCGCAAACAACGAATTCTGCAAGCCAACTTGAGCAGCCTCTAATAACTTGGGGGATAAGCCTGCCGCCACACGCATCTGACAATACTCCTCGGGTTGAGGCGCCGTCTCAAATACCTGAATGTCCAAAATATAAAGTCCTCATAGTAAAGCACGCGCTGTAAATGACGTCTCTCAAGGGTTATATTACAATAAACACCATCAAATTCAGCATCGCAGAACACAATGATTTGAGAAAAACTCGTTAAACCATGTCGCGGTTCACAGCAATTTCGTCAACCAAACGAAATACTTATCGTTACTATAACAACACCCTCCAAAAATACTGTAAATAGAATAAGGATCAGTTATGCGCACTTTACTCAAGCTTTGCAGTCGTTATACACACTACTCAATATTACTCGTGCTGGGTTTCGCTCTCAGCGGTTGTAAAATAATCAATACCGATGACGACAACGACGAAGTGTTTTTATTTTTCGTTCAATATGAAAATTCAGCGTTCGGCGATGATTTTCGTGCTTTTTACATTAATGGCCAAGGCCAAGTCGGCAAAGCTGAAGATTCAGCCATTCCAAATATCACCCTTGATGGCAGTTACACTCAACAAGAACTCGAAGACTATTACTTTGCTAATCTCTACCTTTTAGGTACGGTACCTTACAGTCAGCTTGATGCGATGAGCGATCGTGTCGCAAGCATTATGGATAGCGGCTTAGAAAAAGTCAGTGACTCTGTATGTGCCGATGCGGGCACCTATCGATACGGTTTTTATGTCTATAATACGAACACCGATGAGTATGAAGAAACCTTACTTTATGTAACTGCAGGCGATGGCATCTATTTAAACACCGACGTTGGCGCAGACTTTGTCACTGAATACTTGATGGAACTGGCCGTAATTGGTGATATTGCTTTTGAAGAGTTAGGACCATGTGCTGGCTACTGGGATTTTGACGCATAAACATTTGTAGAAATGTGTCTATCGTCTCTGCATGCGGCAGTCTTAGATACGCAAATATTAATCTAAGACTGCGCTATTCAGTGAACCAAAACCCATCTAAAGTCCTATTAGCCTTTAGTGTTTAATTCGAAATGTTGCTTTTCCAGTTGCTACAGAAACATAAGGTGTAACATTCCTTAAATGCGTTTCAATTTTAATAGGCACTTCGCCATCAACGCTGAGCTCTACAACTCCATCTAAAAACTGAAATTTCACATTCGTTAACTCAAGCAGATTTTTTTAAAAATAGACGTTCTAAAAATCTCTTCACCATCTTTAACTAATCGATATCCACCAATAATAAATTTTTCAGAAGGTTTATTTTGAATTACAAGAAACTGAAAACTATTGTTCATGTCATTATTTTGCATGATTCCCACATAAGCGGATGCAGGCCATACTTCATTAACATTAAATTCATCAAGACCTAAAGTGACGTCAACACCATTCTCAATATTGCCTATAAACTGGTATTCATACATACCACTATCTGCTTTCAGAGTAATATTACTTTCTGAAACAACCATCTTCTCTTCAGAATAAACTCTCTCCTGAGAAGCCAATAAAATAGAAGAAGAGAGCAATAAACTAATAAGTACTAAGTGTCTTTTCACAATAAAAGTCCGCCAACGATGAACATTCTGTGCAAGAGTACTCGTTTGTTCAAATTCTGGCAACGCTTATAAGTTACAGTACAGTCGCAGTCACCGACATTTTAAAGCCTTTAAATTGACCTTGTGCATCTTCTTCTCCTACTTCAATCGCGGCTTCACTTCCCGGTAAAACCATTAAAGCAGGTTCAGCGATAATTTTATTACCGGCCGCCGTATCCACCAATTTTGCATTAAGTAAAATTCGCTGTTCACCGTCGACTAGAGTCAAAGATGGCTTTAACTCGATTCGGTATGGATTAGCTTCAAATGAAGCCCAATGTTGGTTCTTGCTGTGCATTTCAAATTTTTGCGCCGCTTGTTGATCTTGCTGATATTCAATCGCAAGACTGATGGCCTGCTCGCTCGCGACATCATCGCCTTGTAAACTATTGAAAATCGTTTCGATTTCAGTGCCAGAAAAGACGTCAGCAATGCGTTGATAGGATTCTTCATCTCGAACCACTAACGCAATATGGCGGCCGTCATGATCGAGCTTTGAGGTGACATCAACGGGCAAGTCACGAGCGACTTGATAGAGTTGCTCTATTTGCTCTTGCGCCCCTCGAAAGCTTACGTCGAAAGTACGGGTACGAGTGCTTCCTTTGTTCGAGAGTTCGTATTGGACCGTTAGAAAAGTCACGCCAAGATCACTCGATGATTCTGCGCTTTCCCTTACATCACTCGTTTGACGCTGCTCTTTCTCGGCTTTTTCAACCTGCTCAACACGCGTTACTTGAGCGGCGGCTTGCGCAGACGACGCGCTCGCCACTTGTTCAACTCGCTGAGCTTGTTCTGCTCTCTCAACTTGCTCTGCTTTTCTTGCGCTTTCAACTCGCGATGTTTGCTCTTGTTTTTTGCCTACACGACTCACGGGTTCTGCTTTTACCGTTTCTAGACGTGCTCGCTCCGACTTGCTTTGTTGTGCTTTAAGTACAACCGGCGTTGCAATACAAGTAACGGCCAAAATTATCGCACTTAAAAGCGATACCTTCTCTTTCCATTGAAACACTGACTTCATATTAATCATCTCCATACGTTGACGCATTAAGCTGGGTTTTGAACTAACGGATAACGAAAACGCCGTGCTCGATGCTTGATTTTTTGTTAAAAATAATTCGGCTAGATTGATGGCATAGTTCTCCGCACCAAAGTGTTTTGCGCATCGCTCATCACAACGCATTTCTATTAAACTATACGCAGAACGGCATAAACTCTTGACCAAAGGGTGCCACCACAATAACCGTTCAAAAAGGAGTACAATAACGTTAGCGAAAGTATCACCCAGTCGAATATGATTTATTTCATGATGAAGCGCCGTTCTCACTTGGGTGTCAGAAAAATACTGAGGAATAACCACTCTTAATCGTAACCAACCACTCAAACTCGCGGCACTCACTTGAGACGACTTAATCACTTGCAAAGGACGACGAATCGGGCCAAATCGTGTCACAAATTTTTTGACTTTTCCCTCTAGTGGTTGATTAACATTGTTTCTAAAAAGAATGCCATCGCGGATAAAGGAAATAAGTCCTATGAATATTGCTCCAACAACTAACCAAGAAAAGCACACGACTATCAACTCTTCTAAACCATTAGAGTTAGCCATTGTGGTTGCCTCTGAGTTACTGACTCGAACAGACAGTAAGGTTAAACCTATCTTCTCGACAAACTCAGAACTTAACTGCTGAGCGACCGAGTTAATTAACCTTTCCCAAGGCACCAACCAAGAAGCCAAAGCGGTAAACACCAAGTACAATCGCAAAGTTACCGGAGCCCGCTTCAATAAAAACAAGCTAACCCAAGCGATGAGGCAGAATACCGTGGTTACTATCCAATAAATCATCTTCAATACCTCAACTTTCTTTTGGCTTTAAGCGGATATTTTCTTTAGATACACCTTTTTCTTTAGATACGCCTTTTACTTTTGAGGCACTCTTTGAATGAGAAGTATCGCTTAACTGCTTTTTCTTTTTCTCTAAAATTTGTTCTAGGTAGGCTATGTCATCCGCATTCAACGGCTCATCTTCCATTAGGTGTACCAGCAACGAATCGCGTTTGCCGCCAAAGACTTTCGCAATAAAAGAGCGAAGCATCGGTTTCTGTATGGCCTGAGGTTGAATGTTAGCTTGATAGTAGATCGTTCGTCCTTGTTTCGCTTGACGCTGAAGCGCTCCTTTTTTCTCGAGTCGATCAATGATGGTTTTAATGGTTGAGTAGGTTACTCCCTTGTCTTCACCAAGTTGCGCATGAGCTTCGGGTGCAGACAACCTCGGCTGCGACCAAAACAATTGCATCACTTCTAATTCAAACTCTGACAAACGCATACTCATACCTATCTCTACACATGTAGATTATAAGGTAAATTCTATCTCTACAGTTGTCAAGATAAAAGTGAGCGTTTTAAAAAGAGGGTCCGCTGCCAAGCAATGATTTCTCAGCAGCTATGATTTCTCAGAAACAAAGATTTCTCAAAGACGATACTTACTCAGCAGCCGTCATAAATCCACTAACGCATTGGAGCGCCAACAACCACCGAGTCTCCCCAGCGCCAAGTCTGATAAAGCTGCGCTAGGCTAGTAAAGTAAGTTTGCCCAGTCCATGGGTCAGAGACAATAATTCCTCCGGTATGCGGGTCAATGCCTTGAATCACAATAAAGTGTCCGACCGGTCCTGACGACGGACGAACAAAAGCTATGAGCTTCCAACCTTGAGTTAAGATCGAGTAGAGTTCTTGCGGCGATCCTGGCCGACCGGCTTGCCAAGCTCTAAAACCATAAGAGTTCAACAACATGACTAATTCTTGAATGTATGCCGGTCGATCGCGTGGCCAACCGTCAAGTCTTGCAGCAATTTGTGGTTGGGTTTGATACAAGCCGGCTTGTGCCATAACATCTTGCACCGACGCTGCCCAACACCAGTTCTGCGCCATTTGTCGCTCAATGGCTGATAAATTAACGCTAAGTCCAACGACCAGAAATACAATCAGTGATTTCATAATGTGAGACATATTAGCCCTCCAATCATTCCTTTTGTTTACTAATCCAAGACTACTATAAGCATAGATCAGCCTAACCAAATGACTAGGAGAGCTATAAACGGAAGAGATTCAAAAAAAGGGGTTTTTAATTTTCGATAGAAAGTCAGTGGCCTTCACTTCTCGTCACCACAACATGAGTCAGGCAACGCCAGTCTGCCAATATGGAGGAGTCAAGGGATTACCCCTAAGCACTATTCTTGCCGAGTTGCTTGTGCCAATAATGACCTTTCTGACTATTCGCCAAAACAATGCGATCACTGGAAATATTTCCGGGCCAAAATTGCACAACATAACGTTGCCCGGGCAGAGGCTTGTCAATCGGGTCAGACTCCGAATAGTCTGCATCGGTTCCTGTGATGGTATAGCGCACCACATATTGGCCAACCGGCAGATTCAAAAGGTAAGTTTTCTCGTTCGCCCATTCACACAAGTGTAATTGATCCGACATTGCACGAAAGGAACACTCAACCACATCTTCCGCCTGTTCAAAAATCGGAGGTTCTTCGTCTAACACTTCGACCATCACTTGCGCAGTACCGTCTTGCGGCCCAGCAATAAAAAATAACTTACCTTGATGGCAAGCACCGCAGAGACCGTTATTTTGACTTTCAAAAGCCGAATCGATATCAAGATATAAATCGTCGTCTTGAACATCACTGTCCTCTGGCAACTTCTCCTCAGATTGTTCAGGTTCATCAATATAAAACTGGCCAAAGTACAAACTGATGTTGCCAGAGAAAAGTCTTAATGCCATGGTACTCCTTGTTTATTTCAATAAGGCCGCCTGCTTATCGACCATTTTCAAATGATTTCAAGTCGTGCAATTGCTTAAGAATAATGTGTCTTTATTACAATAATATAAAGCCTTGTGGTGCTTTAGGTTCTTCAAACCGATACAAGTTAACATAAACAACCACGGGCTTTTCTAAACCTTCGTAAGTCAGCTCATATAAATCTAGCATACCGCCACCAAACGGTAAGTTTTCGTCTTTAAATCCGCAACAACTGCCCGTACGTTTAACCGAAACCTCTTGCCCGGAAGGACCACGCAATCGATTGAAATATATGTAATGATAATCTTGAGAGTCGGTACCAAATAAAAAACCACCTAACAATAATGCTTTTTCAGGTTGATACCCATACTCTTCATCTGAGGATGTATTAACAAAATAAGCCTCATTTAATCGGCTTTCATTTGCCAAATTTTTTGCTTTAGCGCCACATCCACTTAAAAACATGGCGAAACCTACACTGGCGATTGCCAATCCTAAATACTTCATTCGGACCACTTCTTTTTTCCTTATACGACTTAAAACCGAAGATCGGTTCATCACTTTGATTGAAAAGTATAAAAAACATTCTACTTAGCAGCAAGATCAAGTACACTTCGCTATTAATATTTGGAATATCTGTTGAACCGGACTCAATTTTGCATCTCATTTTATTTCTTGTCATTCTAGTCGCTTTTATTGGAGTATGGCTAAAGTACTTGCCTAATAGCAAAGCAGGCAAAGCCGAGCATCCGATGCGCGAGTTAGTCAGGCTGTGCAGTGGCGATATCTCTCTTGCGGAAAGATTGATCGATCATGAAATGAAAAAGAACGCTCGCCTTACGCCAAAACGTGCCATACAGAATGCTATTTTTAAACTCAAACAACAAAGATAGAAACTTCTTCTCTCTATTAATATTTACCCTACCCTTAAAAGTCACTTCCGTTCTTCTTTGCGTAATATTGCTCGGAAGCTGTACGGGCGTCATAATGGGCATTAATTGTCTCGATGCTCAAATTGAACGAGCACCGAAAACATTAAAAAACAATTTATATTACGTTTGAATGCTCCCAATTCAATGAGCTATTAATTACCGTTTCAATTTACTTTCATTGAAATAGAATCAACGAATAATTAAAATCGATAGACTATATATACGGCGTATTAGACGAGTTAATGATGAGTAAAAACAAAGTTGGCGAAGCCTATGATCAAATTACTCAAAGATGGGAAGCCCCTCACTTTGACTTTACTAATGGTATCGCCGCTCACGAAAAGGCTATCGCATTTAGTAAAAATTTCGATTTAGCTCAAAAACATATTTCAACTCAAAAACAGACTTCAACTCAAAGCACAAAAAACGCATTAGATGTCGGATGTGGCTGCACAAACCGCATCATTAACTTACTTGAGCGCCATCAATTTCAAGTCGATGCAATCGATGTATCTGAGCAAATGCTCATAAAAGCGAAACAATTACCTAGCAACGCTAACTATTATCATCAAGACATTCAAACGTGGTTACCAGAGAAATCTTACGATTTTATCAGCGCCTGGGACAGTGTCTGGCATTTGCCATTGCAACAACAAATACCGGTGATGACCAAGCTATATCAGGCGTTAACAACTCAGGGCGTTTTAATTTTCTCTTTTGGCGGAACCAAAGACGCCGATGAGCATCAAAATAATGCAATGGGACCAACAATACCTTATTCAACCCTAGGCACGCGGGGTTTCCTCGAGTTGTTTCTATCCCTTGGAGCAGACTGCTGTCACTTAGAGTTTGATCAATATCCGGAGTTACATGCCTATATGATCGTAAAAAAGCCTGAAGGTTAAGAAAATGTCTAAACTGATTATTTCGATACTCTTAATAGCAACGTTAAACTTGGCAGTATCCGCTGAATTTCCGACCAGCCAACGAGCCGAAAAAGCAATAAAGCGCGTAGAACCTCAATTAATTAAAGAACTGCAAGAACAACAACTCTCGTACGGTGCCCCCATATTTATTCGAGTATTCAAGCAATCCGAAACGCTAGAAGTATGGATAGAAAACGCTCAAAAACAATACAAAAAATTCAAGACTTATAAAATCTGTCGTTTTTCTGGCGATTTAGGTCCGAAGCTTAAACAAGGAGACTGGCAGAGTCCTGAAGGTTTTTACTTCGTTAATGCGAACCGACTTAACCCTTGGTCGCGCTTTCATCTGTCATTTAACATTGGATACCCAAACCAATACGATCGGTTTTACAAACGAACCGGAGATGCATTAATGGTTCATGGTAATTGTGTGTCGATTGGATGTTACGCCATGACCGATGAAAAAATCGAAGAAATCTATGCGTTAGCCGCGGCGGCACTAAAAAATGGTCAACCCTTTTTTCGTGTCCATATTTTCCCTTTTGAGCTCAATGATAGAAATTTAGCTCAGCATAAAGAACATCGCTGGTATGATTTTTGGAAAAATTTGCAACAGGGCTATCAGTGGTTCGAAGAGCATCATCAACCACCAAACGTTAACGTCGTCGATGGTAAATACACCTTTGAACATTAATCATCAAAATGAATGGCCAAAAACGTTAATCGTTATTGCTTCGCTTGGTTTAAATCAAACTTTTGAAAGAAGCCAGAAACACGATGATCTTGCGTGGGTGCGAGAGGAATAAATCGACTTAACACGAGCGACGTTATTGCCATACCGGCACCGATCAAAAATACTAACGACGGCGATGTTAACCATATGGCGCCAAAGGTCACAGGAATCACCACGGCAGCGATATGATTAATGGTAAAGCTTACCGCTGCGGTTGCCGCTAAATCTTTTGGCTCAGCGATCTTTTGAAAGTAGGTTTTAATGGCTATCGCCATAGCAAAGAAGAGATGATCAACAATATACAAACCGGCAGCTAAGTGACGATCATCCACGAACGCATAACTGGTAAATACTAAGAATAAGCCAATATACTCAAATAGCAGAGCCTTGCGTTCACCAACACGGCCGATCCAACGACCAATTTTTTCAGCAAAAAAGAAGTTGAACAGGTGATTAACTAAATAGAGAAGTGCAATATCACCGACGTTATAGCCAAATTTTTCTACCATCATAAACCCAGCAAACACCATGAAGATCTGTCTTCTCGCGCCACTCATAAAAGTCAGGGCGTAATACAACCAATAAGCTTTACGTAATACAATTTTTTTATGTTGTTCAACCGGTGCCTTAAACAAAGGAAACGCGAGCCACATATAGCCAATAATCAACAGGGCAGCACCCGAAGTTATTAAATACATATAAAGGTAGGGTAATTCGAGAATGTTGTTCGCCAACCAAATAAAAGCGTAGACCGTTAAAGAACAGATAGATCCGATACCAATCAGCTTACCCATTTGTTGTGCAGCATGCTCTTTCTCTAACCACTGCCACTTTAGTGACTGATTCAAGGTTTCAAAGTAATGAAATCCGGTCGACATAATAAAGGTGGTCACCAGCAAACCCATGGTGCTAGGAAAAAACGGTGTCGCGAAAACTCCGACAGCCAGCAATAGAAGACTGATTAAGGCAAAACGCTGCTCATGCAACAGTGCCAGAATAAAAATTGCCGTGAAGGCTAAAAAGCCAGGTACTTCGCGAATACTTTGCAATAAACCAATATCTTGGCCATTGAATTGAGCAACATCGATGGTGAAATTATTCAGCAGCGTCATCCAGCTAGAAAAGGCTAACGGCATAACTATCGCCATTAACATGAGTAATTGAAATGGCTGGCGTTGAGCAGTCATCGTTGGCATTACCTATAAAGCTTTTGACTGGCGCAAGTGTACGTGAGTTACTTAACTTTCGCCAGTCGACGACCGATTAAATTTGATGACCTTGTTGGAATCTAATAGTAGTTTAGCTCTGTGGTTTTTCCCTTAAAGATTCGATAAGACAATAAGGTATAAGCAAGGATCACTGGCAAAACAATCACCACCCCATAAAAAACAAATTGAAGCGAAGCCGTTGCACTTGCAGCCTCATCGGCGGAAAGCTGACCAGGAATCACATCTGGGTAGTAACTGTAAGCAAAGCCGGTTAAACACAGCGTAAAAATAAACGCGGCCCCCACAAATGGCATCCAACATGCCCGATCTTCTTGTAACGGCACATAACGCAAATATTGATCAACGATCAGCCAAATAAGTCCGCACATGAGTGGAATTAAGAAAACCACCAAGGCACCGGGTAATGTAAACCAGCGTTCCGCGACTTGTGGATTGAGCAATGGATTGACAATACAAATCGCAATAAAAGAGAGCGCCATTAACCAACCCGATTGCCGAGCTTTTTTCGCACCATAACGCTGTAACTCCCCTTCTGTTTTCAGTACCAACCAAGCACCACCAATATAAACATAGGCAGCCGCGGCTCCAATAGCGGTGAGAAGAGAGAAGACGATGGTTAGTACACTGTATTGAAATCCGGTAACGTACAATCCAAGCATAAAACCTTGCGACAATGCAGCCGTTAACGATCCCGCTTGAAATACTTTGTCCCATGTCGATTGATAGCGAGTCACGGCTTTCGCTCGAAAGTCAAAAGCTACGCCGCGTAAAATTAAACCGATCAGCATGATGACCGCAGGCAAATAGAGTTCTCTTAGTACAATATTATGCGCCGCAGGAAAAGCGATCAGCAGAATGCCCACCGCCAACACTAACCAGGTTTCGTTGGCATCCCAAAAGGGACCTATCGACGCAATCATTTGATTGCGATGTTGCAAGTTATTCTGCGGAAGTATAATACCAATCCCCAAGTCGAAACCATCGAGAATGGCATACATTAATACGGCCACACCCATTAATAGTAAAAATATCGTGGGAAGTAATTCAGCCATCATGACACTATGCCCCCATTTGATTCAGTTTGAGAAGACGTCGTTGCGGTGTTGCTGGATTCAACCTGCCGTGTTTCTGTTGGCATTGCTTTTGTTAGCATTGCTTTTGTTAGAGTTGCTTCATCGTCTTGTACGGCAGGTGAACGCTTATGCCAGCTTTCATTGAGTGTTGTGATCTCATCCACTTGAACCGACTTGCGAGCCATATAAAACAAGGTATGAATATAGGCGTACAATAAAACCGCATAAACAATGGCGTACAAGGTCAAAGAAATGCCAACATTTGCCGGAGGAATCGTAGTAGCAGCATCAGCGGTGGTTAATACGCCCGACACTAAATACGGCTGACGCCCTATTTCTGTAACATACCACCCGGCCAATGTCGCAACCCATCCTGAAAAGGTCATCCAATGCAAAGTTTTTAAAGCCCAGCTGGGTAACGCATTTTTTCTTATCAGCCAAAAACTGGCTATCCAACTGCTAACGAACATCAACATACCGATTCCAACCATTACCCGAAAACCATAAAAAATCGGAGCAACAGGAGGATGTTCACCCTTAAATTCATTTAAGCCTTTTATTTCGCCGTCTTTATCGTGGGTTAATATCAGACTCGCAAGATTCGGAACAGCCACTTCCCAATGATTGGTTCGTTCTTCTTGATCAGGTATTGCGAACAACAGTAATGGAACTCCGCGCTCGGTTTCCCAGACGCCTTCCATTGCCGCAACTTTCTGAGGTTGATGCTTTAACGTGTTTAAACCATGCAAGTCTCCGACAAAAATCTGAATGGGAATTAAGATGGCCGCGCTAAAACAGCCGATTCTTAACGCAACCCTTGGCGCTCGTTTTTCATCACCTTTTAAAATTCGATAGGCAGATATACCCGCAACTAAAAAGCTCGCAGTTAATCCTGATGCTAACAACATATGCATTAAACGATAAGGAAACGAAGGATTAAAAATGATTGCCCACCAATCCGTTGGGTGTGCAATGCCATCGATCATTTCGAAACCTTGAGGGGTTTGCATCCATGAGTTTAGCGCCAATATCCAAAACGCCGACAACGATGTGCCAACTGCGACGAGCAACGTCGATAAAGTATGAAACCAAGGAGGTAAGCGTTTAATACCAAAAAGCATGGCACCTAAAAACGTCGCTTCCATAAAAAAGGCGGTTAATACTTCGTAGCCTAACAAGGGGCCCGCAATGTTGCCCACTTTCTCCATAAAGCCAGGCCAGTTAGTGCCAAACTGAAAGCTCATGGTGATACCACTAACAACACCAACCGCAAAGGTTAGTGCGAAAATTTTGACCCAAAATCGGTACACTCGCATCCATACCGGATGGCCAGATATATGATGACGAACTTTGATGTAAAATAAAAACCACGCGAGTGCGATAGTGATGGTGGGAAATAAAATATGAAAACTAATGTTCAACGCAAACTGAATTCGAGACAGTATTAAGGTTGACTCATTGACCATATCCACGGCAGTAACCTCCTACAGTGGTGAAAGAACTGCTTAAAACAACAGTCCATTAAAAGTTAACTAAAAAAATGAATATTACGACTCTGAGCGCGACAACAGACGATCTTTCATTCCTAAAACTTTACCCACGCCCGAGCCAAGTTTGAGTAAAGTTTTTAAGTTATCAGGGTTCATTTTTTGAATGTCATCGAACCAACGCAAAAACAGTTCGAGCAAGTCATGAATCTCTTGCATTTTGGCGTGTGCGTAATCGTTCGACGGATCACTTTCGGCGTTCATCAATTCGCTGCGCAACACCGATAATGTAGGATCCACTTCTCGCTTGCGGCGTTCAGAGAGCACTTGAAGAGCAAGCTCCCAAATAGTGCCTGAAGGTTTGAAGTAGTCTTTGCGATCACCAGGTTGCGGTTGAGTTCGAATGAGCTGCCAAGACTGTAACTCTTTCAGCCCCATGCTCACGTTGCCGCGAGACACGCCGAGCATTTCAGCAATTTGATCAGCATTCAGTGGATTTTCAGACAGAACAATCAACGCTAACATTTGACCCACTGTGCGGTTGAAGCCCCAGCGGCTGCCCATTTCACCGAAGTGAACGACAAAAGACTCAATATCAGAAGGGATATTCACTTTAACAACCTCACTACAAAAACCTCACTTTAAAAACCTCATCACCAAAACCTGAACTTTCAGAAATTTCTGAAAATTATATAGATAGTGACGCCGATCAACAAGCAAAGTCGATAGATTAAATAAGAATAATTATTAACCACATTTTTACTATGGCTTTTTCGCTCAGTAAATGCGTCGATTTGTATGACGTTCGAATAGGCAAAACAAAGGCGAGTGTATTTGATGCGACCGACTAGGCGCGCTCAAGACTTAGCTTCTGCCAGGTTTGTCGATGCTTTTTGCGAGGTAAATAACGTCACTTGATTTATCAAGCTGACCAGCACAAAACTTAGCAGCATGAGTAGATACCAAGAGCTCAATTTTGCCCATGAAACCAACCTCCAGCTTTCTGATTGATTTGGGTAGTGCCAAATATCGACAAAGGTCGCTATATTTTCGGCAAACCAAATAAAAAGAGACACTAAAAACCAACCCAGTAAAAGAGGCATTGAGCGATGCTGTTCAATCACTCGAAAATAAATTCGGGTAGAAAAAAACATCCAAACTGTTAAGGCTAATAAAACCCAGCGGAAATCCCAAATAAAGTGATGCGTAAAAAAGTTAAGGTATATAGCAATCACCAAGGCAATGGTTAACTTTTTATTTGGATAGTTTGAATATTGAAAATCAAACAATCGCCAAACTCGTGCTAAATAACTACCAACCGCGCTGTACATAAAACCCGTAAATAAAGGAACATTGGCAATGCCAAAGTAATAATCTTCGGGGTAGTACCACGAACCTATCGCGTCAGAAGTTTTAAATAATTCCATAACCGTCGCAACGATATGAAATATAACGATGACCAAGGATTCTCGCCACGTTTCTAACTTGGTCGCTAATAAAAACACTTGAAATGCAATCGCTGATAAGAAGATGAAGTCGTAGCGATGAATGGATTCAAGTGGATACCAATACTTGGTCACAATCATAACCAATAGAAGGAATCCACCGAACAAACACGCGTAAGCCTGCTTTAATCCGAAACGAATAAACTCTTTTATATAATCTACCAACACGATCACTACTCTATTTTTATTGACGTCTTTTTACACATATTAATCAGTCAACGCAACCTGACAGCGGCGATAAAAAGATCCACACCGACAAAACCCTCAACCATACGACCGTGAAATTTCGGCAAAATTCAGTCGTTATAATTGCGAAACACTCATTTATTGTTCAAACTAGGTATCACTAACGTTGATTTTCTAAAACCATTACCGAGAAGCCCATGCTTTATATTCTGATACTCCTTGCCGCTGTCAGTTACTTTGTTTATCAAGGGTATCGAAAAGGTATAGTCAAGCTTCTGCTGCGAGTCCTCGGATTAGCCATTGCCTATACCGTCACCTTTCTTTTTGCTCCCGGTGTTGCTCATTGGCTCAACCAGAGTTCGACACTGAATGGACTACTTGGTTATCTTGTCGCCGCTATCGCACTGTTTGTGGTCACCAGTGTTATCACCGACCTCTTATTTAGTTTTATCTACAATCGACTAACGAATAAAGGACAAAACTTATCGTCTCCTAATCGAATAGCGGGCGCGGCCGTCGGTAGTTTGATTGGTGTATTTGTCGGACTATTATTGGTTTGGGCTGGTTCGACTGGCGAGCAAATTTTAAAACGTCCGGTTGCAGACTCAACCGCCACAGCCCCCACCGTAGAATTCAGTGCCGTAGAAAAGTGGTCACGACAGTTTATCAGTCAACTGGTCAAAAGCGCCATGTCGGTGACCACCGATCAACCCGAACTGGCAGAGGTCACTGCAAAATTGATGGAAACACCCGAGGTAACGATTCATCACGTTCGCGGGCTAACCAGCAGTGAAGAGTTTCGTGACTTATTTTTAGATCCTCGCAATCAATCGGTGCTTAACCAAGGTGACGTGAATGCCATTGCGCAACTGCCAGCCTTTCGCCGCTTACTTAATCAACCAGACTTCAAGGCTTTGCAGAGTGAGTTAAACACTGACTCTAATGATCAACAGCCCATGGCTGAGAAAATTCGGGATATGTGGGCACGGGCTCAGTTTGTTCAGAACGATCCGCAAACTCAAGCAATTATTAACGACCCTGAGCTTCGAGAGCTGTTCAATCGAGGTGATGTATTGAAGCTACTGAACTCAGAAAAAATCACTCAACTCTTTGAAAGACTCGTCTCTCCTGAAGCAGTTGCCTACTCGCAGCAGCTCAAAGCAGCGGAACCCTCAACACGCTTAACCACCACCGATGAAAGCGATATCAAATCCAATAAGATTTATCGTTGGGTCGATGAAAAGGGTCAAATCCACTACTCAGATGAAAAGCCAAAGCAACCAACAGATAAAAATTCAGAGGATCAACCCTAAATCTCGGATTCAATTTGCCTATTAGCGTCAAACTTCTATACTCATAGCAATATTCTAGGTTTCACTGACCTAGTTTCACTTGGAAGTGACGTCATAGCGGACTGCAATGATTGAGCTTTATGAGAGCTTCACCATTCATTGCCGTGCCGATAGACATTTTTGAATGCACTTAGGCAGCGTTTAACGATGCGACGACCAAACGTACAACAAGCACCTGAATTACTCGGTCTATGCCCGGCGGTGCGCAGACGGTCTAGGTTGAAAAAAGTGCGGTCCCTTAGGCGAGCAACACTCGCCCTATTCGTCACGATAACCGTCTTAGTCAATCACTCCATCAATGCATTCGAAACGGATCCAACACTCAAGCGCAGCCTGATTGAAAGTCACCAATATCAACTCGAACAACTCAGTTTGCAGCCAGAGCTGCGTTCGTTGATTGTCCGTCCTATGACACAAGAACACATGCGTTTCGTTTTAGCCGAAGACCAAACTTGGCCCATTGATCATCAAGAACAGCAAAAGCGATTGCCTCAAAAACTGAGCGCTCAATTAAAGTATTTAGTCAACGACCCACAATTTCGATTCTCAGAAATTCTTCTTACCGATTGGTTCGGCGGCCTTATTAGCTCTTACCCGGGCTCCACTGATTTTTGGCAAGGAGATGAAACTAAATTCATCAAGCCTTTTATGACTCAAGAACGGTACGTATCAGAAGCACAGTGGGATCAAAGTTCCAATACCTATTCATTTCACATGGCCATCCCAATCGAATCAAACGGACAAATCATCGGTGTATTAATTGGTGGTATCGACGTAACCAGTGAAAACTTAAATGAGTTGTCCTTATCTGACCTGCTCAAGTTGAATATTCAGACCAAATAGTATTTAGACTAAATAGTATTCACGGACGCCTGTACTGTTATGAATGCCTCTACTGATGGTGATTTTAACGATGGTTATTTTAGAGATGGGCATTTTAACGATATTCACTTTTACTATAACGCTATAGAACAGCGTTATTTGTTTAAAGTTTGCTCACTTGTGACAATTTGCCTCCGATAGTACAGGTGGTAATGACAATGAACTTCTTCCCTATTTTTACGCAACTTCGCGGTCGCAAAGTGCTGATTGTTGGCGCAGGTGAAGTCGCAGTCCGCAAATTAAGCTTGGTCTACCAAGCTGGAGCCGAAGTGATAGTCGTTGCGCCTGAGTTAGGCAGTAGCCTTGTCGCCTTCGTCAACAGGGTAAATCATCAACGTCTTTCAATCATTGAGCGAGAGTATCAATCAGATGATCTAAATGATGTTCACCTAGTCATTGCAGCAACCGCCAACGCTCAAGTAAACCAGCAAGTCTTCAACGACGCTGAAGAGCGAAAGCTTTTCGTCAATGTGGTGGATAACAGTCCTTTGTGCTCGTTTATCACACCGGCGATTGTTGACCGCTCTCCTCTGACCATTGCGATCAGCTCAGGGGGCGAAGCGCCAGTACTGGCACGATTAATTCGTGGAAAATTAGAATCATGGATTCCCGCCAGCTACGGTAAATTGGCTCAACTGGCCGCTAAATTTCGTCATCGTGTTAAAGCCGCCTTACCGACCGGAACTCTCCGTAAACGCTTTTGGGAAAACGTCTTTGAAGGCGTCATTGCTGATAAAGTCTTTAACAATGAATCGGCCAAAGCAGAAAGCTTACTGCAACAACATTTGCAACATGCGGTGAACGCTAGTGATGTACCGACTAAAGGTGAGGTCTATTTGGTTGGCGCAGGGCCTGGTGATCCTGACTTACTAACGTTTAAAGCGCTGCGATTAATGCAACAAGCGGATGTCGTGGTGTATGACCGTCTTGTTTCTAAGCCCATTTTAAATTTAATTCGTCGCGACGCCGACCGCATTTACGTGGGCAAAGAAAAAGCCGCGCATTGCGTGCCGCAAAATGAAATTAATCAGTTGCTCATCGATTTAGCCAACCAAGGTAAACGCGTTGTACGACTCAAAGGTGGTGATCCTTATATCTTTGGGCGCGGTGGAGAAGAAGCGCAACAGTTGGTCAAAGCCGGTGTCGCTTTCGAAGCTGTTCCGGGCATTACCTCTGCTGCAGGAACGGCTAATTACTGTGGCATTCCATTAACCCACAGAGACTTCGCTCAATCGGTAACCTTTGCGACTGGTCACTTAAAAAACAACACAGTGGATTTAAATTGGCCAGCATTAGCTCAGTCGAATAATACCTTGGTGATATACATGGGCTTAACGGGTTTAACAACCATCAGTGAGCAGCTGATTAATCACGGTCGCTTAGCAAACACCCCGGTGGCTGTCGTTCAAAACGCCACAAGACCGGATCAAAAAGTAGTGATTGGCGATTTAACATCGATAGCTGAAAAAGTAGTACAAGCCAAAATTGAATCGCCCGCAATGATTATTATTGGTGAAGTGGTTTCGCTGTATGATGAATTAAATCAACCATCAAATGACCTTCCATTGATTGAAGCATTACCACTGATTGAGCAAGACGATGTGGCCGAACCGCTGAGAAAAATTGCTTAGTTATTGGTTAAGATAAAAAAGTCAGTAATCGGCATTAGTGGTATTTTTAAGGTTTGCTAATGTTCGATTTTACGGCGGTGATTGAGTTCGCGTGTACCCCAACGCGACACCGACCGCTTGTTATATGTCGATTGCACTCTATAAGTATCAATTGATACGCTATAATCCACAACAAGCCCTTTCATGGTAACCAGCCACTTATTCGATAGGCTCAGAATATAACAATCTAAAAATCAATATCAAAACCTTTAGACTGCAAAAAATTCGCAATTTCGAAAAAGGTTGCATAGTGAATTTCTTCTCTGGTTTTACTTCCGAACTCTTGGCAGACAAACTCTTCCTTTGTCTCTGATAACACTTCAATGGCACCATCGCCGCATAAAGGGAGAAAGCTAAAGTGTTGGGCATTTTCAATTTCTACGTATCGGCTATGTTCTGGAAGGTAGTCTCGTATTGGATAGACATGAGTGCTCGGTGGTAGTTGCTGATCCATTCCTCCACTGAGAAGAAGCAATGGCGTTGGGAGCGATTCAACGGATTCTATTACTAAAGACTCAGTAAAGCCCGGTGCGATAGCAACGGCGGCACTTATCCTTGAGTCTAAAAACTTTCCGTTTGCACGATTATAAAAATCATCGTCAAAATTCTTAAAGTGATGGGAGAATGCTGTACATGCGCCATCATTGTTACTATTGCAGAATTCAGGGAAGCGTTGAAGCTGTAATTGACCTCCCGCCACTAAGATAGATGAAGTGCCTCCAAGCGAGAAACCTACCACGGCGATATTCTTTTGGTTTATGCGCGGTCCCCAGGGTGAATTTATAACGACGTCTAACAAACGATGAATGTCTTCCGGTTGTGTCCAAACATTAAGTAAACTCGCTCGTTCTGGATCGCCGCCACTGCTTGCGGGATGATCGGCTGCGACAACAATACTTCCTCGTTTTGCAAACTCTGTCGCTAACCATGCCATACTATCGGCAGACCCGCCTGAGCCATGTACCAATACAATAAGAGACGCTGGCGCTTGATTGGCATAGTCTCCATCTGGGATAGCAAAGTATCCAGGGCGAATTCGACTCTCGCCGTATTTTTTCACCGTGCCATGTTCAGTTGGGTACCAGATCTGGGCAACAAATTCTGGCGTATTTTTGGCACTTGGAACAGAAAGATATTGAATTCCGACGCTTTGAACAGTTCGAGCACAGCCAGGCAGAAGCAAAAGCAAAAGCAATACGCTTAAACTAATAACTTTTAATCTAAATACATTCGCCATGTTATGGCTCTCCAATGCAGCATAAATAAGACGTCCCACATGGTAAACTTGTTAAGTGCGTGTTACTAAATACCTCTGAACAACTTTATACTCTAAAGGAAGTTCAGAGATTAACTGACCACCATTAGAGATTATTGCTCGCGCCGATGACATATTATCTTTGTAACAATGGATATGAATTGTATCCACGCCAAGTTGCCAAAGCTTTTCGATAGATAAATGCATAAGTTTATTTCCAAGCCCTTTACCCCGGTAAGATGGCCTAATACTTAAACCTATATGCCCGCCACAATGCTCTATTTCTTTATTAAGCCGATGTCGGATATTTGTTACACCGACAAGTGCACCAGAATCGACTAACCAGAAAGTAGAACTTTGTACAAAACCAGATGGAAGGTTAACTCCCTTAGAAAAGTCGTTGATTTTAGCGAGCATTTTTTCAAAATCGCTATAATCAAAATCCATTGGAAAAGGATAACGCTCTTCACGACCAAGTTCATCTATATAGTCAATGTAGCTGTCCCTATATTGATTCGCAGGTAAAATTAATTCCATTTTTTCTCCATTGGTTAAAAACATTTAACGCCTTGCCAACGAACAGTCGAAGCAACGCATAGGCTGTCCTTATAACCAGCTAATTCTTCCTCAGAAACAGTTTGATACCCGATTATCATTTAGCAGTGAACAGCTCTTGATTTCAAAACTTACACTACCCTTGTTAATTGCCGAGTCATTATCCGTTTGAAATTTAAAGCTCTAAGTAGAATTGCAGTTTAGTTTACATTTCCATCTTCATTTGTTACGTTGCTCGTAGTTTCTTTTGAATACTTTTCTGGTAAGAACTTTACGGTATTCATGTCATTTTGACACGCTAAATCTCGTTCAATGTTTCCAACACAAATGACGTTACTGGAAACCATTACTAGCTGACGGCCTTCTGGAAAAGAACTGCAAGATACACCGTCTCTTTCTTCATATACAAAACTTTTACTCTCGTTTACTCCGCGCTTAACTTTATCTGAATCAGCCTTGGTCAAAGATTCATACGGCATGGATTTCAAGACTGTACCTGAAATTAGTAAATCAGTGTAAGCTGTTAGAGAACCTAAATCGGGATGTTGGTTAAAGACCACCTCTTCGCAAGAACTAATCCTTACTTCAATCACTTGGCTGGTATTGCCACAGCACAGGCAAATAATTCGATCTGCAAAAGCAGAACCGCAAATAGACAAACTGAATAGAAAGGTAAGGTATTTCATATTTTCAAACGTAACGCCTGCATCTGAGCCAACTGTTTTTTGTCAGTAGCATATACTTGTTAGGAGCTACCATATTCGGAACTCTGATTTCTTTGCAAAAGATATATATTCAGTCAGAAATTCTCTATCATTTTCATCGACGTCTACTGGAATACAAACCTTTTCAAACTCTTTGGCCATAGCTTTTGCAACATTAATTTTATTTGGGTCTACTAAATATGCTTCTAATGCACTAGCCATATTTTTTGCGTCAGCTTCAGAAACCAGCTGTCCCTCAGAAATGTCATATGCACCGTTCCATTGGCCCTCCCAACCTTCTGGAGGTAAAGTTCCTTTTTCTTTCCATCCATATTCGATAGCGATATTTAGGTAAAAAGCCCACCCAATATTTGAAAAATAGAACTCCAATCCTTCTGAGTTTTTTAACTCAATGCTCATTTTTTACCCACTCCTAACGCCTCAAACAGTAATTCATCTACTGCTTTGAATTGTTATATTTTAAACAGCCTTCGATAACAGCTTTCGTCCTTTTTACTTCTGCAATCCAAGGCGCTTTAAAATACTCAATATTATTTAATGTAACGCTACCGAGCATGTCAGGAGGATAATATTTAATTCTGTACCATGTAGGGCTTCCTATGAATACTGTATCTCGATTTCGCACTTTATCAGCCATCATCATTGACGCTGATTCACCAATAGAATCAAGGAGATTGCTTAACTGCTCATCTAAACCTGAGCATTCACTCACTATTAATTGATATTCGGTTATGTTCTCTGCATTTGGTTGCCATACATTCAAACGATCTCCGACCCACTGAAACGCGTATGGTGCTTGCATTACAAAAGGTGAGATTTCCCAAAATGTGAGACCATCCAAAACATGATTTTTATTTGGCACTCCAAATTTCACCCCTAATTCTTCACTTGAAGCATGCTCGGTCAGAGGCTTCCATTCTCCGACATCTCGTCGAGCACTACAGGCAACTGTTAACAAGCTTACGAGTAAAACTAGAAATTTTGCACCCATGTGTGTCCTTATATATAACGCTCGCCGAATGTGCGCCGAGCGAACGCGAAGGCGTCACCAATGCGGCGCTTGTTAGTAGTGCGAGCTGATTTACTCAATATAACCATGAAGCCACCCCTGATTGCCACCATATTCTTTTAAAACTGGAATACTTGCCCCTGTTAAAAAACGTGAGTAAAGCATCGCGAGTAGTCCTAGCGAGTTATCTAGCCCGATTTTATTAACTTCTGATGCAATATACTCTGGAAGATTCTCGACTTGGTATTTACCTTTATCATCCGAGATATCTCTGCCAACTATTGCTTCTATTTCATCTTTTTCTTGTTCCAAGTTCCATCATATTACTGTAGCGATTTTTCGGGTTAATTTACTTCTAACGCCTTGCTAAATCGCCGGAACGGAGTTGATCGTTTTGCGCTAGCGTAGCCAAAAAGCACAAAACGAGCAACGCAGTGGAGGTCGGTTTGAGCCGTTTGCTAGTAGTTGACGGCTGTGAAATCGTCATAGCAGTTATGAATAAACTTTAAACTTTTACCACTACTGAAATTGAACTGAGCTGATACAACCTCGTCATTACCAGAATATTGAATTTTCATTAGCTCGCTACCAACTACACCATCTAAATCGCATAGGTTTACCAACACCAGACATATACCGATATTATCGTTCACTGGCTCGGATGGAGCCTCGTGACGCCAGAATATGGTGCTACCATTGAAACAAAGCTTGGACCATGCGGAATCAAATTTTAAATAAATTGTGTTGGCTGGATCAGTTACTGATTCACCTTCTTGTTGCTGAATAAGGTAAAGACCTCCACACTTCTTACCTATGATTTTTGGCTGATCTCCATTTATTTGATATTCCATGGTCGATTCCTAGTGGACTGCTAACATTTTGCTAACAGGCTGGCCGGTATTCTTTTGGATTCCTATTGAATAGGTAAACCTCGGATATTCATCTTCTTCCATAACATGAAGAATGTGACAACCGTACTCTTCTATATCTTTTAGTGCTTTTTCTTCGTACTGATCCATGATGTACCTTGGCAATCTACTGCCTATCTGAGTTTAAGATGCAAGAGTTATACTCCTGACAATTGTTAACTGATTTCTCAAACGAATGAATTACCATGGCTCTTCGCTGAACGACTTTAAGTGCATCGAGCCACCTTTCAAAAGTTTTTCGCTTTCTTCTTGATCGAGATGACCGCATTTTTCTACGCTACTTAATTCTTCCCAATACTGGAGCGATGTAAGTAGAAACCCAATAATATCAAGAGCATCGGAGTAATCTTCTTGGGTTAATCTAGGAAATCTTTTCTTAATACGCTTCGGTATTTCATCTTCCTCGATTAATTCTTCAAATATGTCTGAGAGAAAGGCCTCTCCTCTGGTGACTCCCAGACCTTGTTTAATTAGACCCGATTCATCTGAACTCGAAAGCCAGCTTAACTTTTGAATCTTCTTCATCGTTTCTCCTGATGTTGAACAATGAAGAGTCAAAGCTGACTTTACTCTATCTGATACCACCTCTAAATCATCTTCCGATTGTCGAGATTGAGAATATTTTTGCAGTACTGATAAAAGCACTTGTTTACCGCTTGGCATAGGACTCCTTTTTAAAGCTAACGCCTCAATCAGCCGTTAACATTAACGCAACCAACCACTGTTAGTCATTGCTTCTTGTTAATAAGTTTAATTAGCCTTTTATCTCCTAAATGCTCAGCCATCTCTATTGGCGTACTTCCTAGATTATTCTTAGAGTGAACATCAGCCCCTAGGTCTATCAGAAACGAAACCACCTCTAACTTATTATCGCCATTACCTAATAGTGCAATAATTAAAGGCGTGTTATTAAATTGATCTATTGTTTCATTCACATTTGTTTTTGTGATTAATTTAGCCAGCAAAGACTTGCGCCCCCAACTTAGCGCCATTTTTAAGCGCTGCTTTTCTGAGAGCGTATTCTCGATGAACTCAGGATAAAAGTCATACTCATCATCAATAGGTCTTATTTG
Organism: Pleionea litopenaei; assembly: GCF_031198435.1. Classification (GTDB taxonomy): domain Bacteria; phylum Pseudomonadota; class Gammaproteobacteria; order Enterobacterales; family Kangiellaceae; genus Pleionea; species Pleionea litopenaei. The sequence goes on from NZ_CP133548.1 coordinate 1,710,810, forward strand.
AAGATTTCCATTCTTAACTTCGATAGGAAGAATACTGAGATTCCAACCTGTATCGTATCCATAACCAACCAAGGACCTGCCCGCTAAATCATACCAATTGGTGTCACAAGGACCAAATAGAAGTTTCGTCTTTTCATCATAACGAACAACACAACCAAGATTATCTGTTGATAAAAAGGCGATGAATTTATCGGAAAATCGATTTTCAATGTTCAAATTTTCTTTAATGATAAGACTCCCGATCTTTGACCCTCCGAATTCAGCAGCTTTATAAACAGAATTCAATGCCAACTTTCCTTTTGGGTCTTGAAGTTTACTGTCATCTGTTGCCCTCAATCGCTCTAGCTGCTCCTGAGTTCTGTTACAAACAATCACAGGTATGTCTACCGACACATCTAAAACACAAGATCCTTCCTTAATACTGTTAACGTTTCTCGAAAGTTCTATAGCAATCCCAAAACTGCAATATAACGAGAAAAGCAATAAAACATAGACCTTAACCATCAATATCTTCCTTCGATTTATCTCTTACTAAGACACCTAATTCTTATTAAGACTCATACTTTTAATTTAGATTCTTTAACAGCCACGACCATATAGCGATGCCACGATTGAACCTGACCATCAAATCCACTACCCGAGCTTTTGTGTTCCGCAAAAGACTCGAAGCTAAAACCCTTTAACCATCGTTTAATCTTTTCATTTGTTGCAACGTGCACATCTGGCCAAAAATCGTCTTTCTGATAATTCGGACCCGCCATGGTGTCATCACACCCTACAAATGAACCAACGAAGACACCCTCAGGCAATAACGAATCGATTATCTTTTGCCATACTACGTCAAACTTTTCTTCGGGGCAAAAGCATAAACTTGAATCGGCGACTACCAGCGATGCCGATGGATATTCAAACGCTTCAAATGAGCATTGTGTCAATGAAACCTTTTGGTCATCGATAAAACGCTTTTCACATCGCTGAATGGCTTCAGGCTCAACATCAAAAGCATGCACTTGAAATCCATTAGCGCGAAGAAACGCAATATCACTGCCTGCCCCGCATCCACAATCAATGGCTATTTTAGGCCCACGAACTAAATTTATCGCTCGTTTTAAGTCTTCTCGCGTTTCCCGGTTTTCGGTAACATCGAAATATTCCGATATCTTTTCTGATGGCACTTTAAGTGCTCCTATTTCCTTGTCACCCTTTGCTGAAATATTTTTAGGTTTGGTTTAGCCATTTCAACAGTTATCAAGATTTCGACTGTTAACAAGATTTCAACAGTTATCAACATTACAACTTGTTATCGATGCTCACCACAAGTTGCCGCAACTTTACGCAAACCTTTAACCGTTTCGATCTGTAAGTACAGCAGACTTTCAATCGAAAGGAACTCTACTTTGCCATTCATCTTCAACCAAAGAGTATGTGAAGCCGTTTTCTTCAAACCACCTTCAACATTGAAGAAAGTTCCGTTTTTAACAATTCGACACTGCTCTTTATAGATCTTAACCACCGGATTGTACGGATAATACCAGTACTCTACGTAAGCAAAAGTAGAGCCATCGTTTGATAGATAGCCACCAGAATAACCACTGGGATTATACTGACTCGTCCATATAGGTTTTACCGAAGGATCAGGCGGCGACAAATACAAGCCTTTGAAAACCTCTAAAGTCCAGTTCTCTTTCCATGGTTCATTAGAAAGTTTGTCAGGGTAAACATGAGCACTCCACTCTCGGTTTTCAGAATGAATAACAAACGACTTCCAGTCTGGAGGCTGATCGGCACTCAATAAAATTGGCAGAGCCATTAGTAGCATTAAAATTCTATTCATACTAAATTCCTAGCTTGCTTCGCTACCCAGATCTGGCGTCATTGACTCCCTATTCTATTTTTAACGCCATCTTAATAGAAATCCTTTCCATATTTAAACTCGGAGAAGTATCAAAATATTCGCTACACTAGTTCCCAACTTCGATGAAGCGAAATGAATGCACAAGTATCTACCTCATCCATTTATCTAAGAGCTTTTAAATGCCAACCAAACCATCGCTATGACAATGATTACGCCGCCCCCAATAACCAAAGGCAAAAATGATCCTGTACTTTGACTCGGTGTTGAGTTACCTGAAACTTCTTGAATTGGATAAGTTTCCCCATCGTCACCTTGCACCTTCGCATTGAATGCGTGAGAGATAGCGATCATCTTGTTTAAAATTTCGTCGTCAGGATTTTTTACAGTGATATTGCCTTGTTGATAATCAAACCAAGCCATATTACCACCTTCTTCATGACCGCTGTATGCTGTCCAGACAGCCAACCCATCACTGTCAACTCGGAGAGTTTCTCCTTCGCCGACTTGCGCCTCAGCATAGTTATCAAGACGCATGTCTTTATCTTCCTTTAAATACGCTTTCCATTCTTCAATGCTTATATCATCACCGTCTTCGAACCAGTCTTCTTTCCTTGTGATATGAACGTCGTATCCCATTTATTTTTACCTTTTCTATTTGTAACGTTTAAATGTTTCAATTGCTTTCTCTATAATAATGAATCCGGTTTCTTTAAATCTCTTTTTATCTCGACCTAAATAACCACTCGACATCTTGCTAATAATATAGAATTCGATTGCAATCTACCGTTATCATCATGCTTCCGATTCACTTTTATCATATAAATTATCTTTAGCGATTTCACTAATCGCAGTCCTTACAAATTCTTTATAAGAGCTGCCAACTTTCAAACAATATCGGTCATTACAGAGGGCATAATAGTAATAGGAGCCGCTTTCATTAAATAGCTCTAGCGAATAGTGCTCAAACCCGTCTATTGATAAGCTATCTGATTTAACGACTTTTAGCGAAGAAACTCCTTCTAGTGATGTAAAGTCTCCCGCATCGTCGGTCTTTTCTTCCAAAACTATAAAACCTTTAGGTCCTACTGTGGGATTACCGCAGTCAACGAATATCTGTTTGTCTCGGAGAGATTTTTCTGCACTGATACTACAGTCTCCGGTTAAAGCAATGGATCGACCGAATACAGAAAAAGCGGCTTTGTCACTAGCCTTTACATTAAGAATTGCAATAATAGCGAAAATTAGAAGTTGATATTTCATATTTTAATCAGCCTTGATTAATTTATTATTTTGTCCGATGGTTTTCTACCGACAATATGACAGCATTCTATCCCAATTCCGAATAGCCTACCGATCTTTCTCAATGAAGGCTAGAAGAAATATTAAACGGGTGTAATAAAAATACAGGGTTAACAGCTGCAGATATATGCAGAGAAAGGGTCAGAGGTATCCGCTATTGGCGACCTCTGACATTCTATTAGAAAGGGGACAAATTGAACCTAGACTTTAAAACTACCCACTTCGTGTTTCAAATCACCAGAGTATTCCGCCAATTTAATACACGATGATTCAACTTCTCGACCACGTTGTGACGAGGTTTGTGAAGACTGATTAATTTTCTCAACGTTTTGGCTAATATCATCGACCACTGTGGACTGCTCTTCTACCGCCGTCGCGACTTGTAAAATTCGCTCGTTAATCGAAGATAGATACTGAGTAATTTCATTCAGCTTTTCTTGCGCGCCTTTCGATGATGAAACGGTTCCTGCTGAGCGCTCTTTACTTGCTGCCATAATACTCACCGCTTCGTTTACGCCATTTTGTAAGCGGTCAATAATTTGATTGATTTGTTCGGTAGACTCTTGCGTTTTACTGGCTAACGTTCGTACTTCATCGGCCACCACGGCGAAGCCGCGACCTTGCTCGCCAGCTCGAGCGGCTTCAATGGCGGCATTTAGCGCCAGTAAATTGGTTTGTTCGGCAATGCCTTTAATTACATCAAGTACGACAACAATACCTGATGCTTCACTTTCTAACCGAGCTATCACTTCTGCTGAAGTATTAACATTCTCAGCGAGTTCATTGATTTCTTTAATCGACTGACTAAATATTTTCGCCACATTTTTCGCACTTTGATCGGCTTCGTTCGTTTCACCGGCGACAGCTTGACTATTCGACGATACTTCATTAATTGCGCTACTCATTTGAGTAACCGCCGTCGCCACCAACGAGACCGCTTCTGCTTGTTGTTCACTCGTCAGTTTATTTTTTCGAGAAATATCAGCCAGACCTTCAGATGCAGATTCAACTCGCCCAGCGGTTCCCATTATGTGTTTTACAATCGACTGAAGCGAGGCTAAAAATCGATTGAACTGCACGCTCACTTTGCCAATTTCATCGTTTCCAAGATCGGGTAGTCGAGCCGTGAGGTCACCTTCACCATCGGCAATTTTAGTAATGGTATCGTGTAAAAATTCAATTCGTTTAGTGATGGTGCTCGGAAAGAAAATAGCAATGGCAAGAACTACTAAGGCGGTAACCAGTGCGTAAATTAATAAAAACGATTCAGCGCGTTCCGCTGTGGCATTCACATCATTGGTAAGCTTATCGGATGTCGCCGAAATACCTTCGCCAATCGCATCGAGTATGTCTCGAGCACGTTCAAATTCTGCGGCCAATGATCCTAAGCTCATATTGGTTGCTTGCTCTTGAGTGATATTCCCCTGACGAAGCTGGTTAACCATTTTTGTTGAATCCGTTTCCCAACTTTTCAACACGTCTAAGAAACGACTAACTTGTGTTTTTAAATCGTCACTGATATTTAAACTTGCGACCTTTTTTAATCGCGTTTCAACTTGTTCAATATTTTCTCGATGATCTTTTAATAAAGCATCTGAGATTTTGCCCATCGCGATGGTTCGCTCAGCAATTTGTGCTTGATACAAATCACGGTCGGCATTTAAGGTTAAGCCCAATGCTGGATTGTAATTCTTTTGAATGGAATAAAAATCGTCAGAGACGCTTTTCATTGAACTCATTTGTTGAATTGATAACGCAACCAATAAGATCAATATCAAAACTAATGGAATGATAAGCTTGGTTTTTATACTGAGATCTTGCCAACTCATTGTTTTTCCCTTTGAAATTTATCATGGCATTCAATGAGTATAGTCAAGACTTGGCAAAAATAAAGCCGCTGAAAAGCGGCTTTATCGTGAACGATTGGCTAGGTTTTAGCTGGACTTTTTCTTGCGCTTATCGCTGCCCTTACCGTCTTTCGGCTTATCGTGAGCTCGCTTTTCGCCGCTTCGCTTATCGTTGCCAGAGCGCTTGCCACCGCCCTTCTTGTGTGAAGGTTTACCTTGACGAGGTTTGCTCTTTCCACCTTTATGCTTTCGACCAGGTTTGCCGCCGTCAGAATCGCCTTTTAAATATTCACTGGCTAATTCGATATTCAACGACTGACCGCACACTCTTGCGCGCTGCAAAATTCGCATCACTTCTGGAGGCATACCTGACGGAAGATCAACGGTTGATACATCGTCAAACAACTTAATGTTGCCAATGTATCGGCTTTCCATTTCGGCTTCGTTCGCAATGGCGCCAACAATGTGCTTCGGAGATACACCGTGGTCACGCCCTACGTGAATTACATAGCGCTGCAATTCAACATCTGGATCGCCCTTTAATGGTTCGGCTTGCGTACGAACCGGCGCTTTACCTCGTCCGCTTGGCTTATTACTGTTCGACCGACCACCTTTTGAATCTTCAAAATCAGGAATCTCAGGTAAGTTTTCTAACAACAAAGGCTTGTCTTTGAATAATAAGCTGGCCAGTGCCGATGCAATATCAACACCCGACTGATTATGTTCGCTTTGAATGCGTTCGATGATGTGACGAAAAGCTTCGTGTTCACCGGCAATAATTTGTTGCTGAACATCATCTAAAAAGCGACGTGTTCTCTCATCATTGATCACTTCAACCGACGGCAATGACATGCGCGCAATCGTGGTTGAGTTATTGCGCTCAATCATGCGCAATAAATGACGCTCACGAGGGGCAACAAAAAGAATCGCTTTACCTTCGCGGCCAGCGCGTCCGGTACGACCAATTCGATGCACATATGATTCTGAGTCGTGTGGAATATCGTAGTTAATAACATGCGAAATTCGCTCTACGTCTAATCCACGAGCGGCAACATCGGTCGCGATAATAATATCAATCTTATTATCTTTTAACTGCTGAACCATTTGTTCACGTTGTTTCTGCTGCATGTCGCCATGAATGGCTTCGGCAGAAAAGCCTCGTGCGGTTAGTTTTTTGGCTAACTCATCGCAGCTGCTTTTTGTACGCATAAAAATAATGGTCGCGTCTGAATTTTCACTTTCTAAAATTCGAGTAAGCGCTTCAAGTTTATAGTTATTGCTAACCGATACAAACAACTGCTCAATGGTACTGGCCGTTTTTGCTTTGCTTTCAATTTGAACATGTTGTGGTTCATTTAAAAATTTCTCAGCAACCTTCTTGATCGGTTTTGGCATCGTCGCAGAAAACAAAGCAATCTGACGTTGTTCAGGCGTGTGCTCTAAGATCCATTCGACATCGTCGATGAATCCCATGCGTAACATTTCATCCGCTTCGTCGAGCACTAGGGTTTTTAAATGATCCCATTTAAGTGAGCCACGACGCATATGATCCATAATACGACCAGGCGTACCAACAACCACATGCACGCCTTTGTCTAATTGACGCAACTGTGGTGGGTAAGGCTGACCGCCGTAAATAGGAAGTACTCTAAATCCTTTAATAAATTTCGCGTATTCACCGAACGCTTCGGCTACTTGAATCGCCAACTCACGCGTTGGGCAAATAACACAAACTTGCGGTTTATTAACAGATACATCAACTTTCGCTAGCGAAGGTAACGCAAAAGCGGCGGTTTTACCGGTACCGGTTTGCGCTTGACCAATTAAGTCAATATCTTGCTGAATAAGAGGAATACAGGCCTCTTGAATGGGTGAAGGTTTTTCGTAACCAATCACTTTGAGCGCTTGTAAAATAGAATCGGGCAGTGAGAGCTGCTCAAAGCTCACCGTGGTATTTTCTGACATAATAAATGGGTATTCCAATCAATGAAGGGTAATAAGATTAGGAGCTGAAAGCTCCAAAGGGCGGTATTATAGAAGAATAAGTAGCAATTAGATACGTATTTTACTTAAATATTGTCGATTATTTGTACAAACCGCTCAAATTGCCCGCCTTCGGTAATTTTCACGACACTTCATTCTTGAGTTAAAACGCCTAAAAGATACAATCTCCCTCCGAGATTTACAGGGTTTATTATGCGTTTCTCCCAAGTCATTACTTTATTCGCCGCAGTGTTTGCGGTGCTTGGCCTTATGTTAGGTGTTGTGGTGCTGCACGACTCGTCGGCAGCCTTTCTTCTTACGCCCTTGCTATGTATCGTCGGCCTAATCCTATTCACTGCCATTGCAAATGCGCCACGACTTACCGAGGTATTTCGGCAGATGCAGGTTGATCGGGCAAAGCTCCGATTGCTCAACTCAAAGCAAGCCGCTCAGTCGCACTTAATAAAGCGAGAACAGCAGCTGGAGCAGCAGAAACAATTAATATTCGAAGCCGCCCTAGCCGGTGACCAATCCATCACCTTGAACATGCTTCAACCTGAGCAAGCGAAAAGTTTAAGATGGCTCAAGCGTTTAGCGTCGGAACACTTTTCGACCATGAAACAACTGCGCGGATCCTTGGGTGAAAACACCATCGACTGGCATGTTGAGCTATTGCGTTTGATCGAACAACAACAGCAACAACAAGCCTTCGAGCTTAGCCTCAATCGCCAGCAATCGATTCAGTTTCTGAACAATCATTTATCGTATTTAGAACAAGCCAATGCGCGAGCGGCCTAATCTTACTGAGTAATGTCGGCTCATTTCTTAAAGACAATGGAAATAGCGGCTGCCAATGTTTGAAGAAATTGAACGACTGAAGAGATTGAACGACGCCTTTTCGGTCTTTAGCCTAATAGCCCGCTTTCGTTTAACAACCACCACCAAGCCGGTACGGTGATAAAGCCGGCAAGAATGCCATACCCCACCATGGCTGAAGCTAAGTTAGGTCGCTGTTGATGCAAGGTCGCCAAGGCACCCGCGGAGATCATCGGCGCCATGGCCGCTTCAAGAACCATGGTTTGCTCGAACACCGCCGGATATTGAACGCCGGCAAAAACCAGAGCAACCCCCAACGGAGCAAGTACTAACTTTATTGATAATCCCCACACCATAGGAATGCTGTCTTGTGGCTCAAGACGAAAGCGCCACTGCAGCCCTACCGCTAACATCACCACCGGAACTAAGGTCGCGCCGATCATTGCTAATGATTGATTCAATGCGGTAGGCAATCCGCCCGTCAGATTAATAACGCTGCCAACGATTAACGCCACAAAAGGCGGAAAAAACAACACTTTGCGGGCAATATTAGACGCCTTCACCGTCTCACCACTGTGCATAGCAATGACTAAGGTGCCGTAGGTAGCCAAGGCTAAGAAGCTGCCCAACTGGTCATATAAAATGGTATAAGGAATTGCCGCTTCGCCGACCAGCGCACTGACCATCGGAATACCGACAAAAGAGGTGTTGCCGAGTGGCACCAGCAACATTAATACGCAACGCGTTGCGCGATCCCAGTTCATCACTTTGCACAATATCCAAACCAACAGAGCCGACACCAGCAGCGCTGACCATGCGGTGACCATTGGAACCAGAGCTTGTAATGAAAAGCTGAACTCAGCGAGGTTAACTAAGATTAATGCCGGCAGAGCCACCCAAATGACATAGAGGTTTAACACCTGCGGCGCATTGTCAGGAAAAATTCGCAAGCGAGCGAGTACTACCCCAAGCAATACACAAAGACCTATCACCAACAGTGCCGACATACTACCCTACTCAATTTCTAACGACCTTCTCTAAGCCAAGCTTTTTAACTTACTGGCTTTCCAATAACAACAGCGTCAACCGCACGCAGTAATAACCTTGAGCAATCACTGTTTTCGAACACGCTTACGCGTATAATAACACCCCAATTATGTTTGCGTATTAGCGAAAAGGACTATGGTCAAAACCGATTCAAATTCATTGCCACACGAAGAAGAAGGGGTCATTAAGTTTCAGCTTGAACATCAAACCGCTGAGCTGGCACAACACCCATTATTTTCTGAAGCACGGCTGATTGAACTCGATACTTGGCGACACATCCAGTTTCGCTTAAAAATGATTGGGCAAGATCCAACGCGCTACGATGGCTATGGCTTTGGCAACATCAGCGCTCGTTTAGCAAAAACCTCCGATAACTTTTTAATCACAGGGACGCAAACCGGCGAACCTGAGTTTCTAACCAATCAGCAATACGCCATTGTGACTGAGTGTCACCCGGCTGCGAACCGTATTCAATCGATGGGGCCAATGAAGCCATCATCAGAAGCCATGACGCATGGTCAGCTGTATCAATTATCCAGTAGCATTGATTGCGTGATTCATGTGCACTGCCCTGAAATTTGGCAATGCGCGCAACAGCTGAATGTTCCGACCACGGCCGCCGATGTACCCTATGGCACTCCGCAAATGGCGCAAGCGGTTGAGCAACTATTTAGCACCACAAGCGTCGCAGACGATAAAATTTTTGCGATGGCAGGTCATCTTGACGGCGTAGTGACCTTTGGCCAAACCTTCGATGAAGCCACACAGGTTTTAACTCGCTATTTAGCGCAGGCGATAGCGTTAACGCATCGTTAATTTTGTTAATCACATTTAAATAAGGTTCATCACATGAAACCCTTTACCACTGGATGCATGCGATACGATGGTGAGAACTTTACGATTCTCGATCAAACATTATTGCCACATCAAGAAACCTGGTTGCCATGTCATACGGTTAACGATTTAGTCGTGATCATTCAACGCTTAGCCATTCGTGGTGCGCCCGCGATTGGTATTTCAGCCAGTGTGTTACTTGGCTTGTTGGCTAAACAAGGTGCGACTCAAACCGCGTTAATCGAAGCGGCCGACGAATTACGCAAAGCGCGTCCAACCGCGGTTAACTTGATGAACAACATCGATCAAATGAAACGGGCAATTATTGATGGTCCGCTTCCAGACGCGGTCATCGCTGAAGCAGAAAAATTATTACAAGAAGATATCGAGCTGTGCGAGCGAATGTCGACGAATGGCGCGGCGCTTTGCCAACCGGGCGACAAATTATTGACCCACTGTAATACCGGCAGTTTAGCCACCGCTGGGCTTGGTACTGCGCTCGGAGTCATTAGCAAAGCGCATCAAGTTCATTCGAATATTTTTGTCTGGGTTGATGAAACACGTCCACTGTTGCAAGGTGGTCGCCTTACTGCTTGGGAATGCAACAACCGCCATATTCCACACAAAATTATCTGCGACAATATGGCCGCAATGTTAATGGCCAAAGGCGACGTCAGTCGTATCTTTGTGGGCAGCGATCGCATTGCCGCCAACGGTGATTTCGCGAATAAAATCGGCACCTATTCGTTAGCGGTGTTGGCACACTACCACAAGGTGCCCTTTTATGTTGTTGCGCCACAAACCACGGTTGATCCTGAATGCGCAAGTGGCGACGCAATTCCAATTGAACTGCGTGGCGAACACGAAGTCAAAGGTGTGTCGGGTTCTTTTGGTGAATGCCAATGGGCTCCCGCTCAGAGCGAGGTGTTTAATCCTGCGTTCGATGTCACTCCCGCTAAATTAGTAACTGGCTGGGTGTTAGACACTGGAGTGTTTAATCAAGACGATGTTAAACAACCGAACTGGTGGTTAGGTTAAAAAGAACGTCACTATTTAAGGACCGCACGTAAATGAGAAAAGCGCTGAAGAGAAATAGTCTGAGAATAAAAACGGCCTGGTCATCGTACGTTATTTTCGCCCTTCTTTCGTGCGGCACATCATTGAGCTTTGCGAGTGGCAGTCAGTGCTTTGGTTCGACCAAAAAGGGCTCCATTCAAGGCGCGGTGCAACTCCCTGCACAAGGCGATAACTTTATTCAATACAGCCAAATTGCTCGCGCAGCCGGTCGCACCTATGTGCACTCGGTAGTGCGCGATATTGTGGTGGCCAGTTATCAACAACTCGCGACGTCACACCCAAACAAAGTTTTTAAGTACGCAGAAACAGGCTTAGCGGAAGGCGGATTATTTAAGCCACATAAAACGCATCAAAATGGTTTGTCCATCGACTTTATGACGCCGGTGACGAACGCGCAAGGCCAGTCGGTGAATTTACCGACGCTGTTAACCAACCGATGGGGTTACGACATTGAATTTAACGACAATAGTCAATACAAAGATTTAACCATTGATTATGAAGCCATGGCAGCACATATCGTCGCGCTCCATCAACAAAGCAAAGCCTTGGGTTATGATCTGTGGCGGGTGATTTTCGATCCTAAGTTGCAACCGAATTTATTTAAAACGTCTTACGCGAGTTATTTGAAAGAGAATATTCAGTTCAGCACCAAACGTTCTTGGGTTAGACACGATGAACATTACCATGTTGATTTCGCGGTTCCCTGTAAATAACCATTAATTCTGTATCCACTCAACGTCGTAGGTCGGATTGACGAAGGAAACCCAACCTACTTTTATCGGTAGCTGGTTAAGAGTTACTGGTTAAGAAATGTTGGGTTACGCTTTGCTAACCCAACCTACACTAACTCGCGGATGGTGATTCACACCCTACCCTTGAATCTCGACTTCGTAGGTCGGATTGACGAAGGAAACCCAACCTACTTTTATCGGTAGCTGGTTAAGAGTTACTGGTTAAGAAATGTTGGGTTACGCTTTGCTAACCCAACCTACACTAACTCGCGGATGGTGATTCACACCCTACCCTTGAATCTCGACTTCGTAGGTTGGGTTGACGAAGGAAACCCAACATGTTTTTATCGGTAGCTGGTTAAGAGTTACCGGTTAAGAAATGTTGAGTCACGCTTTGCTAACCTAACCTACACTAACTCGCGGATGGTGATTCACACCCTACCCTATGATCTTGACTTCGTAGGTTGGGTTGACGAAGGAAACCCAACATGTTTTTATCGGTAGCTGGTTAAGAGTTACCGGTTAAGAAATGTTGAGTCACGCTTTGCTAACCTAACCTACACTAACTCGCGGATGGTGATTCACACCCTACCCTTAAATCTCGACTTCGTAGGTTGGGTTGACGAAGGAAACCCAACATGTTTTTATCGGTTACTGGTTAAGAGTTACTGGTTAAGAAATGTTGGGTTACGCTTTGCTAACCCAACCTACGTGTTCGCAATAATTAAATTAACTGAAACAACAAAAAAGCCGTCGAATAACAAAAGACCGTCGCCAAAAGGAGATTGAATTTGATGCATCGTATAACTTCTCAAGCATTCATAAACTTACTATTTATTGCGCTTCTATCAATCATCTCGAGCTCAAACCTTATTGCATCAAACGCCACGAACAATACGCCAACGCAATCTTTAAATTATGGTCAAACCTTTCAACATCAATCAAAAACCTTTAACCAACCCAGACGATATATGGTATCGCTTCCTGAGCGCTATTCTCTCTCATCGTATCGTTATCCAACCTTATACGTTTTAGATGGCGACTTTCAATTCCATCACGTAGCGAACACGGCAAAGCATCTTGCGCGCATGGGAAAGATTCCGCCGATGATTGTTGTTGGCGTGGCTTTTCAAGGTCCCGATGACTATTTATTGAGTAATACCTGGCCGATAGATTCAGAACCCGGCTACGGCGGCTCAAAGCAATTCTTAGACTATTTATATCAAGAGCTGGTGCCTACAATTGATAAGGAGTATCGAACCAATACAAGCAAAGCCTTGGCAGGCTACTCTCTCGGTGGGTTGTTGGTGTTGCAAAGTTATTTAGACAACGACAAACCCTTTAACGCGTTTTTGGCGATGAGTCCGAGTGTTTGGTTTGATGACATGTCATTGATTGCGAGGTTTAAAAAAGCGTTAACCAAGCGCGAGAACTCAGAACGATTCTTAAACCCTTTATTTCTCTCATTAGCCAATGAACGCGGCATGGGTGTCAATGAATTGGTTGCGGTATTGAAGAATAATGCCGATCAGCATCCATCGAAGCATTGGTCATTTAAGCACTACCCGAATGAAACCCATTACTCGACCGCCCTACCTGCTCTTTACGATGCTCTAACATTTCTTACACCGAATTATTTTCTCGATATGAAAGACCTCGTAAACTTTAAAAATTATCGTGGTGTATTGAACGCGTTTGCAGAGAAAAAATCGTTATGGTCTGGCTATCGAATGGATTGGTTGCAAAGCTATACTTTTGCTAAATACGTCTTTTATACTGAACAGCAAGCGCACGTTTATGACATTCTAAAGGCTATCAAAAAAGAATTCCCGGAATGGAACGACGGTAATTCTAATAAGGCCGCTAACATGACTGTTGACATGATTGCTATCGACTTCGCGTTAATGTTCAACCGTAATCAACAACCGCAACAAGCGCGCGAATTGTTGCAGTCGCTTGAACCAGAGGCACAAGGCTTACCGAAATGGCATTATCAATTGAGTTTAGCGTTTGCAGGCTTGAATAATTTAGAGCTTGCAAAACACCACCATGCTAAAGCCATTGAACTGGCGAAAAAGCATCAATTAGAAAGTTGGGAAATATGGGAGCTAGAACCGCTGAAGTATCAGTAGGTGGGAGTGAATAGAGAATGAAGTGCTAATAGTTAGTTAAGTAGCTTAGATGTTCTAATAAAACTATTCTTTTAAAACAGAAACGCTACGGTTTTTACTCTTAGCTTCTTTTAAAAACACTATTAAAGAATAGCAATTTTCTCTGTCAAAATAAGAAGGTTGTGCTTTTTCGGCTCCTGTCTCTAAAAGCACAATCAGCTCATCTAAATCCTCTATTTTGAACTCAGTATCACACCACTCTAAATTACAATGATACATTAAACAGAATCCATGCCATCCATCTTTAGCTGGTTCATGAACATCGATAGCGGGCTCGAAATCATGATCACAAACTCTGATCCTCTCGATATCATCACTAAAGGTATACACATCATGAACAGGATAGCTATCTGCACAACCTAAACTTAAATCATTCATAGTATTATTGGTGGCTCACTCGATCACATTAATCACAACCGTATTGTTCTCAATATCAGCTCTGTTTCTTACGCTCAGTTTCTCTGGCTCAGTTTTTTGATTTCAATTTCTTGGGTTCATTCTCATCATGCCAGTCCATTAGACAATGTGGGCATTGTTTCGATAAGCTGGTCCGTAGTAACCCACCGCAAAACTTACACGGCGGGCCAGGATACTCAGCGTTTGGTCGCCCTGAGTGAGAAACCCATAATTTAGCCCATCCAACGCTGCATCCTGTAGCGTGTTTTAATTCTGCCATAGCCAAGCTATGTCTATTGCTTCTTATAATAACTCATTACTTTTCATTGGCGAGAAGCTCCTTCAACATGAACTCATCAATATCTGCAACTCTTAATGGGTGATTTGGATTTTCGCTTAAAAAAGATTTAAGATCACTCAGTTTTTTGGGCAATTCAGCTCCATCATGTAACCCACTCCCTAGAAAACGAAAGCCATAAGCGTATAACCATTGTACCTTCTTCCATTGTTTTGAGTTTCCCTTTCTCGGCGCTGTGAAATTTCGCCCCATCATATACAGAGGCAATCTGCACTCATTGCACTTATACTTAACATGTTTATCAGGTGCTGGCTTTTTAAATGACTTTTGACAGTTAAAGCAAGCAAAAGCAATTAAATACTCTGGTCCACGATGTTTAAGATGAAGCTCAAGCTTTGCCACTTCTCTCGTTCCAGTTTGTCTTCTCAACTCCATCCTTCGTGATTTTTCTTCATTCATAATCTTTATTTTCTCTCTACCGAACGTTAAATAGTGGTGTTAACTGTATTTTCGGTACATTGCTTTGAGGTTTAACATTGCTTCTAAGAAGTCATTTTCCTCATGCCGCTCAATCGGATTGCTCCAACCATCTTCTAGATTTGCATCAATAACATAAACCACAAACCTTCCATCCATTGTGACTTCGCATCCGTAATAGCCAAAATCCACAATATAACCTGTTTCTTTGTGAGTGAAGCTGAGCATATCTTCTCTAGGGTGGATTGCACCTTCACATTTTAAGACGCTCACATCGAAGCTTTCAAAGTGATAACTTAAAATGCCATCGGGGTCATGTATTTTCCATTTACTCTCATCGATTCGAAACATGTTATTACTTCAAATCGGCTTGCTTAAAATTCACTACAAATCCCTTTACACCATCTTCGGAAACTTTCACGCGCATCGTCTTTTCATCAATTTTGTAATAATCGATGCGCTTAGGAAAATCGTGATTTTGATTTTGGAAGAAATACTGACCATCACTACATTTAATGAGTTTAAGTGGAATAGGCAAGCTATTATGTTTGACCTTGGCAATATAAAAGACCTCTCCTGACATTTTCACAATTCTCAGTGATTCAATGTTGGTCTTATTTCCTCTCTCAATAACGCTTCCACTTCCTTCGAGTGTATATGGGCTAACGACTGTCCATTGCTCGACGGTTTGTTTTGATGGTTTATCTGTATTGTTTTTTGGTTGACCGGCTTTCTGCTCATACCAAGTACCTTCGAGCCATTGTAATTGATTTAAGCTTGAGCACTCTTCAGCACCTTGTGCTTTCGCTACAGCTAGGCTGAGCACTATTATTATTACGGCTTTCATAGGCTATCACCTTTTTTAACTGCGATAGATTATATTGAAACTCTATTAATTAGGGAACTCATTGATTTAGCACGACCTCTAGTGGTTAGAGGTCTTTAAGTTATTCAATTTTCGTCTTTTAGAAGGTTATAAGCTTATAAATCGCTTGGTCTGTTAGGATATAGCAGACAATAATAGTCATTAGATTAATCAACGCACGTATGGCAAACGGTCTTTGTTGATAGGTCAGGGAGTATTTCTTAGAGATAACGACCATTATCCCCATTAACGTAAACCATGGGGTAAAGAATACTATAGGCTTTAACTTAACGAGTGCGATGGCTAAGTCATGCAAAGCACCACTGACTGCGAAGGTTAAAATGATCGAAAGCCATAATGGAAATATTTTGAGTAACGGCTTCATCACTTTGGTTGACAGATAGTATCCCCAGATAGGATTCCAATACTGCCAAAAACGATCGAATGAACCCGCACCTAATGATCGGGTGAGCATATTGCGCATTGAGTCCGGTGCACCAAGAGCCACACCATTACGATGTTTGACGAATTTTGAGAGGGTTAAGAGTTTTGGCAAGGGTTGGGGTCCTGATTGGTATTTCATATCTGGCTTAGATATTTCGCATCTGGCTTAAATATAGTATATCGTGAATATCAATGAAACCTTTCTCCACTGTATATTTTATTCTCGCATCTTAGGCTTTCATAAAACAGAATAATTAATCCAACTTAGAACTCGAGAATCTCTTTTACATTCCAAAGCCATAGAACCAACCTTGCGATGTCAAAACTCAAGTTGTGTTATCAGAAATAGCATTCTTGGTATATTCACAATCTCTTCACGCTCTAATAAAAAGAAATTCTTCGCATCGGTCACGTTTTACAAAGAACAAATTGAAAAACTTTAAACAAAGTTCAATAGTTATCTAAGAATTTTTCATCAAAGCATCTTTAAAAATAACATTTATCTCGGAACAGTTTAAAGCAGGAAATTTAACTTAAAGGATTAACAATGAAAATACTCTACTATTTAGCTTACATTTACTTGGCTATAATTAGCTTTAACCATCTTCCGGCATACTCAGATGACAATAACGTCAGGATCATCGGTCAAAGAATTTGCCCTCTTGGATATCGAAAAGTAATTGATAGCAATGGACAAGTCTCCTGCTTTGGAGGCTTCGGATATATGGGATTTGCGTCAAATATCTCTCGCTTTTTATCAGATACAGGAAGCTACGACTTTGGGTTCAAAGCATTTACTGTTGATAATTCCTACACGGTTGGTCAATGCGATAGTGAAAATCCAACTTCCGACCACCCTGTCATTCTATCTTCAGGTGTTAAGCGACTAGCAGAGCAGGACTTTACTACTGCTGGCCTTTACCCCCTTCACCTGACCAGGGAGTATCGTTCAAACTTTCAGAATATCGGAATGTTTGGATCGAACTGGTTCAGCTCATTCGACTTTCAGCTAAACTTCATACATCAAGGCGTTGTCTGTAAACCTGAGCCCGGTGTATCAGGGGGTTGTGACGGCTTGACTGTTCTAACCGCAATTCAATTAGTACGACCGGAGGGTGCAACTTACGCTCTTTCTTGGGACGCTCAAAAAGAGGTCTGGGTAGACAACAAACCAGATTCAATAGCCTATTTAGAGGAGCAACCGAATGGAAACTGGATTTACTATGGTGAAGATAAATTTATTGAAACTTACAATTCTGATGGCTTTATTCTCACTAGAAAAGACGCGAACGGCGTTGGATTAACCTTTCACTATTCAAGTAGAAACAAGCTAAATAAGATAACTCACTCAAATGGACAACAAATCACCTTTTCTTGGACTGGAAACAAAGTCAATGCAGTGACAGATCCTTCTGGGAACACCTATAACTACAGTTACAATAGTCACGGGTATCTTTCCAGTGTGACTTATCCAGGTTATCCATCTACTACTCGAACATATCATTATGAAAATAGTAATGCTAGACATCTAGTAACAGGAATTTCGATTAATAATGCTCGCTACTCAAATTATACTTACGATACTAATGGTAGAGTTATAGAGAGTGGTCTTGTAAATGATATAGAAAAGAGTACGTTCAGCTATCTTTACTCTTCAAATGGGTCGAGAACGACTGTAACAAACGCAGTAGGACAACAAACAGAGTATGGTTATACCAATGCAGGAGGAGTGCCAAAGCTCTATAATGTACTAAATAGAGCTTCAAGTACCTGTCCTCTTACTTCTGCATATAAAACATACGACGACAATGGATTTCTAAAAAGCACTACCGATTTTGAAGGGAATTCTGATAGATTTTCCTATAATGAAAAAGGTTTAGTTACCGAAGTTAAAAAGGGAATGTTAGCTAGTGGTCCTAGTAAAAGAATTGAGTACACATGGAATGATGAAACTGACTTAATTGAAAGTGAAAAGATTTTTGATAAGAATAATAGCCTAATAAAAGAGACGGAATTTACTTATTCAAATAATGGTCCATCCAAATATAGACCAAGTAGAGTTACGATCACAAACCATAGTGGTATTGGACAGATTAACTCACAGACTTTTACATATAACTATGTATTTAAAAATGGAATGCTTTCAGCAGAGACAGTCGATGGATCAGCTACCGATTTCGATGACAGAGTCACCTATAGCTATGATGATCATGGAAATCTAACCGAAATCACTTCAGCGAGTGGCGCTAAGACAACCTATAGTAACTTCAATGCTTTAGGGCTTGCCGGTAGAGTTACTTATTCTGATGGGTGAGGCTTACCCAATTTAACGGATACAGATTTCTTAGTTACAATATCAGAAATGAGGTATCCAAATGTCAAATAAAAAGTATTCTAAACAATTCAAGCTTGATGCGGTTCAGTTAGCGATATCAAGTGATCGCAGCACGGCTTCCATAGCACAAGAACTAGGCGTTAATCCAAACTCACTCTATAGCTGGGTCACCAAGTATCGGAGTGAATTGTTAGCGTCAGAAGTCGAGCTTACGCCAGAGCAGGAATTAAAACAACTCAGAAAAGAGGTGGCAGAACTCAGGCAGGAAAAAGAAATATTAAAAAAGGCAGCTGCCTACTTTGCGAAGCACCAAGCGTAAAATATCAGTTTATTGAAGAACACCCAGAGTTTAATGTTTATTTACAGTGTCGAGCTCTGGGCGTCTCTTATTCGGGTTATTACGATTGGCGAAGTAGGCCTCCGAGTGCACGACAAATCGAAGATGAACGCCTGCTCGGCAAGCTTGTAGAGTGTTTTAACGATAACGAACAGACCTATGGTGTCCCAAGGCTTACGAAGGAGCTGAAGGAATCAGGAGAACCCGTTAATCATAAGCGAGTGGCTCGCCTGAAACGGGAGAATAATATCTACCCTAAGCAGTTTAAAGCGTTCGTTGTCACAACCGACTCGAGTCATGGTAAGCCAGTGGCTAATAATTTGCTTAACCGAGAGTTTAAAGTTGAAGAAGCCAACCAAGTTTGGGTGAGTGATATTACTTATATTCCGACGAGCACGGGTTGGATTTATCTGGCTGTTATCATCGACTTATATTCACGAGCGGTTATCGGTTGGCAGCTCGCAGAACACATGAAAGCGGAGCTTGTCTGTGATGCGGTTAAAATGGCTCAAGCGCGTCGAGGTTGCTTACCGAAGCTTTTTCATTCAGACCGAGGATGCCAGTATGTTTCTGAAGAACTCGAATCGTTATTGGTTGGCGTCACTATCAGTATGAGCCGAAAAGGAAACTGCTGGGACAATGCCGTTGCTGAAAGCTTCTTTGGCACATTAAAAACCGAACATGTGAACTTCGAAAATTACTTCAATCTACGAGAAGCAAGAATGAGCTTGTTTAGATATATCGAAGGATTTTATAATCGAAAGCGTCGTCACTCTCATCTGGACTATAAAGCCCCGATGATATTTGAAGAGTCGGCAGCTTAAAACCTGTGTCTGTTATTTGGGGTAAAGGTCATGGGACCTATAAAGAGTTTACATACGATGAGCGAAGTAGATTGAAGTCAGTAACTCAATTAATTAATGGACGGCCATCAACCATTTACTATTACTATAATACACATGGTAAGATATCAAGAGTAAATTACTACGGCGAAAGAAGTATCAATTATACTTATGATAACGCAGGACGCTTAACTAGAAAACGACAGTTCGAAAACTCTATTACGCCTCATCAGTGGACTGAGATAGAGGCGGTTTTCACATATGATTTGTTGTCTAATCTAATAAAGAAAGAGGTAACTAGAATTCTAACGAAAGAAGTCTATCGTCGCGGGGAGTGGATTGCAACAACCAGTAGAACCCCCCATTATAGTAAACGTTATGAATACGATACATTAGGTAGACTGAAAAAAAAGCGAAGCAATAACGGACAGTTTATTGAATATTCGTACAATGGCAATGGACAGATTCGAAGTATTAAAGATGCGTTAGGCAGAGTTTCTACTCGAGACTACAATGAACTAGGTCAACTAAAAACAAGTACAGATTCAACTAACCAAGTAACTTCGTTCGAATACGATTCCTTGGGCCGGCTAAAAGCAGTAATAGATCCAAGAGGAAAGAAAACGGAGTATACTGTAGATGCTTTTGGATTCTCGTGGAAAGATGTAAATCCTGATACAGGCACAACGAAAACATCATCAATACATCTCGATGGTCGACCTCAATCAATACTCAAAAACAACAATAAAATAATAAACTATTCATATGATAGTAATGGTCGCCTAAGAGCAATTAATTCAGACAATGGAAATCAAACATTTACTTATGACACCTGCACTTATGGTCAATCAAAATTATGTAAAATTACCGATAATTCAGGTTCGACATCGTACCAATATAATTCCTGGGGAGCTTTAGATAGTCAGAGTCAAGTTATAGATGGTGTTCGACTTGATCTAGACTACAGCTATGACGATAACGGTAGACTAAAAGATATACTCTATCCAAATGGGGTTAAAGTAAGATATGAATATAATTTAAACACCGGCAATATTAAGGCAGTAAAAGTCTTGATAGGCAGTACTTGGAGATATCTAGTATCCGGAATAACCCATCAACCGACAGGTCCAATAAACACAATGACCTATGCCAATGGTGCAATCAGAAGCAACTCATATGATTCTGACTGGCGGTTAACCGAAATTAGCAGCCCAGGAATACAGAACTTACGATTCCAATATAACTCCGGCAATGAAATTACGAAGCTAACTAATGTAAGTTACAGAGCGAATACACAAACTTACGGTTACGATGATTTATCAAGACTAGAGTCTATTAGCTCACCCAGCACAAACCAACTTTTTAGTTATGACAACAATAATAATCGCAGAAATCATATAAATTCAGGAGCGACCACAACGCTAATTGTAGATGATACAAGTGATCAGTTAAAAGAAACACAATCGAGTATCTTAAATCGACATTTTCAATATGATGAAAACGGCAATGTTTCATCTATGACTAGCTCTGATGGGGATATTCTTGAAATAAGCTATAACAACTTTGAACAAGTCACTAAAATTAAGAAGGGAACAAATTCAACCTACTATAAAGTAAATGCTTTAGGACAAAGAGTCTATAAATCTGGCGCTTTGGGGACCTTTCGATACATATACGACTCGCAAGGAAAGCTACTTGCCGAAACCGCGAACAACTCTAGAAACCTTAGCACTATCTATATTTATCTTGGTAATGAGATTATCGGAATCTACAGAAACGGTCAGATCTACTTTGTACATAATGACCACCTATCGAGACCAGAAGTTATCACAAATATCAATAAACAGGTTATATGGAGAGCAAACAACTCTGCTTTTGGTCGCACTGTAGCGGTATCAACAATTGGAGATTTTAATATAGGTTTTCCTGGACAATACTATGATAAAGAGTCTGGTTTATGGTACAACTATCACAGATACTACGATGCTAGCATTGGACGTTATTTACAGAGTGATCCAATAGGATTGGCTGGAGGTTTGAATACCTATGCCTATGTGGGAGGGAATCCAATTAGTTTTACTGATCCTAAGGGGCTTCAAAAATGTGAATGCGACAAGTTGAGAGCAAGAAAGGGCCAAGATCCAAAATTCATTCACTCTCTTAGGCCTGATGCTAATCTAGATAGCATGAGTTTAGTTCAAGCTCCGCTTTCACACGATGAGGCAGTAGCAATAAATGATTCAAGAAGAAACGCTATGAGCGATAGAATAAATAACCATACAATTATCGCGGGACTTACAACATTTATTCCGAAAGGACCGGGCGCTTTTATTGGGGGAACAATTCTCGCTGTCCAAGCATCAGGGGGACTCAAAGTCAATATTCGAACGTCTCGAATGGGAGATATGATAATCAATCATCACTTTTCTCATGATGATCATAGGTTCACCATTCAAGCAACAATAAGTTCTGAGGGTCGAGTTTTACACGCTAAAGTTATAGAGAAATCATGTGATTAAACAATCAAAAATATCTTACTTAGTCGTAACTTCTTTTTTAGTTTTATCACTAGTTGTTGTTGTTTATCTAAAGATTCCCGAAATGATAGACAGCCCAAATAGACACTTGGCGATTGAGCTTAGCAGAAAAGAGACTGCTCTCTCTGACTATAAGATTAATTTTTTAATTTGGCTAGGAGCTAACGCCTCAGCAGGTGATGATGAGTCAGGTGAGATTAATCATCCAAGAAACGTAATTCTTTTCAAAGCTATTAGAAACAAAAGGTATAATGTAATTCCATTACTCATAGCACATTACACTCCAGAACAGATAGAGGAAGCTTACAATATTGCAAAGAACGATTGCCGAATGCTCGATGCTTTAGATGCATTATTCTTAGCTAGTAATATCGACATAAGCAGCCTAAGCTCTGATGAATGCAAGCCTCAACTACAAACTAGGAACTAATAAGGAAAAACTGACCTATTTAGTTAAATGAATCAGAAATTTGTATGAGCAAGCATTCTGAATAGGATAAAGAATTAAAAGTCTGTCATCTGATGGGATCTTGATTCGAATATATTCGAATTCTTAGGTGATACAGTAGCTCCAATGTAGAAAGGACTACTCTGGAGCAATCAAAAGATTGATTCATTCAACAAACAAGCTACTGAAGGTATCGATTGAGATCATTAGGATATTATTTATGAGTAGAGAAAGAAGGCTCGCTCAAAGTGCATAGAGGTTTTGGTTTTACGTGTTAAATAAAGGAGTTACACAGCTAGGGCTTGGAGGAGGTGTTTTTATACTATCTGTTAAATATTGACAGGGTAGCATTCATTCAATTTAAGTCATTTGCGGCACGAAATTTTTTTGAAATAGATGAAACTTATATTCACTGCCAATCAGGAGGATATCATCATACTGCTAGCGGTTATTCTAGCGGCGAGGCATTTGATGAGGGATGGACAAATAGATGTATGGAGAACTAGCGTACTTTATTTTTCAAGTTACTGACTAACACCCAGTAACTTGTCTCCAATATTTACAGGTTTCTTAAATAAACCTATAGGAAATGATATGCTGAGTCATATATATTTTAATAGTCTTTTTGCAAACCCATTATTAATAGTAAGTACAGTTTTATATTGGCACTCAACTAATGAGAAGTCGACTTTTCTTCTATGCTTGCTTCTGTTCGCGTTATGCGTCTTTCATTTTCTAGGTTTAAAAATAAAATCAGACGGACTAGCCCCTGCAAATTTCACAGATAAGACATTCTTTCGAGACGTAATATTTTCTTATGTCTTTGGGCGAACAAAAAACAAAATATATTATATAAAAACAGGCCTTCTTGTAGAAATATTTTTAATTAGTATTATATCTAGCATTCTTGCTGGGATATTACTTTCAAGCTTTGGATTAACCTACAGCATTATAGCTAGCGTACTCGCATCACCATTAATATACATCCCTTTCTTTAAAACAAACCAATTGAAACTATACTCCAATAAGGCCGAAGAATCTTGATTTCCAAGTTATCATACAAAATAAGTTAAAAAATATATTCACCTAACACCTTTTAACTAGTGAGATTAAATAATATATTTTTTAGTGGATTATCTGATCGATGATTAACAAAACAATTAGGCGTTACAAGACTGTAATTCTCAAAGCCCTAATCTTCTGCGCTCTATCATGCTTTTTCGGAATGCTTTCATTGTATATTTTCAACTGCATAGCTTCATTAAATATTCTAAACGCTGGCATCTTTATCAAAGAAAAATCAAGCTTTCTAATTCCATTGATAATTCTGGGGTTTATTTTAGCGAGTAACTTCAAAAGAAATACAAAATTAAGTAAAAAGCATTAGAATGCACTAGGTATGATAGATGGTTTAACGATATGCGATCAAAGTCAGGAATAAAATACTTTTCTTTATTATCATTAATTACAATAATGAGCCTTATACAATTTCTGGACTTATATCGTATATTCGATGAACCTAACGATGCTCTAGCGCATGAGGTGATGAACAAAGAGAGCTACATTTCTGATAAAAAAGTAGAGTTCTTGCTATGGAGAGGCGCAGATCCGTCAGCACCGAATACTGCATTAAATCTAAAGGAAGAAAACCCTTATAACTTCATACTAATGGCCGCAATACTGAACAATAGAGAAAAAATTATTCCACTTTTGCACGGCAACTATACATCAGAGCAAAAAAAGGCTGCCTTAGAATACGCTTCTCAGATAGAAAACAATCAAAGTAAGTTGAAATATAATATTGAGTCATTATTTAACTAATAACTTGATTACCTAGAGACGAGATAACCTTAAGAGGTTAAAATTGATTAAACAATCAAAAACATCTTATTTAGTCGTAACTTCTTTTCTAGTTTTATCACTAGTTGTTGTGTAAACCTCCCCTAAAATAGTGGCATCTACATTTGGAGTTCTTCAGGGTAAACTAAACCCATAGGGAGAACTAGAAATGAAAAAATCACGCTACTCAGAAAGTCAGATCGTTAAGATCTTGAAGGAAGTCGAAAATGGCCGTTTGGTTAAAGAGGTGTGTAGGGAGTACGGGATAGCCGATGCGACCTATTACAACTGGAAATCAAAATATGGCGGAATGGAAGCTTCAGATGTTAAGCGGTTGAAGGAGCTAGAGGAAGAGAACCGTCGATTAAAGGCCATGTTTGCCGATCTCAGCCTTGAGCATAAGATCCTAAAGGACATCGTAGAAAAAAAGCTATAAAGCCAGCGATAAGGCGAGAACTTGTTGACTATGCGAGAACTCAGCATGGCGCAAGTTTGAGAATGGCCTGTCGCGCAGTTGGCATCAGTGATTCTACATATCGTTACAAGCCGGACCCGCATCGTGATGATGATGTCATCACGAAGCTACAAGAGGCAGCAGAGCGTTATCCTGCTTACGGTTTTAGTAAGTTATTTAAAATACTACGACGCTGGGGTCACCGATGGAATCACAAGCGTATCTATCGAGTTTATTGCATGCTGAACTTAAACAAACGGCGCAGAGGCAAAAGACGGCTGCCAACGCGAAGCCCAGAGCCACTTGCTATCCCTAGCTCAGCCAATCACTGTTGGTCGATGGACTTTATGAGTGACAGTTTATTCTGTGGTCGCCGCTTTCGAACGTTTAATTTGGTCGATGACTTTAATCGCGAGGCGCTCGCTATAGAAATAGATTTAAGCTTGCCAGCACCTCGTGTTATTCGCGTTCTGGAGCGAGTGATAGCATGGCGAGGTCAGCCAAGAAAGTTGCGAATGGATAATGGGCCAGAGTTTATTTCAACCGCACTAGCCGATTGGGCAGAAGAGCAGCAGATACAGCTGGAGTTTATAAAACCTGGGACGCCAACACAGAATTCATATGTAGAAAGATTTAATCGAACTTATCGAGATGAAATTTTAAATATGTATGTATTTAAAACACTCCAAGAGGTTCGGAAGATTACTGAGGATTGGATACGAGAGTACAACGAAGAAAGGCCGCACGACTCCCTGAATGATTTAACACCATGGGAGCATCTAGCCAGATTCAACAAGCCTGAAAACTCTAATTTAGAGTGCCACTAAAACAGGGAGGTTTACACGTTCATTATTGTAGTAAACTATCCATTCGTCCAGATCCTTTTGAAGCTCATCCAGTGAACTGTATAATTTCTTCCGAAATGTAACCTGGTAGAACTCGTTCAATATCGTTTTATGGAATCGTTCGCAGATACCATTGGTTTGCGGTGACATTGCTTTAGTCTTTGTATGCTCGATGTCATTGATTGCTAAATACAGCTGA
Source organism: Pleionea litopenaei (assembly GCF_031198435.1). Classification (GTDB taxonomy): domain Bacteria; phylum Pseudomonadota; class Gammaproteobacteria; order Enterobacterales; family Kangiellaceae; genus Pleionea; species Pleionea litopenaei. The sequence goes on from NZ_CP133548.1 coordinate 1,736,786, forward strand.
TAGTCGTGATGTTCAACTTTTCCACAATACTCAGTGCCGCGATCCGTTAATACTCGCAACATGGGTAACTCATGTTGCTGGAAGTAAGGTAGCACTTTGTCATTAAGTATGTCGGCTGCGGTAATAGGTGTTTTTGTGGTGTAGAGTTTGGCAAAGGCAACTTTGCTGTAAGTGTCGATGAAGGTTTGTTGGTAAATTCGTCCAACGCCCTTTAGGTTACCGACATAAAAGGTATCTTGTGAGCCTAAGTAGCCAGGGTGAGCTGTTTCAATCTCACCACAGGCTTCATCATCATTTTTCTTCTTCTCAAGTGCAGCTATTTGGCTATCGGTCAGTATGATGCCCTCTTTAGCAACCTTATCTTCCAGTGCCTTCAAGCGCTTCTTAAAGTTTTCTAGGTCATGCCTGAGCCATATCGACCGGACACCGCTCCCTGATACAAAGACTCCTTTCTTTCGCAACTCGTTACTGGTTCGGTGTTGGCCGTGTGCCGGAAACTCAATGGCATAATTGATAACCGCTGTTTCTGTGGCTTCATCAACGCGATTTTTAACATTTGGGTTGCGACGGCTCTTGCTGATAAGGGCATCGATACCGCCTTCTTCGACCAGTTCTTGATAGCGATAAAATGTATCTCGTGATACGCCCATTACCTTACAGGCTTTCGATACGTTCCCGAGTTCTTCTGCTAAGTTAAGTAAACCAGCTTTGTGTTTTATGATTGGGTTGTTAGTATGTAGCATGAGAGTTACCTCTATAACGTTCTGATTTAAAGATTCGACACCTTTAATCAAAACGGGTAACTCTCACTTTTTCAAGTTGATGTGTCAGATTAAGTCGAGACTAATTCATTTTAGTGGATAATACAAATGCCTAATCACCGTTCTAAGAAAATCATCTTTCTATGAAAATCTTCTTTCTAAGAAAATCATCGCGCCCAATGGTCTGATTAGAATTGACGGTTTTGGCGTGGCACTCAATATTCAGTTTAATTGTTTGGTCACGCGTCGGTAATCCGACCTTAGTTCACAAAAAAATCTCGATAGATGTGTCAGTACCAATCTTCGTTTGGATTATCTTCTTTGTACTTCCTTGAAATCTCTTTCGCTTCTGGGTGATCATTGTGTGCTAATTGGCTATACGCCCAAAAACGAACCTCACGATGTGAACTTGATAATTCAGCTTCTAAAATTGGAATGACTTCTTTCGTTGAACAATCCCCTAGGAGCTCAATATATTTACCACGCATCGATGGTTCAGCTTCCGCTTGCATCAAAGCCACGAGCTCTGCAAGATATCTATCAACATTACCTAATAAACTAAAATAACCATCTTCATAGGTCATAGCGTCTTTACTTTTCAACAATTCAACTACTTCAGCAAATTCTTGGGCATTCATATCGATTATTTAATTATTAATTGAATGTTTTCAGTGCTAAACAGCTTGATCAATTAAGCACTAAAACTTTGTAATATACCTCACCTTTTCTTGGAATGTTTTTTAGTTCAAATCCAGCTTTAACTAAATACGCTCGAAGCTTTAAGTTAGGCTCTGCACAATTTACAGCATAAACAATACACTCGATTTCCGAAATTGCCTTAATCCTCGCGATGTGCTTAGACAGCCGAGTGATAGTAGGAAGAACACCTTCTCCACCACCGTCTATCTGTGCTAATTCAACAACGAGTCGATTTTCACTTGATACCGAAAACTGACCTAAAACTTGAGCAGTCCCAATGCTTAATACGATTGGATCATCAATCAGAACTAGCTCATCGAAATACTCGATAGGCCACTCTAGAATCTCAGCTACGCTAAGTCCTTCAACCTTTATTCTACCCATTATTTACTTTCTTAATATCTGAAGTGATGATGTGCTCGTAAACTCATTCTTGAGACAAGAAGCCGCTAAAGCAGACGGCGTCAGCTTTTCGTTAATCATAATCTTCTCCCCAATCTAATACAAATGAGTCTTTCTCCCAAACAACACTAGCAAGATCGCCACACTCCATACACATCGCCCAGGATAGCGAGTTATCCCGAACCATAAAAACCGAGAAGCCGGGTTTATCGTATTCAACGCCGATTGAGTGGAGCAATGCTCCAGATTTAGTCGTTGCGAAGAGCATCTTGAAATACTTGCCTTGCTTCGATTTAGCCACTCCTGTACGCCAAATTTCAATGACGCCATCGCTATTAAAGTCACCCTCAGCGACCAACCGTAGATTATTCCTTTCAATTTCATCGCATTGCTCTTTCAAAAATGAAGAAGGTTGCTCACAGCTAAAAACTAAAATCTTATCGAACTCTGGATTAAGGTCTTCGGCCCCAATATTCTGAAACTGCTTAGACTCTGGCTCTTTTTGATAGGTAACCCACCAAGCATAGTTAAAGGCGTAAACATGGGTCGCTACTGACATTAAAGCAAAGACTATTAATAGGGAGATCTTCATACGAGCTTTTAAACCTTACTTTATTTCTAAATTTAACGACTATTAAAGGGCAACACTCAGTGTATTCAGCACTGAATGCTCCTGTTAAAAGTTAGCTTAGTTTCGCTACTCAACTTTCGCTGGTTGTTATCGTAACTTAGGTTCACACTAGCCACCAATACAAGCCCCATGATACGCCGAAGACTGTCACAAGCTGAAACCAAAGACTATAATTTCTATACAGCGCGATTCCACCAGTTAGTAACCCAATACCTATAGGTCCTAGCCAATAGCTCCCCCAAATCGCCCACCCTTCACAGTCAGGAGTGTTTTCTGGACAAGAAAATATGCCTGCCAAAGACCATAAGGCAACACTCAGTACGATTACTCCTGACATCAGAAGTATTGACGCAAATAGCTTTCTAATATTCATGTCATCTTTTTGCTCGCTAGCCACACAAGGCTAATTAAAAACACAAGACTAATCCATGAGCTTGCAAGTTCCTGGAGTCAATTCGAATGCAAGAATATCAGAGCTTATAGAAATTGACGATAGCATTGAATCAAATGTCCAGAACTGTATATGTACATCAGGTACATTACTAAATGTAATCTTAAGCATATCGTTCTCTGGCCATGTTATTTCGTCACTTTCAAGTTCCTCTGGCCACGACTCTACAATTGACATAAACACCTCTTTTGCTTCATCGTCTGATTCCATAGCAGTTTCTAGACTGGCTTCAATGCTATCCCACTCCGATTGTTGTTCAGGATTAAATTCTCCATCAGAACTTTGCATCAATGCTAGTTGTCTCGCTCTAACTCTAGAATACCGGGTGACATCTACTTCTTCACCTGACTCAGTTCTTAGTATAAATGCTTTAGACATTACACTTGTTCCATTTGAAGTGCTAAAAGCAAGGCCGGTATACATAGTTATATGTGAAATCGTTGCTCCCGAGAATTGACTCAGTAGCTCTAGAGCTAACGCTTTAACGTTCCCATTTCTTTTTGCTTCTTCAACTAATTTTTGCCTTTCTTTAGCTCTTATTTCCGCTAACTCTGCTTCCTTAATAATAATATCGTGAGCGTCAGAAATCATTTTCTCTAGCGGTTCAGGCTCTTCTCCTTGATAGGAAACAATTGCTCCAAATTCTTTCGCAAATGCACTGCTCACAATCATTACGCAGGCACAATCTTTAAGACTCCCACCCCAGCACATACTAATACAAAAGTTCTTGCCTTCAGTGATAGCCTTAAATACTTCGTCATCTTCAATAACGTCTTCTACCGACTCATAATAGATTTCAAACCCGACATCTTCTTCAGCATTTAGTATACAGGGCGAGAAACCTTCATCTTCAAATGGTGTGAATTCCGGATCTAGCTGTAGATCAAACCCTAATGCATCGATTGCCTTTTGAAGATGCTCCCGACTTGGAACCGACTCTTTATCTATGAATGCAAACTGTGTGTTTGACATCAATAATCTTCCTTATTTCTCTTTAATCGAACAACAAGCATTCTCGCACTCAGTTTTGAGTGTAGGCATATAAGCTGGGTTGACGAAAAACCGACGTGTTTTAGTTGTGTATTGAACACTCTATTCACTTGTTGGGTTACGCTGCACTAACCCAACCTACTTTAACTGGCATTAAAATTTATTTTTTCCACCACATAGTTACTAAATAAAATATACAGAGCTCTATTTGATTCAAGGAACGTAAACCATTCCAATGTCGACTTCATATTCTGAGTCGTTCTCAAAAACTTTAGCACTTAAAACCATGTCACTTCGCCCTTCGCTCATAGTCCAAAGATCTATCAAGACATCCCAGTGCTCTCCCATATAAATGCAAACCGAGCTTTGCCAAGTTTCTTCAGGTAATGGGATTAACTGCTCACCATACGCTTCGATATAATTTCTAATTTGGTCCTTAATACCATCAGATACAGGACGCACCGCATTAATCCGGTTTAATGATTGATATTCTCCACAGACCAATGAATTAACAATATCAATAAAAACTGATCTCCATTCCAATGGAATTGGGCCTTCTGATTCTTGATTTTTCATTATTGGTAACTCAATCATTTAAATTCAAAGCGCTCGCTCTATAGTTCAGGTAAAAGCTAGAACCGTAGGTTGGGTTAGTGCAGCGTAACCCAACATCGACTTACTCAAAAACATCTTCGACGATATTCATTGCCACTTCATGAACATATGAGCCTATCGGAGAGACTACTAACTCATCGGCGTCATCAGATTTCCGAAACGCTAAATACGCATAAGTAGGATCATCTAGTTCACCGGCTGTAGCGCTACCATCGAGAAGAGCGCCAATATTAAACACCAGTTTATCCGTAGCGTCATAAACAACATCCTCAGGTAATTCATGCTCTTCAAAAGCATTCTTTATGATGCCAGCTAGCTCTACAATGAATTCTTCTTGCTTCTTATCAAACAATTCCTGATTTTGTTCTATATTCATCACTTCCTCCTTTTGTCGTATTATTTGGATTAACTATTAGCTTAAAATGTTCGGCTAGTCGACATTTCCTTTAAGAAGACCAATAATTTGAATCGCTAAAACCCGGTTTTAACAATGTCATAGCTCAATCACTTAGACATTTTATTCTTTCATTTTCCTCGTACGCCATGATGAAAAAAGGGAGAACCCTCTCTATAAAACGAATAAGAGTTTGGCTAGATTTAATGCCTCTAAGGTTCTTTGCAACCTTAAGTTCCTCAGCGATTACTTTAGCTCTTTGACTATCAATGTAGGGAGCATTATAAAACTCCTCTCAGAGCCACTGTAAGTTTGGAAATCCCGCTTCATTAGAAACTATCGTAAAGAGATCCTCTTCACGATAGTGAATACTTTCCTTGTAACCTTTAAAGTACATATCAAAGGCCATATTGCTCCTTACATAAAATGTTTGAGTTCTGTGTTGGGTTACGCTGCGCTAACCCAACCTACGAGGGCAAACTACAGATCCTTCTTTGTTACTATGTCTTTACAATCTTTCATTAATTTAGCCTTTACCTTCCACCTATAAGAAGAGTCTCTCGCTGCCAACTCTTCTTTAAACGTGATTTTTTCGCCGTTAAGAATAACTGCTATGATTTCACTTTTTTGTACTGGGTGACCAGCCATTGCAGAAAGAAACTTCTTCATAGATGATAGCGAGTTCTTTTCGTTCCTAACAATCGCAATTTTTAGAACGTTAGATTTCCCTTGAAAAAGAACTTCATCTGCCTCGACAATTTGACTCTCTTGATAAATCAGCTGACCATCATCAATCGAAAACTCGCCCATTTCTTGAAAATCATCGCCATCTAACTTGACTGCTTCGTCAATATCACCATTCTCCTTTATAAGAAAAATATGATGAGTTTCATTATTCACTTCAAAGACAGATACAAAGAACAGATTGTCACAGGCAATCAAATTAGTTGCCGCGAAAAACCCCAATAATACAACACCAAGTTTTAGTGCTTTCATAGTCACTCTAAATTTATCAAGTCATAGAATGGGTTGATGAAGACGCCCCAATCTAAATAGGCTATTTGCTTTCTTCGGTATAGAAAACAGGCTCTGCATCCCACCCTTGCCAAAAGAAAGCTAACCGACTGCATTCGGGGCACTTAAAGAACTCTTTCATTTCTTTAAATAATTCTTCAGCATCAAATTTGCCGCTGTAGCGGTCATAATCAACATCAGATATAAAATTCCATTGGTGCTCACAAGGAATTCTTCCGACTGACACTCTACTTCCACATTTGCATAAATACGCTGGCATTTTAAGTTCCATTGATTTCTATAACAAGAAAGCACATCGATTAATTTAACTTGTTAACTTCGCCCTTACGACTAACGATAAAGTTAGTTCTACTATTTTTTAAGCGCGACTTTATTGATGGAGGCGCCAATAAACACCATTCAGGATCTTTCTCAAATTCACTGGGAGTTTCAGTGACTTTTAGATATTCATATTGAGCTTCGCGCAGGCAAATACCATTGGCCCCGCCCTCATAGTCGGGATCTTCATTTTGAATTAAGTCGTCTTCCCAGCCACAATTACAACAAATACCATATGTGCCATTTGCAGGTTCATCTAACGTTTTAAAACCACAACAAGGGCAAGTGTATTTCATAATACCTATCCAAAACCTTGGCTACTAATTAGAGCTTTTACCAAGCTAATCTATATACTGCCAACTATCCGCACCATCAAAGTCTCTAATACGAATATTGAGGGTACTTTCGATAGGAGCCATTCTGGTATTAACACCTATCTTCTTCGGAGTTACTTTTTCAGTCGTTTCGTAATGAGTAATGCAACCACACGAATGACAAAAAATAAAATTGATGTTTTTGTCACCCCAACTGTAGCTCTTTGAGCCCAAGGCTCCAATGTCTATTGTCAACTTCTCTGGCGTAAAATAAGACCACATGGCACCGTATCTATTGCAAATTGAACAATTGCAACGAGTAATCGTTTCAGGCTCTATTTCACTGGTAATGCTAATATTTCCACAATGACAGTTAAAATTCATTTCTTAGTGTCTCGATTGAAGTAAATTTTTGACTTTGCGAGTTGTGCTCACATAACCTATTGCTGCGACCAAAGTCTCTATGCGAGAGACAAAAACAATTTACAATGGTTATTCAACTTCCTTAATATTTACCCGATTCAATTCTTTAACTTTAGCGTTAACAATCTTAGCTTCAATCAACTCATCGCCACTCAAACCAAATATCCTATCTCCGATAAAGAAGGGCCTAGAGTTTCCATACCAGTCATAGCAAGAAAAATCACATTCATCATTATCAGGCACATTCCGCAACTCGTTTTTTAAAACACCTGATTTGGAAACGTCCCCTTGTTTATCTAAACCAAAGAAAAGAATATCTGATGCTAGATTGTCATTCCAATCAAAGACAAATTTATTTTCTTGCACATAGGCGTCTCCCTTGTTAAAACTAGTTATTCCAATATAGGTTATACCGTTTATCTCACGATGATTAAATGCATGACTTCTCGATTCCTCCTCTAAGATATCTTCAAACGTTTGTTTAGCAATAACATCTCCATTCTGCTCCAAGCTCAATATAGAAACATTATAGTTACCTTCTACATCTAACCCAGCAATAAACATAGAAGAACCCAGAGGCTCTATGCGATCGGCACTGTGCTCTAACGCAACGACTCTTTGAAATTGCCCATCAATTTTCTGAAGTATGATATCGAAATCTTCTTTTAGTGGATCAGCGCCTTTACTCCAAAATAAATTTGATGCGCTTCCAGTGACTAAAAAACCTCGATTGAAGCGATTGTTAACCTCGTCGTAGGTATGAGGTAATTCAGCTACCTTTTGAGCTTCATTCAAGCCATCTACAGTAAAATACGTAAAAGGCAACTTATATAAGCTACTGTGTAACCTACCACCTTGACTAACCTGATCGATCAAATTCATGTAAAGTGCGTCACCATTGCTATAGAATGAAAATTGATTTCTGGGCTCGCCAGGAACCTTAATCGCAGTGATATCTCCGTCTTGAAAGGGAACTTTAAAAACAAGCGCATTCAAATACTCTAAATACTTTAACTCTTCATCAAACATAAGATATAGCAAAGTAGATCTATCAAAAGCAATATCAAATAGAAGACTCTCATCCCATCCCTGAACCCAAAGATAGATTGAATCTTTATCAACATAAAATATTGCTTTATCAGAACCAACGACACTTTTCACATCACACGTAAAATTGTCCGAGAGAGGGTCGCAAGTCAACACACTATGTAACGTAGGATCCAAAATCGACTGCAACGGCTTAGTAATATCGTCAAAAGTAACTAGGTCTTTCCATCTCAAATCTTTTTCATCATTCCCTTCAACTCTCGCTTTTTTTGGAAAAGTATATTTGGCGCTTCCGTCATCGCTATACCTGTAACCGTAACTCGTAAGGGGAGTTGGCATGTAGGTAATGTATTTGCCATCATAGATTCTTGATGCATAATTTTCAGAAGAATAATAATCACTCGAACTAAAGAGATATCCATCTTGATAGCTCAAAATGCCCTTGTTAGATATTTCAAACCTAAGCACAATGGATGAGTCAAGATCATAACTAAATCCAAGGACCAATACTTTATTATCAGACACCAGCATCTCATCGTACCAAGATGAAAACTTCCAACCGGGTGGAGTCACATCTATCTGACTCGTCGGAATTAGCGCATTGTTATTATTATCTTTGATCGCTACACTGTATATCTTTCCACGACGCAAGATTAGCAGGTAATCTCCTTTCTGCTTAACGATATCACCTTCATCAACACCCGCTACTTGATTATTGGTTATTGATGTTCGAGGTCTAGCTAGTCGGCTTCCGGTAATTGTTATTTTTTTGCATTCCCCGCCGCATCTTCTTTCTCGTTCTATACGGTCTAATTCATCACGGTAGTCGCGGACCTTGTGAATACTTCGAATATATCGTTCAAACTCTCTTTCAGAGCCAAAGGTTTCAAGTTTTTGATAGGCGAGCTTATCAATATTTGGTTTTTCAAGTGGTTTTTGAACCGCACAACTACTCAGTATTATTGATATAAGTAAAAAGAAACTTAGATTCACCTGTTTCAATTTTTTCAAAATTTACTCGCTTAAAGTAATTATTATTCTTACAACCTAATATTTTAAATCGTAGGTTGTGTTGAAAGAACTATACTAACAACCACTCAAATTAGACGTCTACCTCGTATACTTCGTCGGATACACTCGGATGCCCAATCGACGCAGATATTTTTTTTATTCAAATACTCTTTTACTCAAATATCCTTTATTTAAGAATCCTTTAGTCAACAATCCTTTAGTCAACAATCCTAAAATCTACCCTAACTACTTCGTCATAACAACTCTTTACTCATCTTTACAATGCACAAGGTTACTTTACGCGCCGCTGCATATACTCATCTCATCGTAAATGTTCAACAGGTAAATAAGGAAAACCTATGAAACTTATCCATTCTTGTGCAGTCTTTTCGGTGTTTATGCTTACAGCTTGTGGAGGCTCAAGTTCTGAAGAGTCGTCGGAGAGCTCTTCGTCTAGCTATGATCTCACCGTCGCGTTCTCAAGCACCCCATTAGTAGAAACACAACTGCAATACGCTAAGTTTGCGTTCTCTGCGCCCGACGCACAAACGTATGAGTGTCGTCTCGATGCGAATGACTTCTCATACTGCGAGTCAGGATTGTTCTTAGTAGATTTGGGTCTTGGCAACCATCGATTTGAAGTACGAGCCATTGCGAGCAACGGCGAGATTGGCAGTGAAACAAGCTTCGACTGGAATGTAAACAGTCTATTCGATAGCAGCAACGACGACTTAATCGCAACCAATGTCATGCCAGAGACAGTTGCACCCAATAGTTGGCGCGGCATAATCCGCATCAACTGCGATTTTGCTCACAGCAGTTACAATGATCCTATTGTTTATCCAGACCAAGAAAATGCTGCGCATTTGCATCGGTTTTACGGCAACACTCTGGTTGATCACACCACCACAATGGAATCGCTTTACACAACGGGAGAATCAAGTTGCCAAGGTAATCAGCTCAATTTATCTTCATATTGGGTACCTGCGCTACTCGCCCCTTTGTACGACCCCATTACTGGTCAACGCGAACTCGATAATCAAGGAGAGCCCGCATGGCAAGTCGTTCCGGCCGTGGTAGGCAACGATGAAGAAGCCCACGAAATATTTTACTACTCTGCGGGTGTCGATGATTTAAATTCCATTCAACCCGTTCCGGCAGGGCTGCGAATGATAGCCGGCAACCACGCAACCATGCCTGGTGATTCCCAAGACACTTCGATTGTACGATGGCATTGTCAATCGTGGGAATCTGATGACGCCACTAACCCACAGTTCAGCGCAACCATCCCCGAGTGCTTAGCTCCCGATAGAGTGCGCATGGACATCTTCTTTCCAAGCTGCTGGAACGGCGAGGATCTCGACTCAGCCGATCACAAAAGTCATATGGCGTATCCCATTGAACACCCAACCACGGGAAGAATGGTTTGCCCCGATACCCATCCAGTCGCCATTGCACGACCAAGTTATCACTACGCCTTTGGCGTTAAGCCAGAAGTTTACGACCCAGTCACGCAAACGTCGAAAGGTTGGCGACTGGCCGCCGATATGTACGAAGTAACCGACACCAATCATGGAGGGTTATCCTTGCACGCAGATTGGTTTAACGGCTGGCACCCTGAAATCATGCAGCTCATTGTCGACTCGTGCATTAAACAAGCACTCGATTGCCACGATGGCAATTTAGCAAATGGTTATCGACTATCGGGAACTCGCCCCGGCACGCAAGTAGAGCCTGACATTATCAATCAGGGAAAGGGGTATTAATGATAATCAACTGATTAGAACTGGAATGAACAAACGTCAGTGATGAAATTTTTATTCAACTTCTAACATCGTTGGGTTACGCTACGCTAACCCAACCTACTCTAATACTGAAACAATGGAACTTCACAGAGAGCTCTTGCTCAGTTAACATTCAGATTAATGAGTAAGTCATTATTTTGGAATACTTTTGAAAAGGCTTTCGAATGATCCCAGATTCGTACTATTTTAAATCGTCACTGTTTAATGTTGAGCGCGGCGAAGACGAAGAAACGAATCTGGGTATTTACGGTAAGCAACTAGCTCGTTGGTTAAGAGATGGTCTAATCGCTTTGGGTTACGAGGTTGAGCCTATCATCGCTGAAGATTGGGGATGGTGTGTTATGTGCCAGCGAAAGCCTTTTTCGCTTTGGGTCGACTGTGGCAGCTTAGACGATCAACAAAGTCGGCAACCCTTTAGTAAAGATATAAATTTAGAAGCAGTGATTTGGCATTGTTTTGTCGAGTTAGAGATCCCTTTCTGGAGAAAATTTTTCAATAAACCAGATTCAACAGTCTTACTTGAAAAGCTAAAATTCGACTTACACCGTTTGTTAACCAACAATCATAATATTGAAATGCAAGTTAAAGAAGATGTAAAAACATGAAGAGTTCTCCAAAATTTTTAATCATGGCATTAACTTCATTCGTGCTGCTCAGCTGTACAACATCCAGCATTGAAGAAAGTAAAGTCAAACAGCTAACATCAGAGCAAATTCAGTCAGTCTTTGATAAAAATACAGCTTTAATTTTCAATGTTTATAAAGAGGCTTTAAAGCGCCAACCTTCACTCAGTGGAAGAATATCTTTAAACATAAAAGCTATTCCCAAGAAGAAAAATACATGCCAAGCAGAATCAACAACAGTAGACTTAGAAGAGGTCGCGCTAAAAATATGCCACATTGTTGAGAGTTTAAATTTTGGAGATGGATTTAAGGAGTTCACCTACCCATTAGAGTTTTCACCAATATAAGGATGAAGTGTAAACTCAAAGATTGAGAGATGTTTAGTTGGGTTACGCTACGCTAACCCAACCTACGATAAGACTTTCACAACATTTTACTCAAGATAGGTGGCAGACTCTTTCGTAGGTTGGATTGATGAAAGAAACCCAACAGTGTTTAAATTGAATTAGTCTCGACTTAATCTGACACATCAACTTGAAAAAGTGAGAGTTACCCGTTTTGATTAAAGGTGTCGAATCTTTAAATCAGAACGTTATAGAGGTAACTCTCATGCTACATACTAACAACCCAATCATAAAACACAAAGCTGGTTTACTTAACTTAGCAGAAGAACTCGGGAACGTATCGAAAGCCTGTAAGGTAATGGGCGTATCACGAGATACATTTTATCGCTATCAAGAACTGGTCGAAGAAGGCGGTATCGATGCCCTTATCAGCAAGAGCCGTCGCAACCCAAATGTTAAAAATCGCGTTGATGAAGCCACAGAAACAGCGGTTATCAATTATGCCATTGAGTTTCCGGCACACGGCCAACACCGAACCAGTAACGAGTTGCGAAAGAAAGGAGTCTTTGTATCAGGGAGCGGTGTCCGGTCGATATGGCTCAGGCATGACCTAGAAAACTTTAAGAAGCGCTTGAAGGCACTGGAAGATAAGGTTGCTAAAGAGGGCATCATACTGACCGATAGCCAAATAGCTGCACTTGAGAAGAAGAAAAATGATGATGAAGCCTGTGGTGAGATTGAAACAGCTCACCCTGGCTACTTAGGCTCACAAGATACCTTTTATGTCGGTAACCTAAAGGGCGTTGGACGAATTTACCAACAAACCTTCATCGACACTTACAGCAAAGTTGCCTTTGCCAAACTCTACACCACAAAAACACCTATTACCGCAGCCGACATACTTAATGACAAAGTGCTACCTTACTTCCAGCAACATGAGTTACCCATGTTGCGAGTATTAACGGATCGCGGCACTGAGTATTGTGGAAAAGTTGAACATCACGACTATCAGCTGTATTTAGCAATCAATGACATCGAGCATACAAAGACTAAAGCAATGTCACCGCAAACCAATGGTATCTGCGAACGATTCCATAAAACGATATTGAACGAGTTCTACCAGGTTACATTTCGGAAGAAATTATACAGTTCACTGGATGAGCTTCAAAAGGATCTGGACGAATGGATAGTTTACTACAATAATGAACGCACCCATCAAGGAAAAATGTGTTGTGGACGAACGCCCAATGAAACATTAATTGATGGTAAGAGAATTTGGGCTGACAAAAATCTAGCTCAAATCTAAACTGACAGACACCAATTGAAAAACGGGTAACTGTCAGATTAAGTCTGAGCTAGTACATTTAAATTTACAAAACACAACGAATTGTGTTTCGCTACGCCACCCCATGCCTCGTATAAAAACAAAGTGATTTTAGCTTCATTTTTTCTTGTTAAGTAGCCTTATATAATTTCCAACTAGCATATACAATGTCAGAAACTTCATATCCTTCTTCTGAACCTGTGGCACATATTTCACCGTATGTTACTCCAGAAACGCTCCAGCTATGATTAAGCTTCTCTGCAATCGCAAGGCTTTCCAAAACTGAGTGACTCCAATCTGTGCCTGAAAGTTCAAGTTCAAATTTAAGAATATTGATCTTTCGACCGCTAAGCTCACCAGAGGATTCTAAAATCGAAATGGCTTTCTTCCCGAAAACTCTTTCTAGCTTTTGAAGCATAAATCCTTTTCTGGCACCAGCGTACCAAATTTCCCAGTATTGATTCATTTCATTCACACAATCTACATAAAGGTTTTTAAATCAAATTAATATTTCTAATCAAAAGTTTCTCAAGCTATTCCATTTAATGCCTTTTTGATTCATTGCCTTAATTACTAGCACTAAATATCGCGAGAAAAAGTATGGCAGGCACAACAACGACCGTATCAACGGTGATAGCCAATGGCGTTGCGACTACTTTTTTGGTCACTTCGACAAAGCTATCGGGTCTTTCAACCCTCACGTTGTACCATTTATCGAGTTTTTCTAATGGCAGATCGCCTTCGATAATGTAACGCTCCCCTTTAATCATTCTTGTCAGACTGAGAGAGCCATTAGGTTTTTTCGTTGCAAAACCTAGCGACTGAACTTTTGCACGCAATTCATCCGTAGGGTTTCGCTCTTTCAAAGTTAACCGAACAGAACCCTGCACCCGATTTCTAACGTCTATTTTGAAATCTAGAAAATAAGGTAAAAACTCAACTTCCCGAGTTAACAGTAATGCCTCACCAAACTCTGCATCTATTGGAAATATAAAGCCAGTATTGTCTGCCGCGACGAAAAGTTGATTGGATTCTTTATTAAAGTAAAAACCTGTAATGTACAACACGTCTGAATTTTTTTGCCAAAGGGCTGATGTTGCACATCCATTTAGAAAAAATAAGGCAAGAAAGATAATCCGATGCATAGTATTTCCTTTTCATTATCTAGGTCTCAAAGATTTCAGAGGTCTCAAAAGTTTCATCCGTGATATTAAAAAGACTGTAATGTCCTTATTAGCGTCTTGAAAATCGCTTATCACGATGGTTACTCAATTAGGAGTATAAGTCAAATGAGACTTTAACAGGCTAAGTTTGCACAGTGTTTCGTTATTTGGTCTTTTGTTGGGTTACGCTGCGCTAACCCAACCTACGGTGAAGTCCTTTAAATGTCGAACATATTTATTTAGCACCAGCTTTCGTAGGTTGAGTTGTTGAAAGAAACCCAACGAAGTTGAAACTGATACTTCAGCGGCAACAGTGCTTGCGACGGTGCGTTGTTAATTAGGCTTTTTGTTGGGTTACGCTACGCTAACCCAACCTACGGTGAAGTCCTTTAAATGTCGAACATATTGATTTAGCACCAGCTTTCGTAGGTTGGGTTGATGAAAGAAACCCAACAGTGTTGAAACTTACACTTCAGCAGCAACAGAGCTTGCTATGGTACGTCGTTAATTAGGCATTTTGTTGGGTTACGCTACGCTAACCCAACCTACGGTGAAGTCCTTCAAAGTCGAACATATTTATTTAGCACCAGCTTTCGTAGGTTGGGTTGATGAAAGAAACCCAACGTGACTTTTTAATTTGCCATAAAAAAACGCCGACGAATCGGCGTTTTCTATCAGAGCCCGTAAGCTTAAAACTTACTAGGAGGTGTTGGCGCCTTAATCGATTTACGAGGGTTTTCATCTAAGTCTTTTAACAGCTCTTTCACCGCTCGTTCAAGTGATGGGTCGCTTCCGGCATGAATCAGCTCAGGACGATCGAGTACTTCGATATCTGGCGAAACACCTTCATTTTCAACCACCCAGTTTCCATCAGCATCCATAACCCGGAATGTAGCCGCTAATAATAAGCCGCCATCTGCTAAACCAGGATTACCACTAATTCCGATGAGACCACCCCAAGTGCGAGTACCAATTAACTTACCCAAGCCAAGTTTTCTAAAATAGAACGGAAGCGCGTCGCCGCCGGAGCTTGAATAACCATTAATCAGCATGGCTTTAGGGCCATCGTGTGCAATAAGCGGTGTTGCATTCGGCTTAAGACCACGGAACTTCCAATAGTTAAGGGTTTTACGCGATAAAATTTCAATCATTCTATCTGGAATAAAACCACCACCGTTGTATCGATCATCAATGATTAACGCATCTTTGGTAATTTGCGGTAAGAAGCGTTTATGGAGTTCTCGATTACCTTCGATTGCCGTGTTCGGTAAATGAAGGTAGCCAATGCGTCCACCCGACAACCTTTCGACCATTTTTGCACGCGACTCAACCCAATTCAAATAACGTAAATTCGTTTCGCTCGCGATTGGTTTAACAAATACCGTGCGTGCACCGCTGGTGCGAGCGCGATCATTCACTTCAATTTCTAGCGTACGATTTTGAGTATCTTGTAACAACTCAAAAATATTGTTCACGCTTTTCGTAGAAACACCGTTAATGCTTACAATATAATCTCCAGCGTTTACATTGACGCCAGGCTCAGTGAAAGGTGAGCGGAAGTTGTCGTCCCAGTTTTCACCCATAAACACTTTTTCTACTTTAAAGTAACCGCTTTTGTCTTTTGAAAACTCGGCCCCTAACAACCCATGTTGACGTCGTTCGGCGCGCGGTTGATCACCCGCGTTAACGTAAACGTGTCCTGCGTTTAATTCGCCCGCAATTTCACTGAACACATAGTCTAAGTCTGTACGGTGTGTCGCAGCGTCAACCCAAGGCTGATACTTCTCACGTACTTGTTTCCAATCCATACCATGAGTGTTTGGATCATAGAACCAATCGCGCAAGATTCGCCAACCATCAACGTACATTTGTTGCCATTCGGCTTTTGGATTAATGTTCATGGCCAAGTGCGTTAAATTAAGTTTATTATCCGCTACTTTTTGACCTGGCTTAGCATCAACAATGGCGTAATTGCTGCCACTTCTTACTAACGCTTTTTCACCATTGGCTGACAATACATAATCACTCACACTTTCAGCGACCGCTTTAAAGTCGTCTTGGCTGTTAATATCAAAGACTTTTAAGGTTGAGCCATTATTCGAACCATCGATAAAAAACACTTGATGTCCATTCGCTTGCAAGTTTCGATAATCGCCTGCATTTCCGGGCAACGCAATGACCCGTGCATCGAATCCAGCAAAGTCAACTTTTACATCTTTCGAACGATCTTGCTTGTCTTTCTTAGCATCCGACTTTTGACCCACTTCATCGCTTTTATAAGGCAACAATTGTGGCACATCATCGGTGAGCTGTGCCGCATACACACGAGTTGCGTTGTTGTATAAATAATTAAACTCAAAACTACTGAATGATAAGTTATAATCGCGATTCGATAAGAAGAACAAATAGTTGCCATCGGCACTGAAAACCGGAGACTGCTCGCTGGTTTTCTCAGACGTTAACTGACGTGCTTTACGACTGTCGGTATTGGCTAACCATATCGAACCATAACCGCTGGCTTCTTGCTTGGTGTAAACCACCCACTGACTGTCTGGCGACCAACGATAGTCGGTGATGTCGTTGGTATCTGAGCTATCGAGTTTCGATAAGCGCTTTGAGTCAACATTTAATAACCACAAGGTTTGGTTCTTATCAGAAAAAATTAATTTCTTGCTATCAGGAGACCAAACTGGAGCAAAACGCCAAATCGTACCATCGTCGGTTAATCGCGTGGCACCACCACTACCATCTTGCGAGCGAATATAAACATCGTACTCTCCACTCGCATCGCTTAAGTAAGCTATTTGCTTTCCATTAGGTGACCAGCTCACACTGATTTCACGAGCCGTTGGCGTTTTAGAAATGTTACGAATTACACCTTTGCTTGCAGGAACGGTAAATATTTCTCCGCGCGCTCCAAACACCGCTCGCTGACCATCGTTTGAAATATCCATCGATTCGATTTGACCGGCCACTGATTTATATTGTGAGACCAGCGCACCAGCTTGACCTTCAACGGTAATCGGTAACTTACTCGATTTTTCAGTCTTGGGATCAAAGCGATATAAGAAGCCATCATTCTCGTAAACAATGGCCGATGGTCCGGCAGATGCCCAGAGTGAATCATGAGTCGTATGGTTGGTTAGCTTTTTCGGACTTCCGCCTTTTTGATACTGATAAAGGTTTAACGTGTAATCACGATCACTCAAAAAGTAGATCTTATCACCGACCCAAACGGGTTGATTGTCAGTGCCCTTAAACGTTGTTAGTTGCTCGGAGGTATTATTTTCGAGATTGTAGATCCAAACATCTTGCGCACGGCCACCGCGATAGCGCTTCCAGGTTCTAAATTCACGGTCGATGGGTGTATAAACGTATTTCTTTCCGTCTGGAGAAAACATGCCTCCACCGGTTTCTGGAACGGCCAAAGGCTCCGCTAACCCACCATCGACAGGGACCAAGTAAGGACGTCCCATTCGCTCGCCCCAAGGAAGCCGATTACCACGCACTAATACATGCTTGTTGTCTGCACTCCAATCCATCACTCGGTAGTCGTATCCACCGCGTGGAGGCATTGGGCCTACGTCGTTATAGTAAGTAATTTGCTTTAAGCCGCTACCATCAAGGTTCATGGTATACACTTGGCGCGAACCATCGTACTCTCCAGCAAAAGCAATCTTCTTGCCATCGCGCGAAAATTTAGGAAAGGTTTCAAAACCCTCGTGCGACGTTAATCGTGTCGATTGACCACTATTGATGTCGGCAATGTAAATATCCCCTGCGTAAACAAAGGTCACCTTATCTTCATGAATATCGGCAAATCGTAATAATCGAGTGGGCTCTTGAGCTAGAGCGCTTGCCGAAGCAGCTACCCCAAGCCCTAGAGCTAAGGCTGTTTTGATTGTTGAAAATGCTTTTGGCATGAGCGAGTCCTAGAGTAAGTCATTGAAATAACACTATTCTTGTTAGGCTTATCGTTATAACGGTTATTCACGACGGATTCCAGCTTCTGCGAGGCTTAAATGTAACCGTGTTTTAATCGGTGATTGACTGACGACTTAAAAGCCTCAGCCTAGGTCACCTTTGCAATCATTAAAACTCTATTATTGACGGCTCTATTATTGAAAGCTCTTCCGCTTGATAGTCCTACTGTTTGTAAACTCTTGTGTTTGCATGCCCTGTGTTTGAAAGCCCTTGCGTTTGAAAAACCTACCATTAAAAAAACAAACTTGAAAAGTACTTGCGCTCGCAAGTATTTCATATATACTTGCGTACTCAAGTATATTTCAATCTTCTGGCTACTTTGATGGTCAGTTAAGAATAAAAGAGAGATCGTAATGAATATCAGTAGTCAATTTATTATCAAGAATGCACTGCTTTCGTCGCGCTTAAATAAGCGTGCAGGCAATCGATTAAGTGTGCATGGCATCAGCCTAACCGAGTTTTTAGTGATGGAATACCTGTATCCCCACAGTGAATCAGGTATCTCGCGCATTGAACTGGCGGATCATCTAGGCATGAGTGCGTCGGGCGTTACCCGCCTACTGTTGCCCATGGAGAAAACCCACCTACTCGAGAAAGTCAGCAATCCTAGAGACTCGCGTCAGAGTTTAGTTCGCTTAACCGATACAGGTAAAACTCTTTTTGATGATGCCAGCAATAGCTTTGATCATATTGCTGCTGATGCCACGTCAAAGCTATCAGAAGCGCAACAACAAAAAGCTATCGAACTATTCGAGAAACTTTTATAGATGATTGGTTTGAATCATTTAAACGTTGAGCTCAATATTGAACGCTGTGACTCCTTGGAATAGTTAGAATAAATCACGCTATCCAAGCGAGTCGTAGCCACATTGCAAGTACGGCTAAAAAGTTTATCGTAAAAACTAACCCTCTTAAGCGAATATTGTTCATTCCAATTTGAACCCAGCTATGCAAAAGCCGACCTACAACAAACGTCCACGCCAATACACCCAAAAGAAAATCATCGGTTTTCAAAATGACGCCGAATAAACACGCGACATAAAACAGCATGGGCCACTCGAACTGGTTAGATAAGTTAGCGCTAATTCTTGGCTCAATACGTTTACAGTGTTGACGCACTTGCTCAGATACCGCAACCCCCCAAACTGCTGGCGCTCGGTATAGTGTGAGTAAGCTATAAAGAATAGCTAACCAAAAGACATGTGCTAACATTGGAAAGAGCAAGTTGGTCATCATTGTATTTTCCAAAAGCATTAATGCCCTAGCATACTCGATTTGCTAACACAGGAACAACGAAATGAACAACCATCCACAACGTCCACCGATACCAAGTCAATTACCCATTGATAAGCGTAACAACGAAGCTGGTAATATTTGTCGCTACCTCAATACAGCCATCAAACGGGCACAACGACAAGGCCCTATTGATGAAATGAGACTTGATTTAAATCAAGCTGCGCGTGCCATTGAGCGATTTGAAAACCAACACAATGACACAGATTTAGTTGATCG
Organism: Pleionea litopenaei; assembly: GCF_031198435.1. Taxonomy (GTDB): domain Bacteria; phylum Pseudomonadota; class Gammaproteobacteria; order Enterobacterales; family Kangiellaceae; genus Pleionea; species Pleionea litopenaei. Next base: position 1,756,632 of record NZ_CP133548.1, read on the forward strand.
CTGGAAAGAAGTACTCAAACAACTCGAGAGCTGTTACCACTATTTTACTCAAGCGTCACCTAATAAGACGGTAAAAAATGTGACGATTCTATTGGGCCTAAAAGTTGGTCAAATAGTTGGTCTGGTCGTGATGATAACGGTATTGTGTAAATATAAAAGATCAACAGTAACCGGCTATTTAAAAATAAAATCTATAAGAACCGGACTAAATATCCAATGAATAGCTCGCATTCAAAATCAATCGCTCGATCTCTTGAGGGAATTCATTGTCCCGATAATTTACAATATAGACATATTGATTTTTATTGACCGTTTTAACAAAATAACTTATGTGCTGTGTCGTAGCGTCGAGACGAATATAGTTTTGTTGCCATTCTTTTGGCTGATAATCCCCCAAGTTATCTCTCTTAAACATACTCGCAATACTATTTAAATAGGCAACATCATCGACTTGAACTATCTTTTCTTTGGCAATAATCACACTCGAAACCAACTGAAATTTATCGCCTTCAAACAGAATCAAACAATCAATAACATTCATGCCATCGTCGCCTTGCTCCATTTGTTCTAAACCATCTTTTAACGGATGCTCCTCTAAGTCGAGTAAAGACACATAACCTTCAGGAACACTAAACTTAACGTTTTTAGTTTTCGGCGGCTCTGCAAAACAAAGGCTAGCAGCAGTCAGCAGTAAAAAAGTAAGCAATCTTATCATTATTGTTATTCCTATTGTTTAAGTTTGTATGACTTATTAATCTGACTTATTTCATAACAGGCCGTGCCACATAACTCGACTCTTTTGAAGTCACATAAGTCACTGAGTCTATATTACCTTGCTCGTTTAAAGCAAACTGGTAATATCGCCCCATCTGGCCGCGAACCATAAACTTGGTTTCATTTACCGGAACAGGCTCAACAATGCGCTGGCCGGACTCTTTATACAGTAGCTGATTATCTTCAAGGATTAATTGAAAGCAACATGGCCTAGGTACTCCCTTACTTTAAAAATCTCTTTCCCTACAACAAAGACTCGATACATTGGATCATTAACGGTATTGTAGGCAGGAATATCGTTCCTTATTGGATTAATTCCTGCTGAAACAAGCCGTTCTTCTAATTCAACGGCATCAGATTCTTTCTCGAAAAATCCTACAATGTGCCAATGTTGCTGCTTAACAACGTAGTTAAAGAAATATTCTCAAGCTTCATCTTCGCTTATGGAGGTAAAGATAGGCTCTGAATCACAACCTCTCTCAGAGTAAAAGACAGCCCATTTACCATCTTTCATATCCAAGCAATAAGCGTCATCGCCTCTACCTAACACCGAAAAATTATTTGGGTTACAACCTTCGGAGCTCAATCTTTCTTGTAGCTCTCTTGCTTTCATAATGATTGCCTAATTCTCTAAGGAGAATTGCGCGATAGCGCATCTTTCTTGCTTTTATTGTTCACTATTTTTTCATATTGGTACATATTGATAAATATAATTGGCAAAATTGATCCAATAAAAAATAGCACTTCCTCAAAACCATTCACATAGACCGCTAGATAAATTGCAGCCTGAATCATTCCAAGTTGATACAGATAGAATCTGCGTTCGAATATATTTGATTGCTCGATAGCATTAAAGAACAAATGCCAGAAGGAATAAACACCAAACACGAAACTTAATAACGGATAAAAACTGCCAAAGTCTCCAATTAAAAACATAATGCCGAATGCACAAAGTCCTGTATAAGGAATTGCGAATATCAAAGATATAATTGCGTATGCTCTTATCTTCATATTTACTAATTAACATTTAAAGCAATGGCAGCCAAACGCGAATACAAATGAGTGGTTGTATATCACGCAGTCTTGTTTTGTTATACGGCACTTAAACTCTTGACCGAAAGTACCACAGACATTAGCAACCCTAAATAGTAAGCATTGCTTAATTTAAACTCTCTATCTCGAAGCTTCAGAACTATACCAAATAATACGAACACCCCAGGAATAAACAGGACGTTTTTTCCTAGTGCAAATGCCACAGTGGCTAGATACCTACTTTCCATGCCGTTCACAAGAGCTACAGAACTTAAGGAAGCGACAACGAGAATTAAAGATACCTTTAACGTAACGGGAACTTCAAATTCCGTATATTCAGTTTCACTACTTTTCATATTTATACATAACGGTTTATTGCGCAACTGGAGTTGCCACATAACTCGACTCTTTTGAAGTCACATAAGTCACTGAGTCTATATTACCTTGCTCGTTTAAAGCAAACTGGTAATATCCCCCCATCTGGCCGCGAACCATAAACTTGGTTTCACTTACTGGAAGAAGCTCAACAATGCGTTGGCTGGACTCTTTATACAGTAGCTGATTATCTTCATGCACAAGTTGAAAGGGCGTCGTATCGTCCCACTGATATTGACCTGCATATTGTCTCACGTCGATCTTTGAATCGATTTGTATCTCAGTTGCAAGGATTCGCTCGATAAAACGCTTGAGTCTCTCTGGGTTTGTATCTTGAAAACTCACTTTATTGTCAAATTTAGAGTACAGAAGACTGAACTCAGGGCTCTTAAAAATCGCTTCGCTACTTTCTCCTTGGCGATGTTTTAAGACGACTAAATTAGCCAGCTCTTTGGTTACCGCCAGATAGCTTTGCAATTGCTTTGCATTGATAACAAACCCATGTCCGGCAATGTATTTGGTCTGTTCGTCACCAAGGTTAAGGGCATAAGAAATAGCCTTGTCTAAGCCGGCTATGCCACCTTGGTAAAAAGTTGGATGAGAAATGTTCGTCAATATGTCACCCATAAATACGACATTAGCGGATGGAATATGAACAATCGCATCAGAGAACGAGTGTGCAACCGCACTCTTCATTTCGATTTGAATATCATCACTTAAATTAAGCGCAAGGTAATCTTTAAAGCATAGGTCACAATCAACGTTTGAGTGGCTAATGTTCTTTTGACCAATAACCAGCGCACCTTGTTTTCGGTAGTGTTCGTTTACCCCGGTATGATCAAAGTCGCCATGCGTATTAACGATGTATGTCACGGGGAGTTTTGTTAGCTTCTCAACGACCTTAATCAATTTCTCTGAATGTTTGCTTACCAGAGTATCCACTAGCAATACTTTTTCATCGGCAATGACTAAACCAACATTCGCACCTACCCTTTCTCCCGTGAGTAAAAAAACATTCTCAGAAAGCGCGGTAACTTTTAGTTCTTGTGGTTGCTCAGAAGCGGTTGCCACACAACTACACAATAAGATACTCGCTATAGTCAGCATTCGAATTAACATATTACTTCCTTAAAACTTTTAAACTTGTTAACCGTATAATTTTTAAACATTAAATACAGATCTTTTAAGCATTACTTTGAGTTAAATAAGACAATGGAGCTTTTCCATCTGAGCTGAGGAGAGCTTACAAACACCCCTCAATGAAATGTATTGATTGATCACCAAGACGAAAACGAGTCACTACATCGTTTTCAGTTTCAAATATCATCCCTAGCTTGTCGTCTATTTTTACTTCGAGGTATTCCCCATCAGGCGCAATGTAAGGATGCGGTGTCGCCTTAACACTTGCGTAGGTTTTCATGACATCATCTTTAGTCGAACCAATGCGAACACCTTCTTTGGTCGATACCTGACTGTTACCGACTACATCAATCCTTGATACAACGCCATCTAATATCATAAAGTGGACATCGCTATTATTGGTGTCGTTAGAAATTAAATAATAACAAGTTGAACCAGGTTCATAAGAATCCTTGGTGCTTTCGAAAGACTTTAAAATTTTGAGCGCTTCAGATTCAGTTACGCCAATCGCAACACCATTATACGAGTTATTCGATAGTGACTCTGAATAAGCCGTTGAAGCAAACAATAGCAAAATAAAGGACTTCCACATGGCGCTTCCTCAAAAAATTTTTAACTTTCTTGCTTCAAAATAAGCCTAACTCTCTCATCGATTTCTTCCACCAACTCCGGATCCATATATTGATACTCATCAGGAATATCGAGTACGTATAGTGGTTTATGCTCAATCAAGCGAGTGAACTCTGCTAAAAGACGGCTTCTGTGCTTATTTTCCATAACAAAGATATAATCAGCCCAGCGGATATCCGCCGGGCTAACCGTTCTTTTTGCATTAGGACTGGTGCCTGCCGACCGGGCATTAAAACCAGAGCGTTTTCTCCAGATTTCTTCGCCCGTTGGACTGCGCCATTGATTACGACTGCAAATAAAGAGCAGATTAACACTACTCTTCATCGAAGAGCGATTCATTCGAAGTAACCTCCTGCTCGACGATTTGCCGCTGGTTTTTGACCGGATAGTCAAAACCTAGTTGCTTAGCTCTTGCGAGCTTATTTCTACGTAAGTACATTAACTTCCAGTTCTTTTCAGGCTTATACAGCTCGCCCGATCCCATTCCTTTGCTTCGATTGATTCTCTTCTTGAACCGTCTCCAAGCTCTGTTTCTATTATTACTCATTGCTCTTTCCTTTAATCATTACCGGGTTCAGCAGCCGCGGTAATACGGAAAGAAATCTATTCAACGGTGATAATTAACGCCCCAACTTTTATTTTGGGTTCAAATTGTCTTTAAGGTTTAAATTCTTTTTAGGGTTTAAATCCTGATAATGGGCTAAAGCCCCTTTCGACCACATTCAGATCTATTCGAAGTTCGCTAGGTACTCAACTGTCTATTTTATCGTATTACTTTGGTAAAAAATCAAAATCGAAAATACGATTTCAATACCACCGCCAATAAATGCTCCAGCAATAAACGGCAATGATAAAGCTGCGCTTAAAAAGCCAGACAGCATTAGTAGCCCACCGAGTACCCAATAAGTTCTTAATCCATAAAGTGTTTGAAAAACCAAATACCTGGCTCCAATCGCAAGCAGCATAATCGGATAAAACAAAGCGCTATTAAATTGAGCAACGACGAAAGCTATGAATAACCCTGCGAATAAAATACCCAGACTCTCAACCGCTAATTTGCCAAGCACATTATCAGACGCATGTTTACCGGAATGTCCAAACACCTTTGAAAGCAACATAGAAAGAGGGAAGATAAGCATTCCACCAATAAACAAGGTAATCATGCTGTGCATTGGTTGCAGATAAATCCCGACAACGCCTGCGATGCACCAAATCACCCCAGACGCTAAAGCTCCAGTCGCTCCACCAACATAGGATTCGACCATATTTTTTTGAGACTGGATAAAATCCATCCATTTAATTCCTTTCGTTTGCCCCAATGACACGCTTGCGTAATCAAAACATATTGTTAGACGCATATGATGCATCAATCTTAAATTATGTCTGAATGACATTGTTGGGTTACGCTGCGCTAACCCAACCTACCATACAACTTACTTCGACGAACGACTTTCTTCGGCAAGACTATTTGCTTCCACGATACTGATTGAGCTCTTCCAAAAGCCAATCTTGGCTTTTTTGCTTGTCGCCATCGCAGCTTACGTAATAAAACTTTCCTGACATAGTGCTCTTTGTTGCACTGAGCTCAATGAATTTTTCAGCTGAATCGATATCATCTTCATAGTGATCGTATTTACGTTTAATATGTTTGAGCGCATCTTTAGCCGAATGCTCATCACCATTGCGAACAAAGGTGCAGCTGGACTGCTCAATAAAACTAAGTAGGTGATTAATTTCTTTCTGCATGGTCTCAGTAGTGGCATGTGCGTTTGAGGCAACAACCAACAGCAATAAGCCGCCAAGCAACATCGTGAACTTAAACTTCATAATCATTCCTTCACATTCAGTTTTTATAAATCGGTATTTATTCAACCTTACACTTATTTCGGTGATTCGAGCTGTTTCAAGTAATCAGACAAGAAACTGACCACATCGGTAAAGCCAGCTTTAACCAAAGCATAAATTGCGTCTATATCTAGAGGCTGTTTTTCCATACCAGCGCCCCAATTGGCCACCAAACACAATGAGCAATAGCCTATGTCTAACTCTCTTGCTAAAACGGCTTCTGGCATCATGGTCATACCGACCAAATCACAACCATCGCGCTGCAGGCGACGCACTTCAGCGGCAGTCTCCAACCTTGGACCTTGTGTCACCGCATAGGTTCCGAAGTGAGACATTGGCATACCAACTTGATTGGCATAGTCAATCATCGAATCGCGTAAGCTGTGGGCAAATGGAAAACTGAAGTCAATGTGTTTCATCGGCTTATGCAGACCATCAAAAAAGGTTTGTTCGCGTCCATAGGTGTAATCGATGATCTGTTCTGGGCAAACCCAAGTACCCGGAGCCATAGAGTCATGTAAGCCCCCCACCGTATTCACGGCAATAATTTGCTCGACGCCTAGCTGTCCAAGAACATCGATATTGGCTCGATAATTAATTTGATGCGGGGCAATCGACGAATTGACGCCATGACGCGCCATAAAATACACATCATTATTGAATAGTGATGATTTAAACACCGTCGATGAGACTTCGCCATATTCAGACGTTAAACTCAATTCTTCGGTTAATTCGAGTCCTGCGTATTGACGTAAGTCGGTACCACAGATTAAAGCTACTTTAGTCACTTTTGGTTACCTATTTCCTTGAGATTATTTGCGTCATTATCAATAACCCAATTAAAAATAACAATCCCTAATTGCTTGGTATATCGGTCAAGTCGGAGCGAAATGGGCGCGCGTAGTAGATTTCAGGTCTATAAATCCGAGGAAAATCGGTCATCAAAAAATAATCACATCCAAAGATAATCTGTTCCATAGCGATAACTGGTCGACGATAGTGATATGAAATATCATTTCTTCTAGAGTTTAAAGTGCATTTTTATGAATTATTTATTGAATTCATCTAGGTCAGTTTTTAATGTTCTTTTGCTTCGCCATAGAAGCCAGCTCTAAATCAACGCATTGACTCGTTGAGTAAATAGAACAAGGATGTTCTTTGTGACAGGAAGTTACTAAGCATGTTCGACAATATCTGACATCATACAATTCATAAAAAGGAATTTTTCATGAATAATCAATTAGGGATAACTAAATACTTATTGCTTTTTATTAGCTATAAATTACTGCTATTGCTTATTCTACAACTAGCCCGAAATAACCTTGCCTATTACAACCTCTACTACGAAATTTTTCACGCTATTGCACTGAGCCTATTTGCATTACTTATTTTTAAGCGAGAAAAGATCACCAATCAATTGCTTGAATACAGCTTTTCTTACCTTAATGAAAAGCAAGGGCAATTTTTAGGCATTACCTTATTTATATTGCTGTGTATTTTTTTTATTCCGATTCATCATTCAGCAACGTTTGTCACCTACGCTCTTTTTAGCCCAGATGAATTGCAAAAAATATTAAGTATCGAACCAAAAACTCCAAGCCTGCCATTTGATCAAATCGTCCGTTCAACATTTATCAGCCCAATATTGATCGAAATTGAATTTCGATTTTTATTGCTGTTGGTTTTACTCCAGCGATTTTGCAGTTTACTGAGCGTACTCATTGCTTCTTGCATTTATGCCATCGTTCAACTTGACTGGACGATGCTCTTTTACGGATTCGTTCTCTCGTTTATTTTTCTTCGCTATGGGCTTGTTTCAGCGATTACCGCTCATGCCATATTTAGCCTCATTCAACTCACCGTTCACCAAAACCACTACTATCACCTATTTACAGAACTACCTTTAGTTACTTACTTTAGTGCGTTCGCCTACCTACTGCTGTTCTATTTAATCCTCCGCTTCTGCTTCGAGTATCAGCACAAAAACTGGCGTCCCTTCACCTTACTAAAAGCAGGATATTCGTAAATTTGACGAAAATTCGGCGATTTGATACGTCGAAGTACGCTTTCGAAAGTCGTTAACCCATTGAAATTAATAAATTAAATAAAATGGCCTCGTATTTGCTTCCAGTCAAAAGAAAGCTTTTAAAAAACCCGACTTAAGCAAGACAGGAAATCTATGCGTTTAATTAAAAAGACATTAGTCACCCTCATAGGCTTGGCCATCGTATTGATTGGTGTGGTTTTTATTATTCTACCTGGCCCGGCCATTTTGATTATTCCACTTGGCTTAGCATTACTCGCAACCGAGTACCCAATTGCAAAGCGTTGGTTACGGATTTTTCAACAAAGAATGCGGGCAACAGCCGAATGGCTGGACCAGAAATGGCGAGCCTTTCGTCGTTAGTATGCGTCCGGTTATTGGAGGGATAAAAAAAGGGCGATGAAATATCGCCCTTAAAACTTTTTTAGCTCGGTTAAGCCACTTCAATTACAACGCTTAACACCTAATCAGTATCACATGTTACGTCGATACTGCCCACCTACCTGATATAGGGCATTAGAAATTTGCCCCAAGGTACAGTACTTGGTCGCTTCCATCAGCTCAGAGAATATATTTTGGTTCGCCAAGGCTGCATTTTGAACGGCATTTAATACTTGGGTGCCTTCATCAGTAAATCGAGCATGTTGCTTCTCGACGGTTGCAATTTGGTACTCACGCTCTTCTTTAGTCGAACGAATAACTTCTTGAGGAATCGTGGTAGGAGAACCCTTCGATGACAAGAAGGTATTTACACCGATAATGGGAAGCTCACCGGTATGCTTAAGCGTCTCGTAGTACAAAGACTCTTCTTGGATCTTAGAGCGCTGATACATGGTTTCCATCGCACCAAGAACGCCACCGCGCTCAGAAATGCGCTCAAACTCCATTAATACCGCTTCTTCTACTAACTCGGTTAACTCTTCGATAATAAACGCGCCTTGCAGCGGGTTTTGATTGGTCGCTAAACCTAATTCACGATTAATAATTAACTGAATGGCCATTGCACGACGCACTGACTCTTCCGTCGGCGTGGTGATCGCTTCATCATAAGCATTGGTGTGCAATGAATTACAGTTATCGTAAATAGCATACAGCGCTTGCAAAGTCGTTCGAATATCGTTGAAGTCAATTTCTTGCGCATGCAATGAACGCCCAGATGTTTGTATGTGATATTTCAACATTTGTGAACGCGCATCGGCTTTATAAAGATGTTTCAGCGCTTTCGACCAGATACGTCTGGCAACACGTCCCATCACGGCGTATTCAGGATCCATTCCATTTGAAAAGAAGAATGAAAAGTTAGGCGCGAACTTATTAATATCCATGCCACGAGCAAGGTAGTATTCAATAAAGGTAAATCCGTTGGCTAAGGTAAATGCCAATTGAGAAATCGGGTTAGCCCCCGCCTCGGCAATGTGATAGCCAGAGATCGACACGGAGTAGAAGTTTCTAACATTATTAACAATAAAATACTCTTGAACGTCACCCATTAAACGCAGCGCAAATTCCGTTGAGAAAATACAGGTATTTTGTGCTTGATCTTCTTTTAGAATATCCGCTTGAACCGTTCCGCGAACCGCACTTAATGTGTCGGTTTTAATTTTTTGATAAACGTCTTGAGGTAACACTTGATCACCGGTTACCCCAAGAAGCATTAAGCCCAACCCATCATTACCTTCTGGAAGTTCTCCCTGATAAGTAGGTACTGGTTGCCCTTTCTCTTTATAGATGGCTTCAATTTTTGCTTTAACCTCGGCTTCTAGTCCCTGCTCTTTAATGTAGATTTCACATTGCTGATCAATCGCTGCATTCATAAAGAAACCGACTAAAATCGGTGCCGGACCATTGATGGTCATCGAGACCGATGTTTTTGGATCGGCAAGATTAAATCCAGAATATAATTTCTTAGCGTCATCAAGACAGCAAATCGACACGCCTGAATTACCAATCTTTCCATAAATATCAGGACGAAAATCAGGATCTTCACCGTACAAGGTTACCGAATCGAAGGCGGTCGATAATCGTTTTGCTGGCATGCCGAGTGACACGTAATGAAAACGTCGGTTGGTTCGTTCCGGGCCGCCTTCACCAGCGAACATACGCGTTGGATCTTCACCCTCGCGTTTAAATGGAAATACGCCCGCGGTGTAAGGGAATTCACCCGGAAAGTTTTCTTGTAAGTTCCATTTAAGTATATCGCCCCAACTTCGATATTTTGGCACTGAAATTTTAGGTATTTTATTGTGTGACAAAGATTCTGACTTGGTTTGAACTTTAATGTCTTTACCGCGCACTTGATAAACAAACTCGTCCGACTCGTATGCTTGTTTTTTATCATCCCAAGTCTCAAGTACCTTACGGTTTTGACCATCCAATTTTAGTTCAATTTCTTGATAAGCTTTTTCTAAAGTCGGAACAACCTCATTGCCAGCGCTGTCTGACATTTCATTGATGGTCGACATCGATTGTTTTAGACCATACAATTTTTCAGCGACTTCGGCTTGTTCGTTCACCCACTCATCATACTTACGGTTATTCTCTGCAATTTCAGCTAAATAACGAGTACGCTTAGGAGGAATGATGTAAATTTTTTCTGACATTTCATCCGTCATTTCAAAACTGGAGTTTAATTCAGCTCCTGTTTTAACGACCAACTCATCCATAATCGCTTTGTATAATGCATTGGTGCCGGGATCATTAAACTGACTAGCAATGGTTCCGTATACCGGCATATCTTCAACATTTTTATCAAACAAGGTGTTGTTGCGTTGATACTGTTTTTTAACGTCTCGCAACGCATCTAACGCACCGCGTTTGTCAAACTTATTAATCGCGACAATATCGGCGAAATCAAGCATATCGATCTTTTCAAGTTGCGTCGCGGCACCAAACTCTGGCGTCATGACATACATCGACATATTAGAATGCTCAACAATTTCGGTATCCGATTGTCCGATACCTGAGGTTTCTAAAATAACTAAATCAAAACCGGCGGCTTTTACAATATTGACCGCGTCTTGCACATGCGGCGATAAGGCTAAGTTTGATTGGCGAGTGGCTAATGAACGCATATACACACGCTCATTGTTAATCGCATTCATACGGATGCGATCACCTAACAAGGCTCCGCCAGTTTTACGCTTGGATGGATCGACCGAAATGATCGCAATATTTTTATCTTCAAAATCTAATAAAAAGCGGCGCACTAACTCATCCACCAAGGATGACTTACCAGCACCGCCTGTTCCAGTAATACCCAAGACCGGTGTCTTTGAAGCGTCCGCCTTTGCTTTGATCTCATTCAACAAATCACGGCTTTGCTCGCCATGATTCTCCGCCGCCGAAATCAATCTGGCTAACGCATGATGATCACGCGCCGACACGCGAGAGGCTTCATCAGTGATATTCGCTCCGGTGGTAAAATCAGAGCGCATAACCAAATCGTTGATCATGCCCTGTAACCCCATTTCACGGCCATCGTCAGGCGAATAAACCTTAGTAATGCCATGGGCGTGCAGCTCTTCAATCTCATCAGGAAGAATAACGCCACCGCCGCCAGCGAAGACCTTAATGTGCCCGCACCCACGCTCTTCTAATAAGTCGTGCATGTACTTTAGATACTCAACATGCCCACCTTGGTATGAAGTCATTGCAATGGCTTGCACATCTTCTTGAATCGCACAGTCAACAATCTCTTGCACGGAACGGTTGTGGCCCAAATGGATGACTTCGCAACCGGTCGACTGAATAATACGGCGCATTATATTGATCGCCGCATCATGACCATCGAACAAGGAAGCAGCGGTCACAACCCGTACTTTATTCTGAGATTGGTAAGGAACTGATTTATCGGCCATAAGTGTTACCACCTGTACTTTATGTTGGCTTTAAACTCGTAACTCTTTGTTTTTTAATAAATAATCAAGATTTCACTGAATCTTGCTGAGTTACGCTTAAAATTCGGGAGGCAAATTTTACCACTGAACCACGAGATATGAAAAATTTCGCTGTTTCTAATCGCAATAAGCCGTGAAATGGCCTACTGGTACGATCTGTTCATAAAAAAACACTGTTTCTTACTTTGCAGATTCTTTACACTAGCGCCCCTCAAGCGGTCCACTTATGTAGAGCAAGTCGTTTTTATGGATGTTATTGGTTTAGGTGAAATCTTTGCACTTTCTAGTGCATTGATGTGGGCTATCGCCGTTATATTATTCACCAAAATAGGTACGCGGCTTCCTGCCTTTGAATTAAACCTGATTAAGAATATCATCGGGGCACTCTTACTGATTATCACTTCTTGGGCCGTAGAGAGCGTATTGGTCCCTAACTTCTCGATGACCGATTGGATACTGGTCATCATCAGTGGATTCATCGGCATCGCTATTGCCGATACTCTTTATATGAAAGCGCTCAATACCATTGGAGCAGGAGCAACTGGAATCGTTGCAGCACTTTATAGCCCGAGTGTCGTTATCCTTTCGATGTTTTACCTCAATGAAAGTCTCGGCTTTATGCAGTGGCTGGGTCTCGTTCTGGTTCTCGGAGGTATTATTTTTATCAGTCTCGATAAATCCCCACAACTCGACAATAAAAAACATCCGATCAAGGGTATTGCCTATGCCGCGACCTCCGTCTTTTTAACAGCGCTCGGAGTTGTGATGATCAAGCCCATTGTCGAGCAAGAACCGTTTTTCTACGTTACCGGATTGCGACTCACAATCGGTATTGTCGGCATGCTTGCATGGCTGTTTTTATTGCGGCAACACAAGCAATGTTGGCAAAGAATTAAAACCATTGATCAATGGCCAATGGTCATCACCGCCAGTGTTACGGGCTCGTTTATTGCCATGTCGTTATGGTTAGCCGGTTACAAATATACGTCCGCGTCGATTGCCGCCATCTTAAATGAAACAAACTTTATATTTATTGTTATTCTCGCGGCGATTATTCTTAAAGAGCCCATATCGAAGAACAAATGGATTGGTAGTGGCTTAACGATAGCGGGTGTTGTGCTGGTCGTTTTATCTTAAGGCTAGACCAAGACACCATTGATAATAAAAGGATTTTGCCGATTGAACTCTCGACAAATCGAGTATTTATCAACCGACAATCGGTTAGCCATTTCAGTGACATAGTTGATAAAATCAGTGAACTGAAACTCATGGCTCAACTCACTTAGAGAGACTTCTAATAATAGAAAATCTCGTTCAGTTAAAGACAAACTAACCGCGATATCATTGGCCGTTTTCAGGTCAATAACATAACTCATCGTTTGATCTAAAAAAAATTTTGAGTTCAATTCTGTCGGCTCGATTACGCCAAACTGATTCTCAACTCGAAGCGCATGCGGTACCAACCAATCAAATAACCTCTGCCATTTCATTCGACTCATTGGCTCAAAATACACTTCAAGTAAATCTTCTGGATGACCTTCGATAAAAGGATGAACCTGACTCCACTGCATAGGTGAACTTCCTTTGTTTACTCATTTTAGTTAATCTACTTTTAAGCCAAAATACTTTTTAGGTAATTTCCTATTTAGCCATTCTACTATTTAAGTATTCTAGCTCTTAGGCGTGCTACTTTTGATCTTAGATCTTTAATTTTTAATCACTATACTCGAATCTCTGCGTTCGAATGTTAGTCAAGCACCTCACACCTAGATTCCTCGAACGGCTAACTAAAATACATCACCACTCCATATCGTTGGTTAGCACAGTCGTTAATGAATGACTTTAGCCCATTAAAATGCTCAAGAATATACTCTAAACCGTCAGGTCCATCGCGCTCCCAAATAGTGGGATAAATATTCAGTTGATCCATTTTAATCGGGTGATAATTATCAGATAGTGAGTCGTTGGTAATTGCGGATAAATGTTGATGAAGTTCAGCTACGGCGTCGCTGTTTAACCAGCGAGCAGGTCCGTATCCGACATCAATATCGCCTATGACATCTCCGCCTTCTAGAATAAAGTTAAATGGAGGCTCTGCATTCAACTCCGATAAGTTGAGGCAGTAATAAATTCCATGCCACGCTTTATCAAGGTCATGGTATTGATTTTCACCCTCGAAAAACGTTAAGTCTGAAATCTGAGCTTCCTTTGGAGCGCTTTTACCGAATAACTTTGCAAAGAAACCCACTCGATGACTCTCATTTAAAGCGTCTTGAAAAATTTCTGGGTCGTCTGGAGCAACAAGTTGCCAGATTAGCACTGGATTATCTTTGACCTTTCGTCCATTGTCATCCGACACACTGTGCATTACAAAGCACATACCCATAATTTAACTCCTTATTAAATAATTACGTGATAAACACAATTATTCCGTTAATCATTACTGAAGAATAATCTTTTTGATAATCATCTTTTTTACAGAATCATCTTTTAATGAGAACCATCCCTTTTAAAGAGCACTTCCTTTGAAATACGCGGCTAATGCACGGATTAGTATCAGCTGATTTAAACCCATTGAAAGGCATACTACTCAAAAGCTAGCTATCTTAGCGAAAAGGGGAGGTTAGCGCTATAAACAGTCTTGAAGTAATATTTAAACAATCTTGAGCTAAAATAACTCAATATCTAGGCTGTCGGCAACATCGGAGGCGTTTTGTGAACTGCTTTGATCTCTTGAAATACGCTCGACTACTTTACCCTGCTTTTCAACCGTCTCTTGAAGATGGGTCAAAATATTTTCGAAGGAAGTAAAAATAGTTTCGCCAGCATCTAGCAGCGCTAGCGAGTCTTCGACTGAGTCATCAACGTATTTAATCACTCGCTCTTCTTGGTCTTCTTCAAGACCCAGTCGTTGAATGAACACTTGCAGTTCATCAACCATTTTATGCAAACGCTCAGTCGCTTTGTGTTGATTATTCCCGAGTGACTCGGTTAGCGAACGCATGGTCATTTGAATCACTTCAAATGAATGAATGAGTTCTTGCGCCTGCATCAAAACATTTTGTTGCGCTTCTATTTCAGAAAGCCTTGAGTTAATACACCCGACAATGGCGGGCAATAAGTCTTTGATGCGGCCATACCGATCCGGATCGTTCAACGGCATGTTTTTGACCAACAAGGAGATGTGAGAATAATTCACCTGTGTGCGCATTTTAAAATCGTAAAAACGGCCTTTATCGCGCAATACCTCAAGCAGCTCTTGTTCAATTGGTTTTATCGCTCCTTCATGCGAAAAATAATCACGCACGCGATTCACTTCGGTCATCATTACCGTCGATAAACCAAGAGCATTGAGTAAATCAAAAGAGCTTTTCATAAGTTCGGCGGTTGAGTGAAGCGAAAAAGAGTGTTCAACGAATTGCATGACTCGTCCCAGCTCGCTGCTGGTCGACATGGCAGTTAAAACGGTTTGCTGAGCGTCTTTTAAATCGTTTTTGATCCGTGCCATCGACTTTTTGCGCTCGTCGAGTACTTTGACTTTCGATACCAATTCTTCTGGATCGAGAGGCTTTGAAATAAAGTCGTCAGCGCCGGAATTGAAGGCTTGAATCCGTGTGTCGATATCAGAATGAGCGGATACGAAAATCACCGACGTTTCAGCAAGCTGACCTTCGGATGCCAGACGTTCACACACCTCAAACCCATTAATGTCAGGCAAGTCGACATCCAATAAAACCACATCGGGCTTATTTTGCTCAAAAAAAGAAAACACAGCGTTGCCAGAATCAACACTGTCGACAGAGTAGTTATCAGCTAACATCCTTTCATGCGCCATGCGCACCATGGGATCGTCATCCACGACTAATATTTTTGCCACTGCAATCACACCCAGTTATACCTATCCCTAAACTTAGACAATAATAGAATAATTGCAAATCATCGCAATTTTGCTATATCTAGCGTGAGACGGTTACTTGAGAGATTTTTGCTGTTTAATTTCAGCGCGGCGTTGTTTAAAAAAATTCGACAGTATCGAGCCGCCTTCCTCGGCCATTAGCCCTCCCACTGCGTCGACGTGATGATTATGCGATGGATGCTCAAAGAAGTTCATTATTGAGTGACATGCACCGGTTTTATAGTCTGCGGCAGCATAGATGACTTGCTTAACACGAGCATGCACCATCGCAGCGGCGCACATAGGGCAAGGTTCCAAAGATACGTATAAACGCACGTCTGGCAGGCGGTAATTGTTCAGGTGTTGGCAGGCTTGGCGGATGGCAATGATTTCTGCATGGCAAGATGGATCAGACGATTCAATCGGGCAATTAAAACCTTCGCCAATGATTTCATCGTCCAACACCGCCACTGCACCGACGGGCACTTCACTATGCGATGCAGCAGTCGCGGCCAGCTGTAACGCTCGCCGCATAAAATAACGATCTCGTTCACTAAATTCAAAACTTGTTGGCGAGATCCTTGGTTCCGTCATAACTGTATTTCTAGAGTGTGAGTGTGTTGAACAAACGAGACTCTAACACCCTTACTCCCACTCAATCGTTGCCGGTGGTTTCGATGAAATATCGTAGGTTACCCGACTAATGCCATCGATTTCATTGATGATACGATTAGACACATGCTCTAAAAACTCATACGGAAGGTGTGCCCAACGCGCGGTCATAAAGTCAATGGTTTCAACCGCTCGAAGCGATACAACGTAATCGTACTTTCTCGCATCGCCCATAACGCCAACGGACTTAACTGGCAAAAATACGGTAAAGGCTTGCGACGTTTTGTGGTAGAGATCGTGCTTATACAATTCTTCAATATAAATCGCGTCGGCGCGACGTAAAAGATCAGTAAACTCTTTTTTCACTTCACCTAAAATTCTTACGCCAAGACCTGGCCCTGGGAATGGATGTCGATACAACATGTCATAGGGAAGACCAAGTTCTAAACCAATTTTTCGCACTTCGTCTTTGAATAACTCGCGTAATGGTTCAACTAATTTTAATTCCATGTCTTCAGGTAAACCACCAACATTATGATGCGATTTAATAACATGTGCTTTACCCGTCTTTGCGCCCGCAGACTCAATAACATCTGGGTATATGGTTCCTTGTGCTAACCACTTTGCGGCTTTTAATTTTTTCGATTCTTCTTCAAAAACTTCGACAAACACTCGGCCAATCACTTTCCGTTTTGCTTCGGGTTCATCAATGCCTTTTAACTCATTCAAGAAGCGATCTTCGGCGTCGACTCTAATAACATTGAGCCCCATATGCTTAGCAAACATGCCCATCACTTGATCGCCTTCGTTCAAACGTAATAGACCGTTATCAACGAAAACGCAGGTTAAGTTAGGACCAATTGCTCGATGCAATAATGCCGCCGTTACCGATGAATCAACGCCACCGGATAATCCAAGAATAACTTCATCTTCGCCAACTTGTTGACGAATTTGTTCGACCGCGTCGTCAATTATATTACCCGCTGTCCAAAGCGCTTCACACTGACAAATACTTAAAACAAACCGCTCTAAAATGCGACCGCCTTGACGTGTGTGGGTAACTTCTGGGTGAAATTGCACGCCGTAAAAATGCTTCTCTTCGTTGGCCATGGCGGCGAAAGGAGCATTACCACTTTCTCCAATACACTCGAAGCCAGGAGGCAGTGAAGTCACTTTATCACCATGACTCATCCAAACGTCTAGCAGGCCTTCGCCGTTTTCATTGGCATGATCTTCAATACCTTTAAACAGTTCTGAATCGCCAACATGTTTTACTTGAGCGTAACCAAACTCACGTTCAGTCGACCCACTCACTTGGCCGCCCAGCTGCGCCGCCATGGTTTGCATGCCGTAGCAAATACCTAATACGGGTACGCCTAATTCAAAAATAACATCCGCTGCGCGCGGCGTGGTTGATTCGGTGACGCTCTCAGGACCACCCGACAAGATAACCCCATGAGGTGCAAATTCGCGGATGGCCTCTTCACTTAAATCAAAGGGATACAATTCACAGTAAACGCCAATTTCGCGAACTCGTCGGGCAATTAATTGCGTGTATTGTGAGCCAAAATCTAAGATTAATATTCGACTAGAGTGGATGTCTTTGGACATAGACCTTACCTTTTACCTAAAGTGATTTAGCCCCGCTTGGCTAAAACAGAAAAGCCGGAAGTGGACTCTTCCGGCTCGCCGTATAAATTTCTTACTCGAGTTACTTTCCGATCTGGTAGTTCGGTGCTTCTTTGGTGATTTGCACATCGTGTACATGAGACTCGCTCATGCCCGCCGCTGTCACTTTTACGAACTGAGCTTTGGTACGCATTTCATCAACCGTTTTGCATCCGGTTAAGCCCATCGAGCTGCGCAATCCACCCATCATTTGATGAATGATGCTAACGAGTGAGCCTTTGTAAGGTACTCGACCTTCAATGCCTTCAGGCACGAGTTTGTCTGCGGCATTCGAAGACTGAAAGTAACGATCGCTCGACCCTTGTTTTTGCGACATGGCGCCTAAAGAGCCCATTCCGCGATACGATTTATAAGAACGACCTTGGTAAAGTTCCACTTCACCTGGCGCTTCTTCTGTGCCTGCCAGCATACTGCCAACCATAACCACATATGCACCTGCGGCGAAGGCTTTACACATATCACCCGAATAACGAATACCGCCATCGGCGATTAATGGAACGCCTTTGTCTTTAAGTGCCTCAGCAACGTTCGCCACAGCACTGATTTGTGGAACGCCAACACCCGTGACAATTCGAGTGGTACAAATTGAGCCTGGGCCAATACCCACTTTTACGCCATCAGCGCCCGCTTCAACAAGGGCCAATGCGCCTTCTGCAGTCGCGATGTTCCCACCGATGACCTGAATGTTCGGGTAATTCGTTTTCACCCACTTCACTCGGTCAAGTACCCCTTGCGAGTGACCGTGCGATGTATCGACTAACACAACATCGACGCCAGCAGCCACTAACGCAGCCACTCGTTCGTCGGTATCTGCTCCGGTACCAACAGCAGCACCGACACGTAAGTGCCCCAGCGAATCCTTACAGGCGTTGGGCTTGTCTTCGGCTTTTTGAATGTCTTTTACGGTGATTAACCCTTTCAAATGAAAGTCGTCATCGACCATTAATACTTTTTCAATGCGGTGTTTGTGCATCAAGGCTAAGGCTTCGTCTATTTCTGCGCCTTCCTTAACGGTAACCAAGCGATCTTTTGGCGTCATGACGGTAGAAATAGAACGATCGAGATGGGTTTCGAAGCGCACATCACGGCTGGTAACGATACCAACCAACTCTTGCCCTTCAACAACCGGCACACCAGAAATACCATTTTCAGCGGTAATCCGCTTCAATTCGGCGATGGTAATATCGGGTGTCACGGTGATGGGATCGTTCACCACTCCGCTTTCAAACTTTTTCACTTTTCGAACTTCGGCGGCTTGTTGTTCGATGGTCATATTTTTGTGGATAAAGCCAATGCCACCTTCTTGAGCTAAAGCAATTGCTAATCGCGACTCAGTCACCGTGTCCATCGCTGCCGATACCAAAGGGATATTTAAGGCAATCTCGCGAGTAAGCTGAGTCTTCAGCTCGGCGAGGTGTGGCAGAACCGTGGAATGCGCGGGAACCAATAAAACATCGTCGAAAGTAAGAGCTTCCTGAATAATTCGCATAATAAAGAGTCACCTTTTTAGGTAAACGGTTGGAAAACCAAAGCGGGATTATAGCATTTTTCAAAATTTCAGAACAATCACCTGACTGGCTCTGAGGGAGAAAATTGTTAGTTTTATTGCTTTTTTTTATGAATCTGAAAAAATGACTCATTTCCTAAGGTCAGTGCGCACGAAAGCGGTCTGCGCTGCCCCTAGCTCTGCGACCAAAAGAACCGCAACGCCAAGGCGGCACGAACTTGTGTATGCGGTTAACCACATCGTCATTGAGAAATTGCATGATTAAGCCAGTATTACAGCCCCGAAAACCCACCGAACGACGATATTTATCAATCAGTGAGTTAAATCGCAAAGTTAAAGGTTTGCTTGAAGCGCAAGGCGGTTCACTGTTGATTACCGGAGAAATCAGCAATTTTGTCGCGCCTGCGTCGGGTCACTGGTATTTCACCCTCAAGGATCAAAACGCGCAAGTCAAATGCACCATGTGGCGGGGTCGTAATCAAGTGCTCAAGTTTCGACCCGACAATGGAATGCTGGTGAATGCACGCGCCAAAATGACCCTGTACGAAGCTCGCGGTGATTATCAACTAAACATCGACTTTCTAGAGCCTGCCGGTCAAGGTGATTTGCAAGCTCAGTTTGAGCAATTAAAACAAAAGCTTGATGCTGCCGGATTATTTGCACCAGAACGTAAAAAACCGATTCCAAGACAACCAAGCAAAGTCGGCATCATCACGTCGCCCACCGGGGCTGCGATTCGCGATGTTATTACGGTGATGCAACGTCGCTTTCCACTGACGGAAATTATTATTTATCCTTGCCAGGTACAAGGTAAGCAAGCACATACTAGCATTATTCAAGCTCTCGAATTGGCCAATCAACGCGCCGAGGTGGATGTCTTGTTACTCACCCGAGGCGGTGGCTCACTCGAAGATATGTGGTGTTTCAATCACGAGCAATTGGCTTACGCGATTAGCCAAAGTCGACTGCCCACCGTGGCTGCAGTTGGGCATGAAATTGACTTTTCTATCGCCGAATTTGTTGCCGACATGCGCGCTCCAACACCGTCAGCGGCAGCAGAAATACTCACTCAAGATCAACTTCAACTGCGCCAAACCATCGATAATCTCGACTTCACGCTGCACAGAGCAGTGAATAATTACTTACAACAAAATAGCCATAGGCTCGAAGTTTGTCGCCTGAAACTTACGGATCCAGAGCCGTTACTTAAACAGTTTGAAGAGCAAATGAGCGAGCTATGGCAGCGAGCGCAAAGCGTTGTGAAAGAAACCATCAATGACCAACGAGCGCGGCTGCACGATAGTCAACTCAAACTGTTGCGATATCATCCCGAAAACCAAGTTGCTCGAGCAGAACAGCGTGGCGCCGCCCTGTTTAAACGGTTGCAGTTTGCCGCGCAAACTCAATTGAAGCAGTTTAATTCTACCCTCGCTGCTCGCGCTGACCGATTAAATACCGTGAGCCCTTTGGCCACACTCGCCCGCGGCTACTCGATTACCTTACAAGAAGACGCCTTAATCACCTCTCATTCTCAAGTTAAACTGGGGGATAGGCTAACCACGCGAGTGGTCGATGGACAAATCGAGAGTCAAGTGACCGCCGTCAATAAATTCGACAGCACCGATTGACCTTAAAGGCGACCGGTCATATATTATTGAGATGGGAAGAAAACCGCACTGTCGACAACACATACTGCACGCTGGCCTAGAAGTCTTGGCGACCAAAGGCTATAACGGCACAGGTGTAAAAGAAATCGTGGACAGCGCCGGCGTTCCGAAAGGCTCATTCTACAATCACTTTTCGAGCAAAGAAGCCTTTGTCATTGAGGCGATCGAACTCGCCGCTGAAGAACACCTCGCCGCTGCCAAGCAGCAACTTTTAGAGTCCCCGGGCAGTCCGATTGAGCGATTGCTTCGGTTCTTCGAGCAGCAGCTAACTCAGTTACAAGAGCAGTCTTTCTGCGGCGGTTGTTTAATCGGGAATCTCAGTCTTGAAATGTCTGATGAGAATCCGGCAATACGCAAAGCAACCGATCACATCATGGATCAATACGTGAACCTGCTAGCCAGAGTTATTGAGCAAGCTAAATCTGAGCAATTACTAAAAGATACAGAAACCGATCCTCACGCCTTAGCAGAATTTATTCAATGCGCTTGGGAAGGTACCCTAATGCGCTTAAAAACCAGCCGATCTTGCCGCGCTTATCACAGCTTTAAAGCTCAAATTCAGCAGCTTTTAAGTTAAGCATTCAAATTTTCAATCAACTTCATCGATTTCTGCCCTTTAAATTTAAGACGACCGGTCATATATTAACTCAAATAGACCGATCGGTCATTTATTAGGGAGAAGATTCTTATGTTGCGTTATATGTTGCGTCAAATACTACTCGCAACACTCTTACTGGCCTTTCAGTTCATCGCTGAGAGCAGTGAGGCTCACGGGTCTGAGGGTTCCAAAATGCGCGGTCAGACAAAGGGTTCAGCGTTCGCCACCCTCTCGGCAACACAAGCGACAGAAGACAAAACCTTAACCGGGTTAGACGTTTCGAAACGGCAATGGACACGAAGAGCTGGCGCAGGAAGTATTCAAGATGAGCGTTCGCCGTTGCACCACTGGCACTGGCTAACCGACCAAGAGCCTTACGATGCAGGCTGGGCGCTGTATATCGACAATGACCTATTTACTTTACGTAAACGCGATCAAGACTACACCGGTGGTTTATCCGTCACCTTGGCTGGGCGTCGCGCTATCGAATACGGCATATCGCTCGATCCGGTCAGGGCAGCCATTACCGAACAACTCGGAATATTGCCCAAGCCTTCCTCAGCGTTAACGGAGCTGCATGGCATTGAAGCAGGGTTCACCATCTTTACACCTAAATCGATTGATCAACCAGACAAGCAGCTCGGCGATCGGCCTTTCGCAAGCTTGCTCTATCTCGCGAATACACAGGAGCTCATCGATTCGGCCAATGATACGGCTTGGGTCAGCACTTTCACGCTGGGTGTGCTCGGCGCTGACTGGGTTAACTCCATTCAAACTGAGTTGCACGCAGCCTTGGGCAGTGATCGCCCGAGTGGTTGGGATCAGCAAATCAGCGACGGTGGTGAGTTAACCTTTAAGTACAGCATCGGCAAACAACAACTGATCGCTTATCACTATGGTGAGCAAAACTTTGAACTCAGCAGCACCAGCCAGTTGAGCGTTGGCTACCTAACCGAAGCCACCTTTGGCTTGGCTGGTCGCTACGGTAGTTTTCAAACGCCTTGGTACAGCTTCAGACCACAATTTAATGACTACTCAGAGAAGTCGACCAGCTTGGCGGGGCTAGCGGAGCACCGCAGTGAGGTTTATGTTTGGGGTGGTTTTTCTGCGCATTTGCGCGGCTATAACGTCTTTTTGCAAGGCCAATTCAAAGACAGTCCCGTCACCTTTTCATCCAATGAACTGAATCGTTTGGTTTGGGACGCTTGGGTAGGCATCACTCATCAGTCGGAATCGGGTTGGCGTTTTAGTTATTTATTACGCGGCCAATCATCAGAAGTTAAGCGAGGTCCAGCCGATCGCAGCGTACTTTGGGGCGGTATGATCATCAGTGCAAGCTACTAAAGTTTTCTTTCCCCTTCAGGTCACGGACGACCTGTCTTTTTTGATCGCTCTACGGGTTTGAAAGGGTGGAATAAACAGTAAGATTGAATAAAGCGCGCGTCGAGTTTCGCGAAGACCTACGCGCTTTTAACCAGAAAGGTTACTTTTTCTTGCCAAACTTCTTAATCGCGCGTTTACGCTTTAGACGTTGTCTGCGGGTCACTTCTTGCTTTTTGCCTTCGTGAGGGTTTTTACCTTCTTTCAGCTCTAATTTGATCGGTGTACCCACAATATTCAACACTTTAATAAAATGCTTAATTAAGTAGCGTTGATAAGATTCTGGTAATTTAGTGGTACGGTTGCCGTGAATAACTATTCGCGGAGGATTGTGACCACCAGGATGCGCATATCGAAGTTTACTGCGAAACCCTTTAACGGTTGGTGGAGGATGCTTGGCCACTGCAATTTCTAGTTCACGCGTCAGTTTCGATGCAGACATCTCGACATTCGCACTATTAAACGCTTCATCAACCGAATCAAATAAATCGCCGACACCACTGCCATGCAGTGCTGAAATAAAGTGCATGCGAGCAAAGTCAGCAAACACCATTCGACGGTTGACCTCACTTTTAACGGCTTCGCGTTGCTCTGCGGTCATGCCATCCCATTTATTGATCGAGATAACCAGTGATCGCCCTGCTTCCATAACAAAACGCAACAGTGACAAGTCTTGTTCAGTAATGCCTTCACGTGCATCAAAAACCATGATCACAACGTTGGCATCTTCAATGGCCTGCAGCGTTTTTAAAACTGAAAATTTTTCAACCGTCTCACGAACTTTTCCGCGCCGTCGAACGCCGGCCGTGTCGATAATGGTGTAGGGTTTTTCGCGCCGCTCCATATCAATATAAATGGAGTCTCGAGTGGTTCCTGGCATATCGAACACCACGACCCGCTCTTCGCCTAACATACGGTTAACTAAGGTTGACTTTCCAACATTAGGACGGCCAACAATGGCTATTTTAGGATGTTTTGTTCGCTCGCGTTCCGCTTCTTCAAGCGCTTCGTCAGAGGCCAGTGGCAGCAACACTTCTTCTGCCAAAACATTCACCCCACGACCATGCCCCGCCGCTATTGGGTTAACGCTGCTGAATCCGAGTGCATAAAAGTCAGCGATGGCGGCTTCGGCATTAATCCCATCAATCTTGTTAACAACTAAATGAACGGGCTTACCAAAGGTGCGAAGTTCACGCGCTAAATTTTCATCAACGGCGGTTAAGCCAGCGCGAGCGTCCAATAGGAATAGAACGATATCAGCTTCTTGCACCGCCAGCTTTGATTGCTCTGCCATGTAGCCATCAATACCCACTTCGCCACCGGTAATACCTCCGGTATCGATGATAATAAATGGCCGCCCTTCTATTTTCGCATGACCGTATTGACGGTCTCGTGTTAGCCCAGGTAAGTCAGCTACCAAGGCATCACGGGAACGAGTTAAGCGATTAAATAAGGTCGACTTACCGACGTTGGGTCTGCCGACCAAGGCGATGACAGGAATCATAGTGTGAAATCTTACTTAGCGTCTTTACGCTGTTTGTAGGCAATCATGTGGCCATTACGGGTTAAAACAACCAACTTATCATCAACGATAAATGGCTTAGTTGCGACACCATACTCTTCATGATTATGAAAACGACAGGCTTCAGCACTGTCATAGCAATCAGTATAGTTGATACTGCTGTTAATATTTAGCTGTCCAATTAATTGGCCGGACGCTTTGTCGAGCATGTGCAAATAACCGCCCATGTCACCGACCACAATGTGGTCACCAAAAGCTGTCGGCGACGTCGTTTGTCGTAAGAATAGCGCTTTTTGAGTCCATAAAAGGACACCATTGTTACGATTCATGCTGGTGACATAACCATTATCTTGAGTCACTAATAGCGTTTGGTTATCCACTTCAATGTCTTGGTATGACGATAATTCGCGTGACCATAATGGCTCACCAGAGCGCAGTTCAAGAGCCATAATGTTGCCATTAAACGAGGTCGCATAAAGCGTTGAACCAAACACCACGGGTTGCCCGTCAACATCGACCAAGCGCTCTAAGTCAGAGCGGCCGCTTGGGGTAGTAATTTGACGCTCCCAGGCTAACTGGCCATTTTCAAGCAGAAACACACCGACCTTACCATTGGCAAATCCAGAAATCGCTGCGCCTAACGCAATCACTGGGCTGGAGGTACCACGCAAGGTTAATGCAGGTAAAGTACGATCATAAAACCACTTCTGTTCACCGCTGCTAGCGTCTAGAGCGACTATCTTTCCATCCACCGTATTGGCAACCACATATCCATCGCCGACGGCCGGTGATGCAATCACCTCACTGGATAATTGAGAGGTCCAGAGTTGTTCACCTGACTCAACGTCAAATGCCATTACCTGCCCTTCACGCGTACCCACAACAGCAATTCGATTCGCAACGGTAACGCCAGCAGAAATACGTTGTTCAATTGTCGTTTGCCAAACTTTGCTGCCCTTTTCAGGATCAATCGCCATGAGCTTACCACTCACATCGGCGATAAAAATTTTGCCATAGCTTTCAGCGGGGTGGAGCTTTAAAAACTCGTCTTGAACACCGTCACCCACCGTAATACTCCAAAGTTCATCGTAACGAACTTTGGTTTCCACCACCGAAGGTATTGGATTTGGCAATACTTCATTTTCATCACCACATCCATTTAACAACAATAGAGCGGCAATCAGTCCTGCAAAAAGAAATTGTTTAGTCATTACGAACCCTGTTTATCTGCGTTTTTAGTCTCCGCTTCAGGTGTTGCTTGAGGTGCGCTAGTTTGACTATCAGCCACTGAAAGATCATTGATCAGCATGTCTAGCTCAGTTTTTGCGGTGTATGACTCGGTCGCCTCTTTCGCTAGTTCGTACGCTGCTTTAGCCGCTACTTTATCGCCTTTCTGCAAGTAGATGTCGCCTAATAAACGTTGTTTCAAACCATTGTAAGCGCTTGTCTGAATGGCATTCACTTTCGCAAACGCTGTGTCAATCTCACCACGCGCAAGCAGTACCCGTGCTAGGCGAATAGACATCAAGGGTTGCACTTCAGTTCCCTTAGTATTTGATTCAGCCCACTCAAGTTGCTTTTGAGCGCCTTCTAAATCACCACTTTCAGCTAACTGTTTCGCAATGTGAAGTGCCGCTAACGTGCTATAACCGGTTCCTGGGTACTGACTCTTAATAGACTCACCAGCCGCAATGAAATCGTCTTTTTTGGCTTTAAAATCGATGTCTGTGAAGGCTTCGTACGCGGTTGAAGCTTCCTGTTTGGTCACCATTTGTTGTTCTTTGTACCAGTTGTATCCAAAGAAGCCACCAACGGCAATCACCACTCCAACAATGATCGAAGTTCCGTTTTCATTCCACCACTCTTTAATCGCTTTTAATTGCTGTTCTTCTGTATTGTATTCCACTTGCCAACTCCTAACTGAAACAGTCCGGTTATTTCGTTAAAACCAGTCAAATTAAAAATTAATCGGTAAATTCAAAGCTGCCCAACTGTGCCGCTAATTCGTTCCACGAACAGCTTTCTTGGACGCGATCGTCGCGTAAGAACTTAATGCCAATAACCTGTTGCTGCACCTCGTCTTCGCCGAGTATTAAAGCAATTTTTGCTGCCGAACGATCGGCTTTTTTAAATTGTTTTTTAAAGTTCCCACCACCGCAGTTCACTACCATTCGAAGATGCGGTAGTTCATCGCGTAGTTTTTCAGCCAATACCATGGCTTGTACTTCTGCGCTCTCGCCCATAGCGATAAAGTAAACATGCGGCGCTTCACTGTAATCTGCAAAGTAACCGGCCTCTATCGCGAGGGATAAAATTCGTTCAATGCCCATGGCAAAACCACTGGCCGTTGTCGCTTGACCGCCAAGTTGATCGGTCAATCCATCGTAGCGCCCACCAGCGCAAATGGTTCCTTGTGCGCCAAGCTTATCGGTCATCCACTCAAAAACGGTACGATTGTAATAATCTAAGCCACGCACCAAGCGATCGTTCACTTGAAACGTCAAGCCTGCCGCGGTGAGCATTGATTTTAAACGCTCAAAATGCTCTTTCGATGCCTCATCGACATGTTCAGACAGCTTCGGCGCTTGCTCAATCAACGATTGCATCGCCGGGTTTTTCGAATCGAGAATCCGTAAAGGATTACTATTCAAACGACGCAAACTGTCTTCGTCGAGTTGTTCCTTGTGAGCGTTAAAGTAGGTCACTAACAGCTCTCGATAGTTAGCTCGTGACTCACTGTCACCCAAAGTATTAATGTGTAAAACCACATCATTATCAATACCCAAGGCTCGCCACAAACGATGGGTTAATAAAATTTGTTCTACTTCAACATCGGGTCCCGCAAATCCGAACGCCTCTACACCGAGTTGATGGAATTGTCGGTAACGGCCTTTTTGCGGATTTTCACGACGAAACATCGGCCCCATGTACCACAGCTTTTGTTGCTGATTGTACAACAGACCATGTTCAATACCGGCTCGAACACAGCTGGCGGTTCCTTCGGGACGTAAAGTCAGACTGTCGTCACTGATATCCGTCCAGGTGTACATCTCTTTTTCGACGATATCCGTCACTTCACCGATTGAACGTTTAAATAAAGCGGTTTTCTCAACCAAAGGCATGCGTATTTCCGAGTAACCGTACTGTTGCATAAGTTGCAACAACAGGGCTTCCAGCTTGTGCCAAGCAGGTGTTTGCTCCGGTAAAATATCATTCATGCCCTTTATGGCTTGAAACTTAGCTTTCAATGTAACTCCCGAATTGTGACGCTGAGGATAAATAAACGCGGCATTATAGCTGAATTCGGGGCTTTGTGGAGGCTTTTCGCGGTTATTTCATAAGATCAGGATTGAATTGTTCAGAACTGGGGAAAAACGCTATTACTGCTATACTCTGAATACTGCTTTTAATAACGCTCAGGTTTATGAAGTATCTAATAATTATAACATTTTTCTTTGCAGCGCTGTTTCTTTCCTCTGCCACGGCACAAAGCCAAAGTGTCGACTTAAAACACTACTCGACACGCGATGGTTTGAGCCAAAGTGTGGTTTGGGAAATTGAGCGTGATTCACTAGGCTATTTATGGCTTGGCACCGAAGAAGGTGTTAATCGTTACGACGCCTACCGACTTGAGGCAATTTCAGGTCCAGATGGTGTACTCAATGCAAGATACATAGGGTTACTCCACAATGATCGTGAAGGCATGCTCTGGCTGAGTGCAGCACCTAATTTCAACTATCGTTACGATCCTAGAAACGACAGTTATCATCGTATTGAGCTACCTGCTAGAACCGCAGAAAATAACCAACAAAACGAACTAGAGATGGCTTATGAAGCCGATTCTGGCGACTTGTGGTTAGCTAATTTTGAAGAAGTATTTCGGTTTGATTACGGCAAACAACAACTGGAGTCGATTATTCGTCGTAATGATGTTTGGCCAGACGCCTTTCAAGACAAAGTATTTCGCGCTATTTACAAGTTTAAAAACTACTTATTAATTGCATCAACCCACGGTTTGTTCGCGATCGATTTGCGAGACAAAGCGATCATAAAAATTAAACATCAGCCGGTCGCTGAAATCAACCAAGAGCAAGCTAATGTGAAGGGCATTTTCCGTTTGCCCGATGGAGCAATCTACGTCGCGACCGTTGAGGGTTTGACCAAAATAGACAGCAACAAGTTGTACAGTGCTTTGCAAACGGGCAAAGACCCCGCCTTTACCTTTGTTGAGAAAGAATTAAATATATGGGACATGGAACAACTCAATGGCGATACTTGGGTAGCGACCGATGATGGTCTCTATCAACTCGTCAATAACCAATTACAGTTCACCTTTCGGTTTTCGGATTTACCTTTCAATTTTTTTGACAATGACATTATCAAACTTAAGAGTGATAACGAAGGGAATCTATGGTTAGGCAGTCGAGAAGATGGTTTCTTTAAATGGCACCCTAACAATGCCATTAAAGATATTATCAGCAACGTGCGCGGCGAAAAAAAGGAGCTGCCTTCGAATATCGCCAGTGTGATCACCCGACAAAATGATCAGTTACTCATTGGCACTTCACACGGACTCGCGAGCTACGATCTTAACACCGGTCAAACACAAAGCTACTTTGCTAATGACGATGAAAAAGCTCCGGTGACCAACGAAAGTGTTTATCAGATTATTAAAATGGAAAAGTACGTTTGGGTGCATCGCCGAGACGGAGTAAAGTTGCTCGATCCAAACACTCTCGAAGAGTCAACGGTGCCATTGCCTGAAACCACGGTTGAAACCTTGAAAAAGCCAACGTATGGTTCACAAAAACTTTCGGATCACGAAGTGTTTATGTTGCAAAATAAGAGCGCTTTTGTCTTCAATGAACAAACCAATAAAGTCACTGAAATTGAGTCGCTTAAATTACCTGAAGACCAAGAAACCTACTTTACCGTGCTAGGTTCAAATCATCCAGATGATGCGCAACTCTATCTTACTCAATTTAATCGAGTCGATGTCTATGACAAACAGACTGGAACCGTTAAAAATTTGCATAAAATTGATCATCCCAATCCTAAACTTGCCGCAGCCATCAATGTATTTCGAACTGGCGGGCAAATTTGGCTGAACTATTATGGACACGGCATCTATGTAATCGATGAAAGCACCGGCGAAGAAATTAAGTTTTTGGATAACAAAAGCCTTAACTCGGGAAGTTTTTTAGATATTTTTGAAGACAGCAACGACAACCTTTGGATCACCTCAAACGACGGTCTTCTCCGCATGAACCGAAGTAACTTCTCGGTCGAGAAATTCAATCGTCAAGACGGTCTACCGTCCAACGAGTTTATTGGTGGAACCGCCACTCTGATCGATGGAAACACCGCCGTTCTAGGAACCAATAAAGGCGTTATTGTATTAGATTTATCAAAATTGGTTAAACGCCGCGCTTCACCGATCGAAGTTCAGCTAACCGGATTAAAACTGTTGTCGGCACCCGATGCAAACCTAGTCGATTCCGAACATCTGCGACTTGAGCACGATGATTTTGGACTCAAAGTAGAGTTTTCTGCGCTGATTTTTCATAAGACCAATCAAGTTCGCTATCGTTACTGGATCGATGGCGATTCGAAGACATCTCCAGCAACAACCTATACCAGTGAAATTTTATTTCCAAAGTTTAATCCTGGTAAGTCAACGCTAAACATAGCGGCTATCGATTATAAAACCGGAGAAGAATCCAAGCCACTTTCAATACAAATTCGCTCTTACCCCGCTCCTTGGTTGTCAGTACCCGCCTACATTGCTTATGTCATCATCGTGGTCGGTTTTCTAAGTATTATTATCTATCAGCGACATAAACGACAAGCCGCTTTATTGAATGCCCATCAAGCCATCACGCGTAGTGAAAAGCGCTTGCAACTCGCACTAACCGGAAGCGATAGTGGGCTGTGGGATTGGCGCGCTGAAAATAATTTGGTGTATGAACCTCGGCTAGACTTCGCCATTGATAACAAAGAACAACTGATCGGCTTTACTCAACGTTTAGCGTTTATTCATCACGATGACCAAAGCCTGTATGCCTCGAAGTGGCAAGATTTTCTTCTGCAGTCTGACAAAGGTTTTGAACATGTTTACCGAATAAAAAATGAGTTCAATGAATGGCGATGGTTTCGAGACTTAGCTCGAGTCTCTGAGGTCGATGAATTTGATAATCCAAAGCGAGTTACAGGAACCTACACCGACATTACCACTCGTAAAGATACGCAAGACAAAATGCAGTTGTTTTTTGAGGCTTTCGAAAATACTCGCGACATCATTATCATTTTAGATAAAGACTTTTTAGTGAATTCAGTCAACCAATCTTTTTCAAAGATCTCCGGGTATGATCCCTCCACGGTTATCGGCAACCCACTGGAGTGTTTGACGCAAGAAGACATCAATATTCCACTGACAATTGCAATTAAAGATAAGCTGGCGATCAAAGATCAATGTGAAACGGAAGGAATGTTGCTCAGAAAATTTCAACAACCTTTAGCGGTATTAATTAACGCCACTCAGTTTACCAATGAAGACAGTGAACGCTACTACGTGGTCACTGTAACAGACATTAGCGAACAAAAATTGGCACAAGAAAAGCTAAAGAAGCTAGCAAACTATGACACCTTGACCAATTTACCCAACCGCGCCTTACTGATGGATCGCATCACTCATGCCATTGACCATAGTCATCGTCGAAAGCAAAAGATGGCTTTATTCTTTATCGACTTGGATCGCTTTAAACAAATTAACGACACACTGGGTCACGATGCGGGCGATGCACTGTTAGTGTCAGTAGCCGAGATACTGAAATCGTCGGTTCGTGAAGATGATACCGTCGCTCGGCTGGGGGGTGATGAATTTGTCATCATGTTAGAAGACGTTTTCTCAATAGAAATCGCCACTCGAATCGCAAATCTTATTATAAAAAACATGGCCTCGCCGTTTGTTTTAAAAGAACAAGAAGTTTCTACCTCACCAAGTATTGGTATTTCGATCTATCCAGAAGATGGTTCAACCGCCGAGCAACTCATTAAAGCAGCCGATATGGCGATGTATCACGCGAAGAATCTAGGTAGAAATAATTTTCAATTCTTCCGTAGCTCGATGAATTTAGAAGCGCAAAACCGCATGTCCATGGAAACCTTGTTACGTAACGCCATTAAACGCAAAGAGTTTTCATTGGTGTACCAACCTCAAGTTGATATAGCGACGGCAAAAATAAAAGGATTTGAAGCACTCGCCAGATGGCGCCAACCCAATGGCGACCTCATTTCACCACTCGATTTTATTCCCGTCGCAGAAGAAGTCGGCTTAATTATTCCTTTGACCGAGCAACTGATCGAAATGGCGTTAGAACAGTTAAAAGCTTGGAACGATCAAAATTACAATGTCGGCGTGGCAATCAATTTATCGGCGCGACACTTACAACAATATGACATCGTTCGATTTATGAAAGAACGTTTAGCCAACTACGATTTAGAGCAAGGTCAAGTAGAGTTTGAATTAACCGAAAGTATGTTAATGACCGATATCGATGTATCTCTTCCGCTAGTGAAATCGTTAAAGCGAATGAACATTGAGTTAGCACTCGATGACTTCGGCACAGGCTACTCGTCGTTAAAATATTTGCACCAGTTTCCGATACATAAGTTAAAAATTGATCGCAGTTTTGTCTCATTGATCGGAGAACAAAGTGAGGCCGAAGCGATTATTGAGACCATTATTGCTTTAGCTCGCTCACTGAATAAGCGCAGTGTTATTGAAGGTGTCGAAACACGTGAGCAACTAGAGTTCGTTCGAAAGTTAGGAGCCGACTACATACAAGGCTATTACTTTTCAAAACCTGTGTCGGGCGAAGAAACCTTTGACTTACTGGCGAGCGACTGGAGCGACAAGCTTTAGTGTTCTATTCCCAGTCGGTTCTACTTTCGTCGGCTTTACTTGCAAACCTATGCTATCAAAACTCTTGATTGATTGGGTGCAGCGTAATTTGATCGACGACTTGTAAGCTCGGCGTTTGATAGACTTGCACAATTAAGTCTGCGACTTGTTTTGGATCCAAAGACGTATCAGGAGCATGGTCGCTTGGTTGATCATTGTGAAAGTAGGTTGCTATAACACCAGTATTAATGATCGTCACCTTAATGCCTTGACCTTTCACCTCTCTTAATAACGAGTCGCTAAAACCTTGTAAGCCATGTTTGGTTGCGACATAAGGCGTCATATTTGCCAAGGGTTTTTGCGCCAGGTCTGAGCCAATATTAATGACATGCCCTTTGTTTTGCTTAGACATAATCGTGACGACTTCGCGCGTTAGCAACATAGGTGCCGTTAAATTGACATTCACCATATTGATGATCTCTGATGGCGAGTGTTCATTCATCGGTTTGTAATGTCCGAATCCGGCGTTGTTGATTAAAAGATCAATACTAGGATGCTCAGAGTAGATACGTTCGACCAGTGCAGTAATACCCGTTAGATCAGACAAGTCGTAAGGATAAAGACTCACCTTCACAGAAAAGGTTGAACTTATTTGTTGTTGTAGCTGTTGCAGTTCATCAGCGCTTCGAGCAATTAAGCACAAGTCAAAGCCTTGCTTAGCAAATGCAAAGGCTAAGGCAGCACCTAAGCCACGGCTGGCTCCGGTAATGATGGCAGTCTTTGTTTGAGAGTCTGGCATATTGGAAAAATTACCTGTTACGACTGAACCGCGATGACCGGTTGTCCGCCAGATTTTTTAGCCACTTCATCTTCACGTTGTTTAACGCGTTCTCGAATTTGTTTTTCTAAGGCGTCGACCAACTGATCATTTTCGACCTTATGATCTTTTTGTCCTTCTTTATACACCAGACTCGACCCTGCGCCGCCCGTTAAACCTATGTCAGCTTCTTTTGCTTCGCCCGGTCCGTTAACGACACATCCGATGATGGCTACATCTAGTGACTCTCTTACGTCTTCTAATCGCGACTCAAGTTCATTAACGGTTTTGATGACATCAAACTGTTGACGAGAACACGAAGGGCATGCAATAAAATTGATGCCACGTTGACGCAACGATAATGACTTTAGAATATCGAATCCAACTTTAATTTCTTCAACGGGATCGGCCGCAAGAGACACTCG
Source organism: Pleionea litopenaei (assembly GCF_031198435.1). Classification (GTDB taxonomy): domain Bacteria; phylum Pseudomonadota; class Gammaproteobacteria; order Enterobacterales; family Kangiellaceae; genus Pleionea; species Pleionea litopenaei. The sequence goes on from NZ_CP133548.1 coordinate 1,790,383, forward strand.
TATGGTATCTCCGATTCCTTCTGACAAAAGAAGCCCTAAACCAACCGATGACTTAACAGCACCCGAGCGCAGGCCGCCCGCTTCGGTGATTCCCAAATGCAGAGGCTGTTCAATCTGAGAAGCCAGAATCCGATACGCAGACACGGTCATAAACACATCAGAGGCTTTCAAACTGATTTTGTAGTTATCAAAATTGTGCCGATCAAGAATATCAATATGCCGCATTGCTGATTCAACGAGCGCTTCCGGCGTTGGTTCGCCGTATTTAACTTGCAGATCTTTCTCTAAAGAACCGGCATTAACACCAATTCGAATAGGAATATTTTTATCTTTTGCGCAATCAATCACTGCTCGTACGCGTTGTTCGTTGCCAATATTGCCCGGATTAATTCGCAAACAATCGACGCCATAATCAGCAACTTTCAAAGCAATTCGATAATCGAAATGAATATCTGCAATGAGTGGAAGAGGCGCGGCTAGCTTGATCGATTTAAACGCTTCAGCTGCGTCCATTGTTGGAATCGACACACGGACTAAATCCGCTCCAGCGTCTGCCAATTGTTGAATCTGCTTCAAGGTCGCGGCAACGTCACAGGTGTCTGTGTTGGTCATGCTTTGCACGGCTATGGGAGCATCGCCACCAATCGGAACGTTTCCAACCCAGATTTTCTTCGATGGACGACGTTTAATCCAAGATAAGCCTTTCATAATTTTTACTTCACTGTTATTCGACGGTCAAGCGAGCGGTTTGGCCAGCCGCGTATTCGCTCATGTCTAACGTTTCGCCTTGATACTGGATACGAACGACGGAAGGATCGCCCAATACCAATGAAAAGGGTGCCGTGCCATTCAAAGTGATCACCTTACCATTTTCTTTCGTTCCATAAGCAAGTCGTTCGCCATTAGCATCTTTAATATCGACCCAACACTCGCCCATAAAAATTAACGTCAGTGCATCACTTGAAGCAGCGACTGACGACGCAGTATCAACTTGCGACGCCTGAGTTTGCTGAGTAGCCTTTTGAGCAGAGTCGTTGGTTTGAGTAGAGCTATTGGTTTGAGAATCGTTCTTGGTTTGAATATCGTTATTGGATTGAATAACGTCATTCGTTTGAAGCGACTCTTGATTCTGCGTAGCTGTCGCTGGCTGAGCGCTCACCGGTGAGGGACGAGTGGATTTCGTCGCCAACGGAGGTTGGCTACCAGCTGACGAATTTCCCTCAAGTGCAGAGGCCTCTTGAGCATCGGTAGTTCGTGCAGTTTCGGTTGCGAGAGTAACGGGTTGTGCATTAGTCATAGACGATTGCGCAAGTGGTATGGCTCGTTGCTCTGTCGCCGTCACACTAAAGTATTTTTGTTTCACACCCCAAGCTGCTGCAGCGACGATCGCTAATAGTATGAGCGCAGTCAGCCATTTAAAGCCCGCTCTGCTGCCACGTTTTGCAATTTTCGATTGCGTAAACCGCCCCACGCGTTGAGACGAGACAATTTCGACTTGCTCACCGAAAAGAGTATTGAATTCATGCAATAAGTCACTCGGATCAATTTTAAGCAAGTTTGCGTAAGTGCGTATGTACCCACGATAAAACGTCGGAGAAATTGCGTCTGAGTACTCCCCTTTTTCAATTTCTTCGATGCGCTCTCGAGGCAGTTTGAGAGAAGTCGCAACTTCCTCAAGACTCATTTTTAACGCTTCACGAGCCTGCTTAAACTGCTCTGAGCTTCCGGTGGTAACTTTGGCATCCATATCACTCACTGCCACTGTTCTTTGTTTTCAAGATACTGATGCGTTTCAGCCGAGTCAGGAAACAAATTTTGCAACATCAATGCATAGCTCGCAACGCCATCTTTATTGTTCATTTTAGATTCAATGCGCAATGCTAACCAAGCCGAACGAGCACTGTGTCGAGCGACTTCTCGGTAGCGTTCAATATACGCTCGAGCGATCGGAAACCGCTCTTGCTCATATTGGTATTGAGCCATTTCAAATAACGCCGTTGGCAATTTAGAATTGATGTTTAATGCTCGTCGATAAAACTCCAAAGCTTCTTGCTTGTTGCCTTGCATATCTTGGCATTTGCCTGCATTAACATAGGCTTGATCAATGTGAGTGTAGGTTGGTGTGCTTATCGCTTGATTAAAATATCGGTCAGCATCTCGATACTCGCCTTGTTGACACAAAAAGGTCGCAAAGGCATTTTTATATTCGGGATTATCGCTATCTAATCGTAATGCTCGTTCAAACGAGTTTCTCGCTTCTTTGTAATCTCGAGCCATTTGATAATAGTACGCAAGGGTAAAGTGCAAATCAGGATAATCATCCATATGCTCTGCGGCTTTGTCTAAGTGGAATTTAGCTCGTTGCAAATTATTTTTTTGCAAATACATTTGCGCTGCATTAACCCGACTGCGCGCAGCCTCTTCTTCTTTGAAAGATGTTGCTATGGTTTTATTGCCTTCATAGTTACCAACGGTGGTGGTCGTTTGCGTGGTGCATCCGACCAACCAAAATGGCACTAAGACGATGAGGCTGGTTATTATTCTGCGCATAGTCCTACCTTGTCGCTAATTAACTGGCCACCTGTTGAACCGGAATTTGGCGGCGTAATTTACGTTTTGTTTTATCATTAACCTTGCCAACCAGTTGACCACAAGCAGCGTCGATATCATCCCCTCGTGTTCGTCGCGTAATGACCGTAAAGCCACTTTTGCTCAGAATATCGGTAAATCGCTCTATCGTCCGATTTGATGAAGTCTCATAACTGGTCTGAGGAAACGGATTGAAAGGAATCAAGTTAATCTTACTGGGCACATTTTTCAAGAGCTTTACTAATTCACGTGCGTGTTCTGGTTGATCGTTCACATCTTTTATCATTACGTACTCGATCGTCACCTTTTCTGACGCCTTTGATCGCTCTAAATAGCGCATTACAGATGGCATCAATACTTCGATCGGGTACTTTTTATTCAATGGAACCAATTCATCGCGAAGTGAATTATTCGGCGCATGCAACGACAAGGCTAACGCTACATCGATGTGATCTGCGAGTTTATCGAGCGCAGGCACCACGCCGGAGGTCGATACCGTGACACGACGCTTAGACAAGCCATAGCCCAAGTCATCCATCATGATATCCATAGCGTTCACGGAGTTTTCAAAATTCAGCAGCGGCTCACCCATCCCCATCATCACCACATTGGATACTCGGCGTTCACCGGTCAGTTTTTGACTTCCGAGTTTTTTCACCGCATACCAAACTTGGCCAATGATCTCTGCAACCGACAGATTTCGGTTAAACCCTTGTTGAGCGGTCGAACAAAAAGAACATTCAAGGGCACAACCAATTTGGCTCGATACGCACAGGGTGCCACGTGATTTTTCAGGAATAAACACCGTTTCAATCGCTTGCCCACCATTTAAGCTCAATGCCCACTTGATGGTGCCATCATCAGAAATTTGTTCAGCAATGGCTTCTGGACCTTGAATATAGGCCACTTCACTGAGTTTGGTGCGCAATGCTTTGCTCAGGTTGGTCATTTGGTCGAAATCGTCGACCCCCATGTGATGGATCCACTTCATAACCTGAGTAGCACGGAACGGCTTTTCGCCCATCTCTAAAAAGAACTGGGTTAGACCATCGCGATTCAGGTTGAGTAAATTCACTTTATCGTTACTCATTACAGTCACCTTTTAGCGATTCAAGACAAATCGGGAGCATTTAGAGTTCTCATACCGATAAAGTACTCTGACCGATTTTCTGGAATAAAGTTTTCATCGCATTAAAAATAAAAACCCCCACCCTGCGATTGGCGGGTAGGGGCCTAGCTTAGATCAGAATATTAGCGAGTGCGAGGACAGATTTCTTCGTCAGAGAAGAAATAGGCAATTTCGCGAGCCGCTGACTCTGGAGCATCTGAACCGTGAGCGGCGTTTTCATCAACAGAAACCGCGTAGTCTGCACGAATCGTTCCGCGTAGCGCTTCTTGTGGGTTAGTAGCACCCATGATTTCACGGTTTGCAGCAATGGCATTTTCACCTTCAAGTACCTGAACCATAACAGGACCAGAAGTCATGAACTCAACTAAAGCACCAAAGAATGGACGCTCTTTGTGCTCAGCATAAAAGCCTTCGGCTTGCTCTTTTGACATGTGAATCATTTTAGAAGCAATGATTTTAAGTCCTGCACGCTCAAAACGTGTGTAGATCTCACCAATAACGTTTTTAGCAACTGCGTCAGGCTTAACGATAGAAAAAGTACGCTCGATGGCCATTATTTTCTCCAAAATATTAGATTATTCAATAAGTTATAAATTTAAAGTCGCGCCTCAGTGAACCCTGACAACCTGGCCACTGAGTGCACAAAAATTCAGCGGCGCATTATACATGGGCAAGCCACAAAAGCCTAACATTCCTGCGCTAGACGCCACTCACCGATAGCGCGTTGGGTCCTCGACGCCCGCTTCACTAAACGCCCGTTGACGTATTTTGCAACTGTCGCATTCGCCACACGCTGCGCCTTGCGCATCGGCTTGATAGCAAGATACGGTTTTGCCGTAATCCACGCCCAACGCTTGGCCTTGTCGAATGATATCGGCCTTGGTTAAGTGCAATAGTGGCGTTTCAATCATCGGGCCATGCCCTTCAACGCCCGCTTTGGTGGCCAAGTCAGCCATGGCTTGAAAGGCTTTAATGTATTCTGGTCGGCAATCCGGATAGCCCGAATAATCGACTGCGTTGACGCCCGCGTAAATCGCTCGCGCATCGATGACCTCTGCCCAAGCCAGTGCGATGGATAAAAAAACCGTATTTCGCGCCGGCACATAGGTCACCGGGATCCCATCGCCCTCTTCGGTGGGTACCTCAATGGTTGCATCGGTCAGCGCCGATCCACCAAACCCACCCAAATCGATAGGGATAATGCGATGCGCGGCCACACCGGCTTCTTGTGCAATCACTTTAGCCGCTTCAAGCTCTGCGCTATGCCGCTGGCCATAACTGAAGCTCAATGCGTAAATCTCGTAGCCTTGTTGCTGTGCCAACGCCAAGCAGGTACTTGAATCTAGGCCACCTGACAGCAGCACAATGGCACTGCCGCGATTATTCTGTGTCATATCGGGCTATCTCCCTGGCTCATCGTTCCAAAGTATTTTATGCAACTGCACTTGAAATCTAACCGGCAAATTATCGGCGACAATCCAGTCTGCCAGCTGCGACGGGGCAAGCTGTTCGAAACTGGGAGAAAATAATACGTCGCAGCGCTGGTTTAGCTTAAGTTCATCCAGTTTAAACCGCGCCCACTGATAGTCTTGCTTCGAACAAATCACGAATTTGATTTCATCGGTGGGCTTCAATAAATCGATATTGCTCCACAGATTGCGCTCCATTTCTCCCGAATCGGGCGTTTTTAGGTCGAGTACGACCGACACTCTCGGGTCAACGCCACTAATATCCATTGCGCCACTGGTCTCAATCGACACCGATAATCCAGCGTCACACAATTCGGTTAATAACGCTTCACAGCCGGCTTTTTGTGCCAAAGGCTCGCCACCGGTCACGGTGACATGCTGTGTTTTGAAGCCTTTCACTTGTTCAACCACCGACTCTAATGATTGGTATTCACCCCCCGTAAATGCATAGGCAGTGTCACAATAATGGCAGCGCAATGGGCAGCCAGTCAGCCGCACAAACACCGTTGGCAGACCAATGGTACGGGATTCACCTTGCAGGGAGTGGAAAACTTCTGTAATTCGCAGTCGGGTCACAATATGGATAAACTTTGTTCAAAATGGGCGCACATTCTAATCACTCACCCAAGTAAGGTAAAGCAATAAAAAAGGCTCCATTGGAGCCTTTGATTACCGCAGATTGGGTAAAATAGATTTACTTCAGCTTCTGTAATTCATTACGCGCCAGCTGTTCAGTGGTGCCGTCGTAACGTTCAATCACTTGGTTGAAGATCGCTTTCGCTTCGTTGATTTTATTTTGCATCACCAAGACTTTGCCTTGTTTGAGTAGCGCATCAGCGGCTCGACTGGAATTACCAAACTGCTTAGTCACGGTCTGATAGGAGGCTAATGCCAAGTCGAGTTTATTTTGAATGTAGTAAATTTGCCCTAACCAGTAATGCACGCTGGCTTCGTACTGGCTCTTTGGGTAGCGCGACAGAAAGCTTTGATAATCGGCAATCGCTTGGTCGTATTGCTTATTACGTACCTTAGCGAATATTTGCTGATAATCAGAGTGTACGTCACCGCCTGCTTGATTACTCGAGCCTGTGTTAGACGCAGTGCTGGGTAGAGTGCTGGTGGTCGCGGTGGATGATCCGCTGCTATCGTTAGCGGCTGATCCAGAATTTTGTAATTTGGCTAAACGACGTTCAATATCGCTGTATAAATCGCGTTGTCGCTCTTGCAGTTGCTTCAATTGATATTCGTGTTGCTCAATTTGCCCGCGCAGTTTCTGCAATTCTTGTTGAATCGCATTAATCTGAAACATGATGTCGGCCTGAAGCTGGCCACGGGTTTCTGCCATTTGCTCCAATCGAGTTAAACGCTCTTCGACTGACTGAGCTGCAATACCGCTAGCAGAAAATGCCGACAGCACTGCAAGCAGTGCTGTCGATAGAAAGACGCGGCTTTTCTTAACCTTCATAGTTTAGAACAGCGCGACGATTCTTTTCCCAAGCCATTTCGTTATGAGCTGGGTTCGCTGGGTTTTCTTCACCGTAGCTAACCACACGAATTTGTGAAGAAGTCACACCGTAGCTCATTAAGATGTCACGTACAGAGTTACCACGACGCTCACCTAACGCTAAGTTGTACTCAGGCGTACCACGCTCGTCACAGTGACCTTCAACCACGATTTGAACACCTGGGTTGCGGCTTAAGAACCAAGCGTGTGCTTTTAACAAATCTTGGTACTCAGATTTAACCGTTGAATCATCAAACTCGAAGTAAACCGTGCGAACTTTACGAGCTTCTTCATTAAGACGCTTCGCTTTATCTTCTGCACTCTCTACTTGAGGCGTTGTAGTCTCAACTTGATTTTCAACTGTATCAGTAGTTTCTGGACCAGTACCAGTATCACTACCAGAACACGCAAATAAGAATAGCGCGGGCAAAGTAACTAAAATGCTTTTCCCCAGACCTTTGATTGACATTTTTGTAGCTCCTATCGTTTTTTTAAAATAAAACCTGTTGTTATTAACCTACAGTGCCGCTGGCACTATTTCTGCCAATAACGTCACTGAATTAAAAATGGCGACCAAGCGGGCGCTTTTACTTCACCCTGTTTAGCCGGAAGGCGGACTTTGAACCGACCATCGGTCGAAACTTGAGCCAACACCTGACGACCATTATGGATCGTCGCATAGATTACCATGGTTCCGTTCGGAGCTAAACTGGGAGATTCATCTAAAAGGGTATCTGTGAGGATCTGCATAGTCCCCGTCTCAATATCTTGTTTTGCGATATGATAGACACCATTCGTTCTGTTCACGAGGATAATGCTTTTTCCGTCCGGTGTATAGGCCGCACTGGCATTATATTCGCCCTCAAAGGTCACTCGCTCCGGGCGTCCACCACGCACACTGACTCGATAAATTTGCGGGCGTAAGCCACGATCTGAGGTAAATAGAATCCATTGTCCATCTGGCGAAAACTCGGGTTCTGTGTCAATAACGTTAGGTCCCGTGTTGGTTAAGCGACGATATTGGCGCGTTGTTAAATCTAAAATGTAGATTTCGGCATTACCGTCTTTTGATAGGGTAAGCGCTAATTTACGGCCATCGGGAGAAAAAACAGGCGCGCTATTGATACCTGGAAACGCCGCTATCATGGTGCGTTGGCCAGTATAAATCTGTTGCAAGTAAATTTCTGAACGACCATTTTCGAACGAAACATACGCTATGGCTTTACCGTCAGGTGACCAAGTTGGTGACATGATGGCTTCTTCACTGGTGTAGAGACTTTCAGCGTTATGGCCGTCGCTGTCTGCGATATACAATTGAAACGGGCGAGATTTCGAGCGATCGACGGTAACATAAGCGACGCGCGTGGCAAATGCTCCTTTTACTCCGGTAAGTGCTTCATAAATGTTATCCGCCACCTGATGCGAGTAAAACCGAAAGTTTTGCGTTCCTGCCGAACCGGAATTATTCAAGAGTAAGAAGTCACTGTTACTGACGAGCTCCCCGCCTTCGACTCGCTGTTGCGGCTTGAACACATCAATTAACTGGTATTTAACCGAAAATTGACCTGGCGTCACCTCTTCAACCGAACCAACCACGACCGCTTCAATACCTTTTTCCTTCCATTGTTGAATGCTGACCTGCTCGTAAGACGTCGGTAACTCTGGCATTTCATTGAATGGCATGGGATTAAAACGCCCGCTTCGACGCAAATCGGCGGCTATAATCGCAGACATATCGTGGGGTGGTTTGCCCGATACACCGGAGTAGTTAAATGGCACAACCGCCACTGGTCGCGCGAAACTCATACCGTCTTCGATAATAATATCAAAGTTAATGTCGGCCCGCGCAGCACTCAACACCAGCACGGAAAATAAAATGGCCAACTTTTTCATCATTCTTTAATTACCTTACCTGTTAAACATGGTTATATGTTCGGACTTAAGCCCAAGGATATATTTAAACTGCGTAATTCATCGATAACCGCCGGATCTTTGCTCATAGGAAAAGGCGCAGCCTTTACCACCGCCCGCTCTGCAGAGTCACAATATCGACCTTGTTGATCGAGGATTTTAAATCCTAAAAGGATTCCTCCAGGCCCGAGACGCAAGTTAAAATCGCAGTAGCCAGCATTCTCTGGTTGATTCCAATACTGTCGAATTTTACCTTCTATTCGGCTTCGATAAATGGCCGCTTCAGACATCACCGCCTCTCGTTGCGCTGCCATTGCTTGTTGTTCAGCCGCCAACTGTTCTGCCATGAATTCTTCTTCACGTTGTCGTTGCTCGGCGAGCGCTTGATCACGTTTTTTTTGTTCCTCTAATTCTTTCTTCTTCTGCTCAGCAAGTTGCTCTGCTTTTTTCTTCGCTTCGGCATCACGCTTCTTTTTCGCTTCGGCTTCTTTGCGTTTTTTTTCATCGGCAATTTTCTTTTGCCGTAATTTTTCCGCCTCTCGCTTTTTGCGCTCAAGTTCTTGCTGCTTTTTCTTTTGATCTTGAGTATTGGTTTTCTTTGGCGTTGTTTTCGGCGGTGGTTTTTTCTGCTGCTGTTCAACCAATTGTTTAATGGCGGCTCCATCAACCGCTTTCGCGCGAATGTTCGGTGCGACTTTTTCGCGCACTTCAACACTGTCGAATGAATACATGATGATCATTGCAACGAGCAGCAGCAAATGAGCGGCTCCTGAAATGATTAACGATATAATTAAGCGTTTACTCAAACCCGTCTCCGCTATTCAAGGGGTTCGGTCATTAGGCCAACGCTTTCGATGCCCACTTCTTGTTGCAACAACACCATTAAACGAATCACTTTATCGTAAGCTACATTTTTATCACCATTGATCATAATGCTGACCTTAGGGTGCGTTTCTTTGTATTTCTCAACGAGCGCCACCAGTTCTTGGGGTTCAAGCGCTTGATCGCGATTCTCTCCCAAAGAAAGGTAGTAATTACCACTGGCGTCAATGCTGGCAATTAATGGCGGTTCTTCGTCCGCAGGCAATGGTTCACTGGCGGCTTGTGGCAAATCAACGGTGACACCCGCGGTAATTAACGGTGCCGTGATCATAAAAATCACCAACAGCACCAACATCACATCGATGTAGGGCACCACATTAATTTCGGCCATTGGCTTGCGACGATTGGGTTTCATCCGCTAGCCCTCAGTGGCGCTGTGCGCTTTACGATGCAAAATACCCGAGAACTCTTCTACAAAGTTGTCGTACTGATTTTCAACTTTCTGCACTGAGTGATTGAATTTGTTATAGGCGATAACCGCTGGAATCGCGGCAAATAGGCCCATTGCGGTGGCAATCAAGGCTTCTGCGATACCTGGTGCGACCATGGCGAGTGTCGCCTGTTTAACCGACCCTAATGCGATAAATGAGTTCATAATGCCCCATACGGTACCAAATAGACCAATGTACGGCGTGGTTGAACCCACCGTTGCCAAGAATGACAAATGATTTTCAAGCTTATCAATTTCACGCGAATGCACCACGCGCATTGCTCGATGAGCTCCCTCCATCACCGCGCCGGCAGAGGTTCCCTTTTGATTACGTAATCGTACAAACTCGCGGTAACCAGCCATAAACACCAGCTCCATGCCCGACGGGGGAATGCGTCGTGAGCCGAGTTCATTGTATAACTTGCTTAAATCGACGCCCGACCAAAACTTATCTTCGAACTGTCGCGACGATGTCGCGGCAAGCTTAAGGGTGCGATAGCGATCGACAATCATGCCCCAAGACAGTAACGAAATTACCACCAAAGCGAGCATGATCAGCTGAACGATCAGGCTAGCATTAAGAAATAAACCAATTATGGACATTTGATCATGCGTCACGAGACATTTCCTCTAATAATTCTTCTGGCATTGGACGAGGTCGCATCGTGCTTAACGTGACACATACGACTAAAATTTCACCTTCGGCGTAAACCAATTCGCGGTCGTTCGCTGATACAATTTTCTGGTGAAATAAAACTCTTACACCGCGTATCTCTTTGATAGTGGATACCACTTCGAGCGCGTCGTTAAAGCGCGCCGGACGGTAATAATCGACCTGCGCTCGACGAACCGCAAACGCGATATCTTGATCGATTAAAACACTTTGATCCAACCCCCAATGACGTAGCCATTCCGTACGACCACGCTCCATAAACTTGAGGTAATTGGCGTAATAAACAACACCGGCAACATCGGTGTCTTCGTAATAGACCCTAATCGGAAATGAAAATTCCATCGCGCTACCATTTTGTCTTTGATGCAAACGCATAGTTTAACAACATAAATCAAGAATTGTTGATATCGAATTGAAAACTAAAGAAATTCGACGCCACACTATACCGGTTTTATCTCATTAGATGAATGCACAGAGGGTTTCAAAGTGTGAATAGCGTCGAATCTTTTGCAGAATTAACTGAGCTATGAGTCAAAAAGATCGCTTTTCTGCGGAATGATATCGAAATGCTGGTAAGCACGAGGGGTTGCAACGCGCCCACGCGGCGTACGTTGAATGTACCCTTGTTGAATTAAATAGGGCTCGATGACATCGCCGATGGTATCTCGCTCTTCACCAATGGCCGCGGCCAGTGTGTCTAGGCCGACAGGGCCACCAGAGAATTTATCGATGATGGCCAACAAAAGTTTGCGATCCATGGTATCGAATCCTTGCTCATCGACCTCGAGCATATTCAGTGCTTTGGCGGCCACCTCATTTGAAATAACACCGTCGGCTTTCACTTCGGCATAATCGCGCACACGGCGCAGTAAACGGTTTGCAATACGTGGCGTTCCGCGCGATCGGCGGGCGACTTCATTCGCGCCCTCAGGTTCGGCCGACAGGCCTAGGATATTTGCTGAGCGCATCACAATATCCGCCAGCTCTGCATTATTATAAAACTCAAGACGCTGCACGATACCAAAACGGTCTCGTAACGGTGATGTTAATAATCCCGCTCGAGTCGTCGCTCCCACCAGCGTGAAAGGCGGCAAATCGAGTTTGATAGACCGTGCAGCCGGACCTTCGCCAATCATAATATCGAGTTGATAATCTTCCATGGCTGGGTACAAGATTTCTTCGACCATTGGGCTCAAACGATGTATTTCATCAATAAACAACACGTCATTTTCTTCTAAATTGGTCAACAATGCGGCCAAATCACCGGCTTTTTCTAACACGGGTCCTGAAGTGAACTTGATGGCGACGCCCATCTCATTGGCAATAATATTTGCCAAGGTGGTTTTGCCTAACCCGGGAGGACCAAAAATTAACACGTGGTCCAACGCATCTTGGCGCGATTTCGCCGCCTGTAAAAAGATCTCCATCTGCTCTTTGACTTGCGACTGCCCAACATAGTCCGCCAGCTTCGTGGGACGGATCGCCCGATCAATGCGATCTTCATCAGAAGGTTGCGCCGTTCCAGCAATGATTCGATCTTCTTCTATCATAGTGTCTCTCGTAAGTTATCTAATCGATGGGCTCTTTATGCAACGACTTAGTCACCTAGCCTTTGCCCATATTTTTCAGAGCCAATCGAATCAATTCGGCGCTGCTTGAAATCTCATCATCAATACGACTAATCGCCTTGGCCGCATCTTGTGGTTTGTAACCCAACGCAATCAATGCGCTTTCGGCTTCTCGAGTGACATCAGTCGCCTGAGTTTTAGAGACGCTTGTCGAGGCTGCGCCCGATGGCAATGAGGTTCCCCAATCTTGCAACCGGTCTTTCATTTCAACCACCAGCCGTTCTGCTGTTTTTTTACCAACACCGGGAAGCTTAACCAATAACTGAGTATCGCCATCATGCACGCACCGCACATACTCATCGGCGGTCATTCCGGATAAAATGGCAATTGCCAACTTTGGTCCAACGCCATTGACCTTAATCAATTCTCTGAATAATTGTCGATCGCTTTTACTATGAAAAGCATACAAATTATGGGCGTTTTCACTGACCGATAAATGGGTGAATAAAGTAATTTTCTCGCCCACTTCGGGCAATTGAAAAATGGTGGTCATGGGAGCCTGCACTTCGTACCCAACCCCTTGTACATCAATCACCAAATTAGGAGGTGACTTTTCAATAAGCATTCCGCTCAATCGACCGATCAACGTATTCTTCCTCTTCTTCTTTTATTCGCTCCTAATTGAGCAATTAAAGACTGCATTGTATTGGCGTGACACAAAGCGACCGCTAGACCATCTGCCGCATCGGCTTGCGGTTTTGCCGACAACTGCAACAACGACATAACCATATGTTGCACCTGAGATTTATCGGCACCGCCATGACCAACCACGGCTTGCTTGATTTGCCGTGCTGAATACTCAGCCACACTGAGAGCATGAGTTGCCGCAGCAACGATTGCAACACCTCGAGCTTGACCTAACTTTAATGCTGAATCAGCATTTTTAGCCATAAAAACTTGTTCAATGGCAGCTTCGGTTGGATGATACTGGCGAATAACTTCTGACAAGTTATCATAAATTTGCTGCAGCTTTTCAGCCAGCGACGTCGGCTGAATTCGAATACAACCGCTGGTCACATAACGGCATTGTCCCGCTTCGATTTCAACGATTCCAAATCCAGTAATTCGAGAGCCAGGATCAATTCCTAAAATTCGAGCCAAACATTACCTCACGTCACACATCAGCTACTTAGGCAAATGACGGTCGTCGTTGCACCTAAGATGTTATGAAAAGCGATAATCACTATACCACGACCTTTTCGGTGGTGAGAGCACAAAAATACGCCGTTAGTTCGTTCAAAAGACTTAACACGATCAAAAAGAGTACATCCGTTCTAAAAGAGTTACTCCAATCGAAAAAAGTTGCTTCGAACGAAAAGAAGCGCCTCTGAGATTTTCAAAGACCTGTTGAGCCGCATGTTGTTGAGTTTATGACAACCGGTTTATCGCCCGCTCGCTCAAAGCAGTTCGTAAGCCTGCTCTGGAATATCGGCGTTGGTGTAAACATTTTGAACATCGTCGAGATCTTCCAGACGCTCAACTAAACGCAACACTTTGGCACCCTCTTCTGCGCTCAGCTCGGCTTGCGTTGATGGCAACATCGCTACCTCGGCATTTTCAGCGTTCAAGCCAGCCGCTTTCAGCTCGTCTTTCACCGTCATAAATTCATCAGGCGTTGTTAGCACTTCAAAGGATCCATCATCATGGCTGACGACGTCTTCAGCGCCGGCTTCAAGAGCGGCTTCCATCAAGGTATCTTCTTCAATTTGGTCGTCGAAGACCAACTGACCTTTTTTATCGAATAGATACGCAACCGAACCTGAAGTACCTAAGTTGCCTCCGTGTTTAGAAAACGCATGGCGAACTTCTCCAACCGTACGATTTTTATTGTCGGTCAGACACTCAACTAACACCGCCACTCCGCCAGGACCATACCCTTCATACGTGAGGTTTTCGTAATTCTCACCATCGTTATTGCCGGCGCCACGAGCGATGGCTTTTTCGATGGTGTCTTTCTTCATATTCGCTCCGAGCGCTTTATCTATACACGCTCGAAGTGACGGATTATCTTCTGGATTGGGGCCGCCCGTTTTTGCAGCCACCACCAGTTCGCGAATTATTTTTGTGAATACTTTCCCACGCTTGGCGTCTTGCGCTGCTTTGCGGTGTTTAATATTGGCCCATTTACTGTGTCCAGCCATCATTCACTCCAATGCTTCTGTTGTTTATTGAATACTCGTTACTTTTTCTGTTCGATGGCAATGCCCAACTCTTTCAATTGTGCTTCTGACACTCGTGCTGGCGCTTCTGTCAGCGGGCAACCTGCCGTCGTTGTTTTCGGGAAGGTGATCACATCACGAATGGAACTTGCGCCCACCATCAACATGACTAAACGATCAAGACCAAACGCAATACCACCGTGAGGTGGGCAACCAAACTTTAATGCATCGAGTAAAAACCCGAATTTTTCTCGCGCTTCTTGCGGCTCAATGCCCAAGATATCGAAAATGGTTTGTTGCAAATCCATATTGTGAATACGAATCGAACCACCGCCCACTTCACATCCGTTGAGAACCATGTCGTAAGCACGAGAAAGCGTGCCAGTCGGGTTAGCTTTTAAAGCGTCGGGATCGAGTTCTTTAGGCGAAGTAAACGGATGATGCAAGGCTTGCAGTTGACCGTCTTCTTCTTCAAACATTGGGAAATCAACAACCCATAATGGCTGCCACTCATCGCGCAGCAGATTATGCTCATTCGCCAATTTCAAACGTAACGCGCCCAATGCATCGGCAACCACTTTCGACGTATCGGAACCAAAGAATAAGATGTCTCCAGACTCAGCATCCACTCGTTGTAAAATCGCTTCGGCCGCTTCGGCAGATAAAAACTTAACGATGGGAGACTGTAATCCGTCTAGACCAGCAGCTCGATCATTTACCTTGATGAAGGCTAAACCTTTCGCACCATACACACTGACAAACTTGGTGTACTCATCAATGTTTTTACGACTAACGTTGGCAGCGCCACCTTTTAAGTTCAAAACACCGACTCGGCCATTGTCATCAAGTGCAGGACCACTGAATACTTTAAAGTCGACATCTTTGACTAAATCATCAACCGTGTGGATCGGCATATCAACGCGAAGATCGGGTTTATCCGAACCGTATTTTTCCATCGCCTCAGAATACGGCATGCGTGGAAATGGATTGGGTAGCTCAACGCTTAACAATTCACTGAACAGCTTGCGAATCATCGTCTCCATTAACCCCATGATGCCTTCTTCGTCCATAAAAGACGTTTCAATATCAAGCTGGGTGAACTCGGGTTGGCGATCCGCCCGTAAATCTTCATCACGGAAGCAACGCACCACTTGATAGTAACGATCAAAGCCGCTCATCATGAGCAGTTGTTTAAACAGTTGCGGCGATTGCGGAAGGGCGAAAAAAGACCCTTTATGAGTACGTGATGGTACCAAGTAATCTCGAGCGCCTTCTGGCGTCGCTTTCGTTAAAATCGGCGTTTCCATATCGAGAAAACCTTGCTCATCTAAATAACGACGCAAGGCTGAGGTTACTTTTGTACGAAACAAAAACTTTTCAGTCATTTCTGGACGGCGCAAGTCTAGATAGCGATATTTCAAGCGCGTCTCTTCTGACACTTCTTCGTGTCCATCAATTAAGATCGCCGGTGTTTCAGCGGCGTTTAAGCACTCGATATGATCGGCAACAACTTCGATGGCGCCAGTCGCCATATCTTTATTGACCATATTTTCTGGACGCTTGCGTAGCTTGCCTTTCACCACAACGACAAATTCGCTTCGTAACTGATCGGCAGCGGCGAACACATCCCCTTGATCCGGTTCAACGGTCACTTGCACGATTCCGCTACGGTCACGGATCTGCAAAAAGATAAGTCCCCCAAGGTCTCGACGACGGTGAACCCACCCGGCAATTGACAGTTCACTTCCTTCTTCTAGAGTGACAAGGTCGGCACAATAATGGCTACGCATATTCTTTCCCATTGATGGTTATAATCTAAGGTATTGATTTTATTGCAATCCTAGGCAAATTCAGGCATTTTTACCGGTTTCTACGTGCGCTTAGGATGCACCTTGAAAAGGGGCATAATGGTACGCGAGGCCCTTTATTTAAGCAAGATAGAACACAACAGGACGCCAGCACATTGAACGACAATAAGGCTTTACGCATACCCATTACCAATGTTTACGCCAATGGCGACTACACAATGGATGTTTATCTTGGGAGTGAGCATCAAAAGGCTCGAGTGATCCTAGACACCGGCTCCAGTACGCTAGCGGTACATCCAACCAATTACCGTCCGGAGAGCGACCATTATTTACAACCCACCTCTTACGCGCAAGATGTCACCTACGGCCTAGGAGGCTGGACCGGCCCTCTGATAAAAACCTCTCTCACCTTAGCGGGTCATTGTAGTCAGCGTGATGCTGAACACGCATTTACCGTTGCAACAACGCATGTCGCCGTCGCAACTACTGAGCAACCGCACGCTTTTGCGAATGCCGATGGCATTATGGGTCTGGCTTACCACGGACTGAATAAAGCCTTTAACTTGCACGATTACTTTGAACAAAACCAAGTGGTTCCAGCGGTAACCTTCCCTTGGCCATTTTCGGTTAAAGCGACGCATCAAGCGATTGTCGATTTTAAAAAGTTTCTGTGGCATTACGTCGAGCAAGATATTTTACCTTGCTTCACGGAGTGGGAAGCGCATGGTTATTGCGCCAATCAATTTTCTTTTTTAACGCATCGCTCAAGCATTCATCATGCTCAAGCGGACCTGACTCTTGAGGAGTTAGAGCAAGATCCTCTCAACCAAGGTATTTTTGTACTCGGTGGCGGTGAAGAACAAGATCACTTATACCAAGGTGAATTCACCGATATTCCCGTGTTACACCATGTCTATTACAACGTTGATTTAGCGGCAATACAGGTCGCAAACCTAGAGCAGCGAGCCGCTCCTGCATTGGCCGAAAAAGATCAAGCCCATTACTTCTCAAATGCAATTTTAGACACTGGAGCTTCAGCCATTGTTCTTCCTGCAACTCTTTACCAAACGCTGTTAGATGATATTCGAACGATCGCTCCAAGCAGCTACCACTGTTTGATTAATTACCCGGCATTCAATGGTGAAGAGCAAGGCATTAATATTCAAGAGATGGAAAACCTTGCTTGGCCCGATATTAAATTTTGGTTTCGCGGTGTGAAAGCTCCCTTAGTGGTCACCGCTCGTGAGTACTGGCAAATGAATGCGCCCAAATTTGGTCTTGCCTCTTTTAAAATATTTTCACAACTCGCTCACTGGCCTGATCAAAGCATTTTGGGCCTACCGATTTTTAATCCTTATTTCACCATTTTCGATCGGCAGAATAACGCCACCATTCGATTCGCAGAGAAAAGAAGTTCAACCACGTGAAGTTCAACGACAGTATGAATAAGCATACTAGGCTTGCTGACGCTTATCACTCGGCTCAGATTGAGGGCCCAGGCTACTTGCTTAAGCCGCTAGCTGGGGATGACTTTACTTTGTATCGCCAGCTTTACACCTTACCAAGTATTCAAAAGTGGATTGGCGTTGCGTTTTCTGACCGACAAGTCGAGCGTGCCTTTGCTCAATTATCGAGCAAGGTGCAGCCTTTTTGGTTTGATAATATGCATTGGGTTATCTACGACAAAGTATCGGAAGACGCCATTGGAATTACCGCACTCGTTGGTCAATCTGCGGTTGAAGTTGGTACTCTTTTGTTACCGCACGCTCAGAACAAAGGGGTCGCTTATGAGGTGATGAGTAACACGATTAATTATGCTTTTACACAAGCTAATAAAGAGAAAGTATTTGCTTATTTTTGGTACAAACACACAGCGTCTTTTCGCTTGGTAAAAAAATTAGGCTTTTATATCGACCAAGTTACACTTCACAAGCAACGACCGTTGCCTTCCTTTTACTGTGAAAAAATCAATAAAAATAGAGTAAGTGTTTGAAAATATTAGAAAGACTGGTATCTTTACAGTCTAACTATTTCAAGGGGATGAAATAACGTTGGCTCGATTACACTGCGTTGGTGTCGGAATAGAGCTTGCCGCTCATATAACACCTGCTGCTCAAAAAGCCATAGCCGACAGCGATGTCGTCTTCTATGCTGCGTCTGATAGCATCTTTGAAGCATGGATGGCCGAACTTCATCCCAATGCACATTCCCTGCAAAAATTTTATCAAGACGGCAAATCTCGAAAGACGTCTTATCAAGAAATGGCCAGTGAAATTGTTCAAGCGCTCGAACAAAATCAATCCGTTGCGGCGGTGTTTTATGGTCATCCAGGCGTATTTGTTCAACCTGCCAGCTTCGCTATGAAAGCGGCAGAAAAACAAGGTCACCAAGTGATCATGTTGCCCGGTATTTCTGCCGAAGATTGCTTGTACGCTGATTTAAATATTGATCCCGGTCGTTTTGGTTGTCAGATGTATGAGGCGTCCCAATTTCTTTACTATCAGAGAACGATTGATACCTCTGCTTATCTTATCCTCTGGCAAATTGCTCTGGTGGGCGATCAATCTCATACCCGGTTTGAAGAAGACAAGAATAACGTTCAGTTGTTTATCGAATACATGAACCAATTCTACTCCCTTGATCACACCGTTATTGTTTACGAAGCGCGAGCCAGTTACTTTGATGATCTTCGTAAAGTAGAAATTCCGCTTGGCCAGCTTACGAATGTGGCGCTCAGCGAAAAATCGACGTTGGTTATACCGCCTTCAACGAAAATGAAACGGAATCCTTTTTTTACTAAGCAAGAAAAAAATCTCAAAAAATTAAAACTGATTCACTCTCGTTAACCATGGAGAAAACAATGAAAGCAGCAATTAAAATAATCGAGAAATTGGGACTAGGCGAAACACTTTCTGAGCAAGATCAAGCGTCGGTACCAGCCGATTTACTTGAAATGCTTAAAGAGCGCAACAAGCGATTAGTTGAAAAATACCTCGACTTAACACCTGACATTCACTGCGTATTGCTTCCAGCAGATGATGACGAAGGTGAAGAGCAGGAAGAAACTCCTAACGAACAACCAAACGAAGAAAAGATTACTGCACAAAAATAATGAAAAAGTTAATTTTTATTTTTCTTTTGACGTGTAGCGGAGGCCTTATGGCCTCCGACTCTGTCGAAGATTTGCTCTCGTCTGCTGATCGAATTCGATTATCAGAGCCCCACAAGTTTTCAGAAATTATTCGAGAAATCTCAAAGCAAGTGGATGATCTGAGCTCTGAACAACGCTACTTTTTTGAATATTTAATGGCATACGAGTCGGCCCTAAAAGGTGATTCGGAACGCGCCGTTAAAACTTATCAACATGTGTTCAATAACTCGACCAACCCAGATTTAGTTTATCGCGCCAGTTACTCCATACTTAATGTATTGGTTATCAATCGTCATTGGCGTGAAACTCCAGAATATTTGCATTACATCAATGACAATTACAGCGCCATATCATCTGAAGAAATTCAAGCCACGGGTTTGGTTGCAGTGGCACTGTTTTACAATCACTTAGGCAATTTTGACAAAGCGCGCGAGTACGGGCTAAAAGCCATCAATGTTACCAATGCTGACAACGTATTGTGTACCGCTTATCAACAACTCGCTCAATCTGAGTTAAAGCTCAACTTACTTAACCCGAATGCCATTATTTTAATAGACGGCATGGAAGCCTGCGAAAAAACAGAAAAACATTTGATCTCGTACATGATCAATTTATACAAAGCTTCCGCACTATTCAAAGAAAAGCAGTACTCACAAGCCACCCAATTATTGCAGAAGTACCTTAACCGAGTGGTTGCTTCAAACTATGTTCCGATTCAGTCTGAATACTATGCGCTATTGGCACAATTAGCCTTTGCTGAAGGAAATATCAGTGGCGCAATTGCCTACGCTCAAAAAGTCATTAATACCAACCACAACTCAAGCAATAATGAAGCGCTCGTCAAGGCCTTGAAAATAATGGCCGATGCAACAGCGATACAAGGTAACTTGAGCGAGTCATTGGTCTGGTTAAAAGAATACTCGAAAACCGACAAAGCTTTTTACGATCAACTGACCGCCGAAAACCTGGCGTTTCAACTCGCCACGCATGAAGTGATAGAGAAAGAAAATCAAATAAAGCTACTGAACAAAGAAAATGAAGCCTTGAATCTAGAACGCGATTTAAGTCGTCAAGAAGCTCAGAATAAAACCTTAATGATCATCATGCTTATTTTGATCATTGGATTCACGTCATTTTGGGCTTATCGAACGAAAAAGACTCACGTAAAGTTGCGTAAACTTGCTGAGTTTGACTCTCTTACAGGTATCGCTAATCGACGCCACTTTACCAAAGAAAGTGAGAACTGTTTGAAGATGAACCAAAGTCGAGGACAAGCTGTCAGTTTTATCTTGTTTGACCTCGACAAATTCAAATCGATTAATGATAAATTTGGTCACCCTGTTGGTGATTGGGTACTGCAACGAATTCCAGCTCCGGTGCAAAAAGTCATTCGTAAAATTGATATATTCGGACGCATGGGTGGAGAAGAATTTGCCATACTATTACCGGGTTGCGAGCTTGATAAAGCGCGAGAAATAGCAGAAGCCATTCGAAAAGGACTGCAAGAAATAAATAGCCAAGAAACGGGACACGACTTTAACATCAGCGCAAGCTTTGGTATTACCGTTAGTCGAGTATCTGGGTATGAGTTTGAAGACCTGATGAAACATTCTGACGACGCTTTGTACGAAGCAAAACGCGAAGGTCGTAATCGAATTCATGTGTATTCAATGCCGCCATCTGAAGCTAAGAAAGTCAGCGCTTTTGAATCAGCCGCTTCTGAGTCAGATTCCGAAGAAACGGAAAGTCGCTAGCCATTAAGCACTATGGAAATTATTGAACAGCATTTTACCGTCGATCAATCGGGCAGCACTCTGCTCGATTTGCTGGCTGAGAACACGCCTCTGTCAAAGCAAAAAATCAAGGATGCGTTACTTAAAGGATGCGTTTGGCAAACCTTGGGTAAGAGAACTCAGCGGGTTCGTCGCGCAAAAAAAGTGATTGCTGTGAGCAGTGAAATCCATTTGTACTACAATCCAAAGGTGTTGGGCTCCCCAATACCCGAGCCTACTCTCATTCATGACGAAAAAGATTACTCTGTGTGGTTAAAGCCTAGCGGCATGTTGAGTCAAGGCTCTAAATGGGGCGACCACTGCACCATTACTCGATGGGCAGAGAAGCATTTACAACCGCAACGCAACGCCTTTGTTGTGCATCGTCTCGATCGTGCAGCAACAGGATTAATACTCGTGGCCCATACGAAACAAGCAGCCGCTAAGTTATCTGCGCTGTTTGCCGAACGTCATATCACTAAAAAATATTATGCAACGGTCACTGGTCTTTGGCCCCATTCAGAGAAAGTAACTATCGAATCTCCCATTGATGGAAAGCCGGCAGTCAGTCACGTTAAGCCCATTGATATTTCAGCCAATGAAAGCTTGCTTGAGGTGACTATCGATACCGGGCGTAAGCATCAAATTCGCAAACACTTAGCAGGTTTGGGCTTCCCAATCATCGGCGACCGTCTATATGGAACTCGACCAGACGCTGAGCAGGATCTTCAGCTCACAGCATTTCATCTTGCCTTTACCTGCCCATTGAGTGGACAATCAAAATCTTTCGAATTACCGCTGCGTGGTAAAGCTACGCTCTAAAAATCGACCGATTTCTCGATAAATTTTTTCACGAACATCAACACCAGACATTTGATGATCAACTCCTTCAAACTTTACGGTTTCATAGGATTGTTTAAATTTATCCAATTGGTTAATCAATGCATCGACCTGTTGCACGGGTATCAATTCATCACTGCTGCTGTAGATAACTAAGAGCGGTCGCTTTAATTCCGCAATTTCTAAATTTAAGTTATGTTTACGGCGCCACTCAGGGTTATCAGGATCGCCAAAATTAGATTTAAACTTTTCTTGATCGTATGGCGATTGCAATTTTTCATAGATGCCAGCGAGATCAATCGCCGGCGCCATTAAAATACCGCACTTATAGTCAGCCGGATTTTCTAACAGTTCAGACAAAGCGGCAAAGCCACCAAAACTGGCGCCCAAAAAGCAACTGTTGTTTCGAGAGATCGCGTATTGATCTTCAAGAAAGTCAAACAACTGATCAACATCATCTTCAATGGTACTTCTAAGTTGGCCATAAGCTGAACGTTGAAATGCCTCACCAAAGCCGGCTGATCCTCGGTAGTTCAATGTCGCAACCAAATAACCTTGTTGTGCTAGCCATTGAGCTTCGGGATCAAAACGCCAACGATCACGAATTTCAAAAGGACCACCATGCAGTTTGAGAATCACAGGTGTTTGTGTGGAAAGGTTAGCCGGCGTTGTTATGTAGCTTGTCAGAAACAGGTTGCCACTTAACTTCAAACTCACTGCTTCAACCGGCTGCCAAGTTTTTTTTGCGTCAGACCGTTTTTGGTCCGCCAATTTTTGTTCAGGCACTTCTTGATCAGCCAGCTTTTGATTACGCAACCTTTGTCGTAGCAAGGTTGCCTTGCGTGCTTTGATATCAATCAAATATATACTTGGCGCTTGGGTCGGTGACTGCGCTTCTATCAGCCACTTACTGCCGCCCTCGTTACTTGCAATAGCTCGCCATGCCATATGTCTATCTAACTTACGAATTAACGAGGCAACGCTAGAAAGGGTTCGATCGAAAGTCTTGGTTTCTGGGTATAAACCATCATAAAACGCCATCGCCACCTTGTTTTTATCAGCAGACAAAACAAAATCATGAAGATCGTAAGCATTATCTGACCAAAACAAATCGGTCGCGTAGCTTTTTGATTTTTCATCGAAGCGCACCTGCCAAATGCCGACACGATCAGCATTTCCTTCAGACATCACCCAAATGGTGTCACAATACTGATCAACCTCAATCTTTCTAATCGGCTCAATACCATCAACTTGATACCAGTTTTTCTCTCGAAATTGATACAAAACGCCCGCATTTGAAATCGCGGCACAAGGCTGGCCTCGTGATACGTGCGTGATTGTCGAGTTTTTAGGTAACTCAAAGGTCTCAGACACTAGGCCATCACTCATAGAAAACGCAAAAGCTTGATGATCAACTTGATAGAGAATTGGAAAGGTTTGTTGATGATTGCTAACTAAGCGAAACTTTCCTTTACCACGAACTAACAATTTTCGCTGTTCAGTTTTCAAGTTAAAATGAATCAACCGAAAACTTTCTCCTTCGGCCACGGCATAAATTAAATGCTCCTCTTCATACAGTGCGACAGCTACCAGTCGTTGTTGATCAGATAGTTTAATCTGTATACTGGGCGTTTCTTGATCAGATAAGTTCTGAACAATCAGTTGAATGCTTTGATCTTCAACTACCCAAACAACTTTGTCGCCACTGCGTGACATGGTAACGGGTGTCGACTGAGGTTCTTGAAACCACCGATTAATATCAAATGCCGCTTCTACGGAATTCAAGACACTGAAGGCGCCGACGAAAACTATTAAAATAATTCGATTCATAAGATTACTGCAGTAATAATTCTTGTTTAAGTTTAATGGCTGGCAAATATTTGCGATCAGCGGCTCTATTCAAATAATATTTCGCCTCGGTCTCATCCCGGGCCACACCATATCCATTGTGGTAGTGCTGATAAAGCATAAACATGGCTTTCTCAATACCGTTTTGTGCAGCGAAGTAATACAAGCGTGCCGCCTTTTTATAGTCCTGCTCGACGCCTCGCCCTTCATAATAGAGATCGGCCAATAACGTCATTGATTTCGGGTTTTGGGTCGCAGCGGCTAACGTACACCACTTTGCAGCTTGCTCATCGTCGCTTGGCGCATCGACGCCATTACTGTAGCGATAACATAACGCATGAGCGGAGTTCATATCGCCCTGTTCGGCTTCTTCAGCCAAGGTTGATAAGCTTTTCTCAAGATTGGTCATATTGGCACAACTCGAAAGTAAGAGTACGCCAGCACTGCTCATTAATAATTTCCAACTATTTAAATTTCGAAGGCTCATCAGGACTCCTTATTTCAAAGAATTTACTAGCATTGTCTGATTTTGCAGACAGTAGGTCAATTCAATTGGTTATACTGTTCACTTCGATTGAAAGTGGTAAACTGAACATTGCGTATTTCCGCTGTATTCAAGACATTGTGACCTATACTTAGGTCACATGAATTTAGCAGCAATCTGATTGAGAGAACAGAAACATGAGTGCCGTATTAGCAGAACTGGTCGATTTGTTAAGTCTAGAGAGAATCGAAAGCAATTTATTCAGAGGACAAAGCCAAGATCTTGGCTTTGCTCAGTTGTTTGGAGGTCAAGTAATCGGACAAGCACTCTCTGCCGCGAAACAAACCATTGATACCGATCGTGTTTCACACTCATTTCACAGTTACTTTTTACTACCAGGTGATTCTAGTAAGCCAGTTGTGTATGACGTCGAATCCATACGCGATGGTCGCAGTATTTCGACGCGACGTGTTAAAGCCATTCAAAATGGCAAAACTATTTTTTATATGACCGCTTCGTTTCATGTAGAGCAAGATGGCTTCGATCACCAATCTTCCATGCCTAACGTTACCTTGCCCGATGATTTGCCATCAGAGTTAGAAATCGCGCGAAAATACAGCGAATACATTCCTGAAGCACTTAGAGCAAAGTTTACTTGCGACAAACCGATCGAAATGCGTCCTGTTGAATTTTTTAATCCACTTAGACCCGAGAAAGCGCAACCACAACGACACATTTGGATGAAGACCAATGGCCAGCTACCGGACGATCTACGCATTCATAAATATGTTTTGGCCTATGCTTCTGATTTTAGTTTCTTACCAACGGCAGCATTACCACATGGTGTCTCTTTTCTGACACCGGATCTGCAGATGGCAACCATTGATCACACCATGTGGTTTCATCGTGACTTTCGCTTTGATGACTGGCTATTGTATGTCATTGAGAGTCCATCGGCCTCGCATCAACGAGGTTTCGTCACTGGCAAAATATACGATCAATCGGGCCGCTTAGTCGCAAGCTCCGCACAAGAAGGGATCATGCGTTTTAAGAGCCATTAAACGGCAATAAAATCGCTCATCCATTAAAAAAGCGAACCGTTTGGTTCGCTTTTTTTCAAAACTATTGAAACACCTTTCTCAACGACTCTGGTGCAATAATCGTTACAATCAACTTGACCTAACCAGTCGTCACTTAGGGTATCTCAGTTAAACTCGCTTGATTCTTACACTCGTTTAAAAAAATCGCGCGGTCACTTCATCCGATAAACTTTCGCCTGAAACATGAGCTCTCTGTAACAGCTCCCAGTAGTATCGATACGTTGCACGATCGTGTAACTCACCTTTGTACTGAATTGGTCCCCATTCCGCGTCTTGCGCTGCCGATAAAATACCAATGGCATCTTCAATTTCCGAATAATCGGGTTTCATGGCATCGATAATCGCACTGATTTGTGTTGGGTAAATACTCCACATACGCAAGAATCCAAATTCGCTTCGAGCACGTTCGGCGTCTTTGAATGTTTGATAGGGGTTTTTTAAGTCGAGCGTAACATTGTGCGCAGGTACAACGCCGTTGGCGAGAGCTGCAGCAACCATTTCCGTTTTCGCTCGCGCTAACATTGGGTGATCAAACTGACCTGGTGAACGCATTGCCGAGGCAGGAATCGCGCCGTGATGGCCTGATACAAAATCCATCATGCCAAAATCTAACACTTGGATCCAAGGTAACTTGGCTATTTTCCAGACATCATGGAGCGCGCCATGAGTTTCGATCAACACATGAATTGGAATTTCACGCGTAATACCACATTCTTGCGCTTTGGTTTGAATGTAATGAACCATTTCAGCGATTTGCGCGGCTTCGGTCGATTTAGGCAAGGTGATGTAAGCTACACGTTCACCAATTTTTGGGACCAAAATATCAACGTCTTGACGCCAATCGGGGTGCGAATAATCATGAATACGCACACCTGCCATATTGTGCTTGTTGGCATCAGAACTCAGTACTCTGGCAACCATCTCGGCATGCTCGACTTCTTTGCCTGACGCTGCACCATCTTCGCAGTCGCAGGTGATGTCGAAAACCGGTCCTATCTTGTCTTGCATTTCTAGCGCTTTAAGAATCAGTTTCTCACTACCAGCGAAATGCTCGCAGCTAGGGATCACCGGAAAGGGTTTTTCGCCCTCAAATAACGCCTCATTCGGGTGCACTTTCTGGCTCATGGCCATCCTCCTGTAACTTTATGTTTTGCATAGCAAAATGGTCCTATCTTAGTGACTATCTTATTTTACAATGCCGTGGTTAATCGCTTCTTCGTCTAATTTTTGCACCGCAATAAACCAATTACAACCATACTAAAGTCGGTTTTTAGAAGCAATAAAAAATTCAAACAAGTGATTGAAATGCGTGTTTAACTATGCTTTAGTATTATTGCACTGCAATATATAACCATAATAATAGTATTGACCGTTGAAATAAGGCATAAAGTCTATTCAACTGTCCCTTAATAACACAGTAGATACGATAGGACCGGATCATGAACTATGAGTACGCTTTTCTCGACAATGTCGATGAGCAGCTGGTGCTGGGTGGATTTTGGCCAGGAATACAGCTTTATTATCCCCCGGTAAAATACAACCCCGCTCAGGGCGAGTATGAAACCATGGAACAGGCAGCAGAGCGTATGCGAAGACATGCCCACCACTGCCCTGCACACACTTTGCTATTCGATTTAGAAGACGGCTGTCGGCAAAAAGAAATGAGTCGAGAGTTACTAAAGCAAGAACTACCGAAATTTCCCGAAAGAAACTTCCAGATCGCCCTTCGTATCAATCCTTTTAGAACACCTGAGTACGAAAAAGATCTCGAATTAATTAAAACGGTGAAAGAGCATATCGATGTCATCATTCTCGCCAAAGCCGGTGAAGTGTACGGCGCGGCGGAGATTCGAGACTTGTCAGCTTGGCTGGTTGGTGTGAATGACAAAATCGAAATTCAACCCATCATCGAACATCCACGATCGTTGAAGCTCGCTCCCGACCTTATGCAGTACTCGTCAGTAACTCATGTGGTTTTCGGAATTCATGACTTCTCAAAAGCCATGGCCATCCACTTGACCCCTGAAGGCTGGATTGATGAACTGCGTACTTATTTACGTAACTTATTACTCGAAGCTCGAATTGCTGGAAAAGGCGTTATTGGTGGTGTCGAAGTTCTTATCAACGATACACCCATGCCAGAAACTTATATTGAGCCGCACGATGTGCGACGTTGGCTAGACTTGCATGGCGACCACAACTCACACGTGGTGCATCGTCATGCGGTGGAAGAAGCTCAAATGGGCTTGACCGGAAAACAAGTCATTCACCCTTACCATATTCACTTATGTAAAGTGGCGTTTACCCCCAGCCCATTGCAAATAGAGCGCAATGTCAGCGTATTGCAAGCGGCCATTGATGCAGACGCCCTACTCGGTGGAGCCATTCGTTTTGAAGGCGAAATGCTCGATCCGCCGATGTTTGGTAAGGCCTTGCAAACGCTGTTACGTGCCTACGCTTTAAAATCGCTCAGCAGTGAACATAAAGCCTTTGCAATGGACGTGCTGAAACGTCTGCCAGTTCATGTGATACGTGAAAACTGGCCGTACGGAAAAATCTAGAGGGGGCAATCATGTTACTCAATCAATACTTGTCGACTCAGGGCGATCAGCCTGAATGGCAGATCCCGCAAGGATTCAATATTGGCGTGGCCTGTGTTGACCAACAAGTTAAAGCGGGTCTCGGCGATAAAACGGCCTTCATTTTAGAAGACGCCGCTCGCGGTACTCATTCTCTTACGTATCAAGGTTTGTATGAGCAAACATCAGCTTTTGCGAACCTTTTAGCTAACTTGAAGTTTAGTCTTGGTGAGCGAATTTTAATTCGTCTTCCGAACTCTTTAGAATACCCCACCGCATTTTTCGGCACTCTGAAATATGGCGCTGTGGCGGTTCCGACTTCAACGCTGCTTGCCGCCGATGAAGTGGCTTACCTTGCTAATGATTCTGGGGCAAGAGCACTTGTTACTCACAAATCTATGTGGCCAGAACTATCTGAAGCACTTGCTGACTGTGCTGGCCTCAAACAAGTTTTCCTAACCGGCGAAGGCCCTATTCATGATCAACCTTCAATTGCAGGCATCCAACTCATTGACCTAGATTTAGAATTGAAATGTCAAAGAACTGAATTTGTCGCGAGAGAAACCGCCGCTGAAGATCCGGCTTATCTGGTTTATACCTCGGGTACCACCGGTTATCCAAAAGGTGTGTTGCACGCACACAGAGCGATGATTGGTCGACTGCCTGCGTCGCAACATTGGTTCGATTTTTCTGGAGATGATCGCATATTGCACTCTGGAAAATTCAACTGGACCTACGTGCTCGGTTCCGCCTTAATGGATCCATTGTTCCAAGGTAAAACGGTCGTAGTTTACGAAGGTCCGAATGATGCGACAACATGGCCAAAATTGATAAAAAAACATCAATGCACCATCTTCATTGGTGTACCGACCATTTTCCGACAAATCATTCAAAAAACGAACTTAGCTAAAACTGACGTGCCTTCACTACGTCATTGCATGAGCGCAGGTGAACATTTGTCTGATGAAATGCTGCTTTCTTGGCGAGAGCGCTTTGGTCAAGATGTGTATGAAGCGATCGGCATGTCGGAACTCTCGTACTACATTTCTCAAAACAAAAGTAATCCAATCAAACCAGGCGCTGCTGGATTCCCACAACCCGGTCATGATGTGCAGCTACTGGATGAAAATTTTCAGCCGGTTGAACCTGGTGAAGAAGGTATGATTTGTATTCCATTGAGTGATCCTGGTCTCTTTCTTCAATATTGGAAACTTCCTGAAGAAACTGCCAAAGCAAGACAACAAGGCTACTTCTTAACCGGCGATTACGCTCGCATGGATGAGCAAGGCTACATTTGGTTTATTGGACGCAAAGACGATATCATTAACACCTTTGGTTATCGAGTTTCACCTCACGAAGTTGAGCGTGTTGTCAAAACACACCCAGCTGTCGCAGACTGTGTTGCTTTAGGAGAAACCATTGCTAAAGATAAAACGCTCGTCTCAATATGCGTCATCTTACATTCGGGTGAAACCGTTTCTGCGGATGATTTAATCGCTTTCGGAGCAGAACATCTCGCACAATACAAAGCACCCAAACT
Source organism: Pleionea litopenaei (assembly GCF_031198435.1). Lineage (GTDB taxonomy): Bacteria > Pseudomonadota > Gammaproteobacteria > Enterobacterales > Kangiellaceae > Pleionea > Pleionea litopenaei. The sequence continues at coordinate 1,819,879 of NZ_CP133548.1, forward strand.
TGTCCACTTTATGCCAGACTTTCCGCGAACGAAAAACGGAAAAGTTTTACGTAAAGAACTGGTCAAACAATTAAATTTGGAGCAGGCCTCATGAGCACTCATCCATTATTGCCATCGAATTATCGTCCGCGTCGTACCATGTTGTACGTACCCGCTCACATTCATCGTCATATTGAAAAATCACAAGGTTTAGACGCTGACTCTATCATTTTCGATCAACAAGAGTCGGTTCCACCTCAGCAAAAAGAACAAGCTCGAGAGAACCTTCAAACGATGATTCAAGGTGTCGACTTTGGCCATTCAGAAAAAGTCGTTCGAATTAATCCTTTAAATTCTCCATGGGGTTTCGACGATTTAGCTGCGGCATGTCAGTTGGATATTGATGCGGTTATGTTTCCACGTATCGAAAGTGCTGAGCAACTCGAAGAAAATATCTATCACCTTGATCGACTTGGCGGCAAACATTTAAAGGTCATGGCTAACATTGAAAGTCCACTAGGAGTGCTTAATGCGAAAGAGATTGCGGCCAACGATCGACTGGACGTGATTGTCTTGGGCACAACGGATCTTTCCAATGAATTGAAACTAAATCTTACGCCCGACCGCAGCGGTCTACTAACCAGTTTGTCGCTCGTTATTTTGGCTGCCAGAGCCTATAAGAAGTGCGTTATTGATGGTCCTCACTTTGACTTAAAAGATATCGAGGCATGTGAATATTCTTGTCGCCAAGCTCGAGACCTTGGCTTCGATGGAAAAACGGTGATTCATCCGATTCAATTAAATTACACCAACGATGCCTTTACTCCAAAGCGTGACGAAATCAATAAAGCGAAGCGAATTCTTGCTGCGATTGAAGAAGCGAATAAAGCCGATCGCTCAATGGCTGTGTTGGATGATCGATTAATCGAACCGTCTTTATCTGAATGGGCTGAGCGAGTTCTCTCAGTGTATGAGACTGTCCATAAAATAGGACAAAGCGAACTTTGTGGACCGGAGAAATAACTATGAGTGAGCCGTCTCTGCCGCACGCCCACTTGTCGAAAAAAACTTTCCAAGGGAATTTTTTTGAAGACTTTGAGCTTGGCGATCGTCTGATTCATCCTACTCCAAGAACGATCACTGCTGGTGATGTCAGTTTATACACCGCGTTGACGGGCAGTCGATTCGCTATTTACTGCGCTGAAACGGTTGCTCAACAGTGCGGGTTTGAACAGGCTCCCATCGACAACTTTTTAGTTTTCCATATCGCTTTTGGAAAAACCGTTCCTGATATTTCTTTAAATGCCGTCGCGAATCTTGGGTACGCTGAATGTCAATTTTTAACCCCCTGTTTTGTTGGTGATACCTTATCAGTGGAGTCGACAGTTATCGGTTTAAAAGAAAACAGCAATGGCAAAACAGGCATTGTTTATGTTCACTCGGTGGCTAAGAATCAACATGATAAAGTCGTAGTAAGCTGGAAGCGCTGGGTGATGGTGCATAAAAAAGTGCCTAGCTCTCCAACCGGAGTTGACTCACTTCCTGATTTAGCTCGTACTGTGGCTATCACTGGCGAACATATCCCTTCAGGATTAGATTTCAGTCACTTTAATCCGCAATGGACTTCTTCTCCTTACCTATTAAATGACTACCAGAGTGGCGAATGGATCAATCATGTTGATGGAATGACCATCAATCCCTCCGATCACTCACTGGCAACCCGACTGTATCAAAACAATGCCAAAGTTCACTTTGATGCATTTGCGATGCAGCAAGAGCGACATAAACAACCCTTAGTTTATGGCGGTCATGTTATGTCGATTTGTCGAGCGTTAGCCCATAATGGTTTAGCCAATGGATTATGGCTCGCAGCGATCAATGGAGGCAGCCACACCGCTCCTAGTTTTGCAGGCGACACATTGTACAGTGTGAGTCAGATTATTGATCTCGGGAACATCGAGCAACGCAACGACATTGGATGGCTGAGAGTGAAAACCTACGGCTTAAAAAATGTGACTGCTGAACAAATAAGTCAATTTATTGAAGAGCCGAAATCGTTAATCGACTCTCAAGTACTTGAACTCGATTATACTTTGCTAGTTCCGGCCAAGTCTGATCATTGATCAGACTTGCTCTTTACTTTGCCATTTCAATTTAGCGAAGTCGAGTGAAGAATAAATATCAAGCAAACCATTTTTAATTAACAGCTCAGGTTCATTCATCACTTCTGAAATAGTGACTTCTTTTTCTGAATAATGCCCCACTAAGCCAACACTGCAATCGCGACCACTCGATTTAGCCGTGTATAGGCAAAGGTCAGCAATTTGTATCACTTGCTCAGGAAGCAACTGCGATGGATAAAAGCTCGAAAATGGATAAGGCGCATACCCAACCGAACAGGTAATGATAATATTGCTATCTTGGTTCACTCGAAACTTATGACTTCGAAACGAATCCAACAACCTTTGAGCGATATAATCTCCTTCGCTGCGTGATGTATCACGCATCAATAAAAGAAACTCTTCTCCGCCGTAACGAATAACCAAGTCCCCTTCGCGGCTTATCTTAGTGAGAATTTGGCTTATTTCTATCAGAAGTTTGTCACCAACTGCATGGCCATACTGATCATTGATATCTTTAAAGTGATCTATATCGATTAAGAAAATAAGTAAGTCGTGATTTTGAACTTCTTTTAGATTTTCGAAGTTTGAATCTAGGCTAATGTAGGCTCGGTTAACATCGCCAATGTCGCGCTCTAAGAATTGATACAACATTCGGCGATTGCCTAAGCCAGTTAAGGCGTCTGTCATACTGACTTTTTCTAACTTTTCATTAGCATTTTGCAATTCAGAGTTAAGTTGCTCGAGTTGTTCGTTCTTAGATTTTAGCTCTTGGGTGCGATGCTCAACCATATAATGCAAACGCTGAAGCATTTCACTGTTACGTCGACGGTAACGATTAAATAACTCTATGCTCCCCAATAAAACACTAATGAAAAGCAACACATATCCGACATAAGCCCATCCAGAGGCATACCAAGGAGGAAGTAACTGAATATCGACGGTTGTTGCCACAGTACTCCAAATGCCGTTCGTCGATTTAACTTGCAGTTCTAAACGATAGTCGCCGGGACTTAAATTAGAGTAACTGATATTACGATTACTGCTTTCAACATACTGCCATTGATCTTCAAACCCTAGCAGCCTAAAACGAAACTCATTTAGAGCCAGCTCTCGATACTCATTCGTCGCAAAAGAAAATTGCAGCTTTTGAAAATTATTCCCCACTTCAACCAGAGTTGGCTTGAAGTAAAAGCCTCTCACTTCGGCATCGGCTTGTTTATCGTGAATACTAATTCCGTTGACTAAGATATCGTCAATTAAGGCTTCATAACTTGGTTGATTATCATTCAGTTTTTTAGGCGACAGATGAACGATACCTTTGACCGTACCAAATAACAAAGAACCTAATTTTGACCTAAAGTATGCGCCAGAATTAAACTCGTCATGTGGTAAGCCATGCACTTTAAAATAAGAAGCAACGTTGAAAGTATCACGATCAAAACGAGCGATACCGCGGTTGGTCGACATCCATAAATGATTCTGTTCATCTGGCAAAATGGAATAGATAACATCGTTGGGTAACCCACTGCTCACATCAAAGTAATCAAATATTTTAGTGGTTAAATTTAGACGCCCTAACCCTTGGCCATAAGTTCCTAACCACAATTCACGATCATTATCTTTCAAAAGACTCCATACCGAGTTTCCAGGCGCTCGAAGACGGGCCCGTTTTTCGGCATGAAAATGTTCGGTAATCACCATTCGATTCAAGTCGATAACAAACATTCCGGCATTATCCGTTGCAACCCATAGTTGATTAGGATTGTCGCTGGTTAACAAGGACACTTTATCGTAAATACCATTGCCCAGTAATGGAACATGATAGAATCGATTTTCATGGAAAGAATAATAGAACAATCCTCTATCGTAGGTGCCTATCCAAAGACGTTTAGCCTTATCTTCAAGCACACTGCGAATACGACTACCCACGACTAAAGATTGAGAAACCGTTTGATTGGGATCGCCTTCAACGTCTGATTGAACTTGACTTCTATTCGCTAACATTGCGACTTTATTGCTGATATTACTATCGGCCTTTAAGCTATCAACCACAGCGGGTGTCGTGGCATCTGTTAATACCTGATACCCACTTGAAGGATCGAAATAACCCAAGCCATTTTCAGTTCCGACGAGCATTCTGCCGTCTGATAATTGATAAAATGTTCTGATGCTATCAGACGGTAAGTTTACGTCGGCATCTCGATCAAATTGCTGAAAGGTACCGGCTAAACTATCGGCAACAAGAATTCCGTCACTGTCAGTGCCAATCCACCAGTTATCTTTTTCGTCTTGAAAAATACTTCGAATACTAGGTACCTCAACTGACTTATCGGCGAGCTTAAATTCAGTGATCCGATTGATCCCTGGCATTGGAAATTTAAGCTTAATAACGCCACTTAGCCAACTACCTAGCCAGACCACGCCATCTTTTGACTGAAAAATAGAAACGATATGGTTGTCGGGTATTTGATAGTCGTTACTGTTGCGATGTAAGTGAAGTAATTTATTAGTTGTCGTGCTTAAAACAAACATCCCCTTGGTCTCAGTAGAAACCCAAATGTCCCCTTTATCCGTTATATAAACCCGGCTATTTTTCTCGGGTAAAAGCTCTCGATTGAGTTTATGCAAAAGCGGCATATCTTTTAACCGCCAGGTTAAATCTTCTAATTGATATTTAGCGACACCATGCTCAAGTAAGACCCATAAAAATTCATCTGACTCAAAAAGAATGTCTTTAACATTCACTTCTCCGAGATTTTCAAGCGGCAATGAGACCAATTGCCCAAAATCGTACAGCAACATCCCTTTATTCGTAGCTAGGTAAAGCATATTGCGATGCTTTACAACTCGGTTGATTCGATGATTAGGGAAACCTTCATTTGACAACCAGTAGGTTCCAACGACATCCACCTCAGTCACGGAATTGGGTCGAATTGAAAATAAACCTTTCTCGGTCACCAACCAAACTAGCCCGGTCTTTGCATCGCTTTCACAATCAACTACCTGTGTGCCAGCGGTGGCATTAAACAGTTCACTTAAATAGTGTTCCGTTGAGTCTTCAGTTAACACTGAGTAAATAAGAAAGCCACCATCGAAGGATGGCGCAATTAAGAAATCATTTAGGTGGCAGACATCTGAAAAGCTAAAAAGGTTGCGGTCTTGATCCGTTCCTGTATGAATGCGTCGATGAGTGACACCGTTGTATTGTGATACTCCGTCATCGGTTGCAAAATACATGAGTCCATGACGGTCTTGAGTAATTCCTCGAACCGTCGATTGCGGCAACCCTGTTTCTACACCGATAATTTCTTTTTGAAAGTTAAACTCATAGGCGTGAGCGGCTGTAGCGCTCAATAATACAAACAGAACGACGTAAGTATGCAGACAAAATTGATGAACAGTGATCGCGACTCGCATGGAAACCTTTTTAATAGACTTCTTCAATTGTTGTGTTGTTTCCGGTTATGCTAAAAGTGTATGCCAGCGCAACCGATTAATCCAATAACTGCGTCGAATTTCCTTGCAATCCTCCGGTATGCCAATAGATTATCCGACTTCCTTTTGCAATCAACTCTTCACACAGCCAAAAATGCAATCCTCGCAGGGCTTTGACACTGTAGACTGGTTCAAGCGGGCAACCGAGTAGTGTTTCGAATTGCCGCTGATCGTCGATTAATTTTTGGTCAATTTTTCCAAAGCCTCGCCCACAAAAGCGATGATCTAAGTGTAAATTAACCGGAAGATGTCTATTTAACCTTTGTGCCCAATGTTGCAGTTGTTCGTCTAATTGATGGGCGCCCTTCAACGCTACTATTCCAATGACTTTAGTCGACCATCCTCGCGACGCACAACCTAACGCTAAGCCTAAAGCCGTCGCTCCGGTACCCACAGGAACAAAGATATAGTTAGGCTCCCAATCGAGCTCAAAAATAGCGGCCTCTATGCCTAGAACCGCATCTAAATTGCTTCCCCCTTCGGGTAGCCAAATCCAATCACGATATTTACCATCTAAAACGGGAGCTCGCTCCCGAAGATTGCTGAAATGCTCCTTGTCGATAAACTCAAGGTCCACCTGCCATTGTGTTAAGTCACTCAAGGTACGATGAAGTACTTTGGGTCGATGCCCGCGTATGTAGACCTTTAAAGGAATTCCTTGCTCGAAACAGAAATAACCAAGGGCATGCAGAAAGTTAGAACGATTCCCGCCCATGGTCACGACACCTTGCGGCGGCACTTGTTCAGCGCGATCCATGAAATGAATCAGCTTTCGCGCCTTGTTTCCGGAAATAACTGGGTGAATACAATCATCTCTTTTGATCAATAGCTGCACATCGAGCGAACGAAAGCGCTGACTCCACCTCTGTTCTTCGGAGACGTCGCGATCGCTCCGATGCGTCTCAGTCGGAACAACCGGTAAAAGCCCAGAGGGTAAATTAAGTTTTATGGGCACCGAATTACCATTCGAGGTACAAGCAAAGGGAGGTGATCATAATTTGAAAGGGACATTTTTTAGAGCAGACAAAGCCGCCTCAGCGACAGCCGATGGTTGCAAAAAAACGGTGTCGCTACGAGTTAGCGACTTGGGACATAATCAGCCAAGACGTATTGCGCTTGCGACGATCACGACCAATTCTGCGGTCTAAACCGAAATCGCTTAATAAGTGCTCCAGCCGACGATTATTGTTAGTCCGGCGACGATCGATACGACGCTCCGGGCCAACATAGCAACGTTCGCCATTCATATCTGTGAAAAACGCATTTGGCGTCTTACTCATTGCACATTCCCTCTGTGAAACAACAAACCAGACTGGTAGTGAGAAACCTCTCTGTTTCGATACTACTTACCACTCTAGTCTTTCCATTGTAAACTGCACCTGCCAAAAGTCCCTAAATTTCCGCGATATTCGGTCTAAAACTGCGGATAACAGGATAGAAATTCATTTTTTATTGCCTTAAGAGATATTATGTCACCCTTTGATTCCCCCAATCTAGGTAAAAAAGTCACATTATTGCTCGCACATGGTGCGGGGGCCGGAGCCCATTCAGACTTTATGCAAGGCGTTCGTGAGCGACTTATCGACACACCTATCGATCCGATTCGCTTCAACTTTCCTTATATGCAGCAGATGGTGGAAGAGCAACGTCGGCGACCTCCGACGGCTTTGCCCACCTTGATCAGCAGTTACCAAGAAATCATCGAGTCAATCGGCACTCAGATACAGCGACCTCTTTGGATTGGCGGAAAGTCTATGGGAGGACGTGTCGCGACTCATCTTATTGACCACCCTAAAATCGCTGGTGTGATTGCTCTTGGCTATCCCTTTCATCCTCCTGGAAAGCCTGACAAGTTACGAACCGATCATCTCTGTAACCTTAAGAAACCTTTGCATATTCTCCAAGGAGAGCGCGACACTTTTGGCACACAAATCGAAGTTAATCGCTATCGACTTGAACGTTCAATCCATTTGCATTGGATAAAAGACGGTGATCACAGCTTCAAACCAAGAAAATCTTCCGGCGTCTCTCTAGAGCAAAACCTCGACGAAGCCGCTAAAATGATCACGTCAATCATTCTTTCTTGATCTTTTTTCTTGATTCTAGAATGTTTAGTGGCTCGGCCCATTAATGGTTCTCTCCTCGAAGAGGATCGCGAGTTTCTAACATCTTGCTAGCAGCCCTTTTTGGTGCGTTTGAATATCCACTTATTGTCAAATGCATCAATTAGAAGCAATTCAACACTCTAAATACAAGTAGCCACCTTGTTTAATGGCGTATAAGTCAGGCTCAATTTTTGCTTATAACTATTATTAATAGTCTCTTATTAATGGCTCTTGTTAAAAACTTTTATTAAAGACACTTGTTAATTATTCTTGTAAATGACTGATCGTTTAGATTGTTTATAGAATTATTTATAACTCTGTTTATTAAGGAGGAATCTAGTATCAACCTAATGCGATGAGTAAGTTGAGCTATTAAGGCGCTCAATATCTATCGATTCCGTTTACTCATAACTTTCAAATCAGCGATAACATTGAAAATAGCACTGAGGAATTACAATGAATAAGACAACTTGCGGGATCGAAGAACAAGCTAAAGACGATAATGTCGATGGAACTTTAATAAAAGCGTTTGAGCGTAGTTTTGATGTTACAGCAAATGTAAAAGAAGATAATCCTAAGGCCCTTAATTCAGACTCCCTTTTCGCAAATACAAAACACCTTACTTGGCTTGCATATCAATATCACTTAAGCCTAGAACATTACGCCGGTATTGTGCTTGAGCAAACTATTCGCAGCAATGAGGGCACTTTCAAGAGTTTCAATGTAACCGCCGATAAATTCGAACAACAATATAAGAATCTTTGGCGAAAATAAAAAAAGCCCTCTTAATAAAGTGGGCTTTAAGCATCCGTGTAAACTTAAATCCTAATCAACCAGAAAACTATTCCAAAAATCTAATCAAGCATTTTTAAAACTTTCTCAGCTGTTGCTGCAGGAAGAGGAACGTATCCATCTTTAACAACCACTTCTTGACCTTTCTTAGAAAGAACCATTTTCAAGAACTCACGCTCAAGTGGAGACAAAGGCTTGTTAGGGTTCTTGTTGATGTAGATGTACAAGTAACGGCTTAATGGGAAAGTTCCATTTAGTACGTTCTCTGGTGTTGCAGCAACAAACTCGTCACCTTCTTTTTTCGCTAAAGGAACTAAACGAACACCTGAAGTCACGTAACCGATACCTGAATAACCGATTGCGTTTTTAGATTGGCTGATGGCCTGAACAACAGCAGCAGAACCCGGTTGCTCGTTTACGCTGTTTTTAAAGTCACCTTTACACAAAGCTTTGCTTTTGAAGTAACCATAAGTTCCAGACACTGAGTTACGACCGAACAATTGAATATCACCTAAACCATCTACGCCAACGCCATTCCAGCTAGAAATGTCGCCATCCGCTTTACATTTGCGAGTTGAAGAGAAAATCGCATCAACTTGTGGGATGGTTAACCCTTTGATTGGGTTGTCTTTGTTCACGTAAACCGCTAATGCATCGATAGCTACAGGAATAGCAACTGGCTTGTAACCATGCTTCTCTTCAAACGCAGCCATTTCTTTCGATTTCATTTTACGACTCATAGGACCTAAGTTTGCCGTGCCTTGAGTTAACGCAGGTGGTGCAGTTGAAGAACCCGCCGCTTGAATTTGAATGTTCACGTTTGGATACAAACGCTTGAACTCTTCTTGCCACAAGGTCATTAAGTTCGCCAAAGTGTCAGAACCTACTGACGATAGGTTTCCTGAAACACCGCTGGTCTTTTCATAAGTCGGTAAGTTTTCGTCCACTTTGTTAGCAGCCAGTGGGTTGCTGATAATTGCTGCAGACAAAGTAGCCATTGCAGCGATATGCTTAAGAAGTTTCATCATACTCTCCCAATCTTCACTTATATATTGAAATACCCATAATTTGGATAGTGGACATGGTAGAGGGTAATTATTGCGATTTTATGACAATTGAAAAATTTATATTTTATTATTAGTTATCAATAAGTTAGATAACTATGGCGCGACAGAAAACGCGCCCTAAATGACAATAATGTAGCAGTTATTTGACAGCCTTGAAGTCGCAATAAAAACAGCTGCCGCGCCCTACTTCGCTGGTTATTTGAAGTCTCGTTCCATGACGCTCTAAAATATGCTTCACAATCGCGAGCCCTAAGCCAGTGCCTCCGACCGACCGATCGCGACCATCATCAATACGATAGAATCGTTCGGTTAGACGAGGTAGATGGACGGCATCAATACCTGGCCCATTGTCTTCAACAGCCATTCGGAAACCATCGTCCAACTGGTGCCAAGTTACTTTTATTTGGCCACCCTTTGGAGTGTATCGAACCGCATTGAATATTAAATTTGAAAAGGCACTGTGCAATTCTTTTTCATTGCCTTTAATAATGGCATCGTTATCACTGTCGAAGGTGATTTTATGCTTACCTTCACTGAGTGCTTTAGCTTCTTCAACAATGCGTTTTAAAATCATGCTCGGTGAGACAGAGACTTCACGAACGGGTTCATCACCACTTTCTAGCTTAGAAAGCGTTAACAGATCGTCAACCAACGAACGCATGCGCAGAACTTGTTGTCCCATTTGATCAACTGGCCGGTGGAAAAAAGTCGGTAATTGTTCTTTAGAATCTGAAAATATTTCGACATAACCATTAACGACCGTTAACGGAGTTCGCAATTCGTGCGACACATTCGCGACAAAGTCTTGGCGAATTTTTTCTAACTGATAGAGGCGGGTAATATTGCGAACCATTAATAATCGCTGATTTTTATTGTACTCAGTTAGTCGCAAACTTAGCTTTATATCGTCATCGATTGGAGAGGTAACCTCGACGGGAAGAGTATAATCTCCGTGTTCTAAATAACTGACAAAACGCGGATTACGAATCAAATTGGTAATTCGTTGGCCAATATCCTTACGAACATTCAGCCCTATCAAGTTCTCAGCAGATTTATTAAACCAGATGATCTCAGTCATTTCTCCGAGAACAATCGCGCCGTCAGGCAGAGCCGCCGTCGATGATCGAAACTCACTGAGAATTCGAGTAAGTCGTTTTTTCGATTTTCGATTGCGCTTTTGCAATAAATAGATCGAGTGAAAAATATCACTCCAGATGCCTTCTGAATCGGGAGGATAGAGATCTCGAGACGTCGTTAACCAGCGTTTAAGTCGATAGATTTGTCTCAAGTGCCATGCTAGGTAACTGGCAGTCATTACAAACAGTATTTCGCCGGTGTAGCCAGTAAACAATCCAATGATAATGGCCACAATCGTGACCATAGATACGAACCAGATTTCTACGCCCCAATAGCGAAAACTACTCATACTTCCGTCCTAGGTTGAGCAATCAAGTTCTTAACCTCGATGTGAGAATCGATATCCAGCACCGCGTACTGTTTGAACGTAATTTTCAATTCCAAATGGAGCCAGCGCTTTTCGCAGTCGTCGAATATGAACATCAACCGTTCGCTCTTCTACAATCACTTGATGCCCCCAAACAGAGTCTAATAATTGCCCACGAGTAAACACTCGTTCTTGGTGCTCTAAAAAGAATAATAGTAGCTTATATTCGGTCGGCCCCATTTTAATGGTTTGGCCATCAACCGACACACGATGACCGGCGGTATCCATTTTAAGACGGCCAGACTCGATTAATCGCTCTTGGGTCACATTAGGATCAGCACGACGAAGCACCGCTCGAATGCGCGCCATCAGTTCTCGTGGCGAAAAGGGCTTAACGACATAGTCATCAGCACCAGCATCTAGTCCTTTTATTCGATCATCTTCTTCACCGCGCGCCGTTAGCATGATCACCGGAACTTCTTTGAACAAAGTATTCTTTTTGACCTTGCGGGTCATTTCAATGCCCGAAGCACCAGGTAGCATCCAGTCGACTAGCAAAAGGTCAGGAATGGTTTCTTCTTGCAACAACGACAGCGCTTTTTCTGCCGTACCTGCTTGTAATGTTGAGTAGCCCGCTTGTTCTAGCGAGAATACTAACATTTCTCGAATATCTCTTTCGTCTTCGACGACCATGATTGTTGCGCTCATAACCTAACCCTTTGCTTTATGTCCTAATTCGACGCGGCAGGAAAATTATTTTTTTTGTGCGAGCTGTTTCATCTCTTCTAAGCTCACATGTCGCACATCTTTTCCTTCCACTAAATAAATCACATACTCGCAAATGTTACGAGCGTGATCACCAATACGTTCCAGTGCTCGGGCAGACCACATTACGTCTAGCGCAGAAGAAATACTACGAGGGTCCTCCATCATATAAGTAATTAATTGACGAGTAATCGCATTGTATTCCTTATCTGCTGTTTTCTCCTTATGAGCCACTTTCAATGCGGCATCAACATCCAAACGTGCAAATGCGTCTAGCGCTTCATTCAACATGTTTCTCACATGGTTGCCAAGATGAACCACTGCTCCAAACTGCTTTTTCGACGGCATAAAATTATCCATGTCTAAAGCAATATGGTTAGCCATGCGTGCAATCTTTTCTGCTTCATCACCAATTCGCTCTAAATCAGTAATGGTTTTGATAATTGCTACCACCAGACGTAAATCACCGGCTGCTGGTTGACGCTTTGCTAAAATACGTGTGCATTCTTCGTCAATGCTTACTTCGTAAGCGTTAACTTTTTCATCACGCTCAATGATTTCTTTTGACAGCTCAGGGTCGAGATTCTCTAAAGCTTCCATCGCTCTTTCGATTTGCTCTTCGACCATTCCGCCCATGGTTAAAACGCGTTGACGTACATTCTCCAGTTCTTCATTGAACTGTTGCGAGATGTGTTTTGTAAACTGCCCTTTTTCCATCATAGTCATATACCTTTAATATGTTTCACTCGTGTGACACTTTCCCAATTTCTGTAATACTTTGCCAATTTCTGCAATACTTTTCCAAATTCTGAAAAGCTGACGTCAATTAACCGTAACGTCCAGTAATATAATCTTCGGTTTTCTTTTTACTTGGGTTCGTAAAAATAGTATCGGTTTTATCAAACTCAACCATGTCACCCATATACATAAACGCAGTGTAATCGGATACACGAGCTGCTTGTTGCATGTTATGTGTGACAATAACAATGGTGTACTGATCTTTTAGATCATGAATCAATTCTTCGATTTTAAGCGTTGAAATAGGATCTAACGCCGAGGCAGGCTCATCGAGCAATAATACTTCTGGTTGCACGGCAATTGAGCGCGCAATCACTAAACGTTGTTGCTGACCACCAGACATACCCAATGCGTTATCATCGAGACGATCTTTTACTTCATCCCAAAGTGCTGCACCTTTGAGAGCCCACTCAACCACTTCATCTAATACACTTCGTTTATTAATGCCTTGCAAGCGCAAACCATAAGCTACGTTCTCGTAAATAGACTTCGGAAATGGATTTGGCTTCTGGAACACCATACCAACATTTCGTCGCAAATCGGCAACATTGATATCTGGGCCATAAATGTTAGTACCATTTAATTTAATCGCACCTTCAACTCGGGCGATATCGACCAAATCATTCATTCGGTTGAAACAACGTAACAATGTTGATTTACCACAACCACTCGGGCCGATAAACGCAGTTACTTTTTTCTCAGGAATGTGAAGATTAATATCATGTAACGCTTGCTTCTGTGCGTAATACAAGTTCAAGTTTTCAACTTCAAGCGTGATTTTCTCATCTTTCAATGCATCGAGGTTTAAACCGCTATTAGAGGTTTCTCGTGTCAGATCTAGTTTCATTTCAGCTGTCATAATGTTACCCAGTTATATTCACAGTCGATACAAGCTTAGTGCTCGAGTGACTTGTATTTTTCACGAAGACGGTTACGAATTTTAATCGCAGTAATGTTCAATAAAATAATGACCAATACCAATAAGAAGGCTGTCGCAAATACCAATGGACGCGCGGCCTCAACATTCGGGCTTTGAAAACCCACATCATAAATATGGAAACCTAAGTGCATAAACTTACGCTCTAGGTGGATAAACGGCAGGTTGCCATCAACCGGTAGCGTCGGCGCAAGCTTTACAACACCGACCAACATAAGCGGCGCCACTTCTCCGGCGGCACGGGCAATAGCTAGAATTAATCCGGTCATCATTGCAGGGCTCGCCATTGGCAAAACAGTTCGCCATAAGGTTTCAATTTTTGTCGCGCCTAATGCGAGACTGCCTTCTCGAATGGACTTGGGAATTCGTGACAAGCCCTCTTCCGTCGATACAATCACAACAGGCAAGGTTAAAAGCGCGAGGGTTATGGAAGCCCATAACAAACCCGAGGTTCCAAAAGTCGGCGCAGGCTTAGCTTCAGGGTAAAATAAGTCATCGATACTTCCACCTAAAAAGTAGACGAAAAAACCTAAACCAAATACTCCGTATACAATCGATGGCACGCCCGCTAAGTTATTCACCGCAATACGAATCAAGCGCGTTACAAACCCTTGCTTGGCATATTCGTGCAAATAAACGGCTGCAACAACGCCAAACGGAGTGACCATAATAGACATTAATATAACCATCATTACGGTTCCGAAGATAGCTGGAAAAACGCCACCTTCGGTATTGGCTTCTCGTGGTTCATCGAAGATAAACTCTCCGACTTTACTAAAGTAATGACCGACCTTTGCAAAAAATCCCATCGCATTTGGCTGATACGCCATAACAATATTACTGGCTTTTATCGTGAGCGCTTTATCGTCAATCGAAACGACTTGCAAAGAATCACGGTTAGCATCGCGGTAGAGCTCATTCATTTTCGCTTGCTGCACTTCGAACTCAGCTTTCAGCGCTTCTTCTTGCTTGCGAATTTCAGCAATGGCTTCTGGCGTATCTTTATCTTCTAGTTGCAAACGGCGGCGTTCTAAACGCAACTGTTCTAAATCGTAATTGATCGAGCCAATGTCGTCTTTCTCAATATCTTTAATTTCGCTGTAGATATTTGTCGCTCGGTCGATGGCATTTTCCATCATTGAGAAGAATTCAGGATCTTTCTCGGTGTAGGTTTTTCCGTCCAACTCAACCGCAGTAAGAAAACCGTAAAAATTTCCCCACTCTCGACGCTCAATCACTAACACATCATCGCGACTCGATTGACCAACCACGTCTTTCGCTTTCAGCCAACGAAAGTCTAAGCCATACAGGTCTCGGTTACCGGTTTTCAACAAAATTTGCTTAGCAACGGCAGGGTCTTGACCTTTTGGCGTTTCTTCGTCGTAAATTTCACCCATGGCTTGTTGCTTTGTGCCGTCGGCCAATTGTGTCTCGAACACAACGATATCTGCTGGCCAAAAATGACTTAGGCCCTTAACTGCAATGAATAATACTAAACTCACCACCATTACCAATGAAATGGCGATGGCTCCAGCATTAAACCAGACCCAGTGTTCTCCAGATTTAAAAAACTTATCTTTCATCGATCTTGCCTAATTTCAAAGATTAAAGTGAGCCGTATTTACGACGTAAACGGTGTCGTACATTTTCGGCTAACGTATTAAACACAAAAGTAAACACAAAGAGCACAAAGCCTGCTAAGAAGAGTACTCGGTAATGCGATGACCCAACCTCTGACTCTGGCATTTCGACAGCAATGTTCGCTGACAAGGTACGCATGCCTTCAAAAATATTGGCTTCCATAATGGGCGTATTACCTGTTGCCATTAATACGATCATGGTCTCTCCGACTGCGCGCCCTAAACCGATCATAACCGCCGAGAAAATACCAGGACTTGCCGTTGGTAAGACAACACGAACTAAGGTTTGCCATGGACTAGCACCTAACGCTAGTGAGCCGTTCGACAGATGCTTAGGCACACTAAAGATGGCATCTTCAGCAATTGAGAAAATAGTAGGAATAACGGCAAATCCCATTGCAATACCAACGACTAAAGAGTTGCGCTGATCGTAAGTGATTCCTATCGACTCTAACCATACTCGCATGTTGCCATCAAACAACACTTTTTCCATTGGGTAACTGATAGCAAAACAACCCCATGCGATCAGAATAACAACAGGCACCAATAATGCGGCTTGCCAACCATCAGGAATTCGAGAAGTGACTGAGCTTGGTAAAAAATGCCAAATCAGGCCAAAGCCAACAATAGCGAGCGGCATGAGTATCAATATCATAAACACGCCGGGCAGGTTCTCTTCCATTACGGGAGCTAACCACAAACCAGCTAAAAAGCCCAAAATAACCGTAGGTAACGCTTCCATGATTTCAATCGCAGGTTTCACCGACGAACGCATTTTGGGAGCCATAAAGTAAGCGGTAAAAATAGCGCCGCAAATGGCGAGAGGCATTGCAAATAACATTGCGTAAAATGCCGCTTTCAAGGTTCCGAAACTCAGTGGAACTAAAGAAAACTTAGCTTCAAAGTCGGTCGTTGATGCCGAAGACTGCCAAGTATATTGAGGTTCAGGGTAACTTTCGTACCACACTTTACTCCACAAAGCAGACCAAGAAAGATCGGGATGTTCATTTTCAATAGACCAGACATGAACTTTGTCTGCTGAAGCTATCAGCATGCGGTTAGTACGAGGATTCAAAATAAGTCGAGATTCGCCTGACAACTCGGCAATATTTTCCGATAGCACTTCACGATGTGATGTGGTGTAAAAAATGCCTAAGTTATTTTCAGCGTCAATAACATAAAAACCTTTACGACGAATTTCAGGAATTATTGTTTTAATGTCGGCATCGCCAAACTCAAACGAACGAATAAGGTTCAATCGATAAGTATTGTTATCATCACGAACAGGGAACCATTGGCTTACCTTGCCAGTGTTGTCGCCAACCAAAAGTGAAATTCCGCCAAGCAACAGTTTTACATCAGTCACTTGTTCAGTGTTTGCTACCAACGATAGGCGCTCATTAGGAATCAGTTCATCGCCTTCTAACCAGTAGCTTTGTAATTCACCACTAACGCCAATTAAATAAACCCAGTGTCCGGTTGGGTCATGCAATAAATATTTAATCGCGAAATCTCCTTGCAACGCTTGTTCGCTCAACAACTCAAGCTGTACGCCATCGGTGAGAAAAGACTCTTGCAACTCAAAGCGCTGGAACGCAATGTTCTGCTCAGCATCGCTAGTGACAATACTGAAATACTCTTCGCTTTTCGCTGCCGCTATAGACTCGATCGATGAGTCCATCAATTGCAAACCGTCTTCACCAAAGGGATATTCAATACCCGGCGTAATGGTGCGAACATCATTCGGATAACTGATGCTAAAGGTTAATTTCGGCATAAGTACACGGCCAGACGACAATGCGACTGCCACGAGAGACTCTTCACGATGGGCGAAAACGGCTTGAGTGACTTGCTCGTCATCTTCAAGTGGCAAAGACAACTGACTGATCGCTTCACCGGTCTGTGCGTAGTAATAATTTAATTGACCATCCGCTTCAATTCGAAAAGCAACCTCTCCGTACTCCTCCATACCCCAAAGGAGTGGCTGTGATGCTTCCACTTGGTAACTTTGCTGCGGCAACACCTCAGCACTGCGGAATATTGGAAATACAACATATAATAGATAGAAGAAAATCATCACCACGGCGACAATGACTGACACACCACCGATAGCAATACTATGGCGCGCCAACACGTCCTTAATCCGTCTTAACGTGTGGTGACCACCCTCTGTCTGTTTATCGAGTAATTCACGAACCCGATCTTTCACGGCTTCGTAGTCGTTACTTAAATCATTCATCGAATTTTTCTATTTAGGCCTATTATCAAGATGCCGCTATTGTAGAGCCCAAACATGACAGTTATATGACAAACTGTCATATTCAGAAAGGCTTACCGCGAAATGATGCTATCTCTTTGTTTTTAATAGACTTTCAAAAAACAAATAGTTTAACTTACGTCGCAGAATCGAGTAGAATGGCGCGCAACCTGTCATATTTATGACATAAATGTCATTTTAGTCTAATTTTTAACCCAATGATGTATCTTCGGGACCAAACTTGGCTGACTCAAAGACGTTCATTAGCGGCGAAAATATGCCTAGCCTCAGCATAATGCTGGTCTAGACTTGGCAAAAACTTTAGATGTAGCGACCAAAATAACTCAAGTTGCTACAAAAAAATGACATATGAAATAAAACTGTCACATTACTCAACTATCATTGCCGCCAGTTCGGTATTAAACGATATTGAATGTTATAACTGGGAGAACAATATGAAACTTATTAGAACTGCGGTTGCTACAGCCGTCGCATTAGGTATGGCTGCCCCAGCTTTAGCTGAAGAAGCAACCGTAACACCCTATGGTAAAATCAACGTTACTTATCAAATGACTGATGACAGCTCACTTGACGGCAGCGAAGTAAAGAGCAACAACTCGCGCTTCGGTCTTAAAGGAAAAGCTAAATTATCAGATTCTTTAAAAGCCATTTACTCATTAGAGTGGCAAGTTGATACCACCGATAAAGGTGACAGCTCTGATGATCACATCAAAGCTCGTAACCAAATCGTTGGATTAGCGGGTAACTTCGGTGAAGTTATCGTTGGTCGTCACGACAGCCCGCTGAAAAAAGCACAGGGCAAAGTTGATTTATTCAACGACATCGAAGGTGACATCAAAACACTATTCAATGGTGAAGTTCGTGCAAGCAACTTTGCACAATACACTTCTCCAAAATTTGGTGGTGTAAAAATTAAATTAGCGACCATGACTCCATCAAAGGGTGCGGCAGAAACTGACGAGAATGATTTTGGTTCAGCGTCATCGATTTCTGTTGAATACTCAAACGATGATTGGTTCTTTGCCATTGCACAAGACAATGACGTTTCAGGAATTGATACGACAACTACCCGATTCACGACTCAATACAAAATCGGTAGCTTCAGTCTAGGTGCTATTTACAATGAGCACGACAACGGCACTATCGACGAAGAAGGTATGTTATTCAGCGTTGCTTATAAAGCCGGTGATCACACTCTAAAGTTGCAAACTGGTGAGAGTGACGAGCTTGCGGTTGATAAGAAAGTATCTTCAATCGGTTGGGACGTAAAACTAGGTAAAGCAACGAAAGTTTTTGCTTTCTACACCAAGTCTGACGATGCCGATAACAATGACCAATCTTGGTTAGGTTTAGGTTTAGAGCAAAAGTTCTAATCACAACCATCGTATAAAAAAGCCCGCAATGCGGGCTTTTTTTCTATCTAGCACCTACAAACCATCATACTTCTTCTCGAATTGTGTCACTTAGCAACAGCTGATCTTGCGGCATGCCAAACAAATACCCTTGTCCACCCGTGACGCCTAGTTCTTGTAATGTCGCCCACTCTTCGTCACTCTCAACACCTTCCGCCCAAACCATAACGCCGGCTTGATTAGCGGCAGTTATTAATGTTTGTACAAACAGCTGTTTGTCTTGATGTCGATCGATATGGCGAACAATTGAATGTCCAATTTTTAATCGGTCAATAGGATACTTTCTTAAGTAAGAGAGATCGGCGTTTGGCGATCCGACACTTTCAACGCACCATCGAGGCCCTAGATCGGCTATTTGCTCAAGTGCCCAGTGAAACTTTTGATCGGCTCGCATAATTGAAAACTCAGAGACTTCAAAGAAGAGTCGTTCACTTAACTCTGGCAAACTCGATAACCGCTGCACCAACCATAAGATAAACTTCTCATTACGAATGCTGTCAGAAAATAAATTAATCGATAACTCTGCATCGTCAAACTGCTCTCCAAACGATAGCGACTTAATAACTTTATCAACAATTAATCGGTCAAATTCTGATGCTAAACCACAGCGACTCGCCATAGGTAAAAACACGGAGGCAGGAATAATTTTTCCATTATCTTCCATTCTCGAAAGCACTTCGAAACTTGAATATTCAAGGTTTTCATCACTGACTTGCGGTTGAAAATAGAGAATGACTTCTCGCTGATCAAGTTTCTTCTGTAAAAAGCTACGCCACCGCACACCGCCTTTTATCATATCTTTACTAAGATGATCAGGTTGGTATAAATGAACTTTATTTTCGCCCTCTAGCTGTGCATTACGCAAAGCCATATCGGCACTCGCTAATACATCGTAGGCGGCGTCTCCAGATTTGAAAAAAGTCACACCAACATCTACAAAGTGATGTTTAAACTCCGTCGAATCAAACACACTCCGAGCCAGATCTTTGACTAACTTAACACATTGTCGATTCACCTTTTCAGGAGCATTCTCAAGTGTAAGCCACGCAAAATCAGTATTATCCCGCCTAGCTACCCAATAAAGCTCCTCTTCATTTGAAAGTTCGACGAATCGCTGACCGACTTGTTCTATCAACGAACTAAACGCCTCACGTTGTTCATGATAAATCTCCATTAGAGGCTCAAATGAAAAAATAGCTACGGCTCCAGTGACGTTCTCATCAGCCGTAAGGTGAACCTCTAATTCTGCATCGAAATATTCGCGGTTGCCCAGTCCTGTTAATGAGTCCACAAACGAATGTCGACGTAACCGATTAGACAGTTCTGTCTGCTGCTGACGACTATAATGATGTTCATTTAACAGTAAGTTAATCGCTAACTCAGAAGTTAAGGGATGTTCGTCAGACGGAGAAAAATGCTGAGGGTCGAAGTCTCCAGTTAATATCTGCTCCGCTTTATCTTCTAAATGAAATAGCGGGGACAAACAATAAAAGGTACCTACGATCGCTCCCAAAACAATGACAACCAAAAGTAACGTAAAGCCACTAAACTCCGCGCCTTGCAATGAACCTTCTGGAGGAACAAGAAACACCGTGAGCTCAGCTGTATCTAGGCTATCGGTTCCCACGTTAAACGGCACATGGTAGATAAGTAACCAAGGTTTACTTGTAGAACTCTCTGCCACATCGCCATAATTCTCAACAACTCGACCATTGCTTTCTAGTTGAATCGCGACGATATCTTCGAGCAACGCAAGTTCACCCATGGTATCTCGACGGACCTCAACCGGTGTAAAGTTGATGCCCGCGATACGCCGACCAATTTCAGCTTGCTGAACTTTCAGCCAACTTTGAAACTGCTGCTGATGCTGCAAGTCTCGTCCACTCTGAACCTTGTAAGCACCAAAGAGAACCAACATCACGGCAGCAACCCAGATGAGAATAATTTTATAAGCAACTGATTTCATTAATATTAAGATCCGTCTCTCACTTTACCTGCAACTTAAAGCATAGACTAATTCTGCAGGCTTCGCTGCATCAATATCGGTAGATTGTCTCCCTCTAACAATACGCAGTGGCAATAACGAGCATGTCTGTTTTTGTCGCCCAAAAGCCGGCTTTCCCTTAAAGAGTCAGCCGCTACAAAAACTTGGTAACCGCACTTAAAGTGAAACTCAATGGCAAACATTGACTCAGCTTCAATAACATCATCAAACCACCACAGAAACGATAGAAGATAGCCATTAATGACACTATTGTATTTTCTGACAATGCTTGCTAGCTTGTACACAGCGCAGATAAGAAAGTGACCGTATCAACGCTGGTCTGATGGTTCATTGAGGAGCAACTAAAGCAAGGGAGAATTAAAGGAATGGAGTCAGAGTTTAGTCGTATAGATGACCCTTTGGCAGAGTATTTGTCGTGCATCGTCGAAGGCACAGGCCAAGATGATATTAACGACCTTCGAACGCACTTCGGAGAAGTTTACCAAAATCAATCGCTCTGGCGCGCTGCCATCAATGATTTAGACAATACCGATACAACGACTTCAAAGAATCTTCTTTGCTTTTCAACGCCTCTGGAGGCCTTTATCGGTGTCGTTGATAAACTAGCGGCTCAAATTCTACCACTCACTCACTTACATGAACAAAGCCCCAAATTTTTAAGAGCATTTTCATTATGGACGTTGCGTACTTGGATTCAACAATTCTCAACACAGCGTTATCTTTATGAGTTTCAATCCATCCTTGAATTTACGGCTCGGGTCTTAAGGCCTTACGACAATCGATCGGGTCGAAGCTTTGAACAATTACTTGAAACATTTGCGGAGATATTTGAGCAACATATTATAAAGACTCAACTCGAGGAAGAGCTGCTACCATTACAACGCACGCTGACCAACGCATTTCAGAGTTTCCAACAAAGCATTAGAGCCTTCGAACAACGTGTGATTCAATTTGAACAGCAACAAGCGCATAACTCCAGTGCATCTCTGACTGCTCGAGCGATCATTAATCAAGTCACCGCAGGCGAAAAGGTACCCGATTGGGCCTATCGATTTATAAATGAACAGTGGCATCGATTATTCCACCTTTCTTTACTCAAGAAAGAAGACGAAAACCCAATAGTGGATGACGGCAAGCTACTCCTACAACAGTTAGTCGAAAGCTTGAAATTAAGAACTTTTGAAGATGTTCAAAGTCATTTTTCGAAACTCATTATGCCGCTTAGAGAAAATATTCGAACTATGTTTTCAAGTATTGCTATTGATGACAACATCTTGGAGCACTTTTTGAATCAACTCGAATCGTTCCACATTCGCATACTAGAGGGTCAAGAAACGAGTGATAACTGGATTACAATAGAAACAGAGGCACAATCAAATAATCAGCTTGATGACGAACAACAACGCAAAGTCGCAGCGCAGTGTCGTGTCGGAACCTGGTTTACTTATCGAACGAATCAGCAAACTTATCAATGCCGCGTGATTGAGCGAAGTTTAGCTTTAAACCTCGTCATTCTGGTCAATTACTCAGGTGCGCGTGTTGAAGGCTTAAAGTTTTCTGAAGCAGCTGAATACTTAGCCTCAGGAAAATTCACACCCTTATCTCTTCACAGCCAGCTCGCAGAGAAGGTTAATGAAATAAGCTCTTATCTTTTAACTGAAATTCAACAAATTAAAACAACACTCCAAGAGAAAGAGAGAGCCTTAACTCGACAGAAAGTTCTTGAACGGCTTGAGCTTTCACGACTAGAACGATTAGAAACCAAGAAGTCAAAGCAGCAGG